>JBDNFB010000113.1:0-12480 GCA_041690055.1 Myxococcota bacterium | reverse complement strand
GACGTCCCAGGGCAGATCGGATGCGGACTCCTCGCGCGGCAACTCGTCGGGCCCTCCTTTCGGTTTGCCGAGCGGAGGCGCCCGCGAGGGCATGTCGAGGCATTCCAGGATCCGGCGTGCCACCTCGGGCTCGGTGATCGCTGACGGGATCCGTATCCGACCCCCACAAGAGGGACAGAACCCCTAAGTTTGCACGAGAACGCGACGAGCCGATCGTGGCCACACCCATAGCAATGCACACGTAGGAATCCGTGAGCCAGGACGCCGCACTCTAGGAATGGCTCGAGGTGCTCACTTACGGGCATGATGAAGAAGCGTCTTCTCCGGCTCGTGGCGTGCGTAGGAAATCGGATCGTCATCGCCGGGACCGGGCTCGTATTGAAGCCACTCCGCACTCGGCGTGCCAGGAGTCGCAGCGAGCGCAAGGACCTAATGCCCTGCCCCGCTCCATTTTTTCTTTCGAGGTCAGGTGATCGAGACTCTTCGTTCACGAGGCATTTGTGAACAGGGGGCTCATCGGTTGCCGCTCGATCGGGACATTGGAGGATAGAGCGGCTTCGGACTAGCATCCATTCCAGTTCTGCGAACTCTCATACTCGCGGACTAACGTCCGTCCCCCTCACGTTGGCCAGCTGAGTACGAAATGCGCAAGCGCTCAGCCAACCGCGTCTTTCCAAAAATCTAGTTTCGTGGATTCTCCTGATTACTGGAACTAATCATGGAGGATCTAGAATGGATCGCGAACAGAGGATTTCAGAGCTGCCGCCCGGACAATGCAAGGCTCTTTCTCAGATCGAAGATGCAAGGGGCCGAGGCGAGTCGTTGCGTGGTTATGCCAAGCGTCACGGATTGTCCGAGGGCGCCCTCTATCAAGCCGCGAGGGCGGGGGATAGGCAAAACAAGCCCCGTCTTCAGCACCACCGATACTGGGTGTGCTGACAGCTAAGCCCCGACGGGGCCACCCTGCCCCTTCCGGGATCTGATGTCCGAGTGCGGACCATCAGCCTTATGCGCTGAAACGGTGGATCTGCCACCGGGGCCGCACTCGCTTTATCTCCGCGCATCGCCAGACGGGGAACTGTGGAGCGCGGCGAGTAACAGACTCGACACCTTCGTACTCCCGCCGGAGGCCGCCGCGGCTGTGCGATGCCTCACAGACGACGTGTGTCGGGCGGACTACGATGCTGATGGGTACGTCTCGGCCTGGGACTTCTCGCGTTGGTTCAGCGCGTTCGGCGAGACTTGGGAGTGAGGTACACGATATGATTCGACTGATCATGCTAGTAAGCTCGATGCTTTTGCTCGCGGATTACTCACACGCTCAGGGCTGCGATCCGCCCAACCTGAACCCCGACCAACTCAACAGCCTGCCCGGACAGCCCTTCATGGACTGTGGCGCTCTGTCGGGGACTCGAACGCCCAACCCCACCAAGTCTCCGCACGCATTCCAAACCGATCGCTGGCGGGTGTGCGTAACGTCCGATTGGTCTCTGGCCTCATGGATGTGGGGTGATGGGCTGAATATGACCGTGAGCGGGTCGGATACCGAGGTCGCCAACCAAGGCGCGATGCCGGGCGATGTCACTTTCACGGGTTCTCGAATCCGGTGGATCAATCAGAATGGCGGGACGGTCGCAGGGGAATACATCGTTGCTCCGGGTGCGACTGACATCGAGGTCGATGGCGTTTGCATTACTGACACTGCGGTCGAGCCTCCGGCCACGTTCCCAACGCCGATATTGCTGGATGCGAAGTAGGTGCCAGATCGGCTCCCGCTGCGAGCGATGAGGAGGGGTTGAGAGGATCCGAGTACGCTGTCCCTCGTGCGACCGGATGTTTTGCCGCCGCTGCTGTGAACAGCGTTGGGATCACGAGACGAGCAGGAAGAGGACGCCGCCTTGCGGCGACTGCCGCTCAGAACAGAAGAGGTGCAACGATGGCTCGTAGCCTCTCTGAACGCGCGAAGGATTGGAAGTGGTGGGGCGAGCAGGTGCTCCACGTCTTGATGGGGCTGTCCGTTGCTGGCGCCGCCCTGTGGGCAGACAGCGCGCTTGAGTGCTTCGGCCTCGCTGCGCTCTTCGGGCTGATCCGTGAGGGGCTTCAGTGGCCGATCGAGTCATGGCCTGATGCAGGTGTTGACCTGGCCGCCGTGATCCGACCAAGGCATGCCGGGCAGCGCAGCGCGTCAACCTCGAAGACCCTCTGCATCAGATCGGCCCAGGCCGTGCGGCGGGACGGGGGAACACCGGGAGTGACGAACGCCGCGAGTCGAGCTCGTGCGTCCGTCGAGACGGGACCGGATTCGATCAATCCAGGTCGAAGAACCGGAGAAGCGGGCGGCCTAACGATACCGGCGCCGCTCTCGAGAAGGGCATCGAGGCCATCGTTGGCTCCGTCGATCCGCGTCGTCGGGTGAGCAGCGAGGATCGAAGGATCATCTTTCGTGGCGTGTGGAACCGGCTCCTTCGCATCCCGCCCGGGCACGATTCGATCCCGACCGCTGGCGCAGGGTGCCAAGATCCCGTGGTACCGAACCTGATGTGCCCGGGGCGGGGGAAGGAGGAAGCGCCAGCTTCCGAGTACGGCGCTCGGAGCTCAAGGAGTTCGTGGCGCTCCATCACGACATGTGTCGTTCCGTCGCGCCACGGGGTCTTCAGCCGATAGGCGAGTCGTCCGTCACCCGTCGCCTCGAGCCGATCGAGTGCGAGGGGCGGACGTGCCACATATCGGCACAGCCGCTCCAATCGTCTCCGATCGTGCGCGGGCACGGCCACATCGGCGTGCAGGCTCATCCCGCCGTGTCGCACACAGCGCGGCGGGACCCTGGCTCCCGGCTCCACGCCCTCCTCCTCCTCCCCCTCCTCCTCTCCGACGGGCTCCACCCGGTCCCCGAGACGACGCCACGGCTCGCCCGACTCGGGGCCGGTGGCGATGCGGGATCGGATGGAGGCCGCGCCGAGCATCGCGAGCAGTAGGTCGTCCGCCGCGACCGGATCCTCGTCCGTCTCGACCCCGCTCCGTTCGAGCTGCCTTCGGATCCGCCGGGCCGTGCCCGCAAGCACCCGCGCAACGTCTTCGGTCTCGGGGGGATCGAGCGCTTGGAAGCGCCCCGGAGAGTGTGCCGGCCCTTCGTAGACGCCGTCGAGGACGAGCGTATGGAAGTGCGGCGTTAGGTTCAGTGCCGATCCGAAGCGCTGAATGAAGTTGACCGAGCCGCAAATCCCCCCTCGAATACCAAAATCCCGCTTTGCTCGCCTTCGCTGGTCGGCGAAGACGGCGCGAAGGAAGCAACGCAGAACGTCGCTGGTGAGCCGGGCGTTTCAGACACAGCGAACCCGGAGCGGATACGGAAGCGTGAGTACCCACTGCCGAACGGGGACCTCAGGGAGGACACGATCGACGAGGTGAGCTGCTGTGTCTGCCATGCGGCGCCCCCCACATGACGGACAGAACCCCCTACGTTTGCACGAGAACGCGACGAGCCGATCGTGGCCACACGCATCGCAGTGCACACGTAGGGAGCAAGCGAAGCTTGCGAGTGTGGGCCAGGACGCCGCACTCGAGGTAGGCGCGGATCTCGCGCTCCACGAAGCGAGCGACGGGGGCTCCGACAGATCTCGAGTGCTCGAGGAATGGCTCGAGGTGCTCGCTTACGACATGATGAAGAAGCCTCTTCTCCGGCTCGTGGCGTGCGTAGGAAATCGGATCGTCGTTGCCGGGACCGGGCTTGTATGGAAGCCACTCCGCAATCGGCGTGCCGGGAGCCGCGGCGAGCGCAAGCACCTAACGCCCTGCCCTGTTCCATCTCCTTCTTTCGAGGTCGGGCGGCCGAGACCGCTCGTTCACGGGGCATTTGTGAACGGGGGGCTCATCGGTTGCCGCTCGATCGGGGCTGGGGAGGATAGAGCGGATTCGAATTCATCGGAAGCATTGCTTCCGCTATCCCTTCCAGGTCTGTGACCTCTCATACTCGCGGCTCGCTAATCGCTCGCGTCTCCCCCTTCCGTTGGCAAGTAATCCGGGGAATCGCGCCAACACCCGCTGCTGCTCACCTTCTTTTGATGCTTGGTCCGGTCCTACTAGGCACCGGTGCGCGCCGAGAGGCAGGGAGAGGCAGGGAGAGGCAATTCGCATTCGGCGCATTGGCGACGTTCAGCGATCGATTCGTCGACAGCTCAACGTGTACTCGTTCGCCTTTTGGAGCTGCCTGCCCCCGCTAAGCCAGACAACCGGGCCTTTCGTCGATCGGCTTGTCGTATCGTCAAGCATCACTTGACAATAATTTACATTATCGTAAAGTAAATTCAGACTAGATCCCCCTGTAGTCAAAGAGAAATGATAGGACGGCGCCTCAGGCCAATCGTCAATGAGAATCGGAAAGGACGAGACTGTCCATGATTGACGATTCAGACCTCATAGACCTGCTTGGTCGAGGTCCGACAACGAGCACGGCAGTCGCCCAAGTGCTCGGCGTTTCGCGCCAGGCGGCTCACGCCCGGCTGAAGAGCTTGGTCGAGTCCGGGCGCGTCGTGCGAGAGGGCCTGGCCCGGGCCACGAGGTACCGACTCCCGGCCGCCGAACGCTGGGAGCGAAGCTTTCCGCTCGCTGGTCTCGCCGAGGACCGCGTGCTGCAGCAGATGGTCGACGAGGACGCCGCGATCGGGCGTCTCACCGGCGAGGCCGAGGGCCTGGTCGCCTACGTCGTGACCGAGCTCGTCAACAACGCGATCGACCATTCCTCAGGCAACCAGGTGAGGATCTCCGCCGAACAGCGGGGCACGCTCCTTCTACTCGAGATCGAGGACGACGGAGTCGGGGCATTCGCGCACGTGCGCGACGCGCTCAATCTGCCCAGCGAGCTCGCCGCTGTACAGGAGATCTCCAAGGGAAAGACCACGACCGCCCCCGAGCATCACACGGGCGAAGGGCTCTTCTTCACGTCGAAGGCGGTCGAGTTCTTTCGCCTTGTGAGCGGCGCACAGGCGTGGATCGTCGACAACCGCCGCGAAGACATGGCCGTCTCCGCGGTGGAGCCGAGGCTCCTGGGCACGCTGGCCAGCGTGGAGATCGACCTTGCCGACGTCCGGTCCCTCGCGATGCTATTCGACGAGTACACGCAAGACTACGAGTTTGCGAAGACTCGAACCGTAGTTCGGCTCTTCGCTATCGGCGTGCGCTTCGTCTCGCGCTCTGAAGCGAAGCGGTTGCTCCACGGCCTCGACCGCTTCCGTGAGGTCGTGCTGGATTTTCGCGGCGTAGAGGGAGTCGGACAGGGATTCGCAGACGAGGTCTTCCGAGTCTGGGCCGCGGCTCACCCCTCAGTCTTGCTCGAGCCGGTGAACATGAATGAGACAATCGACTTTATGGTGGAGCGCGCCAGGAGGCGGGAGAGTTAGCCGTCCCGCAGGCACGCCCGACGGCGTTGTGCCAAGACCGGGCCCGGTTGGACACCCCACGAATAACGTCCTCCTGAACGCATCCATTGATCGCGTGGAGCACGAAACCTGATTCGAACTGGCATTCCCTTCGAGGTCTGCGACCTCTCCTACTCGCCGCTCGCTAATCGCTCGCGTCTCCCCCTGCCGTTGGCAACGTGATGCGATCGTTGATTTCATTGATGTTTACCAGGGCTACCGTGCGTAGAGGTGCGTGACGAATACTTAGGTCAAGTTTAGGTCAACTCGAGAATTCGAAGATACGCGCCCCACAAGTAGAACTCTCATACGTCATTTTCATCGGCGCCGATACCGACCATTCTGATCACTAAGCCCCGACGGGTCGACTCGACCCCTTACGGGGCGTCCGCAATCGACTCCCGCAACTCCCGCATCCCTTCACGCGCGAAGTGCATCGCCGCCGTCAACTCCATCGCAGCCCCAACCGCGACAAGCTCTTCGAAACGCTCGACGCCGAGCGCATCACTCACTCGCCCGAGCGCGCTCGACATCCCCACTACCCACGAATCCGCTGACATCTGACTAGTCCCGAATGCCGTCGCTGCTGATTCCGTCCGCCCCATACGTTCGAAGAGCATTGATACATAACAGAGTGTCGCGCGCAGATCCGTGTGGTTCCCCGCTCTATGAAACGCATCAAGTACTTGGTCGAAGAGATCGAGGGCTTGCTCAGGCGTACCGTGCAAAGCCTCCAGCCAAGCGAGCTCTTGCAGGATACGATTCTCGACGAAGGGCAACATCTGTTCGCGCGCATACGCGAGGCCCTTCTGAAAGCTGCACCTAGCATGTTCTGGATCCGACTCGCCGAACGCTCTGTAACCCGCATAGAGCCACCCGATCCAGAATGGGTTGACATAGGCTTCTGCCGCGGCTTGTGCCTCCGTCGCGATGTCGATTGCTTCGTCGGTACGGCCGCACGCGGGAAGGAGGTAAAACAAGCCGAAGAGGCCGATGGCACGTTCGGGACCGGGACGGTTCAAAATCGCTTCAGAAGGTCCGAGATTGGAAGCAACGTCGCCACCAGCAACTATGACGGCGACAGCGGCCCAAAATTCATTCCAGCTCGGATCGAAGGATTCGTATCGATCGTCGTGCTGCAAGGCGACGGCGGCACGACCGTACTCGACCGCCTCGTCCTTACGCCCCGCATAACCACAAAGGACGGCTGCGCCGTACAGGCGACCGAGCTGCGGCAGCTCGGCCGCTCGCGCCGCCGGAATCAGCTCTTCGCACCAGCCCGTCGGCTCGAAAACCTGAAGCGGAATGCCGAGAATGGCAGCGTGGGCCGCGATATCAGCGGCGACAGCGAGCTTGTCGTTGTCCGCGCTCCATTCATAGGCCGACCTGAGATTCGCGAACTCGGCTTCCACCCACTCAAGCGCATCTCGTTGCCGGGGTCCGCCCCAGATTCGGAACCAATCGATGGATTGCTGCGCAAAGTAGTCGGCGTGACGCGCCCGCGCGTCATCGACGAGGCCGCCTTGCGCCAGCTGCTCCTCGGCGAACTGCCGAATCGTCTCGAGCAACGCATAACGAGTCTTCCCTTGACTCAACTCAGCAGTCATGAGCGACTTTCGAACCAAGGAGTCGAGCCCATCCAGGACTCCGTATTCGTCAACGCCCTCGTCACCGCACACGTGCGCGACTGCAGCGAGATCGAACCCATCGGCGAAGACACAGCAGCGATTCAGGAGCGCGCGCTCGTCCTCTTCCAGCAGCTCATAGGACCACTGCACCGCATGCCGCAGCGTCTGATGACGTTCGAGGCCACGACGTGAGCCCGAGAGGAGACGAAAACGATCCGTCAATCGTTCCGACAGCTCACGTGGGTTCATAGAGACCATTCGCGCTGCGGCGAGTTCAATCGCGAGTGCGATCCCATCGAGACGCTTGCAAATGTCGATCACGAACTCACCATCGTTGCCCAGGGTGAATCCGGGCTGAACTGCGCGAGCTCGTTCAACGAAAAGCGATACCGCGACAGAACCTTCACCAGCGCGAACGTCCAGCGACGGCACGGGCCACAAATGTTCGGCCGTGACGCGCAATCCTTCTCTCGACGTCGCGATAACGGATACCGTGGCCGTTCGCGCCAGAAGGGCCTCGACAACTTCCGCGGCAGCATCGAGCACGTGCTCGCAATTATCCAAAACGAGGAGAAGCTGCCGACCCGACAGCGCTTCGGCGATCGAATCGACGATGCCACGTTCAGCCTGAGCGGTGATTCCCAACGCGGTTGCCACGGCGGCGGGCACCGCGGCGGGATCACCAACCGGCGCCAACTCCACAAACCAGATGCCATCATTAAATTCGTTCGTGAGTCGCCCCGCAACAGACAGCGCTAGGCGTGTTTTCCCAACGCCTCCGACACCCGTGAGTGTAACAAGACGGTGATCCACCAGGAGAACCGCGAGCTCCGCAACTTCAGCGTCTCGGCCGATAAAGCTGGTCGCAACGCTCGGCAGATTCCCGCTCGGCCGCGCGTGCGCCACGTCGCCCGACGAGTGCGATGGGAACGTATTCTCCTTATCCCGCCCCGGTATCGGATCTCCATTAAAATGGGTCGACAGGTGCGCCGCTTCCGGCGGAGCAACGGGCTCGACACCTGCCTCGACGCTACGCGAGCGGCGAGTAACCTGCCGCAGCGCAGCACCGACTGGGGTAAAGACGACGCCCGCGACGACGATCATCGCCGCGGTCCCACTCAAGAGCGCTTCGTTTTGCGAGATCCAGCCAGCAATGTTCTCGAATACATCCATTGTGGTGGGCAGGATAGGCGAGCCGAGCACGATTCAAAGGCTCGGGCTGTACTGAGTTGCGAAATAAAGTCAGTGGCGCCCCGACCGTCGCCGGCCCTGACGAGACCACGCATAGTATCGGTTCATCGCGCCCGCGCGCGTTGCGCGCCTCGGCCGCGCCCTGCCCCCGGAATCTCTAGGCGCGGCGCAATCGGTCATAACGACACATCGTCGAAGCCGATTCGGCGTCAGAGTTCTACCCGCCAGCGCGGCTTGAAACTACGCGCTTCGACGACGGCTCCGGCGATTCCTTCTACCCGATAGGCCTTGATCTGGCCGGTCGGCTGACCGCCTCGAGTTTGCTCGTAGGCGTAAAGCAGCAGGTTGCCGGTCACGGGCCGTCTCAGCGAGTACGGCTTCACGCTCCGCGTGACTCCGTCGTAGCTCAAGGTGACATAGAGGTGATTACGGGCGGCGAGTCGAATGGCATGCAGCTCGGAAGTACCGCCCGAGACACTCCCCGCCGAGCCCGGCGCGGCACCGAATCTCGGGAAGCGCTCGACAGGAACGAGCTCCTCGCCGGCCTTCAACTGTACCGGTTCCGGAAGCTGATGAGCCGAAGTCGGATCCATCCACCACGATAGTGCCTCGCGCAGCTCCAGCTCAAAGTCTTCGCACGGGGGCAGGACCGGAAGCTGATGGGCAAGTTGATGATCTCAGTTTTCGCGAAGCGTCTCGGAACCGATGCGAGCGAGGACCCTTTCTACAGTAGGCGGGTCCAATTCTTTGTAGGCGAACTTGCTCGCAACGATGCGGAGCGCATCTGAAGGCCCGATCTCATCGCGGAATACGCGGCTAATGTGGACGACGTCATAGACGTCGCGCGCCCGTCCCTCGCGCTCGTAGAGAGCTCGGGTCTTCTCCGCTAGCAGCTCGTTGATCGAGAAGCACTTCAGTTGCGGCGTCGGTTTCGGAGCGTCGACATAGTTGTGAAAGATGTCGCGCGAACTTGGTGCATCAACAAGGAACTCGTTCTGGGTGATGTCGAACTTCACGCGTTGCCGACTTCCTCGCGACTGCCTCAAGGGCCCAACGAAAGGGACCTTCGCGGAGCAACGTCAACGCGACAGAGCGGGCATATGCCTGAGCTCCGGATCGCAGATCTCTTGCGTGATGTCCTCCTGGTGTCGGTCGCCCGGGAAGCGGCCCGGGCCGCAATCGAGCGCGATCCGAAGCTCGCTTCGGTCCCGGCCACGCGGCGCGCTGTGCGTAGCCGCTGGGGCAAGCGGATCGATCTCTCCGGCGTGGGCTAGGCGGAATGGGCCCGCATGTCTGTGCCGCGCTCGCTGTCTGGTAGCATTTCGGCTTGAGCTGGCGGGGAGCGCTCGACTATTCCGTCGCAGCCAGCCGCCGAAGAAAAGGTTTCCACAATGCCCAAGGTTCAGATGCTCGTTTACAGCAACGCCGTCGATGGCAAAGACGACGAGTTCAATCGCTGGTACAACGAGGTTCACCTCAGCGAGGTGATTCAATTGACCGAAGCCGTGGCGGCGACGCGCTACAGGCTCTCCGACTATCAAGCTGCAGACGCAGACGGGTACCGGTACCTAGCAATCTATGAATTCGAGGTCGGTGCTAAGGCGGCATTCGATTCTCTCATGGCCGCGACCGAGAAGATGGATATGGGCGATTCGCTGGGGGATACCAAGATCGCCTTTTACAACGAAATCACTGCGCGCGTAACGAGCTATCGCCTCCAACGCTAAGAGCGCGCTGGGGCGGGTGAGGTCTAGCGTGCGCTGAACGGAAAAGTTAGGACGACAACCTAAGCCCCCTCCCGCCTGATTGGCCGGAGGGGGCTTTGTCGTTTGGACTCCTGTTTTTTTGATCGCTGAAGGCTCCTTTTTTGTGCGCCGAAGACCGCGTGAGTGGCCCGCATCGCACGAAGAGCCTGCAAAGGGCGTTTCCAAGGTAGAGGCAGAGCATTCCGGTTGGATCGGGCGGTGGTGGGCACCAAACGGAGAATAGAATGGGAATGCAAGACGAGATGAAGCAAGGGCGATCCTTCGCGGGCGGAACGCCCGGCGTGATGCCCTTTGAGCGATATCAAGACTTTGCGCCCCTCGAAAACGAGGCGCGCGCATGGCCCGGGGAGACGCTTCGGCATGCGCCGCGGCTGGTGCAGTGTCGATCTGCGCGACGGCAATCAGGCCTTGGTCGAGCCGATGGGCTGGGACCGCAAGATTCGGCTTTTTGAAACGCTCGTCGAAAGCGGCTTCCGCGACATCGAAGTGGGCTTTCCCGCCGCCTCCGCGACGGAATTTGAATTCGTACGGCGGCTCAAAAAAGGAGGCGCGCATCCCCGATTCGGTCACGATCCAGGTCCTCACGCAATGTCGCGAGGATCTGATCGAGAAGACCTTCGAAGCGATGGCCGGGGCGCCGCGCACGATTGTACATTTCTACAACTCGACCTCGTCGCTCCAGCGGCGCGTTGTCTTTCACGAAGGCCGGGCCGGGATCGAAGCGACCGCGGTGCGCGCGGCGAAGCGGGTGGCCGCGGGGGGGGCGGGGGGGGCGGGCGCTGCCCGACCAAGACGTGCGGCTCGAGTATTCGCCCGAGAGCTTCACTTCGACGGAGCTCGATTTCGCGGTTTCGATTAGCGAGGCGGTGATGGAAACGGTCGGTGCGGCCGCGTCTTTGCGAACCTTCCGAATCCGTTCCTTCCTCCGGTTTCGAACCCGAGGGCTCGCAAGCGCTTGCTCATCACGCCTGCGTTGATCCGCCTGGATCGTAGCCAGCACGGCCCCCAGCCGTTTGTTGGCCACGATGGCTCCCTGCGTGACTCGACGCTGCCCTTCGAAGACAGTGAAGGCCAGGCGACGGCCTTCGTATCGGAGTTCGACCCGGCGATCGAAGTATTCGTGAACTCGACAGCGTCGGCCGCGGAGTTCGAGCGTCTCGAGACTTGGCTCGATCAAATAGCGTCCGCCTTGGAAGTGAACCGTCAGTTCCTTCGAAATCTTTCGATCTTCCTGCCAACATAGGATCTGTTCGAGATCTTCGCCTTCTCGAACGGGGCGATGGGCGTCGTGGTCGCTCGTCGGATTTCTTCCGAATCGAGCGTTGTAGGAATCGATGAAGCCGGGGGCGGCCGCGTTGGCTGCTTCGATTGTAGAAATAGATGCTAGGCGAAGATCCTTCACCAGCCGGTCCTGCAGCGTCAGATGCGCACGCTCCACACGTCCCTTGGCCTGCGGTGTATTGGCGCAGATAGTGTCGATGTTCAACTCCGACAAAGCACGCCCAAACTGCGTCACGCCTCCGTTCTGGCGCACATGCGAGTTGGTGACTCGAAAAACGCTCGCCTGGTCGCTGTAGAAGGCGATGGGCTTACCGTGGCGCTCTAGATAGGAGCGAGTCGCTTCAAAGTAATCAAAAGTGGACTCCGACTTGACGAAGCGCAGCTCCATCAGTCGGCTCGTTGCGTCGTCCACGTAAACAAGCAATGTGCACCTTGGAGTCCGATCCTCGAACCACCCGTGATCGCAACCGTCGATCTGGATCAGTTCGCCGAAGCACGACCGGCGATGCCGGGGCTGATGAACGCGACGCGTCCGCTGAGAGCGACGGACCCAGACTTCGACTTCGATCATCCATCGTCGCAGTGTCTCGACCGAGACCTGCAGGCCGTGCTGCTCGTGAAGCTTCTCCGCGGCGAGGGTCGGACCGAAGTCCGCATAGAGTGATTGGACGAGGGCCAGCGCGCGCTCACGAAGTACAGCGGACAGCTTCCGGTTACTCGGTCTTCCTCGTTTCTTCGAAACGAGCCCTTGGCGCTCATCCAGTCGGAGCTTCCGACAGAGTCGCTCGACCTGTCGCACGCCAAGGCCTAGTTGCTCCGCTGCTTGCGCCTGCGTCAGCCGCCGTTCCACCACGCGGCCCAGAATCTCCAATCGGTTCAGCTCTTTGGTGCTCATCGTCAGGGTTCTCGCGTCGTCCATGTCGGCCCTCCAGCCCGACACGATGGGGCGAAGAACCCGACATTTCTAATGGTGAGAAACCCGACATTTCTACATTGCGTCTACATCAGCACCACCGATACTAGGCGTTGAACTAAGCCGCTTCCGCGGCAGGGCAGTTTGACGGGGCGCTGGGAGCTAAGACCGCCTCCTGGGCCAGTACATCGTCTGCCGCCCGCCGTCTTCCTCTCGCTCCTCCACCTTGACCTCCCCGTGCGTCATTTCGCGCACGCGATTGGCCGTGCTCATGCGCGGCCAAGGAG
>JBDNFB010000112.1:0-12212 GCA_041690055.1 Myxococcota bacterium | reverse complement strand
AGGTCGAGCAAATCTTCAGTGAGAGGCTTTTTCAGAGTCGGTTTGCTCTGTCTGAATGGCTGCGAGATTGTTTTTTCGGGCGGATCCCGACGCGGGCGATCAAGAGGTGTGTCTCGCACCAAGCGAAGTACGCCGTTTAAGGGCGGAATTGAATCAGAGACGGGGACTTCGGCAAGCTTCCGAATTGAGTAGGCTCAATTTACTGTCCACGTCTCAGAGACCTCTGCAAATTCTCGCCCGTCCTGGCCGCCAATGCTCTCCCCGCGTTCAAGCATTTTCTTCAGCGACTGAATAAATGCGGGATCACGAACAACGTCCTCGTCTACATTCGCGGCATGCTCTCCAATAAATTGGAAGCATTCGGTCATTCGCTGCGGAACATCTTCGATCGCCGCAAAGTCCGACGAATCAGTATGTTGGAAGGGATTACTTTCGGTCATAACGGCGACGCCCAATGCTGCCGTGACAACGAGAAGTCCGACAAATGAGAGCCACCCTGTCAGTTCATTCATGCCTAGCTCCGGTACGCGACGCTTCGCACGTCGCGGGACGCTGTTATGCCGCGCTTTGTCCATCAAAGGCGGCTAGCGAATCTAATCCGACGATTGATGCCGAAGCCCGTCAATTCGAGAATCAAGCTCTACCCTTTCACGATCGATCTCCTCGACTCGCACGATCGCTTCTGCAGCCTCCGAACTGATCACTGCCAAGTCACTTCCGCCGAGGGTCTTTCGATTGGCCATAAACTCTTCGCCGATGATCGAACAACTGCGACTTCTCATCCGACCGAGCGTCGCACGTCGCGCTCGTGACAGGACGACCGATGCCTCACGAACCGCTAAGTCCGCGCTCTTTCCCGACACCTTCTGCACAGTGGAAGCGAGAGACAGCGTGGCGTCCAGAACGCGGCCGCCCATTTCTTCAAAGCGTTGTTTCCAGTTTGTAAGATCTGTCTGTACCTCGGTCGGTACCTTTGAAGTTTCTCCGTCCATACTCAGCTCCCTTTACAGCGCGATAATAGAATTATTCGAGACATCCACCTGTGCCCCTTTTTCCGGTGAAGGATCTCACTCTTCGTTATTCGATTGCTAGAATTGCAAGCGCATTTGAAGCAGTTGCCAGCTGAAAACGAAGTCGTCGTCGAGCGGCTCCTTGGGCAGAATGTTGAAGTCAAGCACCGTCGCAATCTCGAATTTTTCTGAGAGCGGATACGCCAAGCCGACACCAACATTGAACAGAACATCCGTTTGACTGTTGTCGCCGTTGCGATCTTGGTCTTCCACCCATGCAAAACCGAGCCCGGCGCTAATCAGAGGGCGAATCGCACCCAGTACTCCTCCAATTCGATTGCTCCAGTCGTGCGAGTATTCGACATTGATCGTTGGAGCAACGAAATTCGTGTCCTTCGCAAGACCGAGCTGCAAGCGCGGCCCGATGGAGACACCGCTACCAAGGTGATACGGGATTCCCAGATCCATCAGGAAGGATTCAGGACTCGCGGTAAAGCCGGCACCTAGCTTGATTCCAAACCCGGCGGCGGTGTCGTCCGCATATTCGTATCCTGCATCGTATTCATAGTTGTCACCGCCACGATCGTAGGCTTCGTCTTCACATTGAGCCTCTGCCGCGCCTGGCAGAAAAGTCAAAGCGACAAGCGCCCAGGACGAAACGATCCAGACTCCAGTGAAACGCCTAGCGCCTTCCACTCGACTCCCTACCACTCTCAGACTTCGCTGATTAATCATCAACTGACTTACCTCCCCTATTCCACTCAATTTTTTGGTCGGAACCGCAAGTTTCGCTGTGGGCATGTCCCGCTACGAAGCCTCAGAAGCCTCAACCGCGTCAGCAAGCACAAGCTCCACACGGCGGTTCCGTTCCCGACCTGAATCATTGTTGTTAGGCGATATCGGGCGTTGCTCCCCGTATCCACGAGAGATGAGTCGCTGTTCCGAAAGCCCTCGTGCCACCAAAAAATCACGCACCGCCTCCGCCCGTCGATTCGAAAGGGAGAGATTGTATTCGTCCTTCCCTGCACTATCCGTGTGCGCCTCAATCGACACCGTCCTACTCGGCCGTTCATTCAGGACCTCTGCCAATCGCCCCAACTGCTCCACGGCCTTTGACTTCAGCGTTGTCTGGTTCGAGGCGAAGGCGTCTTCGAGGGTGAAGACTGTGCCTCGCTTCGTAAGCGTCGCGTTCCATTCCTTGAGAAGTGCCCTCTCGGATCGCAGCGCCATTGCCACCTGTTGAGCTTCGAGCGCTTCGCCGGAGCCTGTCTCCGCGTTCGCCTTCGTGCTCACTTGCTCAGCTCGAACGTCAAGTAATTTCGGATCAGGAGTGGTCGCAGGTTGAGACGCAGCCACTGCCTCGCCGGGCTGGACCAGTTGCGCCGTCTCGAGTCCAGCGGGGTCAGTTCGCGGACGTCGTATCTTGCGCCTGCGAACGTTTTCAGGATCGCTACTCCATGGCCATCTGAACCCACTCGAGCGCTCGACTTGCGGCTGGGTTCCACGATCCTCACGGTTCGCGAGCTCTCGCTGCATATTCCGCGTACGCTTTTCAAGGTCCCGCTCACGAGCGTCGGCTGTTCGATTCTCGCTACGCGCCGCTTCGAGCGCCCCCTCGAGTTCAATCAGGCGAGCCTCCTGGGCCGTAGACACCGCTGGCTGAGTCTGACGGAACTGAGCGGTAGGCCGATCGTCTCGGCTGGCCGCCACATTTGCCAGGCCGACCTGACCCGACAAGAGATCACGCTCGGTCGATAGCCGAACATTCTCGAGCTCGAGCTCCCGCACACGCTGCTTCTCGACCTCGAGCGCTGCAACGCGGCGATCGGCAAGCGCGACACTCGTATTCAAGTCTTCGGTGAGCTCGGCTATCCGCTCCTTATTCTCGGCACTGTCGACCGATTCGGCGAGGGCCGACTTATTCGCTTCGAGAGGTGTATCCAGACTAGGCTGCACCTCGCGCTTCTCCACCGCTACGACCGGCGCTTCGCGAAGAGCCGGTACTGCAGCTTCCTTCTCCGGGACACGATCGACTACTACGGAAGCCAGACTCGCCTGACGCGCCAGTTCGGCAATCTTCGCTTCCAGGGCATCGGCTCGTGCTTGCGCCACCAAACGTTGCTCTTTTTGCTCTTCAGCAAACACTCTGACTTCGCGAATTCGAGCATTGGTCTTCTCGAGCTCGATCGCGCGCTGTGCGTCGCCTTGCGTTTGCATAGCAATCTCTGTCTCTTGCCGAATGCTCTCATCGCGCTGACTCAAAAGCTGTTGCGCTTTCGCCTCGAGCTGACGCTGTCTCTCTTCGAGACTGGATTCTTGCTCCCGCGCACGTCGATCGAGAATCTCGAGATCAGAAAGCATCGAACCCCTCCCGATCCGCTCGCTCTGCACGACTGTGTCCAGCTCGCGCCCTGGCGAAAGATCCGAAGCAGGCCAGGCCGTGCTCGGCGTGCCTGACAGCACGATGACGGTCGGCGGCAACGGTGCCGAAGGCGGATTCTCAGCTCGTAGAGGAGGCGCTGTGGTCTGGCTGCGAAGCTGACGTACAAGTGCCGTGTTCTCTGCATCACGAAGCCGCAGAGATGCGCTGAGTCCCGAGACTCTGCGACTCAAAGTGTCGTATCCACGTCGCGCTTCCCGTTCAGAAGCTTCTTCCCGCGCGATTTTGATCTGCGCTGCGCCGATTTGGGCGAGATGGCTCACTTCCTCGGGCTCCCCGCCCTTCCTAAAAGCGACCTCAGCGAGACGGACGGATTCCTTGGCACGCTCGAGACGCGCGGGCGCGTTTTCCGCGAGACCCCCTTCGGTCTGAGCAGCGTCGATCGCACTCCGTGCAGCGATCACCTCCGGTGGGAACGGCGCCGGGCTCGCGCACGCGAGCCCTACAACGCCACAAACAAGAACAGTCTCGACCCAACGCATCCTCTTTACCTCCCACCCAAGTTCGCTCTTTCTGAGCATTCGAATAATTCCCTCTGCCACACCTAACGCGTAGCCCCGCTTGGGTTCACAACCTAAGCGGCCTTGCGCCGATACAGCTCCTACTCGAGCAGCGCCTCTCGCCGCATTCTTTGTGCGTCTGCTTGCATCCGCGCCGCCTCCTCACTCATTGCCGCTGATCGGATCGCTTTCTCACCCTTCTCAACAAGTCGGGTGCCTTGCTTCTTCTTCGCCTCTCCCGCCTTGAGCCGATCGGTCGCACTCGCGATCTCGATGTCTGCTTCTTCTTCGAGGTGACGACCCTCTTCCATCATTTTCCGCCCCTCGTCGACGGTCAGCCTGTTCGACGGATTCAGAAAATCGGTCGGAATACTGAGCTTGTTCCCGGCACAACCCGACAGAACCAAAAGACATCCAATAAAAAGAAATCGGCTCACGTGCACCATCAAGATTGCTCCCATCAAAAGAATTCGTCTAAAAGTTCGACCCGATCAGGTTGAAACTCTTGTCGGTACATCAGACCTAATTAGCTGGAGGTGCGGATACCGAAGGCAGCTGCGCGGCTTCAGTCAATTCCTCAGGCGAGCCGCCCAGATCGATAGAATGCGCGACGCGTTCGACCTCTGAATCCGAAGCTTGAAGGGGGGCCGCCGCCGAAGACTGACGCAAAGCCAACCCCGCCGCGCCATCAGCGGATTGCAGCTTCAGCATCGCGTGCTGCGCTTCTTCCTGTATCTGGGACGCCCTCAAGACCAATGCATCCAGGTCAACGCGAATCTTCTCAAAGGCCTCTCTGGAGTCAGACACAGCCTGCCTCCCCTCAGTGAGATTCGAATTCAGACCGGCGAAATTTTGCTGGGCCTGTGCATAGGATTCATCTGCGCGCGTAAGCTCTTGTTTCATTTTGGCTAGCTCGAAGACAAAGCCAAGATTGACCAGGACTGAAACCGAAAGCACGACCGCCCAACCCTTCCAAGACGAGTTCTTCTTCCCGTCGAGTGTGGGGGCAGAAGCCCCGCTCGTATCGGTTTCCTGGTTGTCGGTTGCTTTAGTTGTGGTTTCTTGCATTGGATGTCCTTCTTCAAAAAATTGAGTTGGCTCGCCGGGATTGCCGGGATTGTTGTCAGACACGAACGAGAGTTGGGCTGCATTGAACCGGCCATAGATCACACAGGGCGTTTCCGTGTGAGCCTGCCCCTGCCCCGAAAACTCGACGCCAAGAGCGTCGTCGATACCCCCGCCGCATTCGGTGCGTCCGACTGTCGACCGCAGCTCGCTCGGTAGAAGCAAGAACCCCTGAATCGGGGCAAGCGTCACAAGTTTCGAATGGAGCACCCGAATTCTTGCTGCGTGACGAATAGGTCTGGCGCGGGGTTCTATTTTCACCGTTGCAAATGGGACGTTCACTTTCGTGACTACCCAGCAGCTTTATCGGCCGAATCGCCATTCGCATTCCTAGGTCAACTGGAAGCGGCCGATCGTGTTCACCCTGATTCGAACTAGGAAAAAGGACCCGTATTGCCATGAAGAAGACCACACTGTTTTTGGGATCGATGTCGTTGCTCTTAGTGCTCGCAGTCGCCTGCGCAAAGGGAACGCCACCACTCGACCGCGTAGAGGCCGCGAACCGGGCTCTTGAATCCGCCGAATCCAATGGCGCCGTGACGGATGCGCCACTCGAGCTGTACGTCGCACGGGAGAACCTCGAAGAGGCGCGAGTAGCCATGAGTAGTAAGAAGTACGACCTCGCTCGCCGGATGGCAGATGCCGCGCTGGTTCAGGCTGAACTCGCGGATGCCAAGAGTCGAAATGCCTATTGGACCCGTTCAGCCAATGATCTCAAGGCTGAGCTGGATTCTCTTCAATCTGCAATCGAATACGAATCTGCTCGATAGCGTTTTGCCCAAGTCGATTCGAATTTAACGTTGTTCATCAGGACAGAAAATCGGAGGAAATTTCAATGAGTACCAGAGACCGTCGGCAATTTTCCGGCCCCTACGGCTTCATGCTCGCAGGGTTCGCCATTGCGGCCTTTAGTGGTTGCGCGTCACCTCGCGTAAAGCCGACTGAACTCGTGAATGCGCGGGCCGAACTTGACCAAACCTCGGCCAATGCGGAAGTCGCGCGACGAGCCCCGGTCGCTCTGCTGCAAGCTCGAAAACTCGTGGACCAGGCAGAAACTGCCTTCACACAGAGCGACGATCACCAAGCGATCCACCTCGCCAAGCTGGGTTCACAGCGCGTTGTGATCGCCGAGCAGCTCGCACAAGCTTTGGAAGCGAAGTCTCTGAGCGAGACGACGCTGCGAAACCTTGAAGTCGCCCGTGCGCTCGCGCGCGAGGCCAAGGCCAACAAGGACCTCCTGGAAGCCCGAGGGCAGGTCGAGTCAGCCCGCCGCGCCGCGGACGACCTAAATCAACAGCTGGCCGCCGCCCGAAGCCAAGCCTATGAGCGAGAACGAGAGAGTGCAACGGAACAAGCACAGCGCTCACAAGGTCAAATGGAATACTGGATCCGGCAACAACAGGGATCGCTACCGGCGGTGAGTGCGCCTGCGCCGCAATTCCGTGACCAGGCAGCCGTCCGATATGCTGAGCAGGTCGCGTTGCAAGAACGAGAGGCGACGCGTGCGCTCTCCGAGCGGATGGCTGAGCTTGATCGCTCGCGCGCCGAAGCCACCCGCCGGGCGCTAGGACTGCAAGACTCCAGCGCGGCGTCCCTGGCTCGTTCGCGGCAGCTTCAGGATGCTTTGGATCGAGCGGAGCAAGATGTCCGCAAGCTTCAGGGCGAGACCGATCAGTCGGCAGATCGATTGCGCGAACTTCGCCAGAAGAGCGCGTCATGGAGAGAGCGAGTCGCTCAGCTTGAACTCGAAAATGCGGCCGAACAGGCGCGAGTCGATGCGCTGAGCCTTCCTAGCCTGACTGGGGAAACAACCCGCCGTTAGCGACTGAGCTGTAGGCGAGGCGAGAGTTAGGCGGCAGATCCGGTTGGCGGGTGTTCGGTGAAATACATCGAACGAGGACGCCTACCCGGCTGGCTCTGGCGGCAGCACTCGCCTCGCACCCCTCCCCTCGCCACCCCTTCCCCACCGCGCCGCGCCGCGCCGCGCCGGCGCGAACCGATTCTCCTCTTCTGGTTCGCGCTCATCCGGGGCGATGACGCAAGCCTAATAGGCAAGCCGACCAGCGCTCCTTGTTTGCAAGCACCGGCAGATTCAGCCCAGCCCCTTGACATACCCATGCCGGGACCGGTTGCACAGAGACCCGCCCGATGGAACCATAGCGGTGGCATCTGGGCCGGCGGGGATCTCTGCATTCCCGGCTAGGGAAATACGGAAAGAGGGGAAGAGGAATCACATGTCGACCAAACTCAGCCTAAACGACCGACGGGAGGCGCTCGAGGAATCGTTTTTCAAGAAGGAGAACGAAGCCCTCCTTCGGAAGCTCCGAGACAAGAAGGAGCTCCACGAGCGCGCCGAGGCATTGGCGAGCGCCATGGCATTCGATGACGAAGCCCTCGCGGAGCAACTCGTCGAGGTCGGGTTTCGCGCGGAGACATGGTTCGCGATCTCCCTTGTCCCGCTCGTGGAAGTGGCCTGGGCCGATCGCGAGGTCGCCAGCGCCGAGCGCAAAGCCATCGTCGAGGCCGCCGTCCAGGATGGCATCGCAGCCGGAAGCGAGGCGCGCGCGCTGTTGGATAGTTGGCTCGAGAAAAGGCCTCCCGCGCCGCTGCGCGAAGCGTGGAGAGCCTATATCGCGGCCGTCCTGCCAGTGCTTGGAGATACTTCGCGCGAAATCCTCAGACAAGAAACCCTCGACCGGGCGCGCTCCGTGGCCAGCGCCGCCGGCGGCTTTCTCGGGCTCGGCAACAAGATATCCGACGTCGAGGAAGCGGTTCTGGAAGATCTTGCCACGGCGTTCTAGTCATGACATCGGTCCGAATCGGAGCGACGCCGAAGGCCCCCCAAGCGGTCACGCAGGGCGTGATCAAGGAGACTGCAATGAGCGAAGAAAGATCAAAGTTCAACCAGGACATGGACGAAATCCGCAAGCTGCGCGACGAACTTCGGGTCAAGGCCCACCTCGGTCGCCTCGAAGCCGAGGAGACCTGGGGCGACCTCGAGACACGCTGGGAAGACCTCGAGGCGAAGACCAGTCAACTCGGGCGCGAGTCCGGGGAGGCGGTCGACGATGTCCTCGCGGCAGGCAAACTCCTCGCAGGAGAGCTGCGTGACGCCTATCGGGACATCAAGCGGCGCATCGTATCCTGACCCGCTCCTCCTGTCCGGCTCCGAGCTGGATATCTGGAGGCGGAGAGTTGCACGGCATCACCGGATTTCGCTCGGGGTATCCCGGGATAACGGCGATGGCCCCTCCGAACTAGGTTGACCCCGCGCCTGCAGATCGAACTGCTCATCCACGAGCGGTCAGTCTCCGATTGGAAGCAGTGCGTCCAGAGGAGGGAATTCGTGGCAACGCTCCGAGTCAACATCATTCGCCCGACCGAGGTGGACTGCACCGTCCCGCTCCCCTTAGATGCAATACGGTGTGACCAGATTGGTCGGCCTGCAGAGGAGTGGCACGCTCGCGGAGCTGCTACGCCGTGTGGAAGAGATCGCGAAGCTTGGAACCAGCCCCGAATGGGTATCGATCGACCTTGTGCTTGAGCAGGGGGTTGCCGCGCGAAAGCGGACGTCGGGTCTTTCCAACGAGGGCATCGACGACACGTAAATATTGGCGCCTCTAGCTCTCCTGGCACCGTTATAATGCCGTCGCGGACCTCATTCGACACGACTCGAAAAATGACTCAGCTGGAAAAGCCATCGGCGATCAGGGCACTGGGGCCGTAGGGGCGAGGACAAAGCCAATGCGAACGCGAACAGAGAGCGACACGATGGGATCCATAGAGGTCCCCGCAGATCGCTATTGGGGAGCTCAAACCGAACGCAGCCGGCGCAATTTCGCGATCGGGAACGACCATTTTCCTCGTGAATTCATTCGAGCACTTGGGATCGTTAAGCGCTCCGCTGCGGTTGCGAATGCGACGCTGGGAGGGCTCTCCAAGGAGAAGGCTGAAGCAATTTCCACTGCCGCCACGGAAGTCATTTCAGGGACGCTCGATGACCATTTCCCTCTCGTGATTTGGCAGACCGGTTCAGGCACACAAACAAATATGAACGCCAATGAGGTCATCGCGAATCGGGCGATCGAAATCCTCGGTGGAGTCGTTGGCTCGAAAAAACCGATCCATCCCAACGACGATGTGAATCAAAGCCAATCGTCCAACGACGTCATCCCGACGGCGATGCACGTGGCGGCCGCCGAACGAATCTCGGACGCTCTGCTCCCTGCCCTTCAGGAACTGCGATCCGAACTTGAACGGAAGGCTTCGGATTTCGAGGAGATCATCAAAGTCGGCCGCACCCATCTGATGGACGCGACCCCGATCCGAATGGGGGATGAATGGGGCACATTCGCGCGCCAGATCGGCTTTTCTGCTGATGGACTAACGCGTTCCGTCGATGCTTTGTTCGAACTCCCGCTCGGCGGAACCGCGGTGGGTACGGGCCTCAATGCTCCGCGCGGGTTCGATGTCCGCTCAGTCGAAGCGATCGCCGAGACGACAGGACTTCCCTTCCGTCCCGCGCCCGAAAAGTTCGATGCCATCGCGAGCCACGATGCCATCGTCGCGGCCCACGGCACATTGCGGAATCTGGCGGTCGTCCTCATGAAGATCGCCAACGATGTCCGCTTGCTCGCCTCGGGACCCCGCTGCGGAATCGGGGAACTCATCCTTCCGGCGAATGAACCGGGCAGCTCCATCATGCCAGGAAAAGTCAACCCGACCCAGTGTGAAGCGCTTGCCATGGTCTGCACTCAAGTCATGGCCAACGATATGGCTGTTGGCCTCGCCGGCGCCGGGGGGCATCTTCAGCTGAATACGTACAAACCACTGCTCATCTTCAACCTTCTCAATTCGATCCGATGGCTCACCGACGCCACTCGGAGCTTCACAAAGCACTGTATCGAGGGAATCAAACCCGATCGGGAAACAATCGCCGGACATCTCGAGCGGTCGCTCATGCTCGTAACGGCCCTCGCTCCGAAATTGGGATACGACGTCGCTGCGGGAATTGCGAAAACGGCCTTCGAAACGGGCGCGACACTGCGCGAAGTGGCGCTCGCCAAGGGCGTGATCAGCGCCCACGAGTTCGACGTATTAGTCCGGCCGGAGAAAATGCTCGGTCACGTCACGCCGAACCGCGATAGCCCGACAACGGAGCCGAACGAATGACCGGCGAAATCCCGGCTCCCAGCCTTCGATCTAACCGGATCCGCGGATGCCCCGGCGCCCTTCCTCAGGCCTAGCGTCCTCGCCGGAGGTCATTGCGTGAACTCAGCGTGAGGGGAGATGAGGCACTCCTTAATCGATGAAAGATCGATTTTGGGTCGTCGTCGCCATGGCCGCATCGAGGCGGCGACACTAGGCGGGGGCTGTGGCTGCACCGGGGGGTTCTCCCGCGGGCCCTCGCCTCTTCCCAAATACAGGGCTGGCTGGACTGATTTCTAGGCATAGTGACGGCTTGACCGTTCGCGATGGCACACCTAAGGCCCCACGCACCCCCAAGGTGCAACCGCGCGCCGATCCGGCGAACGAAGAGCCGCACACCCCCAATCCAGGTTCGCTTCCCGCACACGCAATCGCCAATCGCGCACCGGACGCACAATGCTTGATCGTTGGGATCGGGGGTTCGGCCGGTTCCCTCTCGCCTTTGCGAGAGCTAGTCACGGCAATTCCCGTCGATAGCGGCATGTCTTTCGTCGTGGTGAGTCACCAGCCTCCCACGGGTCACAGCATGCTCCCGGAGATCCTTGCAAAGTGCACCGAGATGCCGGTGCTCGAAATCACCGCTGAAGTCCGGGCCGAACAGCATCCGTCCTTACCGCACCACTCGGAACGTCGTCGACGGTGTGGTTTTCACCTTCTTAGACATCACCGACGCGAGACGCAGCGAATGTCTCGAGGCGGCGCTGACCCTGGCCGTGGAGCGGGAGCGCTGTAAGCTGGCGGCGGATCTTCACGACGGGGCTGGCCAGCTGCTCTCCCTTACATCGATCAAGCCTCACGCGTTAGGCGATTCGGACAAGACGCAGCGTGGCGACCAGATGATCGAGCTGGAGAGTCTCCTGATCGAGAGCCGGAGACGGGTATCCTCATTGAGCTTTCAGCTCTCCCCTCCGCTGCTTCACTATGTGAACCTCGTCGCCGCACTCCAGTGGCTCAAGGCCGATCTCGACGCCACTTACGGACTGGACGTGACAATCATCGAGGAGCACGAGCTGGAGCTCGAGGAGAACGTCCGCGTCACGTGGTATCGGGCGACTCACGAGCTGTTGCTTAGATAGTCAGCATCCGCATCCAGCTCGTGGACGATCAGGAACTGATGCGAGAGGAGCTGCGCGCCATTCTCGAAGAGGAGACCGACTTAGAAATCTCGGGGAAGCCTCGAGCGGCCGCGGGGCCGTCTGTCCGCGCGCGAGAGGGAGGTGCTCCAGCTGCTGGCCGAGGGGCTCTCCTCTCCGCAGATCATCAAGCGGCTCTTCATCGCCGGGAGCACGGTCGAAACGCATCGACGCGGTATCATGTCCAAACTCGAGATCCACAATGTCGCTGGACTAACAAAGTGGGCGATCCGCGAGGGTCTGACCGAGATCGAGGGCTAGCCCTCGTACGGGACGGCTCTGGCTCGATGCGGTCCGCGGTCGACGCGGCCTGAGCCGTGGACCAGTCGGGCGATTCTACTCGTGCATCTCTTCGGGGCCCAGGCAGCCGATCTCGGCGGCGAGGGTTTGGGCAACCTGATTATGGCGAAGCCGGCTAAGCGCCTTGCGCTCGATTTGTCGCACGCGTTCGCGACTCACACCGAGCCGCTCCCCGATTTGAGCCAGGGTCATCGCAGGCCCTCCCTCAAGGCCATAGCGCGACTCGATCACAACCCGCTCGCGATCATCCAGCATCGGGATCACGAGCCGCAGTCCTTCCTGAAGCGCGGCGCGGTCCAGATCGGCGGTGCAATCGTAATCTTGATCAGCCACGAGCGTATCTTCGACCGTGAGATCTTCTGAACCGAGCACGGCGTTCTGCGTCGAAATCTCGGGCGAGAAGCTGCGTCGCAATGCATCCATCTCCTCGATGCTCAGGCCGAGCGCCTCCGATACCATGATCGATGTCGGCTCAACTGCGCTCGACGCGCGGAGT
>JBDNFB010000111.1:0-4540 GCA_041690055.1 Myxococcota bacterium | reverse complement strand
TTCGGGATGGCCGCTGCTGGCCGATCCGGCTTCTTCGCTTCGGGCGGCAAACCGAGATCAGGAGGCGCCGATTCTTGATCTGGGTGATGTCCTGACACGTGCGCCGGAGTTTTCGGCGCGCATGCGACCGGATTTTGTTCTCCGCGTCGGAGAAACGCCGGTTTCGAAGGCCCAGCGACTTTGGGTTGAAGCCGCCGAACCTGCAGAGATCTGGTGGCTGGACGAGGGCTTGCATTGGGGGGATCCGTCCCATCGCGCGACACGGGTGATTCGGGGGGCCGCCGTTTCGCTCCTGAATACGGCCAGCGACGCGCTGGAGGCCTACGGATTTCGGGACCGGAATTGGTGCCGGGATTTTGAACGTGCGAATAGAGCAGCAAGGCAAGGCGTCGACGCCTGCGCGACCGCCGATGAGGCGTGGTCCGGTGTGCCGATCGCGGCGGCTCTGACTTCCGCGATGCCCGATGGGGGCGTTCTGTTTTCCTCGAATAGCATGTCGATTCGCTTGCTTGAGATCGCCTATGCAAATGCATCGCCGGCATTCCGAATTCTGTGCAACCGCGGTGCAAGCGGAATTGATGGGATCAACTCGACGGCCTTGGGTGTGGCGGCCGGTTTGCGGAAGCCGACCGCGCTGCTCACGGGGGACCTCGCTTTCTTGCATGACTTGAGCGGCCTTTTGCTCGCTCGGCGAGAAGAACTCCCGCTCACCATTCTCGTCATCGACGATAACGGAGGTGGGATCTTCTCCTTTCTGCCCGTCGCGCAACAGGGCGAAGACGTGTCCTTTGAGCGGCTCTTCCACACGCCACATGATCTTGATCTAGCCCGCGTCGCGGAGCTTTTTGAGGTGGACTATCACCGGGCTGAATCCACGACTGAACTCAAAGCGGCTTTGGCTGCGAGTCTCGGGACGGCGTGCGTTTCCATTATTCATGCGCGCGTGGATCCCTCTGCGAATTCGGCGGGCTTCCGCGAGATCATCGCCGCGGGGATCACCGCGGTCGACGCGACTGTTGATAGGGCCGCGGCGCTTGATGGAGCCGCGGTGCTTGATGGCGCTGCGGTGCTTGGTGGGTCGGCGGCATGATCCGGGCTCGGCGGGTCGCTCTGGAGGTCGAAGGGGTACGGCTTTGCGCGCATCTGGACGGGGAGGGTGCGCCGCTGCTCGTCCTACACGGCTTTACGGGCGATGCGGAGAGCATGGCTTCCGTGTCCGAAGCGCTCGAGGCGGACATGCAGGTGATTCGTCTTGAGCTGATCGGCCATGGAGACAGTGACGCGCCGGAGGAACTCGACTCCTACACGATGCAGGCCTGCGTGCGTCAGATTGCGGGCGTGGTCCGAGCGCTCGATCTGGCACAGGCGCCGCATCTTCTGGGGTATTCCATGGGCGGACGCGCAGCTCTTTCTGCTGCCGTGGCGCATCCGGCGCTTTTTGAGAGCCTGGTTCTTGTGGGCGCGACGGCGGGCATTGCTGATCCGGCGGCGCGCGCGGAACGCATCGCTGCGGATGAAGCACTGGCTGAGCGGATCGAGCGCGAGGATTTGGCGAAATTCGTTGATGCATGGATGGCGCTACCGATCTTTGCCAGTCAGACGCGACTCGGGCAGTC
Source organism: Myxococcota bacterium (assembly GCA_041690055.1). Classification (GTDB taxonomy): domain Bacteria; phylum Myxococcota_A; class UBA9160; order UBA9160; family UBA4427; genus UBA4427. Next base: position 2,924 of record JBDNFB010000111.1, on the reverse strand, counting down.
CTATTTGGAGGCAGCGCGCGCTCAGCGAATGCGGAATCGACCGCACGGCCTGGCGCAGAGCCTTCGTGGGATGGGGGCCGGTGCGCAGCCGCCGATCTTCGACGCGGTTGGCCGATTCGAGAAACCCGCCTTGTTAGTGGTCGGCGGAGAAGATGTGAAATTCCAAGACATCGCACGGCAACTTCAAGCAGGGATGCCCAACGCGCAGATCGCAGTGCTGGAGGGCGCTGGCCACGCAGCGCATCTTGAGGCGCCCGACGCGTTTGCGCGCGTGGTTCGCGCATTTATCGAGACCCGAGGAGAACGAGCATGAGTGATATCCAGCCGGGCAGTCGTGGCGCATGGGTCATGGCAGTTCGGCCACGCACGCTTCCGGTCTCGATTGGGCCCGTGCTCGTGGGCACGGCCGTAGCCTACGCGTATGGCCAGTTTGCTCTCGGGCCAGCGCTAGGGGCGGCGTTGGGGTCGCTGCTTCTGCAGATTGGTTCGAATTTTGCGAATGACGTCTTCGATTTTGAAAAGGGAGCGGATACGGAGGACCGAATCGGGCCGCCGCGGGCGAGTCAACTAGGGCTCCTTACGCCGAGTCAGCTGAAGCGCGGAATGGGCGTCGTATTCGGCTTGGCGCTCCTGGTCGGGATCTATCTCGCCTGGGTCGCAGGGCCCGTCATCATCGCCATTGGTCTGGTTTCGATCGTGGCGGCGATCGCCTATACGGGTGGCCCCTATCCCCTCGGCTACCACGGACTCGGCGATATCGCGGTGTTCATCTTCTTCGGTGTGGTTGCTGTGACCGGGACGGCTTTCGTTCAGATGGGCGGGGTGCCGAATCTTGCCTGGCTTACCTCTATCCCTGTCGGCGCTCTGGCGACCGCGATTCTGGTGGTGAACAACCTGCGTGATGTCGATACCGATCGCGTCGCGGGGAAGCGAACCCTGGCCGTTCGGTTGGGGCGAAGCGGCGCGCGGGCCGAATGGGCGGCGCTTGTAGGCGGCGCCTACGCGATGCCCCTTATTGCGTGTCTGCTCTTTGGCACATCGCTCTGGGTCCTCCTGCCTTGGGCCAGCGCGCCGCGAGCGTTTTCGCTTTGGAGCGTGATTCGCACGAGCGAAGCAGGGCCGGACCTCAACGAGGCGCTGGCGGGAACGGCGCAGCTTGGCTTTCTCTTTTCGCTGCTGTTTGCTGCGGGGCTTTGCGCTTGAGGATCGTACGGGCCGCGATGCGGGCTTTCGCGCTTCCGTTAGTTGGCCCTATTCCGACTGCGCACGGCACGCTCCACGCGCGGGCGGGCTTCCTGGTCTCGGTGGAAGACGAGACGGGGCGCGTGGCGCATGGCGAGGCGACGCCGCTGGCGGATTTCGGGACGGAAGATCTGCCAACCTGTGCCGCGGCGCTCCGCCGCGGGCTATTGGCTTGGTTGGAGGATCCGGACGCGTTCGCGGATGCGTCTTCTGGGTTTGACGGATTCCGCGTATTCGACGGACTCGCGGGGGGCGAACGCGGCGGGGCAGGAACAAGGGCAAGGGCAAAGGCCGGTTCAGTCGCGGCGCCCTGCGCGCGGGCCGCGCTGGAATCGGCCTGGTATGACCTGAATGCGCAGGTGGAAGAGGTGTCACTCGCGACCTGGCTGCGGAGGCGGGCCGGTCTTGCCGGCGACGTGCTCGGCCAGGTAGCGGTTCAGGCTCTCGTGCAGGGCGCGGAGCCAGCGGATGTGGAGGCCTCGGCGCGGGCGGCTATGAACGATGGGTTCGGCACGTTCAAGCTGAAGCTGGCGGTCAGCGCGACCCGGCGCGATGTGGGCCTCGACCTTGAACGGGTAGCGGCGCTTCGAGCCGCGGTGGGGCCGGCCGCGCGAGTGCGGCTCGATGCGAACGAGGCCTGGACGCGGGCGGAAGCCGAGCAGGCTCTGGCGCGCCTTGCCGGTTCTGGCATCGACTATGTGGAACAACCCGTCGCGCGAGAGGCCCTCTCTGATTTGGCGGCGCTTGGGCAGGTCGGCGGTATAGGAATTGCGGCGGACGAGGCGCTTCTTGGCGACGGGCTCGCGAGGTGTCTAGATGCGCGAGCGGCTTCGATTTTGGTCGTGAAGCCTTCTGCGTTAGGCGGTGTGTCGGCGGCGCTCTCCCTCGTCGAGCGGGCGCAAGGGGAAGGGCTACGAATCGTTTGGTCGAATCTTTTCGAGGGAGTCGTGGGTCGTGCTTTGGCCCTCGCGCTCGCGGCGGGCACCTCCAACGAAGGTGAAGTCCATGGCCTTGGTACGGCGGGCTTGCTGGCGGCGGATCTGGACGAGGCGACGGACACTTCGCCGTCAGGGGAGGGGCGTGGCGGCGTACTTGCTCATGCGGCGTTAACGGGCCGGGCGCGCGCGGTCCCCCCCGCATGGTCAAGGTCGGACGCGCACGTCTGGGACGAAGAAGTCTGGGAGGCTCGGGCATGAGCGCACTTGGCGGCGAAGGGGGACAAGGGGGGGGAGAGAGCGGCTGGTTATCGCGGCTGCAGGCGAATGCCGCTCGCGATGAGGCCGCGGCGTGGGCGATCGACTTCGAGGGCGTCCGCCTCACGCACGGAGAACTCGCGACGGCGGTTAAGCGAGTCCAGCAATCACTTTCAGAACTGCGTCTTCAGCGCGGAGAAATCGTCGCGATTCTGGCGCCTCCCTCGATCGCAGGCGTTTGTCTTCTGCATGCGTTTCTCGAAGCGGGGATCGTGATGCTGCCGCTCAACGCACGGCTCTCAGAGGCTGAATTGATCGAGGCTCTGGTTTCGACAAAAGTGGCTGCACTCTGGGTGGAACGCGGGACCGCTGGGAATGATTCAAGTGAAGTCGCACGCCGAAACGCACGCGTGGCGGAGGCGGCGAAATGCGGGTTGATCGAGTTCTCGCCCGAGCTTGATTCCGGCTCGGTCTCCGTCTCGATCTCGG
>JBDNFB010000110.1:0-6987 GCA_041690055.1 Myxococcota bacterium | reverse complement strand
TAAATGCACGGACATCGCTGAGGAAGCTCTCAACAAGGCCCGCGCCAACGTCACGACCGGTCGCTACGGCTGGGAGCGCGCCGTCGAACGCGGCAAGCTCGATCAAGCCAGCGCCGAAGCCGCCATGGAGCGCCTGCAGTTCACGACGAACATGGAAGAAGCGGTCGGCGATGCGGGCCTCGTCGTGGAATGCGTTCCCGAGCGACTCGACCTCAAGATCAAAGTCTTCCGACAACTCGACCAGATCGCGCCGAAGGATTGCGTGCTCGCCTCGAATAGTTCGGGCTTTCCTTTAGCTGCGCTTTCTGCCGCAACCGACCGGCCCTCACGCGTGATCGTTTGGCATTGGGCCTCCCCGCCCGCGATCATGAAGTTCGCCGAGATCGTCGTCACGGAGAACACCGACGAAAAGGCCATCGAACTCGTCCGCGAAACCGCGCGCGCCTGCGGCAAGAACCCCGTCGTCGTGAAGGATCATCCCATGGCCTGGGGCTATGTCGCCAACCGCGTCTACGCCGCCATGCTCATGGAAGCCAGTCGCGTCGTCTCGGAAGGCGTCGCGAACGAGGACGAAGTGAATCAGCTGATGGTGAACTGTTTTGGGTGGCCGGTTGGACCGTTTGCAATGGTTAAGGGCGCGCAGACTGGGTTCAACGAGTAGGCCGCTCGCTCGTTCACATCGGAGGCCGTGCTGACGGGCCGGCCGGGGGACGCCAGGTTTCCCAAAGTCGTAGTTGGCCTGCTCTCGCGGTGGAGGTGTTTTGATTTGTCGACCCAGCTCAAGATTCTTCTTGGTGGCATAGCCGGCGCTGCGATGCTGATCGCTGGATCGACAGCGTTGTATTTCGCTTCCACTCCGCCCCCACCAAACGAGCCGGAACTGGGCGGCCGGCTGGAGCTAAACAGAAGTCTGGTCGATGGCCTCGAACGCTCCTGGCTCGTCTACGAACCACCGAATCTTTCTGATTCCGCGCCGGTCGTGTTCGTTCTTCCGGGTTCGGGTCAGTCCGGAGAAGCGATGCGCGAGTTCACGGCATATCGATACGAGCAACTTGCAAGCCAAGATGGCGCCTTAGTCGTCTATGCAGAAGCTTGGGAGGAAGGAGGCGGCCTTGCGGGGCACGAGTGGAACGAGTGTCGAAAGAACACACCTTTGCCTGCTCATTTGAACAATGTCGACGATGTCGGATTCATCTTATGGGTTCTTGAGCAAGTCGCAGCCCGCTACTCAATTGACCGTAGTCGCGTATATGTGGCGGGACACTCAGATGGTGGCCAGATGACATTTCGATTGGCGGCCGAACATCCAGAAGTATTCGGTGCATTCGCGGTTTCCTCAGCGCAGCAGGCGGCGCCGACGAACTCTAATTGCAGAAGCCCATCCGGTCCGGTTTCGTTGCTCATCATGAATGGGACGGAAGACCCGATCGTTCCCTACCGCGGCGGCGTTGCTTCGTTCTACGGTTTCGCTGCCGCGGGCGAGGTTCAGTCGATGGAGAACACCATCGCACACTGGAAGAAAGTCAACGCAATCGACGTTAAGCAGGTCGCCAAGAAACTTGAGTTTCCCGACACTGACAACGCCGATAGCTCGAAGGTACGGCGTGAAAGCTACCTGTCGCCTACGGGGCATCGACTCGTGGTCTACCACGTAGTCGGCGGAGGACACGCGATTCCAGGGGGCTACCGAAACCTGCCTGACTTCGTCTTTGGCCCAATAAACCATGACATCAACGGAGTAGACGAAATCTGGAAATTCTTCTTCGGCGAAACGGCTCCGCACTAGGACAGCGAACGCGTCGAACTCAGATGACAGCGGCACCAGCACCGGTTTCCTCATGTGGTGCCAGCGGTCCCTTGTCGAAGCGAATCAACCCACGACTAACCGTCCACTATATCCTAGGTTTTTCAGGACGAAGCGACAGACGGACGTGAGGAACAAACACCCCGTGAATGTTCCGGGGTCGTTCTGTAGCGCGTGACCCTAGGCCGTTGGGATTGCTCGCATCAGTCACCAGCATGGCAAACTGGCTCAAACAGGTAGGCTGAGCGCTGCCGGCAGCGAAGCCGCCGATGTCGAAAGGAGACGAGCAAGAATGCAACTGAAGCGCTGGGTCCGATTCGTCGCGTTGACCCTTTCCGGTTTAACTCTGAATTGTGCCAGCACAACGCGAGAGGGACCGGTGCCGGCGAGCACGTTGCCATTGCGTATTCAGCATCAGGGATTCTCGGCATCGCGGCCTCCGTCGGACGATTGGTTCCTGAACCGGCACGAGCAGGATGAAAAGACGCTGGTCTATCGGCGAGTCGAACCTGACAAAGACCGCTCGTCGTTCATCCAAGTTGCTTTGCAGGCTTTTCCGCGGATTCCGCAATCCAACGAGGACTTCGACCTGCTCGTCCGCGAGGCGGTCACCGGCCCTTCTCAATCCGACGGGACTGAGGTTTTGTCTGTCGAGATGGAGCCGCGCGCGCTTCAGGGGCAATACTGCGTGCGCTACCGCGTGAAGTCCGTCAACCGGGGTAGTCGGACGGAGTCTGCGCAGACGCTCTACCTTCATGATGAGGGTATGATATGCCAGCACCCGGCCGGGCTGGGCTCGATCCTCTTTGCCCTTTATTCCGTTCGCGAAACGAGCCCGGATCCCGACGCACAGTTGCAACGCGAGGCCGAAGACTTTCTGCGCGGCCTCGTCCTCGACGTTGCACCTGGAGTGCCCGCTCCCTCCGACGCCGAAGTGGATCAAGCGAGGCCAACATCTCTTCCGCAGGTCAGCGACCCTCGGCGTGTTCCCAGCTGTGCTGAGTTGGTAGGATTCTGGCAGTTGATGCCGCTCGACGATCCCTCGGTAAACGAGGTCGAGCCGTGGCCCTTGCCCTATCAATGGTTCGGCATTCTGCCGGACGGGTACTTCGTCTCGATGATGACGAACGAGCCGGGATCGTTTTCCGCAGAGCAACTTGAGCACATCATTGCACCTGTGAAGGGGCGCTCTCCCACCTACCGTTGCCGTAAGCACTTCCTGATCGTGTCTTATCCCTTCGCCGATCTCAACGAGATGTGGGCGATGAGTCGGTTTAAGCGGCGTGCCGGTCTCTTCAAGCCCGCACCGTTCGAAGAGGGAGAGGTCGTCTTGAGACTGATGAACCGCGACGCCAGTCGAACTGTCTACCGCCGCCGTCTACGGCGTGTTCCCGACGGTCGGTAGCGGACCGTCTGGTCTCGCCGTCGTCTGCAAACGCTGTCACCCATGACAGAAATAGGGGTTGTATGGAGCGTGCCACAGCGATGGACGGTCTTGTCCGCTCTCGGGATGCTCAGCAATGCGCTCGAATGTGCGGATGTAGGCAGACCAAACCCGCTCGGCGACCTCTTGACCGAGACGGTGATAGACGTAGAAATAGACTTCCTCGAGGTCGAACTCCGCCTCAGGGGTCAGCTCGTATCCGCTGCTCATTCCCCGCCAGCGAGCCGTTTATCGATGCGTTTGCGAACATCGGCGACCGCTTCTTCACCGTCACGCAAGCGACCCGCTTCTGCAGAGCGAAAGCCATCGGCAATTTGGCTGCGGAGTTCCTCAAGATTCTCGTCGATGAGCGCCTCTTGCTGCGCCCAAAGACGCAGCGCTTCGCAAACTATGTCGTCCGCGGAGGCAAAGGTTCCTGATTCGAGTCGTCGCTGAGCGAGTTCACGAAATTCTTCGGGAATTCGGGAGAGGTCACTGGCCATGCAGAGATTATCTCACGCCATGGCCTGGGAAGCAAAATCGGCCATTCCTGATCCGCCGTCCGGGGGGGGGGTATTCGGCGGATCGAGGCTGAAACCGGTATCCGTCGCAAAACGGTGAGCCGAAAATCGGGCGTCATTCCGAACTCTCCAGTTGTGGGAACAGGATAGGCGTCTCGCCTAGCCGAGTTCCGGGTCGCAACCCTCCCCAACCTTGGCGTCCGAGTTCTCTCAGACCGAGCGCCTTCCTAATCTGCTCTGCTGCCGTGGGAAGAAACGGCGAGAGGTTCACCGAGACAACTCGGAGAAGCTCGCACGCGTTGTAAAGCACGTTTGCACGTTCATCTCCTGTCAAACTCCAAGGAGCCGTCTGCTCGACATATCGATTGCCAACTGCGACAAGCTCCCAAATCGCATCGAGCGCTTCATGGACCCGAAAATCGTCCAGAGCTTTGTTGATTCTGCCGGGAAGCGCTTCGGCGCAGGCCCGCAGTTCGCGCGGCGGAACTTCGGTGTATTCGGGAACGAGCGAGTCTCCTTTGCGGTTGAGGAGTCCAAGAACCCGACTGACGAGATTCCCAAGTTGTCCAGCCAACTCCCCCCGGTACAGCGCCTGCAAGCGTTCGACCTGGAAGTCGGTGTCTTGGTGGGCGCGGCTGTGCCGGAGCAGGTAGTACCTCACCGCATCAGCTCCGAATCGCCGAGCGAGCGCGGCCGGGTCATATTCGTCACCACTCGTTCGGGACTTACTGATTTTGTGACCATCGACTGTCAGATATCCGTGGACGAGGATTCGGTTAGGGAGCGCGAGTCCCGCCGAGAGAAGGATCGCCGGCCAGTAGACCGCATGAAATCGCGTGACTCCTTTTCCGATGACGTGTACCCGCTCACCCTCTCCTTCCCAATAGCATCGCCAAAGAGGCCCTTCTTCGGCGTAGTCGAGAGCCGTGACGTAGTTTCCGAGGGCGTCGAACCAGACGTAGGTGACTTGTCCGTCGTCCCCGGGAACGGGCACAGCCCAGCCGCGCGCACGTTCCTTGGATCTCGATACGCTGAAGTCTTCGAGTCCCGAACGGACGAACGAGATGAGTTCCCGCCGGTAGACTTCGGGCTCGACGCGAAGGCGTTCAGACTCCAGCAACTCGAGGAGGGTTGCTTCGTAGTGCGAGAGCTTGAAGAAGTAGTTCTCCTCCTCGACCGTTTCGAGAGGAACGCCGTGGTCCGGACAACACCCGTTCAGAAGTTCTGAGTCGGTGTAGAACTGCTCGCATCCAACGCAGTAGAGCCCGCGGTATGACCTTCGATATAAGTCGCCGTTCGCCTCGCATGCGCGCCAGAGTTTATCGACCCCCGGCGCATGCCTCCGGTCAGAGCTCGTCTGAATGAAGTCATCAAACGACAGCGAGAGAGCAGCATGTAGTTCTCGGAAACGCCTGGCATTTCGCTCGACAAACACGTTCGTGGGAATTCCCTCCAACTCCGCCGCTCGAACGTTCTTGAGGCTGTTGTCGTCGGTTCCCGAAAGAAAGTGGACGTCAAGCCCTTGAAGCCTGCTGTGGCGCGCAAGGGCATCAGCAAGCACCAATTCAAGAGCGAATCCAACGTGCGGGGCCGAGTTCACATAAGGAATGGCGGTCGTGATGTAGTACGGAAATCGATGGTCGGTCATTGGAGGAACCTCAGTGTGTGGGCCGGCGATTTGGCCCGCTGAGATTCCGGCTAGGGAACTAACAAAAACGGGCCGCCTTGCCAGGCGACCCGTTGGAGAAATTTTGGAGAGTTCTCGGTTAGGCGAATACAACCCGGCGTTGGTCGACGTGCATGCACATGACGCCCGGCATCGAGTGGAATTGGCTTCGTTTGAAATTCATGATCGCTCTCCGTGATTGCGGCATTCTGATGCTTCTGGTCGGCATGTCAAGCGATCAACCTAAATGGAGCACCTTTCGCTTCCTCGCGCGCTAGCTCGAGCTCAGTGAAAGCACTGAACCGCCCCGGGATTCCCGGCGTGGTTCAAACGAGGAGCCGAGCATTAGGCTATTCCTTATACGCTGTGAGACATGTAGGTCCCTCTCTAGTGGCTTCGCATTCAGGAAGATGGCAAGATTTCGGTTAGTCGAGACCCGAATAGCTCGTTATTGTTGAAGAAATCGTCAGGAATGCACAGAAGTCAGGTTGGTGAAAAAGCGTCTCAAGCTGTGCTATTCGCGAGCGTGGTCTGTTTAGCGGGATGCAGGCGAGGGAGGTCGCGCGTGGAGCGCTGATCCTCATCGCTTAGGACTTTCGTGATCGCCCACGGAGGGTGTACGGTAGTCTCAGTGTCTCAAGAGGAGCGTCATGCCCGAGTCCAATACATCATCGAAGATTCAGACCGCGGTTGGATGGGGGCTACTTGCCGTCGGTCTGGCCGTTTTCTCCGTGCGTTTCTTGCACGAAGGCGCCTACGCGGTGCCGCGTGGCGGGAACCTGTTCGGTGGCCTGGGTGCTCTGCTGCTAGGCGGCTTGCTGGTTTTTCCGGCCACGCCTCGTCTACTCGGTTGGTTGGCTTTGGCGGCCAGTCCCGTCGTGGCCTTCTTTGGGCTCTATGCCACGATGGCCGAGCTCGAAGAAGTGGTGTCGCTCTACGCGACCGATAGCGCTGGGCGGCCGGCTGAACTGCGCCTTTGGGTCATTGACCGTGAGGATGGCGAGTGGGTCGGGATGCCCCGCTCGAAGGCGATCGAGCACTCCCTGGATGGGGCACGTCTCGATCTGCTTCGCGGTGGGGAAACCCGATGTGTGATTCCGGTCCTCCACGAAGATCGACCGACTGTGACGGCGATCCATGCCCTCAAGGTTGAGAAGTACGCGGTGGCCCGCAGCTCTGCCGCGATCGGTCTCTACCCGAGCGAGGCTCCGGAGACTTCGGTGTCGCTGCGACTGGATTCGTGCCCGGAGCAGTGACGCTACTCAGGACCGTTCGAAGCTCGACGCCGCTGCCACGAGGTCATATCAGGAACTCTTCTTCATGAAGAACGGATCGAGCGCCTGGCCCTCCGGCGGACTGAAATAAGTCTGCACGCGAGCAATCCGTCCATCGTCGCCGATCCAATAGATCTCGATCGAGTCGAGCTCGACCGTCGGGATTGTCCCAATCCCAGTTGATCTTCTAGGCAAATAGAGCGGCGGCTCCTTCACCCTCCGTGTGTTACGGAGGGGGTAACCAAACCAACGAAGGAACCGCCACCATGACCAAGCATGCCAAGAAGTCGAGTCATCTC
>JBDNFB010000109.1:0-11011 GCA_041690055.1 Myxococcota bacterium | reverse complement strand
GCAATATGGAGCCCAAACATAGCAATGAGCACTCCGGCGACACAGCGCAGAACCACGACCAGGCCTGTTTGAACCGCGAACGCCTCTCCCAGCGCGCCGACAATCGCCCCCGCCACGGAATAGCTCGCGATTCGGCCACCTGAATAGAGCAATGAACCCGACCATGCACTCAAAGCGGACTGGCCCGGCTTTGCTTGGCCAAGGGCACCCGCAATTCCACCACACATCACAAGACAGTGAACGCTCCCAAAAAAACCGAGCAGAAGCGCCCCTAACAGAAGCGGGTTTTCTGACCCCATTAAGGATCGTCCACGGGATCGGATGACGGAGCCGTCGGCGGGTGTCGCGTGTCGCGCTCTTCTTCGAAGAGGATACGTGCCCCCTCCCCCTCCAGGTCTTCGAATTGACCGTTCCGAACGGCCCAAATGAAAGCCACGATCGCGAGACAGAGCAATGCGATTCCGAGTGGGATGAGAACGAGGAGAATCGTCACCTTATGCGTCTCGCTTCGTCAACCGCATAGCATTCATAAGGACCACCAATGAACTCGCCGACATGCCTAATGCCGCCATCCACGGGGCCAGCGTTCCAGTCACAGCAAGAGGCAGCGCGAGGAAGTTGTAGGCGACCGCCCACGTCAGATTTTGTTTGATGACGCGACGCATGCGTTTCGCCCAACTATGAGCCTCGGGCAAAACTAAATAGTCATCCGTCAAGATGACTGCATCGGCATTCAATCGGCTGAGATCGCATCCGCTCCCCATGGCGATCGACATATCAGCGGCGCGCAAAGCAGGACTATCATTGACGCCGTCTCCGACGAGAGCCACTTTCTCGCCGGCTTTTTGGAGAGCTCTGATCCGGTCGAGCTTTTGCTCCGGACTCGCGCCGTGACACTCAAGATGGAGTCCGAGCTGACTTGCCAGATCCGGAACCCACGGACTCGGATCGCCGCTTAACAATTCTACTTTGAGCCCGGCTCCCTTCAAACCTGCAATCGCCTCGGCGACATGCGGACGCAGAGAATCGACGAGCCCGAACCAAGCCAAGGGCCGCCCGTCTTCGGATAGGAGTATCCAGGTCATCTCGCCAAGGGCGTCAGACGCGGCAGGCACAGGCGCCCTTTCTGAACTGTTCGCCCAGCTCGCTCGGCCGATTCGATAACACCGGCCGCCGATCCAGCCCTCGATGCCCGCCCCCGTGACCGCTCGTCGATCCCGCACGAGAATCTGAGACAGCAAATGGGGCCGAGCAGCATTGAGCTCGCTTGGTTGAACGCCCTCCCCCACGTCGCGAAGGGCCGAATGCGGAGAGCGAAACGCGCGCGCGACAGGATGCGCCGATTCGCGCTCAAGCGCCGCGGCCAGTTCGAAGACGTCATGCCTCGAGGGCTCCCCGCAATGCGCCACCTTGGCGACCGTGGGTGCACCCTTCGTTAGGGTGCCGGTCTTATCAAACAGGATTCGATCAATACGAGCGAAGCCTTCCAGCGCCCCGGCATTCGCGATCAAGAATCCCGCACGCGCGAGGCCCTGGGAGGCAGCACTGATCGCCATCGGCGTCGCAAGACTAAGCGCGCAGGGACACGTGACGACGAGGACTGAAAGCGTCGTCCAGATAGCCCGTTCGGGCGCCATCACGGTCCATACGATCCAATTAGTGAGAGCGACTCCCAAAACGGCTGTCACAAAATATGCAGCCACACGATCTGCCAATCTTGCAATCGGCGCCCGAACGGATGCCGCACGTTCAACCATCGACAATATCTCGGCGAGCTTTGTCTCGGCCCCCACCCGGGTCGCCTCGATTACGAGGGGTTGATCGATATTCTGGCTGCCCGCGATCACAGAGTCTCCAACGCGGATCGACCTGGGCCAAGGCTCTCCCGAGAGAAGCGCTTCGTCGACGGCGCTCATGCCGGACAGGACGATGCCGTCCGCCGGAACCACTTCCCCAGGCAGGACTCGAACTCGATCTTGTACGGCAAGCATGCGCGCGGAAACCACGGTTTCGGCCGTAATGTCGGCCGTCTCGCCCGAGACGAGGCGCCTTGCCAGCAGGGGCATAGCATCCGTCATTTCGCGCACAAAAGAAGCGCCCTCGGACTGCACTCTTTGTTCCAGGAACCGTCCAAGCGTGAGAAAGAAAGTAAACATGCAGACCGAATCGAAGTAGACCTCTCCAGTGCCTCGAACTGTCGCGAACGCGCTCACCACATATGCGCCACCAATCGCGATTGCAACAGGAACGTCCATTCCCGGAAGACGACGCTGTAAGTCGCGCCAAGCGCCCACAAAGAAGGGGCGCGCAGAGATCACCACGATGGGCGTCGAAACGACCCAGCCCATCCAACGCATGAGCGCCTCTGCCCCCTGACTCATGCCTTCAAACCTGCCGACGTATAATGCGACGGCGTAGGTCATAACGTTCATCGCACCAAGACCAGCGACACCGAGCCGAATCAAAGCGGCACGGTTCTCTCGTTGATCCCGCCCGGCATCGGCACCAGGGGCGTTCGGACGAGCCATGAACCCGATCTCGGCAAGGCGCTCGACGATGTCCTTTAGGCGAACACCGCCCAGCACCCATGAGACTTGAACCCGGCGGCTACCCAGAAGAACGCGAACAGACTCCACGCCTTCGAGGTCGCCGAGATGTCGTTCGATCACCCAGACGCACGCAGCACACCTAAGGTCGTCCACGAGCAACTCTGCTTCGCAGCGTCCGTCCTTCCTCTTGTGGACGAACTCATCCTCGAGCGCCTGGGTCTCAAGATGGGCAATTTGCCCAACCACATCCGCGGGCAATACCGCCGCTCGTCCACTCGACCTCTCGCGTCGTGCGTACCAATCTCCGAGGCCACTGCTCTCAAGCATTTCTGCAGCTGCTCGGCAGCCGATACAGCACATCGCAGCGCTCTCGCCACCGATCATTACGAACAACTTAGGTCCGGGGGGCACTTCGAGACCGCAATGCAGACAAGTCTCGGGCTGAATGAACGGCTCAGCCGCCATCGCGTGTCTCGACGCCTTGGGCAGTCGGGCGAACCGGTGAACTGCGATCGACCTCAACGTCACCGTACACGAAGGCGATGTAGACGGTCCCAAGGCTCCCCAAGACCGAGATCCCCAAGAGACCCACAATGAACCAGGGCCAGGAATTCTGATACCAAGGACTGCCGTCTGCGGCGCGTTTGATCACGGGGAACCCCTCCGATTCGGTCGATGAAATTGGCTGCTCTTGGACATCTTTACCTCGGGACGATCTATTCCTTGGATCCGAAATTCGACGTCGCGGTCGTCACGGTCGTCATGGTCATCGTGCACGACGCGGGCCGCTTCCCCAGGCAGAACGAGCCGCACGGGCAGAGACAGGTTCTCCGAAGCCTTCAGCTCGACCGATTTGGGCCCCTCATATTCGAGGGGAAGCCCACTCTCAAAGCTGATTTGGTAGGCGCGAGTGACGGTGTCACGATTCTCGATATGAAGCGTGTACACATTTTCGACACTCCCGTCCCAGATCTCGCGATACAAACGATTGCGATCGCGTGCGACATCAAAGCCTAAAGGAAGTCGCGTGTTCACGACGTAGCCCAGTGCGAATACGAGGAGCGCGATCAGGCTCGCATAGCCTATGAGGCGCGGCCTGAGCCAGCGCTGCTCACCCCCCTCGTCTCGAACTTGCGAGCTGTACCTGACGAGACTCTCGCCATAGCCCATCTTTTGCATCACATCGGTGCATGCGTCGATGCAGGCGGCACAGCCAATGCACTGATATTGAAGCCCGTCGCGGATATCGATCCCCGTCGGGCACACGTTCACGCATTTCCGGCAGTCGATACAACTCCCGAGCCCAAGCGCCTTGGGGTCAGCGCTCCGCCTGCGACTTCCCCGCGACTCACCGCGCTCTTCGTCGTAGCTGATAATGAGCGTGTCATGGTCGAACATCACGCTTTGGAATCGAGCGTAGGGACACATATGGAAGCAGACTTGCTCCCTCAGGACTCCCGACATCAGAAAGCTGCCCGCAGCTGGGAAAAGAAGCGCGACCTGCTCCCATCCGCTGAGCTCCCACCGCGCAATTTTTGGGAAAAGGTCTCGAATCGGCTCGAAGTAGCCAACGAAGGTCAAAGAGATCGAAAAGGCGACGCCGATCCACAAGACATACTTCAATGCCTTTCGCGCAATGCGGTTTCGGTTCCATCGGCCACGGTCGAGTCGCAAGCGCGCATTTCGATCACCTTCGACCCATCGCTCGATCGTGAAATAGACCAGGGACCAGACTGTTTGTGGACACGCCCAACCGCAAAAGACGCGTCCCGCAGCAACGGTGACCGTGAAGAGAACGAGCGCCGCGATGAGGAGTAGCCAGGCAAGCAATACGAACTCTTCTGGAACAAACGTGCTCCATAGAATAGTGAAGCGGCGATGCTCCAGGTCAAAGAAGACACCCGGCTCGCCGTCCCATTGCAGCCACGGGCTCAGATAGAAGACCAGCAACAGGAGCGCCAACACGACTCTCCGGCCCGTCTGATACCCACCGTTCACCCAAAGCGGATAGATCTTCCTCCACGTCTCATACAGGCTCACAGTCTCGGGCTGTGTTGTCGCCGGATGGTTTCCTAGCGGTTCCAAAGTCGGCTGCCCTTGCGAGCTACTCACCTCGAGGGATCCGCGCCCGAATGGGAGAGGCTATACACATAGGTCGCGGCGAGATGAATCTGCTCCGGAGAAAGGATCTTCCCGTGCGCGGGCATCTGACTCAAAATTCCAAGATTCAGAGCGCGTACAATATCATCCCGACGACCGCCATGGAGCCACGTATTGTCGGTTAGGTTAGGCGATCCCATCATCGGATTACCCGTGCCATCGGCTTTGTGGCAGGCGCTGCAGATCGTCTGAAAATGAACTGCCCCTTGCGCAGCACGCTCCTCATCGTGATCACGACCGCTCAACGATAAGACGTACTCTGTGACATTGGCGACCCCCTCATCCCCTCCGATCACGGGAGCAAAAGGCGGCATCATTCCGTTTCGCCCGCCGGTGATCGTTTGCTTGATCACGTCGGGGTTCCCGCCATAGAGCCAGTCGGTGTCCGTCAGGTTCGGATAGCCCGGTCCACCTCGCGCGTCCGAGCCGTGGCAT
Organism: Myxococcota bacterium; assembly: GCA_041690055.1. Classification (GTDB taxonomy): domain Bacteria; phylum Myxococcota_A; class UBA9160; order UBA9160; family UBA4427; genus UBA4427. Next base: position 5,867 of record JBDNFB010000109.1, on the reverse strand, counting down.
GTCGCGCATCGGTTCGCAAAAATGCGACTGCCCATCGAGACGGCGCGATCCTCGCGCACCAGATCTTCCACCGGCTTTTGATAATAGGCAGCAAAGATCGGCCCGAATTTTTCGTCCGCAGCGGAGACTTCGGCCTCATGCTGCCCCGCAGATGACCAACCGAGGATGCCTTCAAAATGGCCGAACCCCGGATACAAGACGAAGTAGATCCCCGAATAGATGATCGTGATCACGAAGAGCCAACTCCACCAAGCGGGGAGCGGATTGTTCAGCTCCTCGATTCCGTCGAAATTATGCCCCGTCGACTGCCCCTTCTCGTTGGGATCGATCTGTACCTTTCGGTTTGCGAATAACAACCAAGCGCAACCCGAAATATTCAACACGATCAAGATGATGACGAACGCACTCCAGCCCAAACTCATGAGTCACCTCCCGACGTGGACGCTCGCGTCTCAGTCTGCACATCAGGTTTCTCTGAGTCTTCGAATGCCATCCAGCCATCCTCTTCAAAACGCGACCGATTGCCAGGCCGATAGGCCCACCAACAGATCCCCAAGAAGCAAAACAGAGTCATCAAGGTCAATGCGCCGCGAATAGGTCCCATATCCGGCATCATTAGTTGGCCTCCTCTAGATGAGTCCCGAGCTGCTGCAGATAGGCGATCAGCGAAACGATCTCCTTCTTACCTTCCACCGCTGCCTTCGCCCCTTCCATATCGGCCTCCGTATAGGGAACGCCAACGATGCGCAGCGCCTTCATCTTCCTGGCCGTCCACTCCCCATCGAGGGTGTTGGTCTCCAGCCATGGAAAGCCCGGCATGTTTGATTCAGGAACAACGGCTCGCGGATCCATCAAATGAACACGATGCCACTCGTTGCTGTATCGCCTCCCGACCCGTGCGAGATCGGGACCGGTCCGCTTCGAACCAAAGAGGAAGGGATGATCCCAGACGCTTTCTCCGGCGACGGAATAGTGGCCGTACCTCTGCGTCTCGGCGTGAAGGGGTCGGATCATTTGGGAGTGGCAGCCGACACATCCCTCACGGATATAGATGTCACGCCCCTCAAGCTCGAGCGCGGTCAGCGGCCGGAGACCCGGCACGGGTTCGACGACCTCATCCTGGTAAAAGAGCGGGACAATTTCCGCAAGACCACCGAGACTAATCACAACGATCACCAGCAAGAGCATCAAGCCAATGTTCTTTTCGACAAGATCGTGATTCACGAAACCGCCCCCCCCTCAAGTGCAGCGGGCCCGGCAGAAGGCTCGGCGCCGGGCTCACTCGGAGCGCGCTGGATAGTCTTGTACGTGTTGTATGCCATGACGAGCATGCCCGAGAAGAAAACGAGCCCGCCAAGCAGTCGCCCCACGTAGAAGGGCCAGGTCGCCTCGAGGGACTGAACGAATGTATTCGCGAGAGTCCCATCGTCATTGATCTCCCTCCACATCAGCCCCTGCATCACGCCGGCGATCCACATATTCACGACGTAGAAAATCACGCCAATCGTCGACAACCAAAAATGCGTATTGATGAGCCGAACGCTCCACATCTCCGTTTGTCCCCAGAGCCTTGGGATCAGGTAGTAGAGGCTGCCGATCGTCATCATCGCCACCCAGCCCAACGCGCCTGAGTGCACGTGACCAATCGTCCAGTCCGTAAAATGAGAGAGCGCGTTCACAGTTTTGATCGACATCATCGGCCCCTCAAAGGTCGACATGCCGTAGAACGAAAGCGAGACGATCATGAACCGGATGACGGGATCGTCGCGCAACTTCTCCCACGCACCGGAGAGGGTCATCATCCCATTGATCATGCCGCCCCAGGACGGCGCCAACAGAATCAGAGAGAAAACCATGCCCACGGACTGCACCCAATCGGGGAGCGTGCTGTAGTGGAGATGGTGCGGACCGGCCCACATATAAACGGAGATCAACGCCCAGAAATGGACGATCGAAAGTCGGTAAGAATAGACAGGTCGTTCAGCCTGCTTTGGGACGAAGTAGTACATCATGCCCAAGAAGCCGGCGGTCAAGAAGAACCCAACCGCGTTATGGCCGTACCACCACTGGACCATCGCGTCGATCGTTCCGCCGTATGCCGAATAGGACTTCCACATTGAAACTGGAATCGCGGCGCTATTCACGATGTGCAGAACGGCAACGGTCGCAATGAATCCACCATAGAACCAATTCGCGACGTAAATATGGGGCGTCTTGCGCTTCATGATCGTGCCGAAGAAAACGATCGCGTACGAGATCCAAACGACGGCTATCAAGAGATCGATCGGCCACTCAAGTTCGGCGTATTCCTTTGTCGACGTGAGCCCTAGCGGCAGTGTGATCGCGGCAGAAACGATCACAGTCTGCCAACCCCAAAAGACAAAGCTCGCCAGACGGGGAGCGAATAGAGTCGCGCGACAGGTTCTCTGAACGACGTAGAGAGACGTGCCCATGAGCGCGCAGCCGCCGAACGCAAAGACTACGGCGTTTGTATGGAGTGGTCGAAGCCGGCCATAACTCAAATACGGAATATCGAAATTGAGTTGTGGCCAGGAAAGCTGCGCGGCCAGAACAACACCGACCAGCATTCCCACGATGCCCCACGCAATCGTCATGATTGTGAATTGTCGGATCACACCCTCCTCGTAAATGGGCATGTCGTCTCTCACCGTCTCCATCATCCTCCCCCCACTGCGTGCACAGTGCGACCTGCCTCAAAAAATGGAGGCCAGCCAATGGGCACTATGCGCCCCTCGCCCCACACGCCTCATAAGAGCAACTAGCGTGCCAAGCCAGGTCCAAGACAAGGGCGAACGACTAGGCGGACGGCCGAGCGGACGTGGCAATCAGCCACGATTCGTGTCGTTTGGCCACGCCGAGCGCCTGGCTCGCAAAGCCAAGAGCGGCAGAAAGCCCCACGAGTCACTCTCGAGTCCGTTTCGGCTGCGGAACATCGATGGCATGCGTCGTGCATTATCAGATGTCGAACCCTGCCGCGTCACGCATGCCGCAGCCAGCAGAAGAAGAAGATCGAATATGCCCGACCTCAACTCCGACTCGAGCAACCTCGAGAGATCAGTCCGAATCGTTTTCCGCGGGGCCCACCTCATCGACGGAATCAATCCCGCCGAAGACGATATGACCGTCGTACTTCAAGGGGAGCGAATCGAAGCTGTCACCCCCGACGCACAATACGTCGGCGAGCCAAGCGATCAGGTGATTTCGCTGGACGGCGCCAGCCTGATGCCGGGAATGGTTCAAGGCCATTTCCACTCGCATTTCGGGGCGTTCGGCGACGGCGTTCGGGCGCCGGCTCTGGGACTCGAAGCGGCCCCTGCCTATCTCAGCATGTTGGCCGCACACAACGCCGAGCTGGCGCTTCAGTCAGGGTTCACAGGCGCTATCGGCGCGAGCAACGCTCACACGATCGACGTCAGCCTCAAGGAAGCCATCCTTGCCGGCTTCGTCGCCGGACCACGCTACCTGGCCGGCTCACGTGAGATCGTCACCACCGGAGACTATTCCGACTACAGCAATAATCGAAACTTCTTCATGGGCCTACAGAACACAGGACTAACATATAGTGCAAATGGGGCAGAAGAATGGCGATTGGCGGGTCGGATCGAAGCCGGTCGTGGCTGTGATTTCGTCAAAATCTCCGCAGGACCGGGCCATGGGTCATCTCCGGCGCGAGACGTGCTCTATCCGTCGATTGACGAACTGACAGCGCTGGTTCAATCCGTCCACAAGCTCGGCAAGAAGGTTCGAGCACACGCCCCTTCACGTAGATCTATCCTCGAGTGTGCGCGAGCAGGCGTCGATATCATCGATCACGCCGACCGAATCGACGAGGAGTGCGTCGAAATGATCCTCGCCGCCGACTGCGCCGTAGTTCCGAGCATGCTCTGGAGCGTACGCTTCCTCGAACTAGCAGAGGCGTGGGACCACGAAGCATCGTCGCTCCCGATCAGTGAAGGTTTCCCAGAAACGCCGACCGAAGTTCGTAAGCGTATTCAGGCGGTGCGCGAGGACTTCGACTACACCTGCCGAGCGATGCAAGATGCGGCGCGGTCTGGCGTCAGGATGATCGTCGGAGACGATTACGGAACGCCGATCATGCCCCATGGCGAATACATCCCGGAGCTTGAGTTCTACATAAAGGAACTGGGAATTGCGCCGCTTGAGGTACTTCGCTGGGCAACCCACAACGGTTCGGAGACGATGGGACTCGGTACCGAGGCTGGGCTCATTGAGGCGGGACGTTTTGCGGATCTATTAGTCGTACAAGGTGACCCTCTGACGGATATCACCTGCCTTGCCGACCCAGATAATCTCAAAGGGATCTTACTTGGCGGTCGTTGGATGAAGAACCGCTTAGACACCCTCCCTCGACAGCAAACGCGCTGAAAGGACCCGAAGCCTTGGTTGACTACAACCCTCTTATGCCCGAAGTCATGAAGGATCCGCTACCGATCTACAAGCAGCTGCGCGACGAGGCTCCCGCCTACTATGTAAAGGAATTCGACTGCTGGGCGCTCTCCCGCTTCGAAGACATTTGGCAACAGAGCGCAGACACGAACTCCTACTCCGCAGCGCAACGGGGAACAACCCCGGCCCACCTAATCACGAAACAGCAAGACGTTTTCCCAAGCGTGAACATGATGGACCCGCCCGAGCATGTGAGGAATCGCGCCTTGATTTCGGGCGCGTTCAAGCCAAGACGTGTCGCAGGCATGGCTCCTGTAGTAGAAGAGATAGTTATGCGTCATGCCGAAAAACTAGTACCAGGAAGGGAAGTCGATCTCGCTGCCGATTTTATCGGGAAAATTGCTATGGAAGTCTCATGCCTCCTTCTCGGGCTTCCCATGGAGGATGCCGACGAGGTCTATGCCTACGTCAATCGCTTCTTCGCTCGCGCACCCGGTCGCGCGGGAATGACCGAGGATGGCTTGTCGGCCGCCGCGGAACTCAATACCTACCTAGAAAAGCTGATCGATCGCAGGCGGTCGAAGCCGACGGATGACGACGTGCTTCTGAACGCGTACCTCAATGCTCGCTTCGACGGAGAGCCGCTTCCGGACGATAATATCGCGTCCCAAATGGCGACACTCGTCATAGGCAGCACAGACAGCTTCCCGAAGATCTTCACAGCATTCGTGCTTGAGCTCGCCCGCCACCCTGAGCAACGAAAAGAGCTAGTGGCTGACGCAAGCCTAATCCCGAACGCGTTCAGGGAAGGCCTTCGCTACGGGATGCCGACGCAATTCCTTGGGCGTACCGTGAGGAAGCCGGTGAAGCTTCACGGCGAGACGTTCGAACCCGGTCAGGCCGTCCTCTTCCTCTTCCCTTCGGCCAATCGAGACGATCGAGAATTCGACGATCCCGACCGGTTCGATATCCATAGGAATTCGCGACGAATTCTCACATTCGGTCACGGGAACCATTCGTGCCTGGGCACGCATATCGCCGCCCTCGAAGGCGAGATCGCCACACGGGTGCTGCTCGACCGTATGCCTGAATTTGAGGTCGACGAAAGCCGGATTCATCGCCTCGAAAGTGAATTCGTATCCGGCATCGTCGGACTCCCCATTCAATGATCCATTCTCGGTAGTTCACTCCCGACGCTGCCCACCCCTCAACCCCCAGGTGAGATTCAATCGAATGGCTGCTGCCGCGGCGTTGACTCGCGCACTCATGGCGATCGCCGACCGAGAGGCGATCTTCACTGCGTATTTCGGACCATCGTGAACACCCATTTCGTTTTATCGTGAACAGTCGTTTCGGAGGATCGTGAACACCTGTTTCGGTGATCGTGAACGGTCATTTCGGAAACGTGAACAGCCATTTCGGTGATCGTGAACGTTGGG
>JBDNFB010000108.1:0-16437 GCA_041690055.1 Myxococcota bacterium | reverse complement strand
TCCTGGCTGAAGCGGGAAGTTCTACGTCTCGGCGGACACGACGTCTGCTGCGAGTTCGCGTGCTTCCACTTTCGCGATTCCAAGCGTAATGAGCGCCCGTTCGACGACGCGTTCTGCGTGATGGGGCGGCGTGTCTCCTTGAACGATTCGACGAAGGGACATGATAATGAGGCCGAGATGAAGATCGAACGTGATCTCGTCGTCGCCTAACGTGAAGCGTCCCTCGCGGAGCCCGGCTGCGAGATCCTCTCGAAGGTAGCGGCCCATCTCCTCCGAATAGGAGCGGCGATGGTCGATGAGTCGCAAAACGACGCGTCCCCAGTCCGGCTCTTCGGTCGCCCGAAGGAGCACACGAAAGGTGGCGACCGCGAAGCGCCTAGCGGGATCCTGGTCCGAAGTCTCGAGAGCGGATTCCGCCGCAAGTGAGATGATGGAGTGCTCGGCGAGCGCATCGATTAGCTCGTCTCGATCGCCGAAATAATTATAGAAGGTGCCATTGGAGACCTCGGCGCGAGCCACGACATCGCTGACCGTGAGAGCCTCTCCTTTCGCGGCGAAGACCGCGCTGCCCGCGGCGATAAATTGGTGGCGGGTGCGTTCGCGCTTCTTGTGGCCCCTCGAGGGACTCGTTTCGATAACAGCGGTTGGCATAGTCTCATTAAATCAGTAAATGGGATAAGAATGAGACTCGGCGCCTGTGATGGCGGTTGGCCCTGGAAGTCGGAAGCGAGCCAATGAGTCCAACCGAGGGGGGAGTGATGTCTCGAATTGATGTTCCGGTGCTTGTTGTTGGAGGTGGGCCCGTCGGCATGATGGCCGGGCTGCTGCTCGACCGAGTGGGGGTCGGGGCGCTCGTTGCGGAACGCCGGGCCGGCCCCCAGCGCGCGCCCGCCGCGCATGTCGTGAGCGCGCGGACCTTTGAGATCTGTCGCCAAGCGGGTCTGGATATGGAATCGATTCTCGGAGCTGCCAAGGATCCTGCGGACGCCGGGCATGTGAACTTCGTGACCCGTCTCGCCGGCGATCTGATCGGACGGCTCCCTTTCGAGAGGCAGGGCAATGAATGCTTCGCGCATACGCCGACTCCCCTGCGAAATCTCTCGCAACATCGTTTCGAGCCGATCCTCGCGGACGCGTTTACGAAGCGCGAGCACGCATCCCTGCGATACGAGATGCAGTGGGAGTCGAGCGAGCAGGACGGAACGGAAGTCCGCTCGCTGCTTCGTGATTTGGTCACAAACGAGACGGCCGAAGTGCATAGTCGTTATGTGATCGCCGCGGATGGCGCAGGCAGTCGCGTACGCACCTCGCTGGGCATTGAAATACAGGGGCCACCAAGACTCCAGAGCTTCTTGATGATTCATCTGGAGGCGGATCTACGTGCGTTCGTAAAGGACCGTCCGGGCGTTCTGCACTTCGTGATGGATCCCGAAGCCAGCGGTTCATTTGTTGCTCATGACCTCGATCGGGACTGGGTCTTCATGCATAGGGTGGATGGGGATGCTGTCTCCGAGAAGGACTTCGACGAAGCGACGTGTCTCAGTCTTGTTCGGGATGCGATCGGTGCAGATGCTCCAATGCGACTCCTGCATCGCGGAATCTGGCATATGAGTGCTCAAGTGGCGGAACGCATTCGGGAGGGGCGTGTCTTTTTGGCGGGCGATGCTGCACATCGTTTCCCGCCGACGGGCGGACTCGGCTTGAATTCGGGGATACAGGACGTGCACGGGCTCGTTTGGAAGTTGGCTGCCGTTGAATCAGGTTGGGCCGGGAGCGAGCTCCTTGAGACCTATGGGGCAGAGCGGATCCCGGTAGCGCATAACAATATGCAGCAGAGTCTTGAGAACGCGATCAAGATGGCGCTGATCCCGCAGGCCCTGGGGACGGACCAAGAACCGACAAGTGCGCAGATGCATGCGCGACTTGCGGAGTCGGAAGGTCGAGCCGCCGCGGATAAGGCCGTCGAAGAGCAGACGACTCATTTTGATATGCTCGGACTGCAGCTTGGTTATGCCTACGAGGCGGGGGCGCTTGTGCCCGACGGGACGGAGGCGCCACAGCCGGTCTCTCCCCGTATTTTCGAGCCGTCTGCGCGCCCGGGGGCACGGCTCCCGCACGCTTGGCTGTTTTTCCCGGCGGGCGAACATCGCGGCACCCGTCTTTCTAGCTTGGATCTGATTCGAAGCGATTCTATGACGCTGCTCAGCTTTTCAGAGCATGAAGCATGGCAAGACGCTGCCGAAGCGGTTGAGGGTACGCCTTTGATTCATCACTCGGTCGGGGTCGACGTTGAAGATGCGGACGAAACGTTTCGCGAACTCTGCGGTTTATCGGAGGGCGGGGCGATTCTTGTTCGTCCCGACCAGCACGTCGCGGCGCGCTTCTTCGCGCGTTCCGATGCGTCTCGTGACTCGCCAGGGAACGCGCTTGCCAATGTGTTAGGTCAAATCCTTTCTCGCCTTGAGTTGTGCTCTACTTAAACCCCGTACTCGTCGTGACCCGAACGGTCTGACGGAAACTCAATTGGACTCAATATGGATCTCGGAATCGCAGGACGAACAGCGATCCTACTCGCGTCGAGTCGCGGTCTGGGGCGTGCATGCGCGGAAAGCCTTGCCCGGGAAGGCGTGAACCTCGTCATTAATGGCCGCACCGCCGCCGACGTGGCTTCGACTGTATCCGATCTAGAGAGCCGCTTTGCGGTTCGCGTATCCGGTGTTGTGGGTGATTTCGCGACGAGCGAGACCCGCGACGCACTTCTGGCCGCATGCCCGGAACCGGACATCCTGCTCTTGAACGGAGAAGGCCCGCCCCCGACGCCCTTCGCCGCGATCAGCGAACAGGATCTCAGCGATGCCGTCCATCGATCTCTGACGGGCCCGCTCTTGTTTGTGCAGAAGGTGCTTCCATGCATGCAGGAACGGGGTTTCGGCCGCATCGTCGCGATCACTTCCGCAATGGTGAAGTCGCCTAACCCCATCATGAGCTTGTCTCATGGTCCTCGTCTGGGTCTTACGGGAATCCTGAAGGGTTTGTCCAAGACGGCGGTCGCTCATAACGTCACGATCAACCAGCTGCTTCCCGAGCGATTCGATACAGGCCGCCAGCGGCAAATGGCCGAAATCGTAATGAAGCTCAAGGGCATCGATTACGAGACGGCCCGGGCTGAACAGGTCGCTTCGATCAAAGCCGGTCGCCTCGGCGAGCCCAAAGAGTTCGGCGATGCCTTCGCGTTTCTCTGTTCAGCGCAGGCGGGGTACATCAGCGGCCAGAACCTGCAGCTGGACGGCGGGAGCTACGAAGGGGTCTTTTGATCTCGCTCGCCTTCACCCTTTCTGCACTCATCCTTCATTCATTGCCTAAGGCGAATAATAGGGAGACGGAAATGAACGAACCCATCACTCGGGCGAAGGACCTCGCGTACGTTCGGATGCAGGCGCCCGATCTCGAAGTGGGTGAGAAGTTCATCCATGATTTCGGATTGATCATCAGCGACCGGACGCCGGACGCGATTTACGCGCGCGGGACCGACTCGCCCCATCACGTCTATATCCTGCACAAAGGCGCTCCCGATTGCCTGGGGATCGCCTTTCATATGCATAGTCTGGACGATCTGGAAAAGCTTTATCGCGAGGCGGGGGCGAGCCCGGTAGAGAAGCTGGATGAACCGGGCGGTGGTCATGTCGTGCGTCTGACGGACCCGCATGGTTTTACGGTCGAAGCGGTCTTCGGAATGGAGGAACTTCCGCTGATCGACGCGGGAACCGAGATTCCGCTTAACCTCGACGGTCAGCGAAACCGCCTTGGGCGCTTCGCTGACGTTAAGCGGGGAGCATCAACGGTCAAGCGAATCGGTCATCTTGTTCTCGAGACGAAACGGATTGAAGAGGCCTATCTCTGGTACTGGAAGCATTTTGGGATTCTTCGCACCGACAAGGTTCTACAACCCTCAGGCGCCGATGGAATGCAGTTCGCGCGGCTCGATAAAGGGCTCGAATACACCGATCACCATACGATTGGGTTTCAGTTCTGCATCGACGGGACCGAGCGTCTGCAACATGTTTCCTTCGAGGTTCAGAACTTCGACGACGTGATGATCGGGCACGACCATCTGGTTTCGGACAAGGCCTACAAACACGTGTGGGGAATCGGACGACATCGTCTCGGCGGCCAGATCTACGATTATTGGAAGGATCCGTGGGGACGAATCCATGAGCATTGGGCCGATTCCGACCTCCTGAACACGGAGTACGAGGCGACAATTCAGCAGCCGGACGGCGGGCGAGACTACTGGGGGCCGAATCAGCAACCGCCGATCGGTTACGCGATTCAGAACTGGAACCTCACGACCCTGACGAATATCGGCAAGTTGGTCCTTGGCGCCATAAGGGGAAAGGGGCCAAAGGGTTAGGGCTCGTTCATGTCCGGCGTCGGAGCCGGGTAGAGGCCGGAAATGCCACCATCGACGGGAATCACAACGCCGCTTATGTAGCTCGCTTCGTCCGAGGCGAGGAACAGAGCGGTGTTCGCAATTTCCGCTGCTTTTCCGAGGCGCTGAAGCGGGACACCGCTCTCCATTTTCGCCTTCAGTCCGTCGACCGAGTTCAGGAACTGCATGAATCCTTCGGAAGAGATCGGTCCCGGCGACACAACGTTCGCGCGGATGCCGTGGGGGCCGTATTCCTTGGCCACGTTCTGGGCGAGATTGATCACGCCCGCTTTCGCCATGCCGTAGGCCGCGAGTCCTTTGACCGCGCCGAGGCCCGCACCGGAGGTCGTGATCAAGATGCAGCCGCTCTTCTGCGGCAACATCACTCGGAGAGCAGCACGCGTGCCGTAGAACACGCCGTCCATGTTCAGCGAGATGACTTCGCGATACTTCTCATCCGTCATCTCGTGCGTGTTTTCGGGCAGCGCGCCGCCCGCGTTGTTGAACATGACGTCGAGTCGCCCGAATTCGGAGACTGCGCGCTCGACGAGCCCATCCACCGCGGCCGAATCCGTCACGTCTGTTGGATGACAGATGGCTTCGTGACCAGCGTCGAGAATCGCCTTCGTGGTTTCGTCGGCGGTGGCTTCATCGATGTCTGCGACCACGACCTTCGCGCCCTCGCGGGCAAAGAGCTCCGCGCTTGCGCGTCCGATACCGCGCCCTCCGCCTGTGATTATAACTACTTTACCTTTCAGTCGATCGCTCATCTATCGCTCCTGGCTGCTGTGGGACTCTATCCTGATCGATCTACTCTATCTGATGGCTACAGAAAGGGGGCATTGAATCGAAAGGCAAAAAATGGCTTGGGTGACGGCGCAGAAGAGAGGTTTGCGTTGAGGCTGACGCTGGACCGCCGTCGGCCTACCTTGAAGGGCAGGGGAGCGAAAAACGATGTCGAGCAAGAAGCGCCTGGCCAGCGATTCGCCGAGCGGCCAAGACCGGGTTCGTCCTTCGGCGATGGGTCTTTCCGAGTCGCCTTCGCGTATTATGGGACTGCGCCGCGTTCATTGCGGAACGCATAAATCCCTCACGCGCTACTTCCAGAAGGTCTTCAACCATTTGTGTCGTGGCCGCATTGCCAACCCCGGTCGCTACAAACATTTTTTCAGCTTCAGCGAAGAGTTCTACCGCGAATGCCACGAGATCGACTTCGCTTCGTTGAACAACCACATCGTCGACCTCGATCGATTTGAAGACATACGCGTCACGCGGTTTGTCCGCGACCCTCGAGATCTCATCGTTTCCGCCTACTACTATCATCGACGCGCAGGGGAGCCTTGGTGTGATCTTAAGGACCCTGCCGAAGACGATCTCGCTGTCGTTGGGGGGACGCTGCCAAACAGCCTTCCGTTGGGGAAGTCGATTGCGGAGCATCTGAACGAGATCTCGCTCGAAGAAGGGTTGGCGTTTGAGTTCGAGTTCCGGCGGAAGCATTTTCGAACGATGCTCGATTGGCCCGCGGACCCGCGCGTGCGTGTATTCCGATATGAGGAGATCGTCGACGATGAAGTGCGCGTCTTCAGCGAAATCCTGAACCACTACGCTATGCCGGCTTCCGCGAAGCTTCGCGGGCTTTACTATGCTCGAAAGTTTCGGGCGGCGCGCCGCCAGAGCCGAACGGCGCATATTCGGAATCCCACACCGGGGCAGTGGCGAACGCTGTTCACGCCCGAGCTGAAGAAGCAATTCGATGCGCAATACGGTGCTCTGGTTGAGAAACTCGGCTATCCAATCGATTGAGGAGCGCGGCAGGGACTGCGCAACAGGGTTTCTATGAGCGATTCGCGCCGGGGCCAGATGCAGAGCGAGACGCGTCCAGACACGACGCGGGAGTGGCTCGCGCAACGGGCGAAGGAGCAGCCTGACGCGCCGGCGATCCTCTCGTTGGATCGAGCCCTGCTCTCCTACGGGGGGCTTCAGGCGCTCGTTTCGCGCGTCGGGGATCAACTTCGTGCTGCGGGATATTCTCCGCAAGACCGCATCGCGCTTGTCCTTCCGAATGGGCCCACGATGGCGACGGCCTGTCTTTCGGTCTCGGCCGCTGTGAGCTGTGTTCCGCTGAATCCCGATTACACCGAGACGGAGATGCGGGGGCTTTTCGAGTTGCTTCGCGTCGATGCACTCATCACTTCTTCGAAGGTTTCTCCGGCGAGTCGGAATGCCGCCGTGGGGCTCAGGCTGGCGATCTTCGAGGTCACTGCCGGACCGAATTCCGAGGCGGGGATGTTCTCGCTCCTCGAGGCAGTTCAGGCGGGCGATCCGAGCGGGGCTCCTGGGGCAGAACGCAGGATTTCGCACCCGAACGTGAAACCGACTCCGAACCGGAACCCGAGTCGAGAAAACGGCGCAGCACGGCCTAACGATTCTCTTGACGAGATCGCTTTCGTTTTACACACGTCCGGATCGACATCTCGGCCCAAGGTGGTCCCTCTCTCTCATCGGAACTTGCTCGCCTCCGCGGATAACGTCGCGGACTCACTTGAACTCGGGCCGACGGATTGCTGCGTGCACATGCTGCCGCTCTTTCATGTGGGCGCGCTTGTGGATCTCTTGCTGGCGCCGCTTTCGCGAGGAGGGGCGGTGGTGTGCTGCGAGGAGATCTCCTCGCAGCTCTTTTTTGAGGCGCTTGACCGTTTCAAACCCAGTTGGTTTCAGGGTGTCCCGACGATGTTGCGCGATCTGCGTGATCGGGCGCGCGATTTGGATCGCGCGGGGGGTGGGAATTCGCTGCGCCTGATCCGGTCGGTTTCGGCATCGCTCCCTCGGGCGCTACTCGAAGAGATCGAGGCGACCCTCGCGACTCCGGTCATCGAGATCTACGGCATGACCGAGACGAGCGGCTTGATCACGAGCAACTCGCTTTCTTCCGAGGAGCGCCAAGCCGGATCGGTCGGTCGGGCTTCGGGTCCCAGGGTCGCGATCATGGACGAAGCCGGGATGCTCTTGGGGGCGGGGTTCGCAGGTGAAGTGGTTGTTCGAGGCGAGACCGTGATGTCGGGCTACGAATCTGCCGAGTCCGATATGAGCGACTGCTTCGTTGGCCCCTGGTTCAAGACGGGCGACGTCGGGCGCCTCGACACAGAGGGCCAGCTCTTTCTGAGCGGCCGGATCAAGGAGATCATCAATCGAGGGGGCGAAAAAATATCGCCTGGGGAAATAGATGAGGTCGCCTCGCTCTATCCGAACGTGTTCGAAGCCGCCGCGTTTGCAATCCCGCACCTCTCACTCGGCGAGGAAGTCGCTCTAGCCGTTGTGCCGCGTTCGAGAGAAGGGGTTGATGCCGCGGGTCTCCTCCGGTTTTTGTCGGAGCGCCTCGCCGCTTTCAAGGTCCCCCGCGCGGTGTACACCCTCGATGCTATGCCGAGGGGCGGAAGTGGGAAACTGCAAAGGCATCGACTCGCTGAGGTCTCCGGGGCGCTGTCCGCCTCTATTGTTCGCCCGCACTGGATCGAACCGAAGGGGGATCTGGCGCGCCGGATTGCAGGCATGTGGCAGCGAGCTCTATCAGTTCCCAATGTCGGCCTAATGGACAACTTCTTCGATCTGGGCGGCGACTCGCTTAAGGCCGCGGGCCTCGTCGCGGAGCTTGAGGCGGACCGGGGTGAACCCGTTCCGTTGACGGCGCTCGTGGGGGCTCCCACTCTCGGCGAATTCGTAGAGTGCGTTTCGAATCTTTGTGCGAAGGAGCCTGGGACGTCTGTCTCGGGGCCGGAGGAGACGCCGGAAGGAATCCCCTCCGACCTCTACCGTGGGCTTGTTGGATTTCTTTCTGCCTGGCATGGGGAGCGGCCCCACCCCGAGTCCCTGCTGGTGGGGCGCAATACCCGAGGAACGCGGCCTCCCCTGTTTTGGGGCCTGCAGGCCTTCTCGGAGTTCGAGTCGCTTGCGGACCATCTCGATCCGGATCAGCCCGTTTACGGGCTCCGCTCTCTCTATCTGACGAAACGCAGAGGACCCGAGGCGAATCGGGAGCTCGCCTCCTACTACGTTCGCGAAATCCGAAGGCTCAGTCCGTCGGGGCCCTATTGGCTGGGCGGTTTTTGCGAGGGAGGGAAGATCGCCTTTGAGATCGCACGTCAACTGAGAGAGGAAGGCAAGGAAGTGGCGTTGCTCTGCCTGCAGGAGCAGTTCGTCGCTGAAGACTACGAAGGTCGCGTCGCCTTCTTTTTCTGCGCTCCCGGCAAGCACAGCCCCTATCGCTATTACCGAAATCCCGAGCGCGGATGGTCGAAATTCTACAGCGGCCCCGTCGCGCTCTATCGCAGCCCTCATCAGCACGACGACTACTACCTGCGCGGAAAAGGGCTCGAGTCTTTCGCGGTGCAACTCAGTGGCGCGATCGAGGATGTAAGGCAGGGTCGGATTTCGGACCCGCTGCAGATCGGTTCCGCCCCCCAGCAGCTCTCGACTGCCCCCCACTTCCCAATCCCCCCACACCTCCCAGGCCTTCAACGTCTTCCGCCCGAGGCCTACGATGCCCGGATTCGGTTTAGGCCGCCGCGCTTTTTGAGACCCGGCGAGAGCCGTGTCCTCCGAGTTGAGATCGAGAATCGGAGCTCTGTGGTCTGGGCGCCCACCTCCAAGAGCGGCATCTTGCTCGGCAATCGCTGGCGCAACCTGCGTGGCAAGCACAAGGTGTGGATCGACGGCGTCATCGAGCTCTCGAATCCAGTATCCCCGGGGGATCGCGTCGAACTCCCGCTTATGGTGAGGGCGCCCGACTGGGGTGTTGCCTGGACCCTGGACGTGGACCTGGTTGACGAGGGCATCGGTTGGTTTGGCGACTTCGGGTCCAAGCCCGCGCTGCGCCGCGTCTACCTGAAGCGTTGGCGCGCACGGCAGGCGCCGAGTTAAGAGCGAGCCGCCGACCCCAGCCCACGCCCGCAGCGCTCGATTCCGAGCGCCTGGATTAGATAGAAGAGGAAAATGTCGAGGTGCGGGGATTTGTGACGTGAAGTGAACTAACTTCAGGGTGTTCTGACCAGGGGACTCGAGTATTTGAAGAGCACGTCCTTCTATCGACAGCTTGCCGATCGCGTCGCCGAGTTCGGAGGCTACTGGAATGCCCATCTTCACCTCGATCGGGCAGGGACGCTGAACGACGCGTATCTCGAACCCTCCGCGCATCGGGTTCTCGAGAATTCTCATATTTCGCTGCACGAGAAACATGGTCTGATCAATACGCTGCATGCGGGGCCCGCATACGAAGCGGACGATCTGCGGCGGCGAATTTCGGAAACGATCGAGACCATGATTGCTGTGGGGACGACGCGCGCGGATACCCTGGTCGATGTGACTGCGGACCGCGTCGGACTCTCTGCGCTCGAGGTTTTACAGTCCGTCCAACGCGAGTGCGCACCTCGACTTGACCTCCGCATCGGTGCGTACTCGCCCCTCGGATTTCGCGACGATGAGCCCGAGCGTTGGGAGATCATGGAGGCGGGCGCGGATTGCGCCGATTTCATTGCGGCACTTCCCGAGGCCGACGACGTCGTTGACTATCCGGAGCATATTGGCTTCGAGGAACACTGCCGGCGCATGCTTCACTTGGGGCAGAAGCGGAATCAGCTGATCCACGTCCATACGGATCAGAGGAACGATCCCCGAGAATCCGGGACCGAACAACTGCTCGATGCAATTCGGGCCTATGGCGCACCGAACTCCACATCGGGAGAGCCGATGGTCTGGGCGGTGCATGCGATTTCGCCCGCGGCCTATGATGAAGCACGCTTTGAGCGGCTCGTTGCGGGCTTGCTCGAATGTAACGTCGGTATTGTTTGCTGCCCGTCGGCGGCGATCGGCATGCGTCAGTTGCGGAGCCTTTCGACCCCGACGCATAACAGCATTCCCCGGGTGCTTGAGCTCATTGCGGCGGGCGTGCAGGTTCGTTTGGCTTCGGACAATATCGCGGACATTTGTTCGCCCAGTACTACTCCGGACTTGACGGACGAAGTGTTCATTCTGTCCGCTGCGTTGCGCTTCTATCACGTTGATATTCTTGCCCGGCTCGCAAGCGGGTCTCCGCTGACTGCGCCGGAACGCGAGGTTGTACAGGAGCATCTGGATCAGAATAAGATTGAGATCGCTCGCGCTTGCCGGCGCTACGCCTCGCCTACGCCTACGCCTACGCCTACGCCTACGCCTTCAAGATAACTGTCCATCAGGGGATCGTTCGCCATCGCCGCTTCGGTTCGCTGCCGATCAGATTCGGTATCGACCGAGTAGCTGATGGCGTCGGTCCTGACCATGCGGACGTTCTGGCCATGCTCGAGGACGCGGAGCATGTCGATCGATTCCGCAATCTCAAGCGGCGTGGGCGCAAGGGTGTCGAACCTGAGTAGGAAGTCCCGGCGGAAGGGGATGATGCAGACTTGCTTGAAAACGGCGGGCGTCGATTGGCCCGGCCGCGTGCGCGTTGGAATGGGCTGGCGTGAGAAGAAAAGGGCGTTGCCTTTGAGGTCGGTGACGACCTTGATCTCATTCGGATCGTCTTGTTCTGCGGCAGACGTGATGGGCGCCATTAGATTGACGACCTGAAGCGAGGGATCCTGCCACATGGGACCCACCGCCGTATCGATCATCTCCGGAGTCGTCATTGGCTCGTCTCCCTGGATCATGACGACGATCTCCGCCGGCGGTTCGCCGCGCGCCTCTAGGATCGATACTGCTTCGGCGGTGCGCTCGGTGCACCTTTCGTGGGTGTCCTTGGTCATGATGCAGGGCGCGCCAATGGACCGCGCGTAGTCCGCGATCTCTTGGTCGCAGGTTGCGATGTAGACCGTCTCAAGCAGAGTGCTCTGGCGACAGCGAAACCAGACGTGAGCGATCATGGGGAGCCCATGGATCAACGCAAGCGGTTTGCCAGGAAACCGTGTGCTCCCCATCCGAACGGGGATGATGCCGATGGTCCGCGTCGCAGCTGGACTCATTCGGTGGCCAACCGGGCAAGGGCACCGCCGTCGCTGATGAACTCTTGCCCTGTGATATTGGCGGCCCGCACAGGGTCGGCCAAAAAGAGCGCGAGGTGCGCGATATCAGAGGGCTCGCCGATCCGCCGCAGCGGAGTGCGGTCTTTCAGCGTGCCGAGCACGGCCGGATCTTGCATGGCGCTACTCAGCATCGCCGTTCGGATCGCCCCTGGAAGGATGGCATTCGCCCGGATCCCGAGGTCTGCGAGTTCGAGGGCGAGTCCCTTTGTGAAGGCGACAAGGCCTCCTTTAGATGCGGCATACACCGAAGTGTGTTTTGAGGTCGCTCTGGCATGAACCGAAGCGATGTTCAGGATCGATCCGCCGGTGAGAACGGGAAGAAGCGCCTGGGTGAGCATGAAGGCCCCGGTTAAGTTGGCCCCGAGGACTTCATCCCAATCGGATCGGGTGGTTTGGGCGAAGGGCTTGGAGAGCATTCGAGCGGCATTATTGATCAGGCAGCATTCGGATGCCCCGGCGCGCTGAAGCTCTTCAAGAACGCGGGGGCCGAGCGTCGGGTCAGCGACCGAGCCGAGGAAGAAACGGTCGCATTCCGTCTCGCCTTCCGCTCGAAGGTCAATGCCAACGGTCGACCAACCTTCGGCATTGAAGGCGCGTGCCAACGCGCTTCCTATGCCTCCGCTCGCCCCCGTGATGATGGCGTGCCTAGGCAAGGCCTAACTCCTTGAGGAGCATCTGGACCGAGTTCTGATGCACGCGCTGCCAGCATGCCGGGCTGCTGTTGGAGTTATGCGCGGCGAGGAGCACCTGGGGCATGTGCCTGAGCGGGCTTTCGAGTGGGAGCGGTTCGTCTTCAAAAACGTCCAGACCCGCCCCGGCGATTCTCCCCGCCTCAAGTGCACGTATAAGGGCGGGCTCTTCGATCAGCGGTCCCCTTGCCGTATTGATGACGAACGCCCCGCGGCGGCAATACCTCAGGGACTCCGCGTTCAAGATGTGATGACTCGTCTCGTTAAGATCGCAATGAAGCGTGATGATATCGCTTTCTGCGAGGAGGTTTTTCAGAGAGCTTGACTCCACTCCGAGTGCCCGCGCCTCTTCAGGAGAGATGTCGCGGGTGTCACATGCCAGGACCCGGGGGCCGAAGGGACGCAGGCGTTTCGCGACGGCGATTCCGATGGAGCCCAATCCAATGATCCCGACCGTTTTCTCCGCAAGCGAGTAACCCTGGGGTTTCTCCCAACCCCCGGCTTTCAAGATCGCATCATTCGTCGCGAGTCCGCGACAGAACGAGAGCATGTAGCCCACGGCGGTGTCCGCTACGGGAAGCGTGAACGCTTCGGGCGTATTTCGCACGGGGATCCCTCGTTCGCTCGCGTATTCTCGGTCGATGGAATCGATCCCGGTGCCCCATTTAACGATGACCTTCAAGCGGTCTGCGCGATCGAGGACCGCGCGCGTGATTCGGTCATCGCCGCAGATGATGCCGTCCACGCCTTTAATGACGCGAAGGAGCTCATCTTCCTCAAGGCGTTCACGGACGGGGAACCATTCCACCTGCAACTCCGAGTGGTTGAGCCGGGGCATGACCTTTTCACGCTCACGGACCATATAAGGAGCGGTAATCAGGATCCGCTGCGTCATGACGTCTTCCTGTGGACGAGGGGGTGAGGGTTCGCCTGCGGGTCGCTTTGTTTGGCTTGGCACGCTCCGAAGAGGCTCGGGCCGGGTTCGAAGCTGAATGCTGGGATAGTAGAGCTGGCGCTGCATCTCCTTTGTGATGGGGGAACGCGCGTGGGCGCGGTAGGTCGCCCAGAATTGTAGACATCGGAAAACCGGGATCTCAGCCGCATTTTTCCAGAAACAGCCGGCACGGAGGGCATGAGCGGCATCGCTCAGCGTATTCATCAGGAAGAAACGAACGAAGTCGAAGAGGCCGAAGAGTTCGTTCGGATAGATCTGGCGGTAGGCCAGGGCTTCCCGGAAATAACGATGGTAGATCTGCGACCGGTTTTCATCGTGGACGTGATAGACCGCGGCTGTGGCGCGGTAGCCGATCCGATGTCCTTCGCCTCGTACGCGTCGCGCCCAGTCCAGGTCTTCGAGGCCAGGAAGCGATTCGTCGAAGGGATGATCGATCCAGACAGAACGCCGAATCGCGGCATTGGCGTTATTGCAGAAAGCGACCTGGTAGTCGTCCACGCTCTCGCGGGGAAACCAGCTTCTGAAAATCTGTTCCTCCGAGTATTTGGTCGTTTTCCCCGCACATTGGCGTCCGTAGACCAGCGCTGTTTGCGGGTCTGCGAAAGGAGCGAGCATCTCGGAAAGCCAGTCCTGATCGACGGGATAGCAATGCGCGCTGACGATCACGCAGAGGTCGCTCTGCGCCGCGGTGAGTCCGAAATTCAGCGAGCGCCCGAAGCTGAATTCCTCGGGTGCGATGTGAATGATCTTGACGGAGAAGGCCTCTGCCACGTCGAGCGTTCCATCGGTTGAGCCCGAATCGACGAGGATGACCTCGACGGGCCCTTCGGTTTTCTGGAGTTCAATTCCCTCGAGGAGCGCGCCGAGCTGCGCTTCTTCATTGAAGGAGCGAATGATGATGGAGACTGAAGGGCGGATGCTCATGCGCGGCCTTTTTCGCGGTTCTTGTCGCTTCGTTTCGCCGACTTGAATCGTTGCGACTCGATCTTTCGAACGAAGCGCTCCTTGAGAGCATGAACGACGTTCTGGGTTCGCTCGCGAGGAATTACGAACGCGAAGTTGAAGGATCGCCTAGGGATCTCAGCGGGACACTTAATCGCTTCAACGCCGTGATAGGAGTTGGCCGCTTTGGCGAAGAAAAACAGGCGGTTCGGGCGAAACTCATTCTCGAAGACGAGATCAGCGTGTGCGCGGGGGAGCGGTCGGTTGGACCAGTTGGAAAGGTGTTGCTTGTCGAGCGGTTGGTAGATCTGGGTACCGCCGCCCCATCCCGGATCCCAGTTCAGCTGTGGGAAATAGAGCATGAAGGTTAGGACCTTGTCCGTGCTGTCAGTATGCGGCGGCAGGTGGGCGTCGCGGGGGAGGACCGAAAACTCGCAATTGAGGTCGATGTCCCAGTTGCGGATATCGGGTCGGTCGCCGAGCAGCTTAAGCGGGCTGCGCGCAGTGGCTGCTTTTCGATAGGGCGTCACGAACTCACTGCACCAACGACCGCAGTCTTCGACAAAGCGGTCTGAGTTGATGAAGGCGATCCATTCTCTCCAGGGTTCTGAGACGTGCTCGAGATCGTCCATGGGATCCCCACGCCAGAACTTCCGATACTGCTTTCCGCCAGGCAATTCTTCGAGGCCTGGAAAAAGCTCCGGCGACGGGAAGTCCCGCTCCAGGCGCTCGTAGAGATCCGTCGGCAGAAAGTCATCCACATAGCCATAGACGAAGGGCTCTGAACAGACGGCAAATTTTCGCTCACTGAGAAGGGGCATCTCGAAGCGGGTCGGCTGAGTCATCCGATTCTTCCTGCGGGTAGAAAACCTAAGCAAGTGGACAGGGCTGAGCTTAACCCATTCGAAGGTCGCGAGAATGGGGTTGCTCCTCCGACTTCCTAACGAGTCAGGGGAGTCAGCCTCGCGCAGAAAGGTAGGGGCGCGCGGCGTTTCCGTAGGCCTGCTGTATTGCGTCCATGTACGCTGATTCTCCCAGCGACATAGCGGCGGAAAAACGAGCGTCTCCCGAAATCGCACCTGCGTCGTAGAGCGTCTGAAGCAGCGCATATTGGGTGATCGGATCGTGGGGCGAGGAGAACGACTTCACCGCCATGAGGAGCGCATCTTCCGTATTTCGGACGAGCGGGTCATAGCGCGTGGCCCGGTCAACCGTCAGCATGAGATCCGAGTGAAAAACCTTGATCTCGCCGACGCCGAGTCCCAGCAGATCAAGAACCGCGTTCGGTACGGCATTCAGTGTTCCCGCGAAAAGCGGAAGCTCGAAGGTCCCAGATGATCTGACGCGAGCAAGAGGGGAAGCCACTCGGCCCTCGGCTGGGTCAGCGGCAGAGGCAGGAAAGGATTCGATCCACGTCCTGAGCTTCTCGCTGCGCGATCGATGCTTGCAAACCAGCCAATCGATCCCCCTCGGAAAAGTGTCTTGCGGTATATGTTTGAAGACGAACTTGGCTTGTGCCGAATTGTAGTAGCTCACGTCGCATCGAAGTCCCTTGACCTTGGCGTCCGTACCCACGCCTTCCTCTTTATAGTTGCATCGGATCACTCGATCGAAACCGTCGATCTCCGCCGCATCCCGACTTGCCGTCCTGGCCGGTCCGACCAGCGCGACGCGCTTCGCGCTGATGTACTTCGAATACGCAAGATCCTCCTCGGTTTGAATCAGCGCATCATGCGCCCGTGTCGCGCCCGCACCCGCACCCGCACCCGCACCCGCACCATCGGTGAGGGAGTGGTAGAGGACGAGTAGAGCTGTTTTTTCCCGGGCAAGGCGCTCATCCAAAAGCGGCAGCTTCTCCTCGAAGGTCCCCCATTGGCGGAGTTCGAGGAACGCCGAAAGCGCAAGGAGGCCGACCTTCGGATCCTCTGCGGGGGGTGACTCGGAGAAGGCGTGAATCGCCGCGCACCTGGCCTTCGCGCGAACGGCATAGCCCACGCGGAAAAGGCCGAATCGGAGCAGTAAGCTGAATACGACGAGGAGCTCTTCGGCGCGCAGGAGGCTCTCGGGCAGCGCTTCTGCATACTGAATCATCCGCTCCTGGATGTCGGCTCCGTCCCGGTCTAGAGAGGTGATCGCGCGATAGAAATCGTCCCACCATGCCTCGCCGAACAGAGGACTCCTTACACCGTCTCTTGCGAGCTGGGCATGAAGGCAGATTCGGAATTCGCTGTGCGTCTGAACGCTCGGGTCGAGGATCTCCTCGACCCGTCGAATTCGGTCGAGCAGCCGAGTGAGGGTGCGTTTAATCCTCGTCGGTCGGATCATTGTCGCGGCTCAGGTCGGGAAGACAGAGGCATCCAGATTAGTCTA
>JBDNFB010000107.1:0-4268 GCA_041690055.1 Myxococcota bacterium | reverse complement strand
TTGGCTGGGTTCTAGTAGAGCACCCTCGGGGCAGGGCTCATCCGAGTGGAACGCCCCCACGCATTCGGCCATACTGGTTGACATGCCGTCGGCAACTCTCTAAAACTACGTCCGCCCTGCGACATGGGCCCAGCCGCGCTGGCGTTGGCCGCGCAAGGAGAAACCCTTTGGGTAGTGTGATCAAGAAGCGCCGCAAGAAGATGCGCAAGCACAAGCAGCGGAAGCTTCTCAAGCGACAGCGCCACAAGAAGTAGAGTTCGCGCTGAGGCGCGGCTGATATTCCTCAATCGCAAATCAAGACCTTCGTCCTCGGGCGGGGGTTTTTTGCGTTCGCGGTTCATTTTTTTTGGTTTGGTCTAAATCTATTTTAGCTCCCGCCTTTTTGGGTTCCGAAACTTCGTGCAAACCAACGTTTCCCTTTGCGAATGAGGGCTGAGGTGTCCGCGAATTCGTTTTTAGTGCAGATCATTGACTTCTTGCCAGCACCGTTCACCTCAAGAGTTCGCCGTAAAATTGGCTCGTCGATCGCAAGATGTGGACACATCCTATTGTTTTTTTTGACGAATTCTCTTGACGGCTTTTATTTCGTGTTGTTTCCTCGGACGCAACAAACGCTCTATGGTCGCGGTTTGATACGAGAAGGCTTGTTTGTTCCTTCAAGTTGCCGCCGTTTGAGGCCGATCAGTATTTGCAGCCGAGTCTGCGAAATACTGCGTCGGGAGAAGAATCGGGAGAGTTTCGATTCGGAACCTGACGGAGGCACAGACCGGGACGTACGAAGCGATTGATAAGGGGGGAACCCAGTAATGGCAGCTCGAAAGAAGGCCACGAAGAAGAAGGCCACGAAGAAGAAGGCCACTAAGAAGAAGGCCACTAAGAAGAAGGCGACCCGAAAGAAGAAGGCTTCGAAGAAGAAGGCTGCTCGCCGCAAGCGCTAATCGCGCCTGTGGATGGGCGGCTTTCCTATTTGGAAAGCCCTCATTTTGGGTCAAGGGACCCCGGCTAGGAGACCTGGCCGGGGTTTCCTTCGTCTTGGGGCTGCTATAAGCTCCCGCCTCCTCATCCCACCCGATCGGACGAAATCAGCTATGGCACGAATCACCATCGAAGACTGCATGGAGCAGGTCCCTAACCGTTTTCAGCTCGTTCGAATGGCCTCGATCCGCGCAAAGCAGCTGAAGAAGGGCGCTCGCCCGCTTCTCACGTCCGAAGAGAACAAGGAAGTGGTGATGAGCCTCCGTGAGATCGCCGCTGGGCTGGTCAAGCTGGGTAATGTGGAAGATGTGGTTGAGGCTGCGGCTGCCGCGCCCGTGAAGGCTGCGCCGGCTGTCAAGGCTGCGCCGCCTGTGGAGGCCGCCGCTCCGGTTGCTAAAGCCACGGAAGCCACGGAAGCCACGCCTGAGGCAGCTCCGGCCGTGCCTTCTCCGTTCGATACGCCCGCTTCGGAATAGCGGCTCTTAGCCGCCTGGTAGCCGCCTGCTAGCGATCTCTGTGGCTTGTGGTCGGATACATTAGCCGCCCAGCCGCTCCTTAGCCGCCTGCACGGGGCTTGTGTGGCTGTGTGTGTGCGGAGCTTCTTAAGCGCTGGCTACTCGCTTTTTAGGCGAGGACGACGGGCAGGTCGAACGATATTCGCGTTCCCGTGCCGGGCTCGCTCTTGAGGGTCGCTTCTCCGTCGAGAAGAATCAGAAGGTCATGCACCAGCGTGAGCCCGAGGCCTGCGCCGCGGTAGCGAATGCTCGCGCGATCATCGACCTGAAAGAACTCATTCCAGATGTACTTCTGATCGTCGGGACAGATCCCGATGCCCGTATCGTTGACCCAGCAATGGAGGCGGTCGCCTTCAAGGCGCGCACCGATCGCGATCGTTCCTTGCTCTGTGAACTTCGCAGCATTGTCGAGGAGCAAGAAGAGGATCTGGTTCAGCTTCGCAAGATCCGCTCGGATCTTGGGCAGCGGTTCCGGGATCTCCTTGAGGATCTCGACGGGGCTGTTTCCGAGGGTGTCCTGAACGCTAAAGATCGTTTCGTCGATCACGTCGGTGACGGAAAGGTCCTGGATCTCAATCGGGAACTCGTCCTGTTTGATGCGCCAGAGGTCGAGGATGCTTTGGAGCGTCCGTTGGAAGGCGGCGCCTTCATCGAGTGCGCCTCGCAGCGTGCTTTTTGAATCATCGGAGAGCGTCTCGTTCTCACTGGAGAGAACGGTGATCGTCGCTTCGATGATACTGTTGAGCGGCGTGCGCAGCTCGCGCGACATCTTCTCGATGAAATCGTTCTTGAGCTTTTCGATCTTGCCGAGCTTCTCGTTGTTGCGAAGGAGCTCGATGTCTTGTGCGAAGAGTTCTTCGGAAAGCTTCAGTAGCTCGTCGCTCTTCTCGTCCGCGATCTCGAGATGCTTTTGCGAAGCGGACGCGAGGTCTGCGTACTGGGCGCTCAGCACAGCGTGGTCGATCTGGCAGGCCATCGACCAGCCAAGGCTCTCGATCGACTCGCGCACATCGTCAGCGAGCGGCACTGTAGGAACCACAATCAGCGCACCGACAGCAAGGCCCCGCGCAAGCAAGGGCATGGCGATCACTGCATCGACGTTATTTCGCTCGGCGATAGCGCCGGAGACGGGCCCCGTTTGCACTTCGCGCGTCGTTATCGCACTCGCGACCAGCGCCTCGATCGAGTTGGCTACGTCGCGTGCATCTTCGGCCGCGCGGAAACCCGCAGCAGCCCGTAGACGGCCGGCTTCTGGTTCGTTCTCTGCCTTGGTGTAGATCAGCGTTGCGGCACCGCCGGCAAGACCTGACGCCTGGCTGGCTGTGATCCGCAAAGCCCGGTTAATGCGTTCTTCCACAATCGGGTCGGGCTGGCTCTGCATCCTTGTGCCCTCCCTAGAACCGGTCATCGGGTTCGATTTCGAAGGGCGTCTCAGGCTTCATGTCGGCTTCGCCGTCGTTGTCGATGAGGCCCTCCATCTCGAGCTTCGTCTGGAAATCCGTCGGGTTCGAAGCGGCGTTCAGCGCACCTTCCATCGTGATTTTGTTCGCCTTCAACAGGTCGAGCAGATGTTGATCGAAGGTCTGCATCTTCTCGCTTCGGCCGCGAGCGATGTATTCCGTGATTTCGTGCGTACGCTGAGGATCGCGAATGCACTCCTGAATCGATCGCGTCGAACGCATCACCTCTACCGCGGGAACACGACCATTCTGTTTCTTGTTCGCCAGCAGGCGAAGGGAGACAACGGCCGATAGGTTGTCTGCGAGCCGCGCACGGACCTGCATATGTTCTTCTGAGGGGAAGAACGAAACCAGGCGGCTGATCGTCGAGGCTACGTCCGCGGTGTGAATCGTTGAGAAGACCAGGTGGCCGGTCTCCGCTGCCTTGAGCGACGTGTCGACCGTTTCGAGATCGCGCATCTCGCCGACCATGATCACATCGGGATCCTGCCGGAGTGCGGCGCGTAGCGCGTCGGGAAAGGAATTTGTGTCGGTTCCGATTTCGCGCTGCGTGATGATGCTCTTATCATGGGTGAATACGAATTCGATCGGATCTTCGACGGTGACGATCTTGCTCTTTCGGTTGCGATTCACTTCGTTGAGCATGGTCGCGAGCGTTGTAGATTTACCCATGCCCGTTGGACCGGTCACGAGAACGTAGCCGCGGCGGATTTCGGCGATATCGCCTAGCACCGACGGGAGGTTCAAGTCGGCAAAGGTCTTGATCTGAAGCGGGATCACGCGCAGGACGATGTTGAAGAAGCGTCGCTGTCGCGAGATGTTCACGCGGAAGCGGCCTTCGCCTGGCAGTTCGAAAGCGAGGTCCCGTTCGTTGAAGTCGAGGTTGCGGCCCAGAGGGTCGTGCTCGATCAAGATTTTGACGATCTCTTCCGTGTCCTGAGGCGTAAGCACCTTGAACCGGAGTTCGACGAGTTCGCCGTGAAATCGATAGAGCGGCAGGTAGCCGACCTGGAAGTGGATATCGCTCGCGCCCTTTTCAAGCCCGAGTCGGAGAAGCCTATAGAGCTTTTCCCGTTCCATCGCCGTTCCCTTTCAACACGCTTCGCGCGTTTCTCTGCCGTAGGCGAGACAATCGAATAATTTATCGGCTTCCCGCGTCGGCCCTTGACACCGATTCACGCGATCGGTGTCTCGATTCAGCGAATGCATGGCTTCGCTATGCTTTATGAACGCGAGTAGGCAAGCAATGCGCAGGATGGGATGTCCGGGTATTTCAGTGAAGGAGTTCAGACGTGCGTAAAAAACAGGAATGGTTGAG
>JBDNFB010000106.1:0-30377 GCA_041690055.1 Myxococcota bacterium | reverse complement strand
GATGTAGTAGAGGCAATCGCCGGAATGGCTCCCCGAATCTGCACGGGGCGTGTGCGAGCGTCGAGCGAAGAGGCCCGCAGCATCGTCGACTAAACAGAGACCTCCGTCCCTCGTGCCGAATGGGAGAGTCTCTTCATCCGAGACGTGGACCGAAGAATGCGCCTGCCCTGGCGCCTCCGGCTGGTGGCGCTCTCGCTTCGGAGAGCGTGATCCCGCGTTCACGTTCGCGCTTTCCACGTGCCCGAAGACCCCGCGACCTCGGCCGGGCGCATTCTTCGGTCCACGTCTCTTCATCCGACCCCGGCATGAATTAGCGCAACGCGATGAGCACCGTCAAACCACACACTCCGTTCCATGAGAGGATCCCGCCCATGAGCATCCCCGAGACAACGCCCGCCTTCTTCGATCTCGTCACTTCGCAGCGCGCCCAACGCGCACTCGATCAGCGCGCGGTACCCCAAGCAATGATCGAGAAGATCCTCGAAGCAGGAACCCATGCACCGAGCGCCATGAACAGCCAGCCCTGGCATTTTGTTGTCATCCAGGACGCAGCCGTCCGGAAAGCAGTCGCTGCGGGCGCTCGCGCCGCATGGGAGGGGTTCGCGCGGGACATGACTAAAGATTCAACCGCGCCCGGGTTCAAGTCCGTTGATCGCTGGGCAACGAGCGGCCTCGCACAAGCACCCGTGATCATCGTGCTATGCGGCGACACACGGCTCCTCCCACTCGAACAAATGGGATCGTCGATCTTCCCCGCGGCGCAGAACATCCTCCTCGCCGCAAACGCCCTCGGCCTCGGCTCCCTGATGAGCAACTTGCCGCTCTTCGCTCCGGACGGCGCCCTCGCGCGGACTCTTCAGCTGCCCGACCACATCGTTCCATTGGCGACGCTTCCAATCGGTTTTCCCGCGAAGAAGCTCGGACCGCCCGGCCGACGCCCGATCAAAGAAGTCACCAGCCGTGACCGGTTCGGAACCCCCTGGGAGCCGCCTTGCATTCCGAACGAGTTAGGCTGACAATCGACAGAACCCCAGAACGGAGGAAGCCATGCTCGATCGAGTCATTCGCAACGGTCAGGTCGTCGACGGCGCGGGCACCCCAGGACGCACCGCCGACGTCGGAATTCGCGACGGCCGTATCGTCGCCCTCGGCCGAGTCGACGAGCCCGCACGAGAGACCCTCAATGCCGACGGCGCGATCGTGGCACCGGGATTCATCGATATCCATACGCACTACGATGCTCAGCTCTTGTGGGATCCCGCCGCGACCCCTTCCTGCTTCCATGGTGTCACGACGGTCATCGGTGGAAATTGCGGCTTCACGATCGCGCCTCTGGCGGACGACGGAGGCGCCTACCTGCGGCGGATGCTCGCACGCGTCGAGGGCATGCCGCTCGAGGCCCTCGAAGCCGGAGGGGAATGGGGATGGTCCACGTTCGCGGAGTACCTCGATACGCTCGACCACGCCGGCCTCGGGATCAACGCCGGATTTCTAGTTGGCCACTCGGCGCTCCGTCGCGCGATCATGGGAGAGGCCGCGGTCGGCGGGCAAGCCGACGACAGCCAGATCGCGGCAATCGCCTCTTTGCTCGCGGAATCTCTGCGTGCCGGGGGCCTCGGCCTCTCGAGTGGCCGAACACCCGTCCACAAAGACTGGGAGGGGGCCCCAGTTCCCTCCTTCCATGCGAGCGACGCGGAACTCTTCGCGCTCTGCCGAACCGTGAGGGAACACGCGGGAACGACTCTCGAGTTTGCGCCATCGCTCGCGGATTTCGACACGACCGGCGATCTGATGATCGCGATGTCTCTCGAAGCCGATCGACCGATCAATTGGAACGTGCTCATCATTAATGCAGAAAGGCCCGAGGAGTATCAGAAGCAGCTGGCGCTGTCGGATCGCGCCGCGGCAAAGGGAGCGCGAGTCGTTCCTCTCTCGGTCCCTCACCCGATGGAGTTCTTCGTCGATCTGGTGAGCCCATTTTTCTTCGGCGGCCTTCCGGGATTCGGGGAGATCATGACCCTACCCCTGGAGGAGCGAAAGCAGGTACTCGCCGATCCCGACAGGAGAACCGTGATCAAGCGTGCAGTCCGCGAGGCCCTCGACGGGCCTCTGGGCGACTACGTGGATTTTGCAAAGATGGAAATCGCGCAGACGGCCACGCCTGCCAATGCAGGACTCGCAGGCCGAATTCTCGGCGACGTCGCGCGTGAACGAGGACTCGAACCGGTCGATGCCCTGCTCGATGTGGCGCTCGCAGACGACTTGAAGACGCTCTTCGTTCCCGTTCGAGTCGGTGCCGATGAGGCCAGTTGGAAGATCCGCGGCGAGCTTCTCCTCGACGATCGCATTGTCGTGGGCGCGTCCGATGCCGGGGCCCACCTCGATATCGGAACGGCCTTCGCCTACTCGACACGGCTCCTTGCGGAAGGCGTCCGGGAGCGGGGCCTGATGACGGTCGAACAGGCCGTTCAACAGCTTTCCCAGGTGCCCGCGAGACTCTACGGGCTGCGCGACCGGGGCGAAATCCGCGAAGGCGCAATCGCCGATCTCGTCGTCTTCGACGCCGCTCGCATCGCCCGAGGCCCGGTTGAGAGCCGTGCGGACCTGCCAGGCGGGGCGTCGCGTCTCTACGCGGAGGCGGACGGAATCGAAGCCGTGATCGTAGGCGGCCGAGACGTCGTCCGTGCCGGCCAGCTGACGGGCGAACGCCCCGGATCGGTCCTGCGCTCGGGGAAAGACACTGAGACCGTTTCGCTCGGCGATCGGTCCAGCTGAATAGCAATCGGTCTACTGTTTCCTTGCCTACTGTTCCAACGAAGGCGTGCCGCCGCCAAGCGGGGCCTGGCCGGGCGCTAGCGCGAACCCGCGGCCAGATCGCTCCGCACGCTGCGCGAGGCCAGTAGAGAGTGAACGACCGCCCAGAGCGACATGGCGCCGGTCACCATCAATGAGTACCGGATCGCGAAGTCTCCATATGTCTCGGCCAGGGCGTCATTCAAGATGCCGACGACGAGTGGCGCAATACCGAGACCGATCAGATTGATCGAGAACATCAGCCACGCTGCCGCTTGTGCGCGCATCCGCAGGCGCGCCAGGCCTTGTGTCACAGCGTATGAAGGACCCACGAAGAAGACCGAGAAAATCATTGCGATGCCGTAGGCCGCCAGCGAAACCATGCGATCGGGAGAGAACAGAAAGATCGCCAGAAAAGGGAGTGCGAGGAGCCCCCCCACGGCCGGAATAAGAACCAACGCGCGCTTGTCTTCACGCCCGAACCGGTCGGCGAGTACGCCCCCGAGATAGGTCCCTAACCCGCCACCCAGCCCCTGAATCAGGCCCATCGCAACCCCCGTCTCGGTGAGCGACATGCCGTGGACGCGAATCATGAATGTGGCGCCCCAGATTGTGAATCCGTATGCAGCGAAAGCGTAGAAAGCGCTTGAAAGGCAGAGATGCCGAAACGTGCGCTGTCCGGCCATATGAGAGAAGACCTCGCGCATAGAGGGTTCATCCGTGTCGTCGTGAACACCTTCGAGCCCTCCTCGCTCTGGCTCGTGCAAAAAGAAACGAACTGCGATCGCCGCGACGAGCCCCGGTAGGCCGACGACCAGAAATGCCAGACGCCAGCCGAAGGTCTCGCCGATGAATCCGCCTAGCATGAAGCCCAGCATGATTCCGACATTGCCGCCGATATTGTAGATCGCGAGCGCCGTCGCCCGGCGCTCCTGCGGAAAGACATCGGAGATGAGAGAATGCGCTGCGGGACTCAGTGTGGCCTCGCCTACACCGACCCCGACGCGCGCGAGCGCCAGCTGGACGAAGTTCCGCGCCAGGCCACTAAGCGCCGTCATCGCGCTCCAGATCACGACGCCGACGATGATCACGTTTCGGCGGCTGCCCCGATCCGCCCATCGGGCGATCGGAATGCCCGCCGTCGTGTAGAAGAGCGCGAAGGCAAGCCCCGTCAGCAGGCCCATCGCCGTGTCGGAGACCTGGAGATCCTGCTTGATGGGCTCCAGCAGAACCGAAAGGATCTGCCGGTCCACATAATTAATGACATAGAGACCGAAGAGCAGTCCGAGCAGCCTACGCGCTCCCGGTGCCTCGCGCGCCTTGACGGCGGCTTGGACTGGGTCTTCGATCTCGACACCGCTCGTCATGCCGTTCCTCTTTGGCGAGTCCGCCTACTCTTTCGCAGCGGAACTCACGTTTGCCTTCACCGCAAGGTGCTGATCCAGAAATTCCCCCATGCGCTGCAGCATGTCGATCCGGTCTGCCTCGCGCCTAATAGAATGATCTGCCCCTTCGTACTCAACGTAGTTTACGGACTTCTGCTCGTGCCGGAGATCTCTCTCGAAATTTCGGCTATGGGCGACATCCACATTGAGATCCCGATCGCCGTGAAAGAGCAGAACCGGAACCGGCATCTCGCTCGCTCGTCGCAGCGGCGAACCCTGAACGATCTCATCGCCTTTCGTCGGAAGGATGCTCTTCAGAAAGCGTCGTTCCAGCCTGTTATGGCGCCAGACTTCGCTGAGCAGTTGATAAGGATGTGTGACGCCCGCGACGCTCACGGCACAGCGATAGCGATCCGGCTTCTCGATCGCTGAAATCAAAGCAGCGTACCCACCAAAGCTCCATCCAACCGTACAGATTCTTTCTGGATCGGCGATCCCCTTATCGATCAAGTGCTGGACCCCCGCGTCGATGTCCGAAACAACCTTTTCCCAGCCCTTGAAGCCGCCCTCTCCCAGCCAGTCCTTGCCATACCCGTCGGAACCTCGGTAGTTGGCCTGCAGCACAGCGTAACCGCGAGCCGCAAAAAACTGGGGCAGCAGGTCGAAACCCCAGTCATCCCGCGACGACGGACCTCCATGCGGAAACACGATGAGCGGCACAGGCCCCTTCGCGTCGGGGGGCTGCGTCAAATAGCCCGGCACGGAGGTTTCTCCCGTGCCCGGATATTCGATGGGCTGCATCTCGGCGAGCTCGACACCCTCGAGCCATGGGAAAGTAGCCGAAACCCGCGATAGGACCCCCTCGGTCACGTCGAATCGATAGTAGGCACCCGGATCGACGTCGCTCGACGCATGAATCAGGTAGAAACGCCCGCCCAAACTCTCGTCGAGATAGAAAACGTTCCGACCCGGCAGCTCCTGCTTAACGATCCGGTCGACTTTTTTGATCTGTGCATCGAAGTACTCAACGTGAAGCTTGTCGGTCCGGTAGGCGACGCCAACTGCTCTTCGGAACTGTCCCACCCGAAGAATCCAGCTGAGGTCCACCTGTTTATGCGCATCCACGAGCTCCCGCTTCCGATCCGCGCTCGCATCCTCGACCAGCCACTCCCTAAAGAGCGATCGACGCCCCTCATACCAATCCCAGACCAGGATCTCATTCGAGCCGGGTTCGATCGCAGCCACCTGGTAGATGTTATGCTCGTCATTGGGACGGTAGCGACGGAGCTTTCGCCAGCGACTATCACCGGCGAGGCGGTATTCATCATCGACCCACGAGCGAGCCCAATTTGTCCGAAATCGAATCTCGCCGCGCCCATCAGATTGGTAGCCCCAGATGCTCTGCTGGGGACGCTCGATCGTCTTAAGGTGATTCTTGTAGATATCGACCCGGCTGACGCCTATGCCGCTTCCTTTTCGAAGCTGCAACCAGATGTGTTTGGAATCTTCTGGGAGGCGATCCACTATTTCGCTCTGGTTCGTCGCAAACTCATCGTCCCGGGCGAGTTGTCTCTGAGTTAGGACCTCGCTGTTCTTCCCGTCGATATCAACCGCCACGAGACGTGTGGCCGGAAGGACATCGCCCCTGAGTTTCCAGATCCCGAAGTACTCACAGAGGAGCCGTGTATCGTTCGCCCATTCGCAGCCCACGATATCGACACCCTTCTTGGCATCGCTCGCAAGCACTAGGTTGCCCTTGCCCGTCGCCAGATCGACGACCATGGCGATCGGCATGCCTTCCGGGTGAAGTTTCAGGAAGGAGACCTTCAGACCATTCGGGGAAAGCCGCATTCCCCAAACCGCTGGAGTGCGACCGAAATGGGATGCAGCCGTATCGAGATCCGTGTCGGCGGCGGCCCAATTAGGGCTCGCCAAGATCGGAATAGCGCTGACTAGAACAAACAGCCTATTCAGTACGAGAGAACGTCGCATTAGCACTCCTCAGGCAGAGATCAAACTACTCTAACACGATCGATTCAACCATGATAGGCGCCTGTCCGCGCCCGATTCCCCTCGCCCCAGCCCACCAATTGGCGGATTGCGAAACGCCTACTTCTAGGTCGTTCGACGACGTCAAGTGCAATCGTATTCGAACAAAGGGAACGGGACTGACCTTCAAGTCCCCGTCAACAGAGCTACCAGAGGCGCTAGTTCATCCGCCGCCTCGTCTTGAACGATCCAATACGACGTCCCCCAACGCTCCCGCCAGCCACGGAGATCGTCAGCGATCTTCTCGATCGAACCCACCCAGCCATGAGGCACGCCCACAGCCTGCTCGGGCGGCAGCTCGAAGCGCGCGGAGAGGATGCGTTCGGCTGCCCCTCGCTCCTCCGTCACGTGCGCGATATAGGCATTCATCGACAACTCGATCTCTGTCAGACGGTCGCCGGCCAGCTCGCGCAGCCAGCCCACCTTTCGGTCCACCGCCCCTGGGAGTCCGTCGTGATTCGTCGCAGTGTCGTGTACGCCGGATGCAGCACGGGGATTGATGCCTACGATATCCGCATGTCGTGCGGCCACGGCAAGAATTTTGCGCCCCCCTCCCCCGATCAGGAGAGGCGGTCCCCCCTCTTGATTCGGCAAGGGCCAGCCATCCAGATCCTCGATCGAATAGTGTTTGCCCTGATACCTAAATACGCCGGGCGCCCAGAGTCCCTTCATCACCTCGATCGCCTCGTTCATCCGCTCGATACGGACTCCGGGTGAGTCCATCGGCATGCCGATCCGACGATAGTCGTCGGCCATCCAGCCCGCACCATACCCGAGCTCGAAGCGACCGCTTGAGAGGCGATCGATCGTCGCCGCTTCCTTCGCCACGACGGCTGGATGTCGATAGTCATTCCCAAGGACGTTCGTGCCGACCCGCAATGTCGTGGTCACCGCCGCAACCGCCGCCGCGGTCGGCATCGGCGCAAGGACATCCCAGAAATGATCCGAGAGGAGCAGCGACGAATACCCCAAGCCCTCGATCCGACGCGCTCGCTCGGTCAGGGTCGCGAGGTTCTCCGTGCGCCGAAACTTGACTCCGAAGCGAAATGGGTTCGGACGTTTCATACTTCTCCTTGCTCTGCCAATTCGACGCCCTTCGATCTATCAACCATCCCCGAGCCCGCGGAGGATTTCTTCCGTCGCGAGCCAGAGACGCTTGGCTGGTTCCGGATCCGCAGCGATCGGCGTGAGTTCCTCCACATTACAGTCGGCGAAGTAGCGCCCGCTAATGCCTTCTACTTCCGGCGACGAAGCGACGAGAATCGAAGTCGCCGCGCCCTCTTTAGCTGAAAGCGGTTCGCCTAACGCCGAAAGGTCAGGGCCGCTATCGCTCTTCTGGCCCGACTTTTTCCCGACCTTCTTCTCGGGCTTCACGAACCGCGCTTCGTCTTCCGGGCGGAGATGACCGAGTTCCGTGGCGACGTAACCTGGATGAACCGCGTTGGCGGTGATCGCTTCTCCTTCCAATCGGCGCGCGAGTTCAGTCGTGAAGTAGACGTTCGCGAGCTTCGAGTGGCCGTAACAAAGGAAGCCGCTGTACTCCTCTTTCATCTGTAAATCGTCGAAGTTCAGTCCGTTCGGCGCCATCAGGTAGCCCCCCGACGAGAGATTGACGATCCGAGCCGGGAGACTCTTTCGGATAAGAGGGAGCAGCGCGTTCGTCAGGACGAAATGGCCTACGTGGTTGACGCCGAACTGCATTTCAATTCCGTCGTGAGTTTCCTGGCGAGGCCCACGGGTCAAGGCCACGCCCGCGTTGTTGACCAATAGGGAAAGGCGATCGAATCGCTCTGCGAACTCCTCCGCACAGCGTCGAACGGAGGCGAGACTTGCCAGGTCGAGTTCGATCAGCTCGACATCGTCTCGTCCCGAGGCTTTTCGAATCTCCTCTAGCGCCACCTGACCGCGCGACGCGTCGCGGGAAGCAATGACGACATGCGCACCCTTCTTTGCCAGAGCGATCGCAGTCTCTTTTCCGATCCCGGTATTGCCTCCCGTGATCAGAGTAGCGGCGCCATCAATTTCGAATCCCATTGGGTTCTTCCTCTCCTGTATGTCATGGATACGCTACCCCATCCGCTAAGAGGAGACTGAGAAATGAAGACTTTGAAGGGCCGCGTCGCGGTCGTGACCGGAGCAAGCAGTGGCATCGGATTTTCTATCAGCAAGGCGTTCGCGCAGCGCGGGATGTCCGTCGTCATGGCGAGTCAAAACGCGGAGCGGCTCGCGCGCGCTGAAGCCGAGATCGCGGCCGCGGTCACGGACGCGAAGCTACTCACTGTGCCGACCGACGTCGAAAAGAAGGAGGACGTTGAGCGCCTCGCAGCACGAACGATCGAACATTTTGGCGATGTCCATGTCCTGGTGAACAACGCCGGCGTCTTTGCGCCCGGCTATTCCTGGGAAATCTCTGACGAAGATTGGGAATGGGTTTTCGGCGTCAACTTCTGGGGCGCGATGCACGGTATTAAGGCTTTCGTGCCGCATCTTCTCGAACGCGAAGAGGCGCACGTGGTCAACGTGTCTTCAGCGGGTGGGCTGATGACGGCGCCCTGCCACGGTCCCTACACCGCGAGCAAACACGCACTGGTCGGTCTCTCCAAGGGGCTGCGGGCGGAGTTCGCAATGAAGCAGGCCAATATCGGTGTCACGTTAGTCTGCCCCGGCGGTGTTTCCACGGCCATCACTTCGCAACTCGACACGACCGGCCCCGGCGGCGAGCCACGCGAAGACGTCTCGATGGCGCCTGAAGTCGAGGCCCTCTTTAATCAAATCGATCAGACCGTAGAAACCGGCGTCTCGAGCGACGATGTGGGCAAGATGATTTGTCGAGCGACTCTCGAAAACCAATTCTGGGCCCTTCCGAACGCGGAGTGTTATTTCCCGGTGCTCGACCACGAACTGGCCGAGGTGAAGAGGGGAATCAAGAGTTAGGCTCGGACAACGTTGGCGGATTCCTCGCCCAGTGAGTACGGACGATTTTGCGCATTCAGCAGAGTCTAAAGACGGCCCTGAGAGAGACAAAGAGGGAACGGACTCGCCTGCGGATCCTTGAGGTCGCGGAGGCGCTCTTCCGGGAACGCGGCTACGCCGAGACTCCGATTCGGGAAATCGCGGCTCGCGTCGAGCTCAGCCCACAGACGCTCTACAGCTATTACCCGTCCAAAGATCGAATCCTCACAGGAATTTTCGCCGAGCGACAGCAGGGCATGGCGGTCGCTGCCGAGAAAATGCGGATCCGACACCTCGAGAGCGACGACGCTCCGGGCACTCACGTCGACCGCTTCCTTCACATGATTCGCTGGGGACTCCGGACGCTCGCCGACGGCCGCGCATTCATACAGCTGGTCTTCCTCCACTCGCGCGCGATTTACGGAGGCGCGCCATCGGCCGGAGGGCGAACTTCCCGCGCGTGGTCTCGCGGACCCGCAGGCGGCCGATAACGCCGTCCTCGATCACATGTTCGAGAGCATACCGAAGGCGGCCGAGCTGCGAACCGACGTGCCGCCCCGCGAGATGACCGAACTCTACACGCTGATCTTCAGCGACCGTGTCGGCCGTTGGCTCGCGAGCGACAACTCGGACGTAGAAAAGCTTGAATCGGGCGTGGTCGGAAGCCTCGAAATTTCATTCCGAGGACTACGCGCCTTGTAGAGGAGACCTCATGGTGACCACGACCCCATCTTTGAACACAACGAGTTCAACCCCGCGCCGTTTCATCCGCATCGCCTTCTGGCCGCTCTTCGTCATCCTCCTTGAACAGCTCGTACCGAAGAACCGAGGGGCCGGTATCGTCCGGGATCCCCAGCTCCGACAAGACCTCACGTTCTTCCTGCTAGTCACCCTCGTGGAGATCATCACCAATCTCGCGCTGATCGCCTCCGCACTCGGGTTGGGTGCGCAGCTACAAAGCTCGATCGGCTTCTCGCTCTGGCCTGCACAATGGCCATGGCCCGCGCAAGCGGTCCTGGCTTTCTTCGCCGTCGACTTATTCGACTAATGGGTCCACCGGACGTCGCATCGCGTCCCTTGGCTTTGGTCGATTCACGTTCATCACCACGAGATCAGCGCCGGACCAGCCAGCGTCCCGGGCGGCGAAAGCACATCATGCGCGCCCCGGCTGGGCTCGATATGTGAGATGCAATACAGGAGGAAGAGCGATGGAGAATAGGGATATTCACGAGGACCGATGGTTGATTCAGCAGCTGCTGTGCCGATGGTGCGGGCTGGTCGATCAGCATGCGTCGAATTCGATGGGCGAGGTCTTTACCGACGACGTGATCGGCGTCTACAACGGCATGGAAGTGCCGGGCCTAAAACAGTTGATCGACAGCGGAAACGAAAACATGACCCGCGACACGATCGCCTGCACGAAACACAATGTGCTCAATTTCCGGATCGAGATTGAGGGGGACGCCGCACATTGCGTCACGAACTATTACGCGGTGCACCAGGGCGCGGGCGACTTCGCAGGGGAGATCTATTCGATGGGGGGTACGATGACAAACTGCGTCGCACTTCCGCCGGTTGGCGCATCCATCGGCGAGACGACACGACGTTCTTCGTGGAGGGAGACGACCGAATGACCTTCGCAGGTCGTGAGCCCGACTGGGAGAAGAACTATCGATAGATTGGGCTCGCGCGCCACACGAACTATTCAGGGGTGCCGCCTCCATTCTGACGAATACGGTGAGAAATGCACGATATCATCTGAAAACGGTGCGAGTAACCTGTGAACCAAATACGAACAGCGTGGGAGTAAACGCGCAAAGAGGACGACGCATGAGCATTCCCGACATCACTCTTCCGGGTCGATTCACGCCGCAGCAAGCCGCGGATATGGCCGAGATTCAGCAGCGAATCTTCTTCTACGGTTGGTGTATCGATCATCGACGCTTCGCGGATCTCGATGAGTTATTCCTCCCCGAATCGATCGTGCATTACGACACCCCAGGCGGAACGAAGGGCCCTTGGCCCGAAATTCGAGACTGGCTCGAGCCGGCACTTCAAATTTTCCGGTGCACCCAGCATAACATGATGAATTCTATGATCGCCTTCGGCGAGACGGGGGATTCGGCAACCGCGACGACTTACGGATATCTCGCTCATTTCCAAGAAAAAATCAACGGCGAGATCAGCGTGCTGCGACATTCGACGATCTATCGCGACCGATGGGCGCGCCGGGATGGCTACTGGCGAATTCTGGAGCGTACGTTGTCGAACGTGGCCGAGGACGGACCCGTCCTTCGACCGCCGGAAATTCGGTTATTTGGAGAACCAAAGCCATTCTAGGGCGTGGCATCGCCTGTACCGGGTATCTTGGACACGCCCGGCCGCCGCGAGTCATCGAGCGTCGCAGTGAAAAGCAATTGGAGTGGGAAGACATGCCCGAGTTTGTTATTCGTCGCCGCATTAAGGCGCCCCGAAAGCGAGTATGGGAAGCGCTCCTGGGTCTCATGGCCGGCGCCAACGGCGAGCCGGAATACGAAAAGGCGGGCGACCCCGCTCCCCACGGCCCCGGTGCAATCAAGCAGATGAACCTCTTTGGATACCCGATGCGCGAGGAGACAGTGGCCCTGGATCCGCCACATCGGCGTGCGTACCGCATGATCTCAGGCATGCCCGTGGACTCCTACGACGCCGAGGCGACCCTCGAGGAGTCCAACGGCGAAACGGAGCTCACCTGGAAGGCAGTCATTCGTTCAGCCGACGAGGCTGTTGCGAATGACTTCGCAGAGAAATCTAAGGGCATGCTCGAGATCGCCGTGCGTTTCGTTACAGAGCGCTCAGAATCCGAATAATCGGGCGGCCATTTCGCGCCCGCGGAAGAGCCGGCGACTCTTGTCGAGGATATTCGAGCGCGTTTCCGTAAGCGGCCCTGATCGTCCGAAGAGGCGCCTCGACGAAGCCTTCCTTAGTTCCAATCGCTTCTTCGAAATGATCACGGACCGACTCGACGTAGAGGCTGAACCGTGTCGGCCGCATCAAAGAGCAAGAACTTCCTTCGCACAGCCATACCCGGGCAAGAAGGTCACTCCCGGGCCGGGATGGCAAGAGGCTCCACAGAGGTACAGACCAGCGACGGGCGTCGCGTGCGCGGATCCCTGAACACTCGCACGCGCGGCAAGCATCTGCTCAGGATGAATCAAGCCGTGCGTGAAGTCTCCGTTGGTGGCGCCGTGCATCGCGGCAAAATGATCCGAGGAAAAGACCGCCTGTTCAACGATATGTGAGCGGAAATCCGGGAGATACCGACCGATCCGATCGATCACCCGCTCGGCCATCTCGTCGCGCAGTTTGCCACGCTCCGCGTCTGGCGCATCACACGGAAAAAAGAAGCCGTAAGCGCTCGCGATGTGAAAGCCGGGAGGTGCAAGGCTCGTGTCCATGATCGTCGGAAACTGAAACGCTATGGGGACATGCTCTGGAAGTTCGCCGCGAAGACAAGCCTCGTAGCTCGCTTGCATCTCCTCGGGATCCGGGACCATCGCGCCACCAAAGCGAGCGTAGATGTCGCCGTTAAGGCCCGCCCACTCCTCCCCGTACTCGGGCAGCCCGTCGAGTTTGAAGAGAAGATGCACCCAGGCGCCTTTGTGCTCGATTCCGCGGACACTCTCGACCAAGTCGGCAGGCAGTTCTTCTTCATCGAGTAGACGAAGGAATGTCGCAGGCTTGTCCAGGTTCGAAACGATGATGGGAGCTCGAAGGACCTCGCCCTTGCGCAGTTCGACGCCCACCGCGCGACCGTCTTCGACGACGATCCGCTTGACCGCCTGCTTCAGCCGAACCTCTCCCCCCTTTGCCTCGATCGAGCGAGCGAGCGCCTCACACAGCGATCCCATCCCGCCCCTCACTCGGCGCATGAGTCCACCATTTCCGTTCAGGGCAAGGGTGTAGACGAGGCAGAACGCGGATCCCGGTGTAAAAGGCCCCTTGAACGTCGACTGGATCGCGGCGAAGGAAAGTAACGAACGAAACGTTCGGTGCTTCTCCGGATCCGGAAAGAAGCGATCGATCAAGTCCATCGCCGAGCCCTTGAACACAAGCTCGAGCTGCTCGCGTGCAGCTTCGTTAGGCGCTTCTTCCAGCAATTCCTCCATCGACCGCGGGAGCTGCCCCGCGGTAAATCGATCCATCACAGCAGCGGGGTATTTGCAAAACCGAATCAACCGAATGAAGCCGAGCATCGCTCGGAGTCCGTGATCCTTGAGGATATGCACTAGCTGTTTAACTGGATTGCGGTAGAAGATAAGGGGTCTCGTGCCGGGATTCGGCAAGTTGATGGCCATGACGGGCAAGTCGATGAACTCCGCGCCGTTCCCTTCGAAGTCGAGCGCTTCCACGACCTCATCTGCGAGCGGAAAAAGACAGCTCGCGCCGACTTCGTTCCGGCATCCCTTGAGAATTTCGCGCGTCCCGGTCATACCGCCGACGTACCCGTTCTTCTCGAGAACGAGGACCTTCTTGCCATTCCCAGCGAGCGTCGCCGCAGCGGCCAGCCCGTTATGGCCGGCTCCGATCACGATCACATCCGCATCATTCATGTTCTCTACACCTCGTCGTACGTGTGTGGGTGGGCGGGTGAGGGCGGGTGGGTGGGTAGGCGATGAACCCTCACGATCTCCGAAGCTTAACGTACCATGGAGACCGTTTCGCTGATCACTCAGGCGACGGTCGACGGGTTGCAGAAGCGCTTCGCGCCGGGCGGATATGCCAAGCAAGCTGCGTGTTCGCCGCCACCGATTCCCGCGTTCTGACTACAAGTTCGCTCAAGATTGCACACCCGCCACTTGGGCCGTTGAGTCGGGCTGGGGTCACGTAAAATCAAGCGGCTAGCCGCGACTCTGACGGAGTACACTCCAGATCGTCCGAACCGATCACAGAGGAGCAGCATCATGAGTCACGATCTAATCATTCGAAGAGGCCTGGTCGTAGACGGCACAGGCGCCGAGCCGTTTGTCGCAGACGTGGCCATCGACGGCGATACGATCGTTGCGATTGGCGACGTCGTAGGGGACGGCAAGCGCGAAATCGACGCGGAAGGCTATGCGGTTACGCCCGGGTTCATCGACCTTCACACGCACCTCGACGCGCAGGTGGGATGGGACCCAGCACTCACGCCTGTTGTTTGGCATGGCGTTACGACCGTGCTGCTCGGAAATTGCGGGGTGACTTTTGCGCCCTGCAGACCACAAGATCGGGAAGTCCTGGCGGGCATGATGGAATCCGTCGAAGACATTCCAAAAGAAGCCATCCTCGGAGGATTACCCTGGGATTGGGAAAGCTACGGCGAGTATCTCGACTCCGTCGAAAGACTCGCTCCCGCGATCAACGTCATGGGGTTGGTCGGCCACTGCGCCATCCGAACCTACGTCATGGGTGAACGCGGAATCGATGAAGAACCCACCTCTGATGAAATCGAGCAAATGGCCGCCCTGGTCGGCAAATCGATTGCAGAGGGCGCGGTTGGCTTCTCCAGTAGCCGACTCTTGGCCCACCGAATGCCCGACGGACGGTCCATCCCAGGCACCTTTGCCAAAACCGAAGAGATGGTTGCCATCGCGAAGGCCGTCGGCGAGAACAACGGCCTGGTGCAGAACGTTCTTGAGTACACGCGATTTGAATCAGAAATGGAACTTCTCCGACAGCAAGCAATCGCGGCGCAGACGCGAGCGATCTTCACGGCCCCCCATGTTCCCGGCGCCGATGGCAAAGCCAACGCCTACGCGGATCACCTGGAGGGCATGCGCGCCGAAGGACTGGACGTCACGGCCTTGACTCTGCCGCGTTCAGGCGGCTTCCTCTCCGGCCTCAAAACGAACATCATGATCATGCCGCCGGACGAGTTAGTCCCGGGCTCCATGACGCCTGCATGGAAGCGGCTCGTCGCCCTCCCCTTCGACGAGCGACTTGCGGCGATTCAGGACGAGAAAACCCGTGCGACGCTCATCGAGGAAGGCAAAGAAGCGAAAATGGTCGGCATGTTCGCACCCAATTTCTATTGGCTCGGCGACGGCGACACACCCAATTACACCAAGGACGCCTCCGAGAGTCTTCCAGAGC
Organism: Myxococcota bacterium; assembly: GCA_041690055.1. GTDB lineage: Bacteria > Myxococcota_A > UBA9160 > UBA9160 > UBA4427 > UBA4427. The sequence goes on along the minus strand of JBDNFB010000106.1, from coordinate 15,087 downwards.
TTGCGAAGGCCGCCGGAGAACATCCAGTAGAAACCTGGATCCGATTCATGCTCGAGACCGATGGCGAAGCGCTGTTTCATGCCCGCTTCTTCAACCACGACTACGCCGCGCTCGAAGAGTTCCTCAAGAACGATTGGGTTTTGCCAAGCCTTGGGGATGCGGGGGCGCACCTCACCCAGATCATCGACTCGGGCTGGCCCACCTTTATGCTCTCCCATTGGCATCGTGAACGGGGAACCTTCAGCCTGGCCGAAACGATTCGTCTGCTGACGAGCGCGCAGGCGCGCATTTTGGGTTTCACGGATCGAGGCACGCTCGCCGTGGGCATGCGTGCCGATGTGAATATCATCAACGTCGACCAAGTGGTGGAAGAACACCCAACGTTGGTCAACGATTTCCCCAATGGGGCTTCACGCTTGATCCAAAAGGCGAAAGGTTACCGTGCCACGATATGCAATGGCAGCGTGATCGTGTCCGAAGGAGAGCTCACGGGCGAACGCGCAGGCCAGGTCCTGCGGAATAACACCGCCCCGACATCGGCTTAAGAGACAGGGGCCGCGCCTGAACGACCGGGCCGATGACGGCCTCCTGCCCCGCTAGAAGAATCATCGAGCGGGAGCAATATCGAGAACCGTGTGCCTACGCCGATCTCGCTTTCGAGCTCGATCGTTCCGTCGTGTTCTTTGACGATCCCGTGGACAATGCTCAGGCCGAGACCGGTTCCTCCTTCACTGGTCAACGAGGTCTCGCCAAGTCGATGCCTGCAGCCATTCGTAGGTGAAGGCGACACCCGCTGTCGCGGAAATGCCGGCGATTCCCGCCCAAAGACTCCACAGAGCGACTTCCGCTTGACTCGGATGCACCATGGCATCAAATCCTCGGCCGAACGCGATTCCGATCACCGCAAGCGATATACATGTGATCCCCGCCCAAATGAGGCCAGAACGCGCTCCGCATAGCAGGATCGAAAAGAGCGGAGCCAAAATGACGACAATCACTCCGCCAGGGTCCGCTCCACCCGTCAGCCCCGCGAGCATCATCGCGTAGGTGTACATCATCCCGATCATTCCGTTCTGAATCCATGAGATTGGGACGTTCCGCTTCACCCAAATCGGAATCGCGACCAGTAGGAGTGCAAACGTGACGGAGGCGGAACGGATAATTTTGGAGTCAGGGTGTCTGTAGCCGCGACCAAAGTACCGAGCACCGCGAGTCCGGCGAACAGCCCAATTGAAATCGTTAGGCGCGCGCGTCGCAGCTCGTCTCCGGAGCCCTCGATTTTGTGGACTTCTGGAATGAACCAGTCGAGCCCGGCGAGTCGGAATGCCGATCGAAAGTGGCCGCCAATTTCTTCGTCATCGCATTTCACCCATACTCGATCCAGTTGCTCAAGAAGTTTTAGATCACATCGAAGCGCAACAAAATGTTCTTTCGAGATCGATGGCCGGATTCTTCGTAGACGGCTCTTGACGGGCAAGGAGCGTCGTCCTCTCAATCATCGGGTATTTTGGGTCCGCGGTATCTAAGAACGTGTAGAAGTGATCACGCGACTCGTAGACCTACCAAAGAACAGTTCAGCATAGAGATACCTCTTCATACGGAATGAACGTCCATAGTATGAAATTTCCGGACGGACGGGCTTCGGTCCCGGGTCGAAATCCGGGCCCCAACCCCATCGTCTTCGGCGGTCCGTTAGGCGGGTCTGGTCAATCAGGATCTCTGCCGCTCGCCGCATGCCGCCGAATTGGCCGTAGAGATCGATATCGAAATCCTCGACCATGGATTTTTCGATCGGCGAGGAAAAATGCCACGTCTGGCCGCAGGTGTTGACCTCGATGATGAAGAGCCGACCCGTCTCTGGGTCACGCAGGATGTCGAACCCGAGCAGCGGGATCTCGGGAAACGCTGCGTGGGCGCGACGCGCCAGGTCGAGCATTTCCGCGTCGTCGATGAGAGTGAACCCACAGCCCTTGCCGGTCGAGCTGATCGAAAACCCGCCATGGCGACGAAAGTCTTCCTCTTCGTGAAGGGGGCGGCGGCTCCGATCGGCTTCGACCCGCAATGCGAAGAGCACCTTGCCAAAGAGCGTCGTGGCCCGATACAAAATCGGCCAGGGGGCAAGGAGCTCTCTGTACGTCGAGACAGAAGCCGGTACCGCACGCAGCCCGAGTGCGACCGGCCGAGCTAACGAAATACGCCCAGGATCATCACCGATTCGTAGAGCTGCGCGGGGGACGGCATAGGGACGTGAGCCGGATCCTGTTCCCAGCCGAGGTCGTGGTTGCCCGCTCCGAGCAGCGCATTCCCCGAATAGGCCCGGCCGTCGTGGAATTCGATGAGCGGCTGCGTCGGGTTCGCGTGTTGGCCGTGTCCCTCGCCCCAGCTAATCGAGTCGATGGAAGCGCTCGAAGACATCAGCGTAAGGACCATCGACTCGGCAGTCAGCGCGACCTCGATCCCCACTTCAAGGGGCACCGGGCTCACGTCCGAAACGTTGACCAGGCCCTGCTCAAGTGCCGAGGCGCCGACGACGGTCACTGCGGTGATCGTCGGGCGTCGAGCCGGTCCGGCGAAGTTAAGCTGGATCGTGCCGGATTCGCCCGCGAAGACCGGCAGGTAGTACATCGCGCCACGGGCGACCCTGAGACGCGCATTCGTCGTCAGGCCGCGCGCCGCGAGGACCATCGGCGTACCGTCGAAGGTCGGCGTGTTCTCAGTAGACGCACCGTACCAGCTTGCCGAAAGCACCAACATTCCATCCGCAGCTGCCGTGTAGGGCAGCGAGAGCGAAGGTACGCCCCAAAACGGATCGCCGGTGGACCGCACGTTGCCGAGGCTGAGCGGCCCGAGCGAAGGCGTCGTGCAGACCGTGCCGTCGCCGACCGTGCCGGCCGGGCAGGCGCAGCTGAAGCTGCCGCTCGTGTTTGTGCAGAATGCAAGGGGATGGCAACTCGCGTTGCCGCTGGCACATTCGTCGATGTCGTCGCAGGTGTATCCATCCCCTGCAAAGCCCGGAGCGCAGCCGCAGGTGAAGTTGCCCTGCGTGTTCGTGCAGATCGCATCAGGATCGCAGTCGTCCGTGCCGAGAGTGCACTCGTTGATGTCGAAGCAACTCTCGCCACTGCCTTGGAAACCCGGCCCGCAAAGGCAGCTCGAGCCACCCGGAGTATTCGTGCAAGTCGCATTGGCATCGCACGTGTCGGTCCCGGCGCTGCACTCGTCGACGTCGCTGCAGGTGATGCCGTCGCCCTCGAAACCGACGTCACAGACACAGCCCGAGGGCATGCAGCTCGCGTTCGGTCCGCAGTCGCTCTCATCGACGCAGCTCTCCGCAGTCGCGCCGGAGCCGCTTACGGCGCCCACGGTCGCGCCGCCGCCGCCGCCGTCGCTGCCGCCACTTCCGCCCGAGCCCCCGCATCCCGTGATCACCATCACGAAGAGCAAAAGGGCGAGCGCGAAACCGCCACGCACTGGGCGTCGGGGCTGCATGATTCCAACCATCATATTCTCCGTTGACTCTTCGCGTCGCTGACGGCCGACCACCGGGCGCAACAAGCGATCCATCTATATCTCGGACCTACGCCATCAGTTGTCGGTGTCGGATGTACAATCCACGCCACATTCCCAACGTCACTCGTCTTTTCCATTATGGCAGACATGCCAAAAAGGGGTTAATTAGACCCATTCTGGGGGCGGGGGGTATCAAGCGGCCCTAGCGACCGGACCCACATCCGGCCTGTGCATCGCCCGCCTGGCGGCGTCGCGACCGAAGCACTCGCGAACGTTACAAACGCGGGCGCGATCGGGGTCGCCGTCGGCTTCGGCTTCGGAAACGGCTTTGGAAACGCTGATTTGTGAAACGCGAGGTTCGCCGGAGCGAGTTTTCTCGGCGCAGATCTATCCAATGTATAAGATCAAACAAACGCTGATTTTAGCGGGGCCTTCTTCAACACATCGAGTTGTGTTCGAATGCGAGCCACGCACTCAAGAAACCGGCTCGATCCAAGTCCTGTTCAGACACCTGCCTTCTGGATCCACGACGTGCAGTAGGCCGCCACGGGAACCATGCCCTTTTGGAAGAGTCCGCAGCGACCATAATCTCCATCCCGCTGAAGCAGGAGCTGGCAGTTCGCACAGTTCTTGCCCTCGACGGTCGAGACGGGGACGTACTTAACGGCGGTGATCAGCGAGGCGTTCCCAGCGATGTCTGATACCAGCTCCGGCGTTGTTGAAGCCTCCCCGGCTTCGTGGTGTCCGGCGGCACTCGTTTTAGCCAAGAGGCCCCCGCCAACGGCGAGCGCGGCGGCGCCCAGCCCCGCCTTGGCGAAGTCGCGGCGTGAAATACGTCGATCCGTGTTGTTTATTCTGTCCACGGGAGTCTCTGGATACGCGTCCGCACTTGTCGCGCGACGCCTTACGAGATCTTTCCAAGGCCGTCTCGCCAATGGGGCCGAGGTCTCGCTTTCTTCAGATGATCAAGGGCCGTCCGTTGACCTCTCCTATTCGAGTTCGAACGGAAGGCCCTGATTGTAGCAGCGACTCGACAGTAGCCCCCGTCAACTACTTGTCTAATAAAAACCAAAATTGCTAATCATTAAAGGTAACAAAACTTAGACAAGTCTTCGCAGGCACCGATGGTTCCTTCGACTATACGCTGGGCCCCGGCCTTGGCTCGAATGAGTTCAGCTACTGAGTCACGGACGGCTTGGCCGGATCGCAAACCGCCCTTGTCGTACCTTCGGTCCCCGAACCTGCCAGTGGGCTGATGCTCGAAGCCGGAGTCATCGCGCTCGCGGGTTTGCCGAGTCGACGTCGGCGGGTGTCGACGTCGCCCGTCGAAGACGACGGCAATGCCTGGCCGACTCCCTCGGACCTATGATCGATCCTCCACGGCCGCAGGCTTCAGCCGGTAAGTGCGCGCGAATTCGGACATCTCTTCGAGTTTGTATTCAAGAGATGTTTCCGTCGCGTGTAGGCCCTGGGTCCACGGCGGCTTGAGATAGTCGGTGACGCCCCATTCGCTCAGCTGAAGGAGTCTTTCGGGCGTGGGCTCCGTGCAGCCCACGATCATTCGAAAATTATCGAGGCTGCCCGTTTCGGCGAGACGTGCGGCGCGTGCGCGCTGAACGTAGTCCTCGATCTCATTCCAAGGGTAGACGGCGCCCTCCCAGCCCTCGTGGCGTGCCGCGCGTCGAAAGGCTGCGCCGGAGGTGCCCCCGATGTAAATCGGAATCCGCTCGGGCGGTGCGGGCAACATCCGAAGCGGCGGAAAGGAATAGAACTCGCCTTTATGCTCGACCATCTCGCCCGTCCACAATTTCTTGAGCACCTCGATTTGTTCGTCGATGTGCTTTCCGCGCGTGTGAAAGTTTTGGCCACTGAGTCCGAATTCGAGTTTCTGCCAGCCGACGCCCAGACCAAGATGCACGCGTCCTTGCGAGATCACGGAGGCCGTACTGATGGCCTTCGCCGCAGTGAAGGCATCGCGGAGTGGGAGGATGTACACCGTCGTCATGAAGCGGAGATCGCGGGTCTCTTTCGAGAGGGCCGCAAATTGGACCCAGGGGTCGGGCCAAGGCACGGTCTGTTCCCAGGGCGTGACACCGTCTTCGGCGATCGCGTAGGTGTCGACCTGGGTTTCTGCCGTGACCCAATGGTCGCCTAACGTCATGCCGTAGAAACCCAAGCGCTCCGCGTGCTGCGCAAGCGGAGTGAGTTCTTCGATCGACGTGTATCCCATTCCGTGCCAAAAACGCATATCAGCCTCAATTCTACGGCGCGACCGCATCAATGGTCTTGAAACCGTAGGGGTGGTAGACCCCGAATAAGGCGTTCTCATGCATGCCGTACCCAATTTCGCCCGTCGAGAGTTCCCATCGACAGAGCATCTCGTTCAAGCCCTGGATTTCCGCGAATTGGGCGGGGTCCTTCAGATCCCATTCGAGGCCCTGCACTTTCAGATCGCCCTGCCAGAAGCCGAGGCCCCAGTCCCCTGCACTGCGATAGCCGGATCCTCCGAGCAAGTAGTTCGTGCGCAGCGGAGTGCCGACGATGCGGAGGTCGGTGTGTGCGAAGGTCAGAACAGTTTGCGCAATTTCTCTTGTGCCTGATTTGAAGGTGATTTCGTGTTTGGGGCTTCCGAGATGAATGATGGGATCGCTTGATCCTAACTTAGGCACCCGGACCGCCTCTTCCAGCGACCGATTGCCGTGAGCATCTTCATCGAAATAAACCTTGATCATGAAATCGTCGAACTGCATCGGGATCCAGTTGTGAAAATGGCCGAACTCGCCCTCGGGTCGATACTGGGCAAGGGCGCCGGCGGGTTCAGGCTCCCCGGTACCTGGGCGCACGCCCCAGGAATGATCCCGCGCGCCTTTCCAACGATCAGGCGTCACGTCGAAGGATTTCCCGTCCACGTTCAGATGGCCCTCCCAAGTGCCCACTTGAGCGAAGCGGACCGTATGTTCGGTGAGCCTGTTGCCTAGGCGGCGATGCGTGACCGGCTCTTCGAGCGCGGGGACGAAGCCGGTCCAGGTGAGATCGAAGTCGAGGTTCCATTCGTTCGGGGCACAGGTGACTCGAAGCGTCTGAAGGCCTTCGATCACTTTCACGCCGAAGGGTCCGACTGTCGTGTCGAGACGATCGTGTCCAAGTTGTCGGGAGGCGCGGACGCAATAATGTTTATCTGCGATGGAGACGGTGACGAAGGCATCAATTACGTCGAGATTGGGGTACTGGCCCATCCCGGTAATGAGGAAGACCTCGTCGCTGCTTGAATGGCAATTGAAGTAGTAGCGGTCATAAAACCCGCGCTCACCCGAATAGACATGATCAAAAGTTTCGGGGGTCTGGTGGGCAAGAAAGTCGTCCATCGGTCCGAGAGGCATGGGTTCTCCGCTGTTGAGTCTCTTTTGGGTTGGGTCACTGCGACACCTCGATCCTATCAACTGGGGCGAGCGGAGGCACCACACTTCGGGAAGGACGGCCTTTTCGACATGGGGTCAGAACTGGACTGGCCCGGTCCACCGCAGCCTACTGCTAAGCCGCCTTCCAACGGGTAGACTTTTGCACGGGGCCACTGGTGTCCCGCCCAAGACTGAGCTTCTCCAGAACGGAGTGCCCCCATGGAAAAAAACGGCGATTTCACCTCGTCTCCACTCACGATCGTTTCATGCGATTGCCATGCGGGCGCCGCTCCAGAGGTCTACCGGGAGTATCTAGAGCGCGCCGACCGCGGCGCCTATGATGCAGCGCTCGCGGACCGGGATCAGCTCGAACGGCGCGCTGCGCAAGTGGTCGGTACGGGTCCGATGTCTTCCGACAGCGACGATCGGGAATCCGCGCTGAGTGCGCGCTGGACGCAGGAGCGTCGCCTCGAAGAACTCGACGCGGATGGGATCGCCGCCGAAGTCATCTTCCCGCAGCCGGCGGGTCGCGCGGCGCCGCCCTTCTACAACCTATTCGGCCACCCCCTCGATCCCGCCAAGCCGCAGGCCGCGGCAGCCGGTTGTCGTGCCTATAACCGTTGGTTGGCTGATTTCTGCGCCGCGTCTCCTCAGCCCGAACGACATGCGGGACTCGCATTAATCGGCATCGTCGAAGATGTCGCGGCAACCGTCGCCGAAGTTGAATGGGCGAAGCGGGCAGGCCTGCGGGGGATCGTCCTGCGCAGCCAACCGCTCTCGGGACCGGGCTGGCACGATCCGCGCTTCGAGCCGCTCTGGTCCGTCTGCGAAGCGCTCGAAATGCCAATTCATACCCACGGCGGAGAGGGCCTCGAGCTCGGTGACCTTCCCGGTGCGCGCTCGATCTTCTTCACCGAATGCGTCTGGTTCGCGCACCGCCTGTTCTGGCATCTCTTGTGGTCGGGCGTACTCGAACGACATCCCAACCTAAAGCTGGTGTTCACCGAACAATTCGCCGACTGGGTCGCACCGCTGCTTCGAAACCTGGACCGTCAATACGCCGGCACGATTTCGAGCATTACCCTCACAGAGGGTTTGAGCATGAAGCCCTCGCATTACTGGGCACGTCAGTGTCACGTCGGCGCCTCGTTCATGAGTCGCGAGGAGTGCGAAGTTCGGCACGAGATCGGTGTTCCCACGATCATGTGGGGCTCGGACTTTCCACACGACGAAGGAACCTGGCCCAACACCGCCGCGGCGCTGCATGCGACCTTCGACGGCGTACCGCCCGCCGAGCTTCGAGCGATGCTCGGGGAGAACGCGATCCGCGTCTACGGCTTCGACCCGAGCCTGCTCGCTGTTCATCGAGACCGGGTGGGGCCCACGCCGGAAAGCTTTATTGCGGCGCGTTAGGTAATCGCTCCAGCGCTCACGTGAATCGTGTGGCCTGTAACCTGACGGCTTCCGGGCAGGCAGAGATAGAGCACGGCATCGGCGACATCCTCCGCCTGAGAAACGCGGCCTAGCAGATTGGCCAGCGGGCCCTCGGACACGGCGCGCTTGAAATCCGCCTCGCCTCCGATCGTGTGGGTCATCGGCGTCACAGTGACGCCCGGGGCAACGGCGTTGACGTTGATATCGTAGCGTCCGAGATCGGCGGCGGCCGTCCGAGTGAGCTGGGCGAGTCCGGCCTTGGCACTTCCGTACGCGGCCATCGACCGCCTGGCCCGGTAGCCTGAACTCGACGTAATGTTCACGATTCGCCCGCCCTGCCCTCGCTCGATCATGGCTCGCGCAACTTCCTGGATCATCCGAAACGGCGCCTTCAGGTTGATCGTCTGGACGCGGTCCCAGTTCTCTTCGGTTTGTTCGAGGATCTCGCCCTGATCGCCCGAGATCCCGGCTGCGTTCACCAGCACGTCGATGTGTTGGTGTGCGGCGAGGATCTCGGCCACCGCCGCAGGAATCGCTGAAATATCGAGCAGGTCGGCCACGTGCGCGGAGGCTTGCCCGCCTGAGGCTTCGACCTCTGTCACCACGCCCTTCGCCGCAACGCCATCGCGATCAAGGATCGCAACGGTCGCGCCGGCGTCGACAAAAAGCCGAACGGCGGCCTCACCGATTCCCGAGGCACCGCCCGTGATCAGGGCAACTTTTCCGGAGAGTGGAGATGGGTTCATGTCGTCGGGTCCTCGGCCTGGATCGGGTGGGGGTGGGGGTGGGTCGGGAGCGAATCGGCTTCCTTGCGGCCTGCGCAAATCGGCTCGGAATCGACAGTATCCCACTTGCGCAAGCCCCGGAAGGGGACAACTAGCACCTGCAGGGGCTTACCCGGTTACGCGAGCACCCCGGTATAGGTCTAGGCACTGGCCGGGCGCTGATCGACATCGGTCGAGACGTCGCCACGAGCGAGACCTACGCGCTCTGCCATCACGTCCGCGCCGAAGACGGAGTCGATGTCGCGGACAGCGTCATGGGAATTGGCGATCAGGATCGATTCGAAAAACGAGACGGGGAATGGCGGATCGCGCGCTGGAAGCTTCGCTGGGAGTGGATTCGAGAAGACAAGCTCGGAGCCCTCGATAGCGACTGGCCCCTGGGTCTCGCGAATTCCGATGATCCCGTGCAGTGTTCGACCTAGGAACATTGCGGTTAAGGGCGTTGCAGTTGCAACAGGCGAGGCCAGCGGGATGTGCCCCGCGGACCGTCGTGCCTAGCAGGAGGCCACAGCGATCAGAAGGCCACAGCGGTCAGGGGGCCACAGCGGTCGTCGGAAAGCGGACGGGAAGCTGCGTGGGGCGTCGCATGATACCGATCTGCTCCCAATGATCCCAGTCGTGCCCGGGTTCGACTAACTGAGCGCCCTCGGGCAGGAAACCGAGGGCGGCTTCGAGCATACAGCTCATCTCTTGCATGGCGAGGTTGGCGCCCAGACAATAATGCGGCCCCTGCCCGAAAGTGAGTATGTTAGTCGTATCTCTCGTGATGTCGAAGCGATCGGGATCGGGGAAGGTCGAAGGATCGCGGTTCGCACTTGCCGGGCTGAGCATCACCATCTGACCCTTTCGGATGGTCTGGCCATAAGCCGGCATGGAGATGTCTTCGAGTGCAAAGCGCGGATTCACAGCGGCGAGTGAGCCGAAGTCGAATCGCAATGCTTCGTGAACAGCGTTGCGGATCAGAGAGGGGTCGGCGCGAAGGATCGCCATCTGATCGGGATGGGAGAGAAGATGTCGCAGGACCTGCGTCCCGCCGAGCGTCGTCGTCTCAGAGCCCGCGGCGACCAGGACTGCGATCAGGACGACGATCTCCTGGTTCGTCATGTGGTCGTCGCCGGTATTGCCGACGATCAAATCTGAGAGCAGGTCGTCTCGCGGTTCCTGTCGGCGTTCCTCCGCGAGCTTCATCACCCATTCGGCGAGTTCATTGATCGCCGCTTCCCCCCGCCGAACATTCTCCTCGTCGGCAAAGAATACGTAGCGGCGCATCATGTCTTGAGCGAGATGGCGGAAACGGTCTTCGTCACCCGGATAGGGCGGGATCCCCGTGATGCGACCGATCACCGTATTGGGAATCGGCGTAGTGAATGATTCGAGGAGATCGACCGAGGCCGTGGCATCCGTGGCATCCGTGGCATTAGTGGCTTCGGCGGCGAAAGCGGCGAAAGCGGCGCGGTCGCGCAAGGGTGCGGCGAAGAGCTCGACGACATCGCGCACCTGAGCGTCCATCCGGCGCACCGCGCGCGGGGTAAATCCGGCCGAGACTCGTTTTCGCCAGCGTCGATGGTCAGGAGGCGACGCGGTGAGCATCGATTGATTCTCGAAATGAGCCATCCAGCTGCCTGGTTCAGGCGGCTGGTAGCCCTTGCCCAGTCTTCGGTCGCTCGAGAAACGGGGATCGGAAAAGAAGCTCCGCACGTCCTCGTACCGGGTCACGAACCAGGTCTCGAGCGCTACGTCCCAATAGAGCGGGTCGTGCTCGCGTAGTTCTGCGAGTCGGGGAAATGGATCGCGGACGAAATCAGGCTGAACTAGGAGTGATCGCGGGTTTGGCATTTTCACCTCGTTCGATGCGTGAAATCGTAGACCAGAATCCCGCATGACGACGGTGAATATTCGCTTCACGAAGAGCTCGATTGCCCAGGGCGCGGCGGAGCCATTCGCCTACGGTACGGCCATTAAAGTCGAATAGCGATAGAACCTCGACTTCGACCTCACGTGGACCGGCTTCGTCTCCGTGGTCAAAGGGGAATCCAAAAACGAATCACGTCAGAACGTGAAGGTCCAGACCGCTTTGACGAGTGCTTCCGTTCGAGTTCTTTTCACTTCGTTCTCATCGGTATCGGCGCCCTGGTTGAATACGACAAAAAATTCGCGCCCATCGCGCAGGATATAGCGGAAACGACTATTCAGCCCCGCTTGATCGCTCACGTTGTCGTACTGAATAAAGTTGGACCAAACGATGTTGGGCGTGAAGAGAAGGTCGAACTTGAGTCGCACGAGTTGAGTGTCCCGATCGTTTCGGTCGGGACTCCCAATAAGATCAGAGCCGCCCTGAGGCAGGTTGATGTCTTTGAACTCGTACTCAAGTGCGAAGAAGAGGTAATGGGACGGCCGGAATTCCAGGCCAACGTCGACCCGGGTCTGAGTTCCGTCGAAGAAGCTGCCGAATCCAACCTCCGCTTCCAACCGCACGGAGCGATTCCGGCTCGTAAACCCGTTGAAGGCGACTTCGTGAAAGGTATAGCTCCCATCGGGAATGTCGAATATAAAGAAGGGGTCGTCGACGACTTCGTGCCGCAGGATGTATCGAACATCGAAACCGTCATTGATCGGGGTCGTGAATTCGGCGGGTATGACCCGTAGAAGAGCCGTTTCGAGGTCGCCGCCTCCGCCAATCAAGACCTGACCGAAAGCTTCGTTGTCGACGGTCCGGATGGGACCGGAGGCCGGTCGCGTGCGATACCGGTAAGAACCGAACCAATGACGGATATCATTTCGATTGACGAAGCCGAGCCGAGGTTCGTAATCGTCCTGAAGTTCTTCAAAGCCGAGCAACCAATTATTTCGATCGTTCGGGTACTCCAGCTTGATGCCGTAGCCATTATTCTGACTATTGCTGGTGTTGTTGTTATCAATGCTCTTTGCGTACCAGAGGCTGGTTCGGAAGGTTTGGCCACCGCCCAGAAAGTTTGAGTCGCGAAAGAGAAAGTCGGTCCCCACGGTCGTCGAATTCCGGCCGCCTTCGGGCGCGCCGTGGGTCACTATGGCGCCGACGGTCGACTCGCCGAGCACGTTGGCGGCGATTCGCCCGACAAAGAGGTTCCGTTCCGAGGTTCCGTTCTTGTGCTCGACGAAGGTGTCGAGGACTCCGAACTTGATCGGTCCGAGGCGGCCGGTGAGCTTTCCGCCGCCGAGAATGTCGATCGGCCCGGTGTCGTTATTGCCAACTCGCCGGGAAAAGAAGGGGCGCCCGTTCTGGCTGATATCGCCGAAGTCAAAGATCAGGCCGTCTTCGAGGAAGAAGTCTCGCTTCTCCGGGAAGAAGAGCGCAAAACGGTCGTTGTTGATTTGGACATCGTCGACTTCGACTTGTCCGAAATCCGTGTTCGCAGTGACCGAGGCGGTGACCGAGGGCAGGATTTTGTAGAAGGCATCCAAGGTCGGATCAAACTCGAAGCGGTCATCGGTCTGCCGGTCATCGATTCGCCTAACCGTGAGCCCAGGTGTGATTTCAAGGCCAAGTCCTTGTTGGATGCCGCCTAGCCCGTCCATGACCCCGGCTGTACCCATCGAACTAATGAAGCGTTGCGGGGCCGGGTCGGACCAGCGGTTATCTTCGTCATTACGACGAATTCCGCGCGCGAAGTTGATTCCCCAGGTATCCGAATCGGGATCGAACCCAATCGACGAGAACGGGATCGCAAACTCAGCGGTCCAGCCCTCCGAGTCGATCGAGGTTCGGACGTACCAAATGGTGTCCCAGTCGATCGTGAACTCTTCGGCCTCAATCAGAACATCATGCCGCATGGCGTTCGGGTTGGTCTCGAAGAAATAGCCGTTGCGCTTAGTGTTGAAGGTATCGATCGAGAATCCAACGCGATCGTCGTAGAAGGGGAAAGTGTCCCGCTGTTTTCGATTCGCGATGATCTGGTCGGGATTCGTGTCGTAGCAGCGAAAGCCGATGAAGAGGGTCTTGCCGTCGGTGAGGACGCGGATCTCCGTTCTTTGGGAGGGCTTCGCGCCACTCACAGGAATCACTTGAGTTAACTCGCCCACGAGCCCGCCCTCAGCCCACGAAGCGTCGTCCATCACCCCGTCGATGACCGGTGGGTTTTTCGTCCAGCCCAGGGTCACCCGCTTCTCTTCGATTCCGTATCGGTCTGCATCGTCCGCCGCGCCTGCCGGATCCGAGGCGAAGCCGGGCCCGGCGAGCAAGAGCAGGACAACCAGGACGATTTCGCAGCGGCGCGACGGGCGCGCGGCGGGAGCGGTGAAGAGCGAGAGCGAATACGACAACGATGCGGTGGGCGACGGCAATCGGGCTGGCTTTCAGAAGGGACGGTGGCGCGCACTCGATGAACGAGTCGCAAGAGCGCCTAAGCATAGAAAGTTCTCCCTGGACACGCGACCGACATCGACGAAGGCGGACAGGCAATTCAAGCGGCGTTTTACGTACCACCGCTAACTCCTGTTCTGTTAAGTAGCCCTTAGACGAGATACATCAGCCCCGTCCCGAGGCGATTTCAAGCTTCCGCGGCGCTCGCCCCCTCGCGGGGGTGGCCGTCGACCTTGGCCCGATAAAGGGTGAAGGAAATCCGTCGCCGCCAGTGGAAGAGGGAAACGCGATACCGTTACCAAGCCGAGTCGAGAACACCTTCTATCGGTACAAAGCAATCATTGGCGACAAAATCCGAGCTCATCGTTCAGATTCGCAGGTGGCCGAGGCGTTGATGGCCTGCGATATCATGAATCGTCTGGCGGGTCTCGAAATACCAGCGTCCTTCGCGGTTGGACCCTGACGAAGATCACTGAAATGCCAGAGCTGTTGCCGTGTTCCGATTCGTGCAACAACGCCTATAGTTACGCCGTTCCGGGGCCATCATCTTTTTGGGCTCGGTGTCCGTTCGCAAAGTGCTTTTGGAGGGTGTGTGTTCGTCAACGAGATGTCGGCTGCGGATGATCCATTGGACTACTTGGTCGATGAGGTGAGCAGACGCTTGGACTTGGTGCCGGTCGACGAGCGCGGCGCATTCGTCGGCAGCGAACTGCCAGCCGTCGACCGGGCGTTGTCTCATATTCGAATCAAAGGCGAAGCCAGCGGCCCGATTTTCTGCGAGTGGGGCAGTGGCATTGGCGGCGTCTGTGGCGTGGCGGCTCTCAATGGTTTCGAGCCTCGCGGAATCGAGATCGAACCAGAACTCGTGCGAAGCGCGCGGGCCCTCGCGTCGGACTTGGATCTATCTATGGTCTTTGCGGAAGGAACGTTTTTGCGTGCCGGTGACGAAGACCTAGTCACGTCCGCCACGAAGAACACCCGACTCGACTTCGCTGATGATGCCTGGGAGAAGATGGATTTATTGCCCAGGGACTGCGACGTCGTGTTCGCCTATCCGTGGCCAGGTGAAGAGTCCTTCGTGGACCGGGTGTTCGCGCGTCACGCGTCTCCAGATGCGCTGCTCGTTACGTTCCATGACTTCGATCGCGTGCTTGCTCAGCGCAAAATCGGCAGGAGTAATGAACTCTACATGATGGGCTGGATCTAGCCCCCCCCCCCGAGGTCTGCGACCTCTCATACTCGCGGCCTAACGTCCGCGCCCTCTCATGTTGGCAAGTAGTCCGGGGAATCTTGCAATGGTTCGGATTCATTGAGGTTCTTCTGATTCTTGGTCTGGTCCTACTAGGCAACGGTGTGCACCGAGAGGCGGGGAGAGGCAACTCAGATTCCGCCGTCTCGAGCGCGCAGGGATAACAAGACGCGCTTTCAGCACCACCGATACTAGGCGTTGAACTAAGCCGCTTCCGCGGCAGGGCAGCTGGACGGGGCGCTGGGAGCTAAGACCGCCTCCTGGGCCAGTACATCGTCTGCCGCCCGCCGTCTTCCTCTCGCTCCTCCACCTTGACCTCCCCGTGCGTCATTTCGCGCACGCGATTGGCCGTGCTCATGCGCGGCCAAGGAG
>JBDNFB010000105.1:0-18634 GCA_041690055.1 Myxococcota bacterium | reverse complement strand
TGATTCTGGCCTTGCTCTATGCCTGCTGGGCGATTCTCTTGCTCGGGGCCGCAGTCGCTTTCGCCATGCAGAATCTGCCCTTCTTCCGGCGCGAGATGCGCGCGGGCGATCCGTCTCCGGCGCAGAGCGAGGCCATCGCGCTCGAGGTCGCTGTGGCGATTGGTCGCGCTTTCGTACACGGGGAGCCGCCGCCGACGGCCGATGCGCTTGCGGATATCCTGGATGTGCCCGTGCGCTCGGTGCGGCGCATTGTAGGGACCCTCGCGGCTGCTGGCGTACTACGCGTCGTGCTCGTGGATGAAGAGGAAGACGGTGCCTTTGTGCCTGCCTCTCCGCTCGCTCAGCTCACGGTGGGGGAGGTGCTGCGGGCAGTTCGGGGCGAGGAGGATCCGCGAAGCGGGGCTGAGGCGATGGGGGAGGCGCCGGGTGAGAAAGGTGGGGACGGCCTTGGTGAGGACAGGGGCGGAGACGGGAATGGCGTCGGCGCGGGAGACCCGACCGTTCTGAACACGCTGCGAAGGCTCAATCAGGCCTGGGGTGAGATCGCCGACCATACGGCGCTTGCGTCGCTTATGGGCTCGCCCCGCGACTGAAAGGGGCTCGTCGGCCCCTCGTTCAGCGCCTTGTTCGGGCTCCTGGTCCATGCCTCCTTCAGCCCTTCGTTCGGGTGGGGAAGACGTGTGTTTGATTCCGCGGTGTCGCGGGCTACGGTCGCCGCGTGAGGATCTATCTCGATCATAATGCGACGACGCCCATTCGACCCGAAGTGGTCGAGGCGATGCAGGCCGTCTTGCGCGACGATTACGGCAATCCGTCGAGTGTCTACGCCGAAGGCGCGTCGACCCGCGCGAAGATCGAGCTGGCGCGCTCGGAGGTGGCTGAGCTGCTCGGCGTGAGCCCCGCCGAAGTCAGGTTCACCGGTGGCGCCACCGAAGCCAATAACACCGTCCTTTTCGGGCTTGTGGGCCCTGGCGATCATGTCGTGACGACCCGCGTGGAACATCCTTCGGTCGCGGCCCCGCTGGAGATGCTTGAAGGGCGGGGAGCGGAAGTCGATTGGATTGCACCCGATGATGCGGGCTGTGTGTCGGCGGTCGATATGATCGATGCGCTTCGCGAGGACACGAAGCTCGTCTCTATGATTTGGGCCAATAATGAAACGGGTTCACTACAACCCATTGGCGAAGTCGCCGAGGCGTGTCGCGCGCGCGGCATCTTGATCCACGTCGACGCCACCCAGGCGATCGGCAAGGCCGAGGTGGATCTCGCAAGGGTGCCAGTCGATCTGCTTTCGCTTTCTGCGCATAAGCTCGGTGGCCCGAAAGGGTCGGGCGCGCTGATCGTACGGCGGGGCGTGGACGTGCCTTCTTATCTTGTCGGCGGCGGCCAGGAGCGCGGGCTTCGTGGTGGCACCGAAAACGTCGCGGGCATCGTTGGCTTGGGGAAGGCGAGCGCGCTCGCTGCGATCGAAGGGCCCGAGCGTGTGGAGGCCTATGGGAAATTGCGCGATCGACTCTGGGAGGGAATTTCGAAGGGGATCCCCGGTGCACGCTGGAACGGGGATGCGGAGCGCGTTCTGCGCAATACGCTGAACGTGGAGTTCGAGGGGGTCGCGGGCGAGGTGTTATTGCAGGCGCTGGACCTGGAGGGCGTTGCGCTCTCGGCAGGGGCGGCCTGTCATTCTGGATCGATCGAGCCTTCGGCTGTCCTTACTGCGATGGGGCGAACGCCGGAGCAGGCGCGCGCGAGCCTGCGCCTTTCGGTGGGTTGGGGCGTCGATGAAGAACAGATCGACCGGGCGGTGGCGCTGCTCACGGAATTCGTTCCGCGCGTGCGGGAAGTGGAGGCGCCATGAGCGCGGGTGCTGGCCAGAGGCCTGATACCTCTGATTTGATGGGGAAGTCGCCGGAGCGGGTTGTTGTGGCGATGTCGGGGGGAGTGGATTCTTCAGTCGCGGCGGCGCTTCTTGCAGAGGCGGGAGCGGAGACGGGCGCCGAGACCATTGGCATTACGATGAAGCTGTCGGCAAGCGACTCGCGCTGCTGCTCGCTCGAAGACGCGGAAGATGCGCGGCGGGTGGCGGAGCGGCTGGGGATCAAGTTCTTCGTTGCGAATTACGCCGAGGCTTTTGGGCAGGAAGTGATCGAGGAGTTTGCGGATAGCTATCTCGCGGGTCGCACACCGATTCCCTGTATCGCTTGCAATAAGAAGTTCAAATTCGATCATCTACTCGAACGCGCGAAGGTTTTTGGTGCAAAGCGCGTGGCGACGGGACATTTCGCTCGGCTCATACATGATCCCGAGACGGGGCAGGCGCGGCTTTTTCGGTCCGTCTACCGAGAGAAGGATCAAAGCTATTTTCTCTTTCCGCTTTCGCAGGAGCAGCTGCGCGCGGCTTCTTTTCCGATTGGCGGCATGACTAAAGAGGAAGTGCGGGAACGCGCGCGAGCGCTCGGCCTCGGCACCGCGGACAAGCCCGAGAGCCAGGAAATCTGTTTCGTTCCCGACGGCGACTACGCAAAGGTCGTCGAAACAATCCGCCCTGAGGCAGCGAATCTCGAAGGCGAAATTGTCGACCAGTCGGGCAAGGTCCTCGGCATGCACAGCGGCATTCATCATTTCACGATCGGCCAGCGACATGGTCTCGGCATTTCTTCCGATCGTCGGCTCTATGTCCTCCGCTTGGATCCGCATCGGCAAAAAGTCGTTGTAGGTGACGTGGAGTCCCTCGACTGCGGCTCCGCGCGCGTGGATCAGACGAACTGGATTGCGGGCGCGCCGCCTACGGGGCCAATGCGCGTGCGCGTCCAAGTGCGGCATCGCCATCAAGCGGCGCTTGCCGAAGTGGAAGCCGGTGAAAACGGCGAGACGGAAATTCGCTTTGAAGAGCCGGTACGCGCGGTTGCTCCGGGCCAGGCCGCGGTGTTCTACGACGCGGAGCACGACGAGGAAGTGATCGGCGGCGGCTGGCTTCTTGAGGGCATCCGGTGAGCGAGGAAGAGGCGTTAGAAAAGGCGCAAGAAGAGGCGCAAAGCGAGGATCGAGAGGCCGAGCAAGAGCAGGAGCGGGAAGCGGAGCTCGTTGCTCTGGAAGAGCGGCTCGGCGTTCGTTTCGAAGACCGTGCTCTGCTTGAGGCCGCCTTTCGTCACTCCTCCTACGCCCATGATGCTGCGAAGAAGGTCGAGAGCAACGAACGGCTCGAGTTCCTCGGCGATTCAGTGCTTGCCCTTGTGGTGGCGAACGCCTTGTACCGTGCACAGCCGGAATGGCAGGAAGGTGAGCTGACGCGCTCGCTTCATGCATTGGTAGAGGGGCGATCGCTCGCGAAGGTGGCGACGGAATTTGAGCTCGGGCCTCTGATCCGATTCGGGCGGACGGAGAAGGCATCGGGCGGCGCCGAGAAGCCCTCGATTCTTGCCGATACGGTAGAGGCCGTGATTGGCGCGCTCTATATCGATGGCGGGATCGAAAAGGCCACCGAGTTTGTGGTGCGCGCATTTGGTGAGTCGCTGACCGCGGATGCGCCGCGGGTCGCGCGAGACCCGAAGACGGATCTGCAGGAGCGAACCATGGCAGCGATGGGCGAGTTCCCTAAATACGAAATGGTCGGGGATACCGGCATAGAAGGGGACGATGTGAGGTTTACGGTTGAAGCTCAGCTTCAAGGGCGCACGCTGGCGGAGGGCATAGGGCGGACGAAACGCAAGGCCGAACGTGCCGCAGCGGCGAACGCGCTTGCCGAATGGTCCGATGAAGCGATTGAGGCGCACGCCGAGCGCGGAGCGAACGCGGATTGCGCGGTGGACGCCGAGGGCGACGCGACTGCAAGCGGGGCCGTTCTGGATGCGAAGGGTGAATCGGCGAAGGAGGCACTCCTATGAGCGACTCTGCAGACGCGCCGCGGGCGGGTTTTGTTGCTCTCCTCGGCCCACCGAATGCCGGTAAGTCCTCATTGCTCAATGCTGTTCTAGGGCACAGGCTCGCCATCGTGACATCGAAACCGCAGACCACGCGGAGCCGTATCCTCGGCATCCTGCCGCGCGAGAACGCGCAGCTGCTCTTTTTCGACACGCCCGGCCGTCATAATAGTCCGAAGAAGCTGAACGAAGCGCTCAACTCGGTGGTGGATGACGTAGCGCGCGATTGTGATGTGGCGCTCTTGTTAGTCGATCGCTGCGTCGGCTGGACGGAGGTACACGACGACTTAGTGAAGGCGCTCGAATTCGCCCGAAAACACATAATCATAGTCGGGAGCAAGAGCGATATTCCGCGCGCGCGCAATAGCGAATGGCCGATCGCAGAAGTGCCCGCAAGCTATCCTGCCTTTGCGATCTCATCGACGACCGGGGAGGGCGTGGAGGCCTTGCTCGATGCGGCCTCCGCAGCGCTGCCGATTTCGCCGCCGCTCTACGGCGAGGATGAGATTACGGACCGACCTATGCGCTGGCTCTGCGCGGAGCTAATTAGGGAATCCGTTTTTGAATTGCTGAGCAAGGAGCTGCCTTACTCGATGGCCGTCGAAGTGCTGACCTTTGAAGAGTCGAATCCGAAGATCGTGAAGATTCGTGCGAATCTGCTGGTCGAACGGGATTCTCAGAAGCGCATCGTAGTAGGGAAGGGCGGCGACATGATCAAGCGGATCGGGATTCGCTCTCGGAAGAGCATCGAGGCCTGGGTGGAGCGGCAGGTGCATCTCGAACTCTTCGTGAAGGTCGACCCGACCTGGCTGAAGAGCCGCGGGCGCATCGAGGAACTCGGCTACCACTGAGGGCTGTTCGCCTTCGGGGCATGTCCCGCGGGGCGCCGGGTTCTCGGTTTTGCCAAGCGGGTCACGGCATAGAGTTACCTTCGCGAAAACGTTCTTTGCGCCCTCCCTGCAGTTGACGTGAGCTGGCAGATACTGGCATCCTTAGGATCCTATGGGGGCAATCGCGGAAATCTGTGAGCGGACGGGACTCTCGGCCCGGACCGTTCGGTACTACGAAGAGATCGGACTCTTGCCCGGCGTGCGGAGGAGCGAAGGCGGGCGCCGTGTCTATGGCGCGGACGAACTTGAACGCCTCGGATTCATCACGCGTCTGAAGGCGCTCGGGCTTTCTCTGGCCGAGATCCGCGATCTCAACGAGCTCTATTCAATGGCCGGTTCCACCGAAGCCATGCTCGCGCGCCTGCGTGATCTGCTCGGTGTTCGATTGCATGAAGTTGATCGTCGACTCTCTGAACTCGGCGATTTACGCAAAGAGCTGGTCAGCTACCGCGACCATATCGACGAACGAGCCGACGGTGGCGTCGACGCCGGCATCAAGGGCACCGTCAACGCCACCGTCCATGTCGGCTCCACCGATTCTGGCGCGCTCAATCGCAAGAATAATGGCACGCAGAACGGCACTCAGGATGAATCCGGTCTCGCTCCGGACGCGAAAAGGAAATCAGGATGACGGCTTCCCACGGTTCTCAAGTTTCCCCCCTCGCGGACGCGCATCGCGCGCCGATTCGCGTGGTCACGGCCGCTTCGCTCTTCGATGGTCATGATGCGGCGATCAATATCATGCGACGCCTTCTTCAGACATTAGGCGCCGAAGTGATTCATCTCGGTCATGACCGTAGCGTGGAAGAAATCGTCGAGGCAGCGGTCGAGGAAGCCGCAGACGCGGTGGCGATCTCCTCGTATCAAGGCGGCCATCTCGAGTTCTTCGAATTCCTGGTGCAGAGCCTCGCTAGAGCCGGCGTGCCTCATGTCCGCGTGTATGGCGGCGGTGGCGGCACTATTACGCCGAGCGAGATCGAGCGGCTTCATCGCGCGGGTGTGGCGCACATTTTCAGCCCGGAGGATGGCCGCGTGATGGGGCTTGAGGGCATGATTTCCTCGATTGTTGAGGAATGCCTCGAGGCGCGGCAGGCGCAAGATCTCGATCCCGTGCTCGGCCTCGCGGAAGTGGCTGGAGGCCTCGCGACGGCCGAACCGCGCGAGATCGCCCGGCTGATCAGCTTCTTTGAGGATCACGGCGAAACGCATAAAGAGGAAGCGGCGAAGCTGCGCGCGACGATCTCAGAAACCGGCACGAAGACTGCGACGGTCGTCGGCTTCACGGGTACGGGCGGCGCCGGGAAGTCGAGCGTTGTGGATGAACTGGTGATGCGGCTTCGGCGTGACGCGCCGGAGATGCGCATAGGAATGCTGCTCGTCGATCCCACCCGGCGGCGCAGCGGTGGCGCCCTGCTCGGCGACCGGATCCGCATGAACGCGATCGGGGGCGACGGCGTTTTCGTTCGCTCGATGGCCACACGGCGAGCGAACCGCTCTTTGTCGGCGGCTGTCGGCGACGGGCTGAACGTGCTTCGCTCGGCGAGCTTCGATCTGATCTTCCTCGAGACGGCGGGCATCGGACAGAGCGATTCGGAGATCGTCGATCAGGTGGATCTCTCGCTTTACGTGATGACGCCGGACTACGGTGCGCCTTCGCAGCTCGAAAAGATCGACATGATCGATTTCGCGGATCTGGTCGTGCTGAATAAATGCGATCGACAGGGTGCCGCGGATTCGCTGCGCGATATCCGCAAGCAGTGGCGACGCAATCACGGCATGCCCCAGATCGCGGATGAGGCGATTCCGGTCTTCCCGACGGTGGCGCGCAATTGGAACGATGCGGGAACGGAGAGCCTTGCGCAGGCGCTGGAGTCACGTCTTGTCGAGCTCGGGCTGGGCGATCTGTTTCGCACGCCGCCCACGAACGCTGGAGTGCTGGGCATGCCCGATTCGCCCAGCCTCGTGCCCGGCGCGCGTCAGCGCTACCTGGCCGAGATCGCCGAGTCGGTCCGCGCCTATCGCACCGGAGTTGAGGCGTCGGCCGAGCATGCCGCACTCGCCGATGGGTACGCGCGCGTGCTCGGAGCTCAGAACGCCGGCCCTGAAGCACCGCTCGCACCGAGCGCTTCAGTCGCGATGAACGATGCCGGGCCCGCCTCTCCCTCCTCTCCCGTGGCCGCGGCCCTCGCCGAAGGCTATGCCGCGGAGGTCGCGGAAGTCGACCCGCAGTTGGCGACCCAAATCCGCGAGTGGCCCGAGACCCGCGCCCGTTATGCGGCTGAAGAACAGAGCTATGCCGTTCGCGATCGCTCGATTCATGTGACGAACCACGTGCCGTCTCTGGCCGGAACACCGATTCCGAAGGTGGCTCTGCCCAAAACTGAGGATTGGGGCGAACTCGCGCGGTATTTCGGACTCGAGAACCTGCCCGGGCATTTCCCGTTCACCGCGGGCGTCTTCCCTTTCAAGCGCAGCGAGGAAGATCCGACCCGCATGTTCGCTGGCGAAGGGGGCCCCGAACGCACCAATCGCCGTTTTCACTACCTAAGCGCCGGGCAACCCGCGGCACGCCTTTCGACCGCTTTCGATAGCGTGACTCTGTACGGGCGCGACCCGGCGGAGGCGCCGGATGTCTTCGGCAAGGTGGGCAACTCAGGCGTCTCGATCTGCACCCTCGACGACGCGAAGAAGCTCTATTCGGGCTTTGATCTCGCTGATCCCAAGACCTCGGTTTCGCTTACCATCAACGGTCCCGCTCCGAGCGTCCTCGCCTTCTTCTTGAATGCGGCCATCGATCAGCGCGTCGAGCGCTACCTGACCGAGCGCGGCGAGCTCGAAGGTGTGCGCGCTCAACAGGCCGCTGAACTGGCGAAGCGTGGACTTGAATTGCCGACCTACAAAGGAGAGCTACCGCCTGGGCATAGCGGTCTCGGCCTTGGTCTCCTCGGCATTCCCGGCGACCGCGTTGTGGATGCCGAAACGTATCAGCGCATTCGCAAGGAAGTGCTTCAGAGTGTGCGCGGCACTGTCCAGGCCGACATCCTTAAAGAAGATCAGGCTCAGAACACCTGCATCTTCTCCACCGAGTTCTCGCTCAAGGTCCAAGGCGATATCCAAGAAACCTTCTGTCGCGAAGGGATCAAGAACTTCTATTCCGTTTCGATCTCGGGCTATCACATGGCCGAAGCCGGGGCGAATCCGATTTCGCAGCTGGCGTTCACGCTCGCTAACGGTTTTACGTTCTGTGAGTACTTCGCGGCGCGTGGCATGTCCGTCGATGATTTCGCTTCCAACTTTTCCTTCTTCTTTAGCAACGGACTCGACGCGGAGTACTCGGTGATGGGCCGTGTCGCGCGGCGCATCTGGGCTGTCGCTATGCGCGAGCGATACGGCGCGAGCGAGAAGAGTCAGAAGCTGAAATACCATATTCAGACTTCCGGCCGATCGCTGCATGCGCAGGAGATGGACTTCAACGATATTCGCACGACGCTCCAGGCGATGACCGCTTTGCAGGATGTTTGTAATAGCCTGCACACGAATGCATATGATGAAGCGGTGACGACGCCGACGGAAGCGTCGGTGCGGCGCGCGCTGGCGATCCAGTTGATCATCAACCGCGAAGCCGGACTCATGAAGAACGAGAATCCGATTCAGGGCGCATTCGTCATCGACGCTTTGACGGATCTTGTCGAAGAAGCGGTGCTGGCGGAGTTCGAAAGCCTGAGCGAGCGCGGCGGTGTGCTCGGCGCGATGGAAACCCTCTATCAGCGCGGCCGGATCCAGGACGAGAGCATGTACTACGAATCGCTGAAGCATTCCGGAGAGCTTGAGATCATTGGTGTGAATACATTCCTGGCCGACGGCTCGGCTGTGCAGGGACTCGCGGATGACAGCCTGATGCGCTCGACCGACGAGGAAAAGCGCGCGCGGCTCGGCGCACTCGGTGATTTCAAGGCGCGCTGGAGAGGCGAGTCCCAGGCAGCGCTTGAAGCTCTTCAGGCGGCGGCGCAACGGGATGAGAATCTCTTTGATGTGCTGCTTGAGACGGTGAAAGTGGCGAGCCTTGGACAGATCAGCGAGGCCCTTTTTGAAGTCGGTGGGCGGTATCGGCGCGCGATGTAGTCCCGCTCGTGGCTCGGGTGCCACGGCGCGGGCCTGCTAGACTCCGCGCCCGCACGAGAACAGGAGAAACAATGTCGGATTCGGGTAAGCAAGCGAGCGCCAAGCGCACAAAGACGGGCACAAAAGCGGGCATGAATGCCGCGGATCACCTTTCTGAATGGCAGGAACTGGCGGGCAAGGAGCTGCGCGGCAAGAGCCCGGACGAGCTCGTTTGGACGAGTCCGGACGGGTTGCCGATTCGGGCGCTTTACACCGCTAAGGATCTCGAGGGGCTTGAGCATACGGATACGCTGCCCGGGCTCTTTCCCTTCATGCGCGGTCCGCGTGCGACGATGTACGCGAACCGGCCGTGGACGCTCCGGCAATACGCGGGATTCTCCACGGCGGAAGAATCCAACGCGTTCTACCGCGCCAATCTAGCGGCAGGTCAGCAGGGACTTTCGGTGGCCTTCGATCTGGCGACCCATCGCGGTTATGACTCGGATCATCCCCGCGTGTCGGGCGATGTCGGTAAAGCCGGCGTGGCGATTGATTCGGTCGAGGATATGAAGATCCTGTTCAAGGATATCCCGCTCGATGAGGTCTCGGTGTCGATGACCATGAACGGTGCTGTGATTCCGGTCTTGGCTTCGTTCATCGTCGCCGGCGAAGAGTCCGGCGTCGACCGCGCGAAGCTCGGGGGGACGATTCAGAACGACATCCTCAAAGAATTCATGGTGCGGAACACCTATATCTATCCGCCCACGCCGAGCATGCGTCTGGTCGCAGACATCATCGAGTACACGGCAAAGGAAATGCCGAAGTTCAACTCGATCTCAATCTCCGGCTATCACATGCAGGAAGCTGGCGCGACGACGGTGCAGGAGTTGGCCTTCACAATCGCCGACGGTCTCGACTATGTCCGCGCCGCGCTTTCGAAGGGTATGGACGTCGATGCATTCGCCGGCCGCCTCTCCTTCTTCTGGTGCATCGGCATGAACTTCTATCTCGAAGTCGCGAAGATGCGCGCCGCGCGCCGCATCTGGGCCGAGCGAATGCAGGAGGAGTTCAAGCCGAAGCAGCAGAAGTCCATGATGCTGCGCACGCATTGCCAGACCTCGGGTGCGAGCCTGACCGAGCAGGATCCGATGAATAACGTGATCCGCACTACGATCGAGGCGATGGCCGCGGTGTTTGGCGGAACGCAGTCTCTGCATACGAATGGCTACGATGAGGCCGTGAGCCTGCCGACGGATACGGCGGCGCGCGTGGCGCGAAATACGCAGCTGATTATGCAAGAGGAATCGGGCATTCCGGCCGTGATCGATCCGTGGGGTGGTTCGTATTTCATGGAGTCGCTGACGGAGAGCGTCTACAAGGCGGCCAACGAACTGATCGACGAAGTCGAAGAGATGGGCGGCATGACCAAGGCCATCGAGGTCGGCATGCCGAAGCTTCGCATCGAAGAAGCAGCGACGCGGCGGCAGGCCCGGGTCGATACCGGCGCCGACGTGATTGTCGGCGTGAACAAGTACCGCCTTGAAGAAGAAGAAGGCATCGAGATTCGCGATATCGATAATACGGCGGTGCGTGAATCGCAGGTGCGACGTCTCGGAGAGATCCGGGCAAGTCGCGATCAGGCTGCGGTGGACAAGGCGCTTGCGCATATAATCGACCTTGCGAAGAGCGGCGAAGGCAACCTCCTCGAAGCATCGGTCGCCGCGGCACGTGTGCGCGCGACGGTCGGCGAGATCTCCGAAGCAATGGAGCAAGTCTTCTCACGACATCGCGCCAAGATCCAGTCTGTGTCGGGCGTCTACCGAGCCACGTACCGAGACCATGATGCCTTCGCGGCAGTCACGAAGTTGGTCGAGGAATTCGGCGAGTCCCACGGGCGACGGCCGCGGATGCTCGCCGTGAAGCTTGGCCAGGATGGTCATGACCGCGGGATCAAGGTCATCGCGACCTCCTTCGCGGATCTCGGCTTCGACGTCGATATCGGGCCTTTGTTCCAGACGCCGGCCGAAGCGGCACAGCAGGCGATCGACAACGATGTGCATGTTGTCGGTGTGTCCAGCCAAGCGGCGGGGCACAAGACGCTCGTTCCTGAGCTGATCAAGGCCCTCGCGGATGCAGGCGCACCGGATATCACGGTGGTCGTGGGCGGCATCATTCCGCCG
Organism: Myxococcota bacterium; assembly: GCA_041690055.1. Lineage (GTDB taxonomy): Bacteria > Myxococcota_A > UBA9160 > UBA9160 > UBA4427 > UBA4427. The sequence continues at coordinate 7,546 of JBDNFB010000105.1, read as the reverse complement.
CAGGATTACGATTTCCTGCGAAAGGCAGGCGTCGCGGCGATCTTCGGTCCGGGCACGCCCGTGCCGGAAGCGGCGACGGAAGTGCTCAAGGTGTTGCGAGAGCGCGTGTCGGCCTAATGTCGATAGACGGCGGAGCGAAGGGGCAATCCTCCAAGTCAAGGTCGGGGTCGCGCCCGGGCGAGTTGTCGCCCGTGGAAGCCGCGCAGGCGATTCGCGAGGGTAATCGCCGCGTCATGGCGCGCGCAATTACCCAGATCGAAAGCACGCGGGATGTCGATCGCGAGCGCGGCCAGGCTGTGCTCGAAGCGTTGATCTCTGAAAGTGGGAATGCGATTCGCGTGGGGATCACGGGTCCGCCGGGTGTCGGCAAGAGCACCTTTATCGAGGCGCTCGGTCTTTACCTTGTCGATCAGGGCAAGCGCGTTGCCGTCCTCGCCGTCGACCCCAGTAGCCCCGTCACCGGCGGGAGCATTTTGGGTGACAAGACGCGGATGGAACTCCTTATGGTGCGCCCGGAGGCGTTCATTCGCCCATCTCCTTCGAGCGGTTCACTCGGAGGCGTCGCGCATCGAACGCGCGAGGTCATGCTTCTCTGCGAGGCGGCCGGATACGATGTGGTCTTGATCGAAACGGTCGGGATTGGACAGTCGGAAGTCTCGGTGGCTTCGATGGTCGATTTCTTCTTGGTGATGCTCCTGCCGGCGGGCGGCGACGAACTCCAGGGCATCAAGAAGGGCGTGGTCGAATTGGCTGACGCGCTGGTCGTGAACAAAGCAGACGGTGCGATGGCGATGACCGCGGAGCGCACGCGGGTCGACTACGCGAGTGCGCTTGAATTGATTCGCGGTGGGGCGTCGGGTTGGCGCCCGAAGGCTTTGTCTTCGAGCGCGATCGATTCCAAGGGCGTCACCGAGGTCTGGGAGACCGTTCTGGAACATCGTGCTCTGATGATTTCGACCGGTCGGCTCACCGAACGCCGGCGCGAGCAGGCGCAATCCTGGATGTGGAAGTTGATCGACGATGGCCTGACGCGGGCGTTTCGTGAGAGTCCGGGCATGCCCGCGAAGATTGCGGCCCAACAGGACGCGGTGGCCTCCCAGGAAACGACGCCCGCGGCGGCGGCGAAGAAACTCCTCGAAGCGTTTCTCGCTTCCTGAGGGGCCGAGCATCCACTCCATCATCTCGGCCTCCGGTCCTGGCGCCGCCTCGCTGCTGCCTGGCTTGTGCCATCCCTCCCAGCAAGATCCCGGAAAATCTCGCTTGATTCCGGTCGTCGGCCATCCGATGAACGCGATACAGGCGCGCGTGTTCGCATTGGCGCGCTGAGGGAGTCGAGTCATGGTTCAGATCAACATGGGCAGCAAAGAGATCACGCTCAAAGTGGTCTATTACGGTCCGGCGCTTTCCGGCAAGACGAGCAATCTCCAGAAGCTTCATGAGATGATGGACGAGTCGACGCGCAGCCATATGCTGACCCTTGATACGAAGGATGACCGGACGCTCTATTTCGATTTTCTGCCCGTCGAGTTCGACACGGTCGGTGGCTTCTCGATCAAGATGAAGCTCTTCACCGTTCCCGGTCAGGTCATGCATAAATCAACGCGCAAGGTCGTTCTGGCGGGCGTGGATGCCGTGGCCTTTATTGCCGATTCTCAGCGCTCCGCAGCGAGCGCGAATGCATATTCCTGGCGCGATATGGAAGCCAACCTGAAGGCCCATGGCATCGACTTCGACGCGCTTCCCAAGGTCGTGCAGTTCAACAAGCGCGATATGCCCGACGTCAAAGAACTCAGCGAGATCAAGGCGCAATGGGGCAACACGCCGACCTTTCCGGCGATCGCGACCCGCGGCGAGGGCATCCTGGAGACCTTCCGCGAGCTGATGCGCGTGCTCTACCGTGGGCTTGGAGACAAGCACGATTTCTCGGTGAAATTCTCCCTGTCCGAGGAGGATTTCCTGAAGGGCGTGATGAAGAATTTCAAGCCCTCGACCTAGGCCGGCAAGCATTCCGCATCCGCCTGTACGCGCGCTCCGGGAGCGGAATCCCAGTCAATTACAGGGCCCATTCGCGTAATTGACACCCCAGTCAACGATAGATAGAGTCGAAGCTTGTCACCCCGGGGTATTCCGCCCCGAGCGCGCCCGCCGGAACCATTCAAGGTCCGTACGGAAGGTGAAGCTTTTCTATGACTCCCCCCTCCTCATCCGACAAGCCCTCTAGCATGCCCTCTCAGAAGGCCCCGGCAACGAAAAAGAAGACGATTCGCGAGGCCGAAGCCGGCCCGGGGCTCTCGACCATCTCCGAGGCGATCGCCGATATTGCTGCGGGCAAGATGGTGATTCTCGTCGATGACGAGGATCGCGAGAACGAAGGCGACCTCTGTATGGCCGCTGATAAGTGCACGCCAGAAGCGATCAACTTCATGGCGACGCATGGCCGCGGTCTGATCTGTCTTCCGCTCGAGGAAGAGCAACTCGATCGCCTACACCTCGGCATGATGGTTCCTGATTACGAGAACTCGACGCCCTACGGCACGGCCTTTACGATTTCGATCGAAGCGCGCGAAGGTGTGACGACGGGCATCTCCGCAGCGGATCGATCGCGGACGGTGCTCGCGGCGGTGAACCCCGAAGCCAAGCCCGCCGATATTCTTCGCCCCGGCCACATCTTCCCCCTGCGTGCGCGCAAGGGTGGAGTGCTTCGCCGCGTGGGACAGACCGAAGGCTCGGTTGACCTAGCAAAGCTCGCTGGATGTCATCCCTCCGGCGTGATCTGCGAGATCATGAAGGACGACGGCAGCATGGCGCGCCTGCCCGATCTGGTCGAGTTCGGCAAGCTGCACGATATGAAGATCGTCACGATCAAGGATCTCGTCTCGTACCGACTGCGCAACGAACAATTGGTTCATCGCTCGGCGACGGCGAAGATGCCGACAAAATACGGCAACTTCGAGGCCATCGTCTTCGAGAACGATATCGACCACGTCGACCATATGGCCCTTGTGCTGGGCGAGATCGATACGGAAGAACCCGTCCTGATCCGCGTGCACAGCGAATGCTTGACGGGGGATGCGTTTGGATCGATGCGATGTGATTGCGGCGAGCAGCTGGACGCGGCTATGCGCATTATCGCCGAGGCAGGCTCCGGCATCGTGCTCTATATGCGCCAGGAAGGTCGAGGCATTGGTCTGAAGAACAAGATCAAGGCCTACGAGCTCCAGGACCAGGAGGGTCTCGATACCGTCGAGGCGAATCACAAGCTGGGCTTTGGAGCCGACTTGCGTGACTACGGCGTGGGGGCGCAGATCCTTGCCGACCTCGGCGTCAAAAAGATTCGGATTTTGACGAATAATCCCGGCAAGCGGGCGGGGATCAGCGGCTACGGCGTTGAGATCGTCGAGCGTGTTCCGCTCGAGATCGAGCCGAACGCCAATAATGTGGACTATCTGCGCACGAAGAAAGAAAAGCTCGGTCACGTACTCAAGCTGATGCCCTGAGCGTCTAACAAGTGAACGTGGCTTGGGATTGAATCTGGTGCGAGTGCGGTGCGCATGCGAGAGCACAAAGCGCCGCCTGCCTTTATAGACATCCCGTCGCGCCAGACAGCCCATCATCAGACAGCCAACGAAAAGACGAAGGACGAGAGAGAATCATGTTTAAGTCGGTCGATGACGTTATTCAACAGCTGGGCGAGCAGGACTATATCTGCGACAAGCAGATCGCGACGGTTGTGTTCCTGGCGCAGCAGCTCGGCAAGCCCGTGCTCGTAGAAGGGCCCGCTGGCGTCGGTAAGACCGAGCTCGCCAAGGTTGTTTCGAAGGCGCTGGGTCGCGAGATGATCCGGCTGCAATGCTACGAGGGACTCGACGAGGCCAAGGCGCTCTACGAATGGGAATACTCGAAGCAGCTGCTCTACACGCAGATCCTGAAGGACAAGGTCTCGGATACGATCAGAGATGCGGCCAGTTTGACTGAAGCAGCCGACCGTGTTGGCGCCGAAGAGTCGGTCTTCTTCTCCAGTCGCTTCATCGTTCCGCGACCTCTCATGCAGGCCATCACCTCGGAGGAGCCGACGCTGCTTCTGATTGATGAGGTCGATAAGTCGGATCCGGAATTCGAAGCGTTCCTGCTCGAGATCCTCTCAGATTTCCAGGTGACGATTCCCGAGATCGGCACGATCACGGCGGTTACGCAGCCGATCGTGTTCCTCACCTCGAATGATGCGCGCGAGATGAGCGACGCCCTCAAGCGACGTTGTCTGCATCTTTGGATCGATTACCCGAACGCAGAACTCGAATTACGGATCCTGGATCGCAAGGTCCCGAATATCGACAAGCGCTTGGCGGAGGACGTCGTCAGTCTGATGAATCGCATTCGCGAGCTCGATCTCAAGAAGACGCCTTCGATTTCGGAGACCCTCGATTGGGCACGCGCGCTGCTTGCGCTGAACGCAGATGATCTTGATGAAGAGATCGTGTCGGATACGCTGAACGTGATCCTCAAGTACGAGGGCGACGTGCAGAAGGCGCAGAACGAACTCGGCAAGCTGATTGAGAAGAAGACTGCCGAGCAAGCGGCCGAGAAGCCGCAGCCGGCTCCGGCGGCCACGGCGAAAAAGGGCATTCTTCACTAGATCGGCTTGATCTCAGGCGGCGGACGCCGGCTGGGCTGAAGGCTCAATCTCAGGCGGCGGATGCCGGCTGGGGCTGAAGGCTCAATCGAAAAGGGTCCCTACTCGTTCCGAAGGCGGCGCTGATTCATGCAGAAGAAAATTATTGAGTTCACCAACCTGCTCCGAAAGAGCGGGATCCGGGTATCGGTGTCCGAGGGGATCGACGCGTTTAATGCGCTCGATGAACTGACCCTCGACGATCGCGATGTGTTTCAAGACGCGCTTCGTGCCGCCATGGTGAAGCGCGGCGACGAGATTTCGACCTACGATGAACTCTTCAATCTCTTCTGGTCCGGCTTCTACGATAATTTGCGCGATTCCTTCGGCGACATGGAAGGAAAGCTCGGCGAGATGGGGATCGATCTCGAGCAGCTGCTCAGTCAGCTTGCCGAGATGATGCAGGATATGGACGGGGACATGGAGCTCGGCGAACTCGCCAAGGCCATGCTCACGCAGGATCTCTCCCAGCTCGAGAATATGATCCGCGCGGCCGCGGAACAAGCGGGCACGGGCCGCATCGAGAACATGCTCCAGGTCGGTTTTTTCAGTCGCCGGACGACGGAGCAGCTCGGCCTCGAAGGGGCTGCGGGCGAACTCGAGAGTCTGACCGAGCGCATGAAGCAGATGGGTATGGGCGATGACCAGATCGCGCAGATGGGCGAGCTGATCCGCAAGCTGATGGAGACGGTGCGGAAGTCGGTTCGAAACTTCACCGAGCGCGAGTTGCAGCAGCAGAACCATAATTACATGGAGAAATTCCGTCGCGAGATGCTGACGGAAAAGAGCTTCTATCATCTCACGGAAGATGAGATCGTTCGGATGCGCGAGGTCGTGACCCGACTGGCGCAGCGCATCAAGAACATCCTTTCGATCCGCAAGAAGCGGCTCAAAAAAGGCAAGCTCGACCTGCATCAGACGCTGCGTCGGAATATGGCCCGCGGCGGTATTCCTTTCGAGGTGATCTACAAGACGCGCCGCAAGGAACGCCCGAAGCTCGTCATCATGTGCGATGTGTCTTCTTCGGTGGCGAACGTCTCGCGCTTCATGCTGCAATTTATGTACAGCCTGCAGGAAGCCTTTACGAAGATCCGCTGTTATGTCTTCGTCGCCGAACTCGGCGAAGTGACCAACGTCTTTCAGGATGGAGATATCAGCAGCGCAGTCGAAAAGGCGCTCGACGGTGGCGACGTGATCAACGTCTACACGCGCAGCAATTTCGGCTACGCCTTCCACGAATTTTGGAAGAACCATCTCTCTTCTGTAGACAACAAGACAACCGTGATTATTCTGGGTGATGCGCGGAATAACTACAACGACGCCATGGCGTGGTGCATCCGGGATATCCAGAACAAGGCGAAGAACCTCGTCTGGCTGAACCCGGAGAGCCCGAGCGCTTGGGGCTTCGGTGACTCCGTGATGGACCGCTACATGCCCTACTGTGATGTCGTCGAGGAATGCCGAAATCTGCGACAGCTCAGCAAGGTCGTGGATCAGATCATTCTCTAGTTCGCCAGCCTTAGACCAGACCAGACCAGACCAGTTCAGGTAAGATGAGGGCGGCAACGTCCCTTGCTGCCTCAGGAGGAATTTCGATGGCCGCCCCGCAAGCAGTGAACGAACCCGATTCTACAGAAACGAGCGGCTCCGCCGCTCCTGACGTCTCGGATGAGCTCGGGAAGCGATTCTCTGCCCCCATTGCAGAGAAAGACCAGGCGAACCTCTCTCTGGTCATTCTGCGCGATGTGGCGATCGTTTCTGCGCTGCTTTCCCTGTTCGCTGCCGCGGAGACCTGGGCGCAGATCTCGGGCCTGGCGTTGGCCGCGCTGCTTTCCGTCATCGACGGGTTCCTGGTTGGCGTTGCGGCGGGCGCGCTGCTTCACGAATGGGGGCATTTTGCGGGCGCGCGTCTTGGGGGAGGGCATGCTCCGCTGAAGCCACTGAGCGGCTTCCTACCTCTGTTTGATTTCGATTACAAGAACAACGACGCCAAGGCCTTCGACTGGATGAGCATCGGCGGCAACGTCGCCCACTTTGCGGTCGTGCTCGTGTTCTTCTTTGCGCTCCCGATGTCGAGCCCCGGCGCCGCAGCGCTGGTGGCCGGAGCCTTCGGCTTCGCGGTCTTCTCAAGCCTCATCGAGTTCCCGGTCATCCGAAAAGCCCGAACCGGCCTCTCCGGCCTTGAAGCTCTCGGGACGATTCCCCGCGACTTCGTTTCCCGGTACTTCCCCTGGGCCGTCGGGGCCGGCCTAGTCGCCTTCGCCTTGCTCTAATCCTCCTTCTCCGAACTCTGCTAACCCGCGAGTCCGCAGCACAGCCTCTCCATCCGGTCCGCTCTTGCGGGCGGGCCAGTTCTCGAAAGCCTGCGGCCAGGTCAAGAGCCGCCTAGAGGCAAATTCACAGCCTCCGCTCAACGCCGTTCGACGTCGCCGTCACAGGCGTTCCGTGCCATGCATGGCATGCGACTGGCTACCGCTCGTCACGGCGGGGATCGCAAAGCCTTTGCCGACCCCCCCACACCGCTCCAAGCCTCGGAGCCCTCAGCCCCAGGCGGCGTCGCCGCCTGATAAGCTCCGGAGCCCTCAGCCCCAGGCGGCGTCGCCGCCTGATAGCTCCGGAGCCCTCAGCCCCAGGCGGCGTCGCCGCCTGATAAAAAGAAAAACGCCCCGCCAGCAAGGCTGACGGGGCGTTTGACAGGGGGAGAGGCGGTGGACTCATTCAATGGGGGGTGAGAGGTTGGACATTTCAGAAGAAATGACCACTCCACCGCCACTCCGTAACCCTTTTGACTTGAGGCCATTATGGCGACGTCCGGAGCCTTGTCAATCAACATTTGATCATGCATCACAAGTTTTTAAAAGTGCTTCAAAAACGGGC
>JBDNFB010000104.1:0-8836 GCA_041690055.1 Myxococcota bacterium | reverse complement strand
TTGCCGGACGAAGGCCGAACTGACCCTCGCGGTCATCGAACGCTACGCCGAGAACTTCCACGCGCGCGTCGACGAGATCCAGGCTAGCGACGAAGGCGGGCTCGAGAAGCTCGAGGCCTACGCTCGCCTCTTCGAAGAAACCCTCCGACGACAACGCGGTAAGGCCGTCTGCCTCGGTGGCATGCTCGGCTGCGAGATCGCGACGCTGGACGATGATTCCACTGCGGCCATTCGAAAGTTCTACCGTCGCGCGACCGCCTCCCTCGCCTACATCCTCCGCGATGGCCTCGACGATGGCAGCCTTCATCCCACAGGCGATCCCGAGCCCCTGGCGGAGATGACCTTCTCGCTTCTCGAAGGAGCCCTTATCACTTGCCGAGTGATTGGCGGCGCGAAGCGCTTTCGCCAAACGACTGACCAGCTGATCCAACTCTTTCTCGCCCCACACCAATAGGCCGTAACCCACCGGCCTCGCGTCCGTATATCAACACACTCGAAAACCCTACCTTTTAGTAGGTAGCCAACCTGACTCCACCGATCCAAGAGGACTCAACAATGACTTCGAACAAGACCGAATCCCTAAACGGCGACCTCTCCGCCTACGTCGTGACGGACACAAACGACATGGAATGGCAGCCCAGCCCGTCCGGCACGGTCGTGCGAAAGCGACTCCATCTCGTGGGCGGCTCCGAATCGGGACAGGTGACTTCCCTTGTCCGGTACCTCCCCGGCGCCTCTTTCCCTGCACACGACCATCCCGACGGCGAGGAGATCTTCGTGATCGACGGCGTCTTCTCCGATCATCTCGGCGACGCCGGTCCCGGCTCACACCTGCTGAACCCGGAAGGCTTTCGGCACGCACCCTATTCAGAAGCGGGTTGCCTGATCTTCGTGAAGCTCCGCCAGTATGCGGGCGACGACCGACCGCATAAACGAACCGAGGCCAACGAAATGCCCTGGTCGCCGCGGCCAGACAGTAAAATCGAAGAGAAGATGCTGTTTGCCGATGAGCGCTTCCCCGAACAGATCCGCCTCGAGCGGTGGCCGGCGGGAGCCTCTCGAGGCGCCCAACACTTTAGGGGCGGTGCCGAAATCTACGTCGTTGAGGGGGCGCTCCACGACCAAGACGCGACGCACAAAGCGGGAACCTGGCTTCGGCTTCCTCCTGGACCGTCCTTCGAAGCTCAATCCGAGCTCGGCTGCGTGCTTTACGTTAAGGACGGCGGCGTCATCGGCCTGCGATCAACTGATGCCTAACATCTCCGAGTCGCTGCATGCGACCTGCTCTCTCAACCCTCCCCGATAGAGGGAAATTCGATGCAGCTCTATGAATTCGAGGCTTCCCCAATACCCGTCGCGTCCGCATGTTCCTCGCCGAGAAAGGAATCGGGATCGAACCCGAACAAATTGATGTCCCCGGCGGCGGACAATCGATCTCGCGGCGAAGCTACGACAGCAAGGTCAAAGCGGGACTCCGAACTCCGCTCCGAGGGCGGTCCGATGGAATCCACAATTGAGTCGTTCAACTTATGGCCAATCGCCACGAGCGCCGCATGCCTTGCTTCGGGCCTAGTCCTCCCGCAGGGTCTCGCTGAGAGCGTGAGCCCCGGGAAGATTGGGCTTCAGAGCCAGGGCCTTGTCGAACTCGACGCGAGCTTCGCGCCGCTTCCCCTGGTCGGCTAGAACCTGTGCCATCGCGTAGCGGGCATCCCCTTCGACTTCGCTCGAACCCACAGCTCGTCCGAAGTCTCGCAGGGCCGATGCGGAGTTCCCTAGATTGCGATGGGCAAGACCGCGGTTGAAGTACGCTCGGTAGTTCTCTCCATTCCAGCGTACGGCACTTTTGAAGTCTCGGACCGCCCGAATCGGTCGAGCAAGGACAAGATGCGCGATCCCTCGATGGTTGTAGATCATCGACCGAACGACTGCGTTGGGAAGTCGCAGGCGCAGCACTTCGCTGTAGAGACCCACCGCCTCTTCGAGATCCCCGTCGCTGTGAGCCCCAAGCGCCTGGACAATCAAGCTTTCCGGGTCACGGCTCCTGGGATCAGTTGCGGCTCGATCACGTTTGGCATGCTGCGACACTTCTCTCGGAGATGCCGACAGAGGTTCCATCTCTTCGCCGTTGGGAAGGCTCTGCGGACTCTCGCGACGGCGAACGCCTTGTTCATGTCGTTCAGCCAGAGCGTCGCGCGTCTCTTGAAAGACGACATCCGCAAGCGTCAGCGTCGCACTCACGGCAGCGAGCTTTCGCCGAATTGCAGTCTTCGGTACGGAATGGTCCGCCTTGTAGACCATCTCGTGTTCGATCTGCGCCCAAGCATGCTGCAGAATCGTGCGTACCTGAACCTCACACAATGGCTTTGTGTGCGGCAGCAGAGTGGAAACTGTTCCCTTTGGAAGCCGAACGGAAAGGTGAACAGACTCATACCCGAACTCGGCCAGAGGCCGGTTTGCACCCTTGTGTTCGACCTCGGCAACGTCGAAGTTCGCCGCCAAGAGCGCCAGAACATGGTGGGTCTCGTCCAGAAAAGGGCAGACAACCCGCATCCCGAAAAGGTCGCGCAGGAGGATCGGGCCGCGGGGCTGGGATCGGCGAAGGCGCGCGCGTTTTTCGAGGTAGCTGTCGAGTTCCTTCACCCTGTGCGTGACTAATGGATAAAGCCCCTCACTCGCGAGAAGCGTTTGTACTTTCTGGGAAAAGTCGGATAAGACGGCTTCGTATCCGGCGCGCTGTCCGCTGTAGGCCGCCCTGATACTCGAAAGTCCCCGAACTTTACGTGCCATAACGTCGTCTCCCGATGTAGCCAGTCGACCGGGCCGCTAAACGGACTGAACGAAGCCGGATGAGGATAGCTCATGCTTATTCCTAGCCTGGAGAAACCATGGGGCCCCTCCTCGACGTTGTTCTTAAATCTCTTCCTCAGACTTCTACACCACGATCTCGTCGAGCTTTCTTACTATCCATCTCTGACCTTCAACGAATCGCCTTGTTGACGATCTCCCTCACGATGATCTGCGTGAGGTCTTCATTGCTGCTGACGTCGATCTCCGTGACGCCGGCAGCGCTTGCCATTTTTCGCATATTCCCCTGCAACGCACGAATCACATCAAACCTGCGGAGATGCCGGGCCCCGTCGCGTCCCGGCTCCGTGGAGAGCCTATGGACGAGGCGCGCGTTATGCATCGATTCGTCCTTCAGAGTAAGCAATACCTCTACTACGATCGGGTCCTCCTCCATGCCTGCCAGCTCTCTTGTCAAGTAGCCTGGCAGCAGGTGGACGCCCTCGAATAACGTGCTCTTCCGTTCATTGATGTAACGTTTCGCCACAGCCGCGCAGGCAGACGCGACAGCTGTCGATTGCCGTTTATATATTTGATCATGTGGTTCGCTCAAGTCGGACTTTGTCGCCTCATACGACGAGACATGCAGCTCAGGCAGAACGGCAGCCGGCACGACAGTCCGAAGGACCTCACGAATCGCGTCTGTGGTGACGACTCGGTTGATTCCGAGCCGCAACGCAAGTCTCGTCGCAAGCACTGACTTCCCGACGCCACTCGATCCCAGAATTGAAATGATCATCGGCCGGCCTATGCGGCGCGCCTTGCGCCACAGGAGATAATTCTCCGCGATCTCCTCCGATACGACTGTTGCAATCTTTTCCGCAGTCAATTGAATCAAGTCGTTTGAGCTGATCTCGCGAGTATTCCTATCCAAGAGTTCGTGCTGAACGATATGCGCCACTTCGTAAGCAATCGGCGTCTCGATCCCCGTAGCCAGAACACTCGTCGCGAGCATCCCCTTCGAAAAAGGGAGAGAGTGGCCACGGGCATTCGAAACGACACAGAGTCGCAGCGCGTGGTCGGGGTGGATATCAACGGGCATCGAATTCGACCCCCCCAGCATTCCACATCCCGGACTCGATCCTCGTCGCGACCGAGTGGCTCACTCTCTTCGCATCCTCCTCACATCTGACCTACTCCGCCCCGATCAGAATGGGAGAGTTTCCGTTTGTGACTACGACCTTGGCGTTTTCTGACAAGGCCAGTTCCCGAAAAGCTTGAATCGATTTCCAGGCGAGCAGATCATCAGAAAGACTCTCTGCCACGATGTTCTGAGAGTCCCGAATCCCTGCCGCTTCGATTCGCATTCGCTCCGCTTCCTGCCGTTCGGCGTCGAGAATGAATGTCATCCGCTCAGCGTCCTGTTCTGCGGAGAGCTTTGATTCTACCGACTTTGCGAGGCGCTCGGGCAATCGGATGCTTTTGAGAAGAACAGTCTCGATCTCGAATCCGCGCTTCGCGAGTACTTCGGACATCCGGCCGACGATGGCTTTTTCAATTTCGCTTCTCGAAGATGTGTACATATCGCTTGCCATGAAGCGCGCCGTGACATCGGCAGCCGCACTGCGGAAGGTCGTCAAAACCAATACTCTCTCGTAGTCGAGACCAATCTGGGAGATCACAGAGGGAGCGCTTCCGGGTTCGATTCGGTAGAGGACCGAAATCTCGGAACGGATGTTAAGCCCTTCTTGCGAAGGTAATTCAAGTGCAACCTCAAGATTGACCGTTCTCGTCGGAATGCGAATCACGCTCGTTACGCCCGGTGTAAAAAGGACCGGACCCGGCCCATAGACTCGATTGTCGAGCTTGCCGAGAGTCTGTTTCACGCCGACCTCGCCAGGCACGATCATCGCGCAGCCAGTCACAGCGAAGAGCATCGCGCCGACCCATGCGTGGAGGAAAACTCGTGAGGGGTTACGCCTCAGACTCGCGAAGCCACTCCGCGTCGGATCGTTCCATGGAATTCGGACCATTTTGCCTTCTCCTCAATATTCGGGCGCGCCATTCATTGATTTCGTCTAGTCGTTCATGCTGTTGTCGTAGCGGATATTCAATCCGTAGGATTCCATCACAATGCGGTTTTCGTACAGTTTTCGTCTCTTTTTCGCTGAAACGGGAATAGTATCCCCCAGCCCGACCTATCGAACAATTAGAAAGTCTGGATCGAATTCTTCGGTATTTACGATATGCCCATCTGCCGGACGGAGGCCAGGTGGCAAGTCGTGCGATTCTCGGAAACCGCAAGTTCTTGTGCTCCCGACCACACTGGGAAATCGGACGAAGTACAAACCCTCCGCTCATTAGAGCGGGAGACGACTGCGAGTCTGTGGGGACTAACGGACTTGGAGGTGGGGCATCCGAACCCGATCTGACGCGAACAAATTGATGTGCCCGCCGGCGGACACAGGGACTCAAGCTTTCACGCCAAAGGCGAATCAGTTTGCCGACCGACATTTCATAGCGGGGGATGGTTTCTCATCGCCAACGCAATCCTTCTTTGACCCTCTGCCGTACATCGAATTCGAGGCAGTACGCCTCAACCTGCGCACTGACGTTTCTTCGACTAACGGGACGGGCCCGGCTGATCACGACAATTACTTCTGCCGCACAACGACAACTAGAACTGCCGGTTTGCCTGCGTAGTTGTGGCTGCCCACCCTCCGGGGAGGAGGTGGCGGCGATGGTGACGGACGAGCAGGATGGGTTGTTGAGGCAGAAACGTATGAATGGGAAGAGTCTGGGGGCCGCTGAAGCGTCCCGATTCGAAGCCCCGTGTACAGACAAGGACCTTGAGAATTGCTCGGTCTCGGTAGCCCACAACGCTTTCAGTCTTAGGATAGCCCCTGAGCTGCCGAGCGCGGGTTACCGACATCGCCCGGTGTGGGTCTCGTGCCGAGTCCTCGAGGCGCTCAACGAACTGCACCTGTGCAGGGTTCGGAACGTTGATGGGCAGTCTTTCGACTCCCGCAACGCCGCTGAGGTATTTGAAGAAGGCCGAGAGCGATGAAAGCCGGTGATTGACCGTCCTATTGGCTCGGTCGAGCTCCTCGGTCATGAGATCGCGCCAAGCGGGGACGTCCGACACGTGGGTGGCGAAAATTCGCCATCCATCGGGGCCGCTGAGCGTCGGCTGGCCATTTAGATTCCGGCCGGTTTCCCAGCCCATGAAGTTGGCGAAGTTCATCACGCCACGCCGATACGCACGCTGCATGTGCGGATTCTTTCGCCGCTGCACCCAAGCCTCGAAGACCTGCTCGAGGTTGAGGACGAATCGCTCCGTCTTCTTTGCAAGCGCTGGCGTCGCGTGCCCGCCAAGAGCGGCAACAGCTCTTCGACCTCGTCGAGCGCCGGCAAAACCTCCGGTTCGACAAGCTTCGGAAGGCCCTTGGTTTCATTCGCCATTTGACAGGTGGACTGAAGATTGCGCTTTGCACGGATTCCGGAATGAGAAGGCTTGCAGTTGGCTTAGGACGGCCGAGGGCAGCGGAATATCTATCCTCATCGCCTAGGCGCAATCTTCGGTCCACGTCTCACCATTTGAAGCCCCCTACTCTCAAAAGGCCCCATCCAAGTCATTGACAACTGATTCAATCAGGGATGTAAAACGAGAAAGCGCGAGGGAGGGGACCGCCCTGACCGAGACCTCGTGTCCCTAACTTTGGAGCAGCGGATAAGATCAACGACGGCCTCGACATGAATTCGAGATCTCCGGAAATCCACCGAATCTCATGGCTGCGAACGGCCGCGCCGTCATCAGTCGACGATGGAAATAATCGGGAAGTAATTGCTGGCAGGCGGTCTCCGCTTCTATCGGAGAAACACCCCGCACTGTATGAGCGTTGGCCTGATGGAGACATCATGTGGGGCCTACCGCACTCCCGGGTGAACCACCGACTAAACATGCCGTGACACACTTTACACACAGAATCTGCGAGCTCGCGGCGCACAAAGTTTAAAGAGGCACAGGCCACAACCCGATATTGAGGAGACTTCAACCCCACTCGCTCGAGGCCCCACATGGCGTATTCAATGAAGCATGCCCGTCCGTCGCTGCCAATGGGAGTTGCAGTTGCGGTATTCGGATTCGCTGTTGCACAGCCCGCTAATGCTACCGACGTCTGCAGCGATCTTGCCGTCTCCGACAAGATCGAGGTCAAGCATGATGGACAAATAAGTGCAATTTCCGGGGTCGCGATCATCTCAACTAACTCTTCAGGAAACGACAAAATCAAGCTCAAGAACGATGCAGTCGTTACTGCTGATCTGTATGTGGGAGTCGGAGGAAATCCGTCGGATGTAATCAAGCTCGAACACGACGCGATTCACACCGGCGTCACGGGTGTGCTCAGCCAATCCGCTTCGATATCGACACCAACGATCCCGAACCCCTCCTGCGCATCAGGCGCGAGCGGTGGGTGCTCTCCCTGCGGTGATCTCAAGTTCGACGACGCGATCGTTTCAATCTCGAGCGACATGCGAGTCTGCAAATTCGAAGCCACGGGGAACTCCGTCCTGACGATCGTCGGCGATGTGACGATCGTGGCCGACGGCGAGTTCAAACTCAAGGACAACGCCGAAATCAGATTGGCCAGCGACTCCTCGTTGACCGTCTACTCGACCGACAAAGCCGTCAAGATTGAGGCAAACGCGAAGCTCAATTCGAACACTGCTGACCCGTCCCAAGTGACCATCTATCAACTCTCGAACGATCACATAGAGATCAAGGCCAACGGCGTGGCATATGCCAATGCGGTGGGATCTGATGCGGAACTCAAGGTCAAAGACAACGGAACTTTTTACGGATGGTATCGAGGCAAAAAAATCAAGGTCGAGGATAACGGACGGATTTTTGTCGACACGGCCGGGTGTGCGGCCATTGGAGAAGTTGCTTCGTTCTCTGTTAGTCACGACGGAAGCGGCGTGAACTGCCAAGGCGAGCCGATCTCAGTCACGGCACGCGATTCGGGCGGAAATATTCTCACCGACTATACCGGTACGATCGTACTCGATACGCAGGTCTCGACAGGAGGCTGGTCACTGGCCGTAGGCGCAGGTTCGTTTGCGGATGACGATCCCGGTGACGGCCTAGCGACTTACGAATTTTCAAGTTCAGATACGGGAGTCGCTTCGTTCTCGCTCGACTACACCGCGGGGCCCAACACGATCGACATCGACGTCTATGATGGCGGGTATCGAGACGACGATTCCGAAGGCAGTCTTTCAATGTCTCCAAGCGGGTTCACCGTCACCGCACAAGCGCTTCCCAATCCGCCTCCCAGCGTGATCTCCAACGCGATCGAACTCCAGACAGCCGGCTCCGTATTCGACCTTCACATAGCTGCGTTTGGAACGACACCAACCGACCCAACGTGCGGAATAATTGAAGCTTACGACGGTCCTCAGCTCCTGCGGCTCTGGATTGACTACGAAGACCCTTCGACTGGAACGATTGTTCCGACCGTAGGCGGGGTGTCGATTGCCACGTCGGAGGCGGCGTCGGTCGCTCAGAGCGTTCCCTTTTCATCGGGCCAAGCGTTGCTGTCGGTAAAGTACAAAGATGTTGGCCGACTCGCGCTAAGCCTTCTTGATTCGACGGATCCAAGCGCAGAAGTACGAGGCTCTACCGGGAGCTTCGTATCTCGTCCTGACGACTTTCTCATCCTCTCAATTGAGAACGCACTCGGCGAGGCCAATCCCGCCGCGGACATACCGACGGGGGCAGTGTTCGCTCGCGCTGGTGAGGCATTCAGCGTTCAAGTTGTAGTGAATGACGCGGAGGGAAGTCCAACACCGAACTACGGGCTCGAAGCCGCTCCAGAGGGTCTGCGCCTCGAATCAACTGCTCTTGTTGCGCCAGTCGGGGGAAGAAACGGAACCCTAGATGACGGAGCAATTGCAAGTGCCACGGCTTTCTCTGCGGCCACTGGCGCAGGAACATTCAGCGGTTCAAGTTTCTCGTTCGATGAAGTCGGAGCCATTCAATTGACGGTGT
>JBDNFB010000103.1:0-33482 GCA_041690055.1 Myxococcota bacterium | reverse complement strand
TGTAGATAACACATCTCGGTTTCGGTTCCGGCATGCAGGATCGTATCGTGCATCGAGAACCCCATGCCGTCGTGCGCAAGCAGCAGCCGGAGACTGCGCCAGGTGGGTCCCGAGACATCCGAATCGGACCCGCAGACCTCGTCGAGCGTGCGAACGATCATCGAAGGTCTCCCGCGGCCACGTCGTCGACGACTCCGGAGAAGAGGCTTAGTCCGTCCTTGAATGCGACCTCGTCGATCGTGAGCGCGGGCATGATCTTCGCGACCTCACCTTCGGGCCCCGCCGTCTCAATAAGGAGACCATGCTCGAAGGCGCGGCGGCTGATCTGTCGGGCGATCTTCGGATCCTCGAAGGCGAGCCCCTGAATCAGGCCGATGCCCTTAACCGTCGCGCTTAGCGAGGAGTGGCGACGAACGATCGCGTCCAGGGCGTTGCGCAGGATGGTCGCCTTTTGGGCCACCCCTTTAGTCAGCGTGTCGTCTCGCCAGTATTCGAGGGCGGCGGTCGCCGTCACAAAGGCCGGATTGTTGCCGCGAAAAGTGCCGTTGTGCTCTCCGGGTTCCCATACGTCGAGTTCCGGACGAATCAGGACGATCGCCAGCGGCAGGCCATATCCCGAGAGCGACTTCGAGAGACAGATCAGGTCGGGCTCGAGCCCCGCGCGTTCGAAGCTGAAGAAGGGGCCGGTGCGCCCGATGCCGACCTGGATATCATCTACGATCAGCAGCGACCCGAAGCGGTGGCACAGCCCCTGGAGCCGCTTTAGCCACGCTACGGACGCGACGTTGAGGCCGCCTTCCGCCTGGGTCGTCTCGACGATCACGCCCGCAGGCGGGGCCATGCCGCTGCCGCTGTCCTCGAGCATTGCCTCAAGGAAATCGAGGGTGTCGACATCCTTTCCGAGAAAGCCGTCGAAGGGCAGCGCGTCGCCGAAGTGCAGCGGTACGCCGGCACCCCTACGCTTGAATCCGTTGCCCGTGACCGCAAGGGAGCCCAACGTCATGCCGTGGAAGGCGTTGCTGAAGCTCACGATGCCTTCGCGTCCCGTGACCTTGCGGGCGAGCTTGAGGGCGGCTTCCACCGCGTTGGTTCCGGTCGGGCCGGGAAACTGCGTCTTGTAGTGGAGCCCCCGAGGTTCGAGGATGATCTCGGCGAAGGATTCGAGGAATTCCTCCTTGGCCGTCGTGGCCATGTCGAGACCATGGGTGATGCCATCGCTCTGAATGTATTCGATCAGGGCTTGTTTCAAGACCGGGTCGTTATGCCCGTAGTTGAGGGCGCCCGCGCCCGCGAAGAAATCCACATAGCTGCGTCCGGACTGATCGATAAGGCGCGCACCGCGGGCTGTGTCGAAGACGGTCGGGAAGCTCCGGCAATAACTCCGGACTTCGGACTCCAGACTGTTGATGATTTCCATGCTCAAGCATCCTCCTGTCGTGCTGGTTGTCGCCCGGCATCCGATCTGCCGGCAGCCGGCGTTATGGGTCCGATGCGAAAGCCGACTTCGGCTTCGTGGGTGAGGGATTCGGGAAAGAGCACGCTCGGAAACGCGACATCCACCTTGATCGCGGCGCCTCGTTTGGCCGCGAAGTTCGAGAAGAGCGCACGCGACGCCTTATTCGAGGGCGTGACCGTTGCCTCAAGGAAGTGGGTGTCGAGCGCATCAGCGCAGCGCGCGAACCAGCGATCAAGCAGCGTGCGGCCGAGGCCGCATCCGCGTGCCCCTTCGGCGACCGCGATCTGCCATACGAAGGCCGTGGCCGTGTCGTCGGGCAGCTGATAGCCGAGTACGAATCCGGCGAGCTGCCCGCCGCGCCGCGCGACCAGCCCGGTGGCGGCGAAGTGGCTGCACAAAAGCAAATACGCGTAGGGCGAATTCGAATCCAGATCGGGCAGGGCGTCGACCATGCCCCAGATCTCGCGAGCATCCGTCGCAACCGGCGACTGGAACTCGAATTCCCCGAGGGGTGATACGTAATGCATATAGTCCTTGGTATTCATAATCTGTATTTTAATATAGGACATTGAGATTAATCAGCAAGATGGAAGCTTAAGAGGATTTATGCACTACCTTAGATCTAGAGATTGCATCCTGAACTATGGAGTTTTAAAGGCAGGTATAATGTACTCAATGAAAAATCAGAAAAATATTCCCGAGGGTATTGTCATCCTGAAATTTGGCGGAACGAGCTTGAAGAGCGCCGAACGCTGGGAATCCGTCGCCAAGATCCTGCGCCAGCGGATCTCCGACGGGCTGCGCCCCCTGGTCGTATGCTCGGCTGTCTCGCAGGTCTCGAATCGTCTCGAGGGGCTCTTCGAATCTGCGCTAGCCGGGCTCGACCCCGGTCCGGATGTCGACGGCCTGGTCTCCCGGCACGAGGAATTGGCTGCGGAACTGGGCATCGACCTGCCCGCCGAAGCACGCCAGGAACTTGATCGCCTGCGCGAACGGCTTGTCGGGATTTCGCTCGTCCGCGAGGCCAGCCCGCGCCTCCAGGCCCAGGTGCTCGCGACGGGAGAACACCTGTCGACCCGGATCGGCGCCGCATGGCTCGACACCCAGGGTCTACCGACACGCTGGCTCGACGTCGAGGAATGGCTCGACGCACTGCCAGCCGATGACAGCGATCACCATCAGTACCTCTCCGCGACTTGCGACCACTCGCCTGATCCCGAGTCGCGCAAGCGCTTGCAAACCTTTCCCGAGGCCGTGCTTTTGACCCAGGGATTCCTCGCGCGAGCGCCCGACGGCGGGACGGCGCTCCTGGGGCGCGGCGGTTCGGATACGTCGGCGACCAGTCTTGGTGCGAAGCTCGGCGCGCGACACGTTGAGATCTGGACCGATGTCCCAGGCCTCTTTACCGCCGATCCACGCCGCGTGGCCGACGCGACGAAGCTCGATCGCATCGGCTACGAAGAGGCAGGCGAGCTCACCACTCGCGGAGCAAAGGTGCTGCATCCGCGCAGCCTCGCACCGGCTCGGGAGGCGCGCATCCCGATCCACATTCGAAATACCGTCGATCCCTCGGACGAAGGAACCATCATCGACGCTAACGCCGACGCCGACGGAGCGCCCTCGGTCCTCGCAATCTCGTCGCGATCCGGCATGGCCGTGCTCTCGATGGACGTTGAAGGCACCTGGCAACAGGTCGGGGTCATCGCGGATATCTCGGCATGTTTCGCGCGGCATCAGCTCTCGATCGATTCGATCGCCTCGTCCCAGACGAGGGTGACCGTTTCTCTCGATCCCGCCGCCCATCCCCTCGACGACGAGACGCTTGAGGCGCTGATGGCGGATCTCCGCGAGATTTGTCGCCCGACGCTGATCGCGCCCGCGACCTCCATCAGTGTTGTCGGTCGCCACCTCCGCTGCGTGCTTCACGACATGCCATCGCTCTACCGCGCCCTGGAGGACGAAGAGGTCCACCTCATCTCGCATGCGGCACACGACCATAGCCTGACCTTCGTGGTCAACGACGAGCGAGCGGATCGGATCGTCGGAACCCTGCACGTCGACTTGATGAAAGCGCGTGCTTCGCTGGATCGCCGTGAGTCGGACAGCGCACGCGCCGCGAGCCCTTAGGTCGCTTAGGTCGCGGAAATTCTTTCGAACGCCGTGATTAACATCTCGATGGCATAGGTCCCTACGAAGAGCGCTGTCACCCGACCTACGATCTCGACATAACGTTGGACCAACTCCTCGTTGCGCCCCCTGACCCAGTCATGGAGCAGCTTGAAGGCAAGAATCGAGAAGAAGGAGACGACGATCGCACCGGCGATCGCGGTGATTGCGGCCGCGAGCGGCAATCGATTCCCGATCACCACGGCAGCGCTGACCGTGCCGGGACCGACGAGGAAAGGCAGCGCGATCGAGCCCGCGACCTGGCCGGGGGTGCCGCGCAGGCGGATCAGGGCGACCTTGCCGGTGAGGGTCATCCGCAGACCCATTATGAGGAACACGATCCCGCCGAACACCATGAAGGATTCGAAGCGGACCTGAAGCACGTCCCGAAACAGCGCCTCGCCTCCTGCGGCGAACGCGATGAAGGCGGTTCCGGAGATCAGCGAAGCCCGCAGCAGGATGGTCGCGAAGTTGCGAAAAGAACACTCGCGGATCAATTCGATGAGATAGGCGCCCATCAGGAAGGGGTTCAGGAGAGCGAACATCAGTACGGCAGAATCGAAGATGGCTTGCATCTCGCCATCCTAGGATAGGTTGGCGATCAGATCAGAAGTTGTTGGGGCCGCTTCGAGTCGGACGGTTCGCGGGTTCGGGGTCCGGATCGGATCCGATCAATCCCGTCTCGAGGATCGGCGCCGCGTCGATCGCATCCGCGTCCATCATGGCGGCGAGCCGTTAGAGGCCCGCGAGGATCTGTGTCTGTTCCCATTCTTCGAGCTGGACGAGTTCGCGCCGGAAGCGGTCCTGCAGGAGGGACGGGACGTCGTCGAGCTCGCCACTTCCTTCGCTCGTCAAGGTCACGACGACCGATCGGCCATCATGCTTGCTGCGTTTGTGGTCCACCAAGCCGCGTTTCTTGAGGCGTTCGATGCTCCCGCTCGCGGTCGACTGGCTGAGACTAACGGAACGGGCGAGCGTGTGGCCGGCCCCTTCATGCTGATACCAACCTCTGAGTCGGCCTTTTTGAAGGCAGCAGGAGGCAAGGCTGATGTGCCTCATCTGCGGGCTACTTGTCAGTAGTTAGCGGTGGAACGCGTAATACTGCTTGAGACGCCGGGCATCCTGCACCGCTGTCAACTTCCCGCTTTGTAGGGCGCGAGATGCTCGGAGGCCTTTTAGTGTTAGGTTCAATAGACCAAGGCTTGACGGATGGCAGCTTGAAGTTCGACCTGGACTGGGATTGAAAGTCGAGATCTCGGCATTGAGTGCCTGCGAGGCGTGCCGAACGGTGCGACAATTTATGGACGAGCATCGTGGTGCGCGCTGGACTCTTTAATCGGTTGAGCGAACTCTTGTGCGCTCGTCTTCGGCCCGTGACGGCGGCCCATCAGCAATATTCGTACTCCACCCCGCCTAATCTAAGAGACCTATCACGAAGAGGGCGCACGTGCGGCGCATCCCGGGGACGGCATACCGCATGCCGGAAAGCAGGAGCGGTCCCTACTCCGGCCCTCGCGCCACACTCGGAAGGTAAACCCGAAATTCCGTTCCCTCGTCGACTATGCTCGAAACCTCGAGATGGCCTTCGTGCTCGACGACGATTCTCTTGCTGACAAGGAGCCCAAGACCATTACCCGCTCCCCTTTTCTTGGTCGTGAAAAAAGGATCGAAAATCTGCGCGAGCTGCTCAGGGGAAATCCCGGTCCCCGTGTCACGCACACGAACCTCGACCCAATCCGCGTCGGGAGAGACGACCTCGACCTGGAGCGTCCCGCCCGAGGGCATTGCATCTGCGGCGTTCACAATCAAATTCAAGAACACCTGTTCGAGTTGGTCGGGGTCCGCGGGAACGTCTGGCACGTTGGCGAAGTCCTTTACAACCGAGATGCGCCGCTTCTTGAGCTTCTCCTGGAAGAACTGGAGGGCGTGCTCAACGGTGTTCGAAACTTGAAGGGAAATGCGGTTCGGTTCGTGGGGTCGTGATACGTTGAGAAGAGTCTGAATCAGGTCCGAAACTCGTTTCGTCTGCTCACCTATGATTCGAGCACGCTCTTGAGTTTTTTCGTCTCTCGGGTTCTTCTCAATGAAACTCGCATAGCCAGTGATCGCGGTCATCGGTGTCCCTATATCGTGGGCAAGGCCTGCGGTGAGGGTCGCAATCGAAGCGAGTTTCTCTGCCTCGAAGGCCCGCTTCTCGCTTCGTTCGATTGCCTCGAGGGCCTGCTTCCGCTCAGTCATGTCAAAGACGAGCGCGATGAAGGCGGGTGCTCCGTCGTAACTTCCAAGCTGGAGCTGAACGTCTGCGGGGTATTGCGAGCCGTCCTTTCTTTGATGCGCGGTTTTAAAATGAAGCCGCTGCTGCTGGCCATTCCGTAGCGGTTCGATGAGTTCCGCGAATTCTTCGGCAGTGAGGTTGGGTTTGATATCGACGGGTGTGAGCGCGTGAAGCTCTCTCATCGAATAACCGAGGTTCTTTCGCGCACCGCGGTTGACCTCGCAGAAATGAAGACTGGTCGCGTCGAAAGCAAAGATCTCGTTTAGCGAATTCTCAAGAATTTCCGCCAGGCTCGCTCGGGCTGCCTGTGAATGCCTGCGTTCAGTGAGGTCATGCACGATGCCCACATAGACCGTGCGGTCTCCGGCGGTGCCCTCGCCAACCGAGAGTCGCATCGGAAAGGTCGTTTGGTCCTTACGGACCCCGACCACTTCACGACCGATGCCGATGATTCGCTTAATTCCGGTCTTTCGATAGGCTGCGAGGTAGCCGTCATGCTCGTCCCGATAGGGAGGCGGCATGAGCATCTTGACGTTTTCCCCGATGAGTTCGTCTTCGACGTATCCAAACAGAGAGAGGGCAGATGTATTAGCGGCTTCAATCGTGCCGCTTGCATCAATGGTGAGGATGCCGTCCGCGGCGGCGTTCAGCGTTGCTTCGCTTCGCGCCTTGGTCTCGGCAAGCTCGGCCTGCGACGCCTTTAGCTCGGCGAGTCGTTCGATGAGAAGCTGGTGTGACGAGTCGGGGGCACCAGAATCAGGCGGCCCCGGTTTGCCTGGGGCGGTTCGGGGAGTATCCATAAGAATACAATATGCTGCACACGGCCGGGAAAAAACAGGGGCCGGCAGATAGGTCTAGTGGCCGGTCTTGTTGGCGTTTGGGTGATTGCACTTGGAGTGATCGAGTCTCAAGAGGAATCGGTCAGGAGATTGGCGACGCTCGTCAGTGCCGAGGACGGGAGGTTCGGGACGCCGCAGGTTCTGAGTCGACAGAAAGCTTCGACCTCGAGCCTGGCGTGTGCCTTGATTTGAATTGTGCTTCGAGAATCTCTGCCCAGCATCGGAACTCAGTCTGAGGCTTTTCGGATCGACCGTCACGGCCTGACCTTTTCGTGACATTTCGAGCGACGTCGTCTCACTTAAGATCGAGGTAATCTCCGGCCGCACTTCTGATGCCGGGAATTCGGAGGCCTCGAATGGTAAGGCGCTCTTCTCTGGCGGCAGTTATGACGTGCTTAGTGGCGTCGGTGCTATTCGCGCCTTCTTCAGAGGCGAGCGTCGGCGCTAGACTCGCGCGCCCGGGTGGCGATTTAGGCAACCTCTTCGCCCTCCAGGGCGAGGGGGGCTCACGGGCTCAAACCTTTACATCTGAAACAGACGGCTTCCTCGGATCCATCGAGGTGACCCTGATAAGCGATGCCCCGGGCTCACCTTACGCGCTTGGGCCTTCGATCGAACTCCAAGTTTGGGGAACGAACGCGGGCGTTCCGGACGGAGCCAATTCGAATCTCGGTTCAGTGACGCGCCTGGGGAGCGAACTGGGCGATCTACAGCTCGCTCGGATCGTTTCTTTCGATTGCGCTTCGCTCGAGATCCCCGTGCGTCGCAATGAAGCATTTTCGATCGTCGGGCCCCAAGTGAAAATGTGACCGCCATTATCCGCAGAACCTAATATCCAGGCCGCGAATTCATCTCGCACGTTAAGGATCATGAAATTGTTTTCTCGCTGGATCATTGTTCTGTGCAGTATTGGCCTAGCCTGCGCGGCCTTCCCCGAACAGTCTGTGGAAACTCGTCTAGGACGCGCCCGCGCCTACCTGGACGAAGGTCGACTCGACCGCGCACTAAAAGCAACTGAAGCCATCCTCGTTCGCGACCCTGGCATCCCGAGCGCCGAGGTCCTCGATCTTCATCTAAAGATCCTCTCCGCCCAGGGCCGCGACCGCGCCGCCGCCGCATTCTCCCAATGGACCACAGACGCCTCCAGCCAAAGCCAACTCTCGCGCGAGCTCCCCGATTCCGTCCGCGCCGAGTGTGAGGCCCGGGAGGCCGCCGCGGAATCCAGCCGGAGTGGCTGGCTCATTCGCCCCAGATATTCGCTCCTGTACCAGATCAAGCGCCCCAGACTTCTCGAAGAAGCGGCAGCTTTCTTCGACCTCACGCAGATCGGTGAAATCCAGAACCTCAGTCGGGTTCACGCAAGAAGCGCAGGGATCGCCTGGGCCGTGATCGATCAAGTCCTCTCAATGCGCGTCTCGCCGCGTGCGCTTCGCGCGACCGATCTGGACGCCTTCCCGATTCGGTACTGCATTTACTGCGACCTCGAAGCGCCGCCTAAGGAGTATTTCTCAGCGGATGGATGAATCGATCCCGAAGGTAGGCCGAATCGGTTCTGACTGCGTATTGTCGCCCGCCCCTAACTCACTTCCCTCGAAACCAATGGATCACACCATCTCACCGCATCCTCAAAAACCTGATCCCGCTCCGGCTCATTGAAAATCTCGTGAAACAGCCCCGGATAATTTTCGAGCCGCTTCTCGGCGGACCCCACATTTGCCTCAAGGAAACGCGACCCCTCCGGTGAGGCCATCGAGTCATCCCCGCCATGCAGGATCAGCAAAGGCAGCTCAATCTTCCCCGCATATCGCTGAACCTCCTTCATCGCGCGGAATAACTCGGCGGCCATTCGCGCCGAAACCTTACCCGTACACACCAGCGGATCCTCCACATAACGCGCGACTTCTGCCGGATCGCGACTCACGCCGTTCGCATCGAGCTGCATGATTTCGAGGCCGGGGAAGAGGCGCGACAAGAATCGGACGATCGCAATTTGTACTCGCCCCGGATTGGCATCGGTCATGATTGCGGGACCCGACAATACGCATCCAGTGAAGCGCCCTGGATATTTGATCAGATGGCTCGTACTGATGAGGCCGCCCATGCTGTGGCCGAGCAAGAGGCTCGGCACGTTGGAATGTGCGGCTGCGACCATCTCACGAAAGCGTTCAAGCGTATCGACAAAGATATCGAAACTGCCCACCGTGCCTTTGTCGCCGTCCGAGCGGCCGTGGCCGAAATGATCGAGTGCAGCGACGGCGTAGCCACGCTCGGTAAACGACTCCGCGAGGCGTGCATAGCGCCCACTGTGCTCGGCGAGTCCGTGCGCGATCGTGACGACCGCGCTTGGGCACGTGTCTGGCTCCCAGCATTGGAAGTAGTAGGATGTCTTGTCGTCGCCTTCGAAATGGCCGTCTCTATGCTTCATTGGTCTACCTTCCTGCCAGGGAATCTAAACGTCGGAGCAAAATAGGGGATCTGATTTCACGCGCTAAACAGTTCGCGTAGGGTCTCCCTCAACCACCGATGCCCCCCATCGCGCTCATTTCTCTCGTGCCAAACAATCTGCAGCTCAAAAGCGGGCGCATCAAAAGGCGGCTCCAGCACGCGAAGATTCAAACCTTCCGCAAAAGGAGCGATCGTTTGTTCCGGCGCGGTGCAGAGTAAATTGGTCCGCGAAACGACTAACGGCGCCATTGCAAGGTTCTCCACTCGACACGCTACGTGCCGGATCAGTCCCTTTGCAGCAAGCAGGCTCTCAATCGTAAACGGACGCTCGAGTGGAGAGGCCTCTTCCTGCGCCATGTGGGACTCCGCGAGGTATCCTTTCATAGTCAGCGTTCCGCGGACACGCGGATGATCTCGCCGCGCGAGGCAAACGATGCGGTCCGCGTACAAGCGTTCGCAGTGAATTCCATCGGCGGGAGATTCAAAACGACCGATTGCGAAGTCCCGCTCGCCCGAGGCGAGGAGTGCGAAGAGTTCTTCGGTGGAGCGGATCGGGGCAGTCGAGACTTCGATACCAGGAGCTTTATTGCTCAGGAATTCCAGGAGTCGCGGGAGAACGACCGCTTGTGTCGTATCCACGGCGCCGAGAACGAATGCGCGTCGCGCGACCAAGGGATCAAATTTGTCGGGCGGCTCAAGGGTTCGCCTAATGGCCTCGAGGGATGCGGCGAGGGGTTCAATCAGCGACAAAGCGCGCGGGGTGGGGACCATCGAGTGTCCCGTGCGAACGAGCAATGGGTCGTCGAAGAGCTCGCGAAGTCTGCTGAGCGTCCGGCTCATGGCAGGCTGGCTGAGGCCCACCTCGGAGGCCGCGCGGGAGACGCTGCGCTGGCGGAGCAGGGCGTCAAGTGCGACGAGTAGGTTGAGGTCGATTCCTGCCAAATGCGCCATGCGCATACTATACATATTCACGATGCATTTGAGTTATAGTAGTCAGGGGCGTATTAATAGAGGCGAGTCAAACGGAGAGACCCCTAATGACCGAAGACGCCTCGCACGCCCCTCAATGGCCCACCACCGCGAACCGCCCCGTGCTCTTTCTGCTCGATATTGCTTCTGGCTTCGAAGAGAAGATCCTGCTGGAATGGATCGAGGCCCAGCGCCCCGAATCTGTCCCTGCAGGCGATGTTCAAGCGATTCGGATTCCAAGCTCCCGCCGGCGGAGCAGTCAGCTCGGCAAGAGCCTCGAACCTGCCTTGGCCGTCGCCGGCGAGACGCTTCTCGCTCCGCTTCGCGTGGCTTGGCTTGCGCGCGAACGAGGAGGGCGTCGCGAGGCGAGTTTCTCCGATCTGATCACCCTCGGCGATCCGCGCGACCCCGGCGTGATCCAATCGAAATGGGTGCGGCGCTTTTCCAGGGATCGCTGCCAGGTGATTTCGGGCGAACCCGCGCCGGCGTCCGCGCTTCGAGATCGATGGCAGAAATCGCTCGGCGAGGACCTTTCGGAGACCGTCGGGCTCGCGAAATTTGTCGTGCGTCAGGCGGCACTCGCCCTCGATCGGGCGGAGCGTCGGACGCGCGGCGGCCGGTACAAGATTCCGCGGTTCGTGAAAGAAGAAGTGCTCGCTCGCCCTGCGTTCCAGGCCGGGCTGGATCGGATCGCTCGAGAACTCGAGCGGCCGGTGGAGCAGGTGAGAAAGGATGCCGCGCGTTATTTGAAAGAAATTGCGGCGACGCATAGCCCGCTCTGGATCGATGTCTTCGCGCGTCTTTGTCGATCCGGGTCGACGCGGGGCTATGAAAAGCTGCGAACGAATCCGACTGAGATCGAGATGGTTCGCGAACTCTCGCTGCAGCATCCGGTTGTGTTTCTGCCCACACATAAGTCGAACCTCGACCATCCCGTTGTCTTCCGCGCGATGCACGAAGAGGGACTTCCTCCGAGTCATACGGCGGGCGGCGACAATATGAATTTCTTTCCGCAGGGACCCGTCGCGCGCCGGGCGGGGATCTTCTTCATACGCCGCTCGTTTAAGGGCAACGATCTCTACAAATTCGTGCTGCGCAGCTATATCGATTTTCTCGTGGAGAAGAGGTTTCCATTGCAATGGTTCATGGAGGGTGGGCGTTCGCGTTCGGGGAAGATGTTGCCGCCGCGGTATGGCCTCCTTAACTACGTGGTTGACTCCTATCTGCGTGGGAAGAGTGACGATGTGATCTTGCTTCCCGTGTCGGTCGCATATGATCAGATTTCGGAAGTCGGCGACTACGCCGCTGAACAGCGAGGCGGCGCCAAGGAAAGTGAAGGGATTGGCTGGCTCTTCCGCTTCTTGAAGGGGCTGGGTCGGCGCTACGGAAATATTGATCTGCGCTTCGGCGAACCCGTCTCTTTGCGTGCGGCACTGGGCGAGCCGAATGGCGTGGGGACGACCGACGAACTTGTTGTGCCCAAGCTTGCCTTCGAGGTGTGTTCACGGATCAACCGCGTGACGCCCGTTACGCCGATCTCACTCGCGATGCTTGCGCTCCTTGGCGCCGGCGATCGAGCAATGAGCTTGACCGAGATTCATCGCGCGCTTTCTGACCTTGCTCAGTATGTGCTGAGTCGTGGCCTGCCTACGTCAGAGAAGATCCGTTTCGATTCAGAAGCAGACGTGCGCGAGACCCTCGACGTCCTGGTCGAGAGTGCTGTGCTTGAGCGATTCGATGAAGGCCCGGAAGTGATCTACTCGGTCGCGCCTGATCAGCATCTTGCCGCTGCGTACTACCGAAATACGGTGATTCATTTCCTCACGACCGGCGCAATCAGCGAACTCGCATTGTTGCGTGCGTCGGAGGCATCCGTCGGCCAGGGCGCGGACGCGTTTTGGGCAGAGGTGATGCGGCTTAGGGACCTGCTCAAATTCGACTTCTTCTTCTCGGACAAGGAAGAGTTTCGCGAGGAGATTCGGGAAGAACTCTCGATGCATGCGCGCGACTGGGAAGATCGTGTCAGCGAGCCTGATGAGGCGCGAGTGCTTCTTGAGTCGATTCGGCCCTTTCAGGCGCATCGTACATTGCGCGCATTTTTTGAGGCCTACGCTTTGGTTGCGGACCGACTGGTTGTCGCGGGGGACGCGACGGAACTCGAATCGAAGGACCTCGTCCGAGACTGTCTGGTTTCGGGGAAGCAGTACCTCCGCCAGCGACGGATTCGAAGCGCTGAATCCGTATCTAAAACGCTCTTACAGAACGGCGTACTACTCGCGGAAAACCTCAACTTGCTGGATAGCAAGGAGCCGAGTCTGTCTGAAGATCGGCTTGGCTTCGCCTATGAACTGCATGACACGATTCGGCGTCTTGACGCAATCGAAGCTTTGGCAACGGCTCGACGAGCAAGCGCTTTGCGTAACACGACCCCCCGGGAGGTTTCCGTATGAGCGCGTCCCACTATGAACGTTTGAGTGCCATGGACACGTCGTTTTTGATTCTAGAGAAGCCTTGGAGTCCGCTCCATGTCTCGGCCACTTTGATCTATGAGTCCGGGCCGATGGCGAAGGCCAAGAGCGGAGTCGATATCGACGCGTATCGCAACGCTACCGAGTCTGTTTTGCATCGAATTCCTCGGTACCGACAGAAGCTGGATTGGATTCCCGTAGTGAGTCATCCGGTTTGGGTCGATGATCCTGAATTCAACCTCGACTATCACATTAGGCATACGTGCCTTCCTGAGCCGGGGACGGAAGAACAGCTCAAGACGCTTTCTGCGCGCATCATGGCCCAGCCGCTCGATCATTCGAAGCCGCTCTGGGAAGCCTGGGTCGTCGAAGGTCTTGAAGGCAATCGCTTCGCGGTGATCAGCAAGATTCATCACTGCATGGTGGACGGAATGGCGGGGAAGGATCTCGCTCAGATTCTGCATACGGCGACGCCGGATGAAAGAGAGCGGGAGCCCGGCCCGCAATGGCAGCCGCGGAAAGGCCCGACACAAGCGGAGCTTTTGAAGGACGAGGTTGGGCGCTATCTGGGACTCCCGCTTCGCGCGGCCAGCGGCCTTCGTGCGGCCACGAAAGAGTTTCATGAACTCAGGGATGAGGTGACGAACCGAGCGCGTTCAATCACCGGCATGATGAGTTCCATGCGCGAGGAGCCATCCAAGACACCGCTCAATGAAGCCATCGGTCCGCATCGTCGCTTTGACTGGCGTGATATGCCGCTCGAAGATGTGAAGATCGTGAAGCGGGCCCTCGGATGCACGATCAATGACCTGGTTCTCGCGACCGTCACGGGCGCCGTTCGCCGTTTTCTAATCGAGCGCAAACACGATGTCGAAGGCATTGACTTCCGAATCGCTGCACCCGTCAGCATTCGAGATGCCGGCGATGGGAAGATGGGGAATCGCATCTCGCAATGGTTTGTGAAGGCGCCGGTCGATGAGGTGGATCCACTCGTTCGAGTTGAGAAGATTCGTGCAACGACGGAAGAGCTGAAGGCTTCGAACCAGGCGCTCGACGCGGACCTGATCATGAATATTGCCGAGTGGACGCCGACAATCTTGATGTCGCTCGCAAGTCGGTCGGCTTCCGGTGCCGCTCCCTACAATATGATGGTGACGAATGTTCCGGGTCCGCAGGAAGCTCTCTATTTACTCGGCGCACGATTGCAATCGCTCTATTCGCAGGTTCCGATCGCCGACAGTACCGCGCTCGGCGTCGCGATTGTGAGCTATGCCGGGAAGCTTTGCTGGGGCTTCAACGCGGATTTCGAGACCGTCCCTGATCTAGAAATGTTCGCGGACGCGATTCAGTCCTCGTTTTCGGAGATCGCAGTGGCCGCCGGTGTCGATCTCCAGGGCAAGGAAATCCAGAAACCCACGAGAGCTAAGAAAGCCAATCAAAAGGCGTCGCCCAGTCGCGCCGGACGAGGAAAGTCGAAAAATGCCGACGCGTAAAGAGCTGACTCAGGAGATCGATCATTCGCCTAAGGGACCGAAGGTTGCCGCCTTTTTTGACGTCGACCGCACGCTCTTAGCAGGCTTCTCGGCGGTCGGATTCATGAAGGAGAAGTTCTCAACCGAAGGCCTATCACTTTCGAACATGGCGCAGGCAGCCGTAGGCACGATTCGGTTCGGGACGAAGCAAACGAGCTTTCCGAGTTTCCTCGAAGAGACGTCGACGAACTTAATCGGCCTCACGGAAGAAGAACTGCGAGAGCAGGGGAAGAGGGTCTTTGCGAAGTATCTCGTAACCGATCTCTATCCCGAATCTCGCGCCCTCGTGGAGGCGCATCAGCGCCGCGGACACACGGTTGCGATCGTTTCCTCGGCGACGCATTTTCAGATCGATGCCATCGCGGAAGAACTAGGCATCGAATATGTGCTTTGCACGGAGCTCGAGTTCAAGGACGGAAAGTTCACGGGGAAGGTGCAGCGACCGGCTTGTTGGCAGGAGGGCAAGGCTGAAGCCGGCCGCGGCTTCGCGGCAGAACACGATATCGATCTAGTGGAGAGCTACTTCTACTCGGACAGCCATGACGATCTTCCTTTGCTTGACATTGTCGGAAAGCCTCGGCTCGTTAATCCCGATGAGGCTCTCTCTCGCGTCGGTGCTCGGCGCGGCTGGCCTGTGTACGCGTTCTCGAGCCGGGGGCGCCCCGGACGACGAGAAATCGCAGGGCTCTTGGGTGCGTTGGCTTCACTCGGGCCGGCTGCGATGGTCGGGATTCCGACCGCGATCGCAACCGGCAGCCTTCGCAAGGGCGCTGACCTAATGCTCTCCACGTATGCGGAGATGACGACCTCGCTCACGGGTGTCGCCCTCAATGTCGAAGGCGAAGAAAATCTCTGGTCGCATCGTCCCGCGGTCTTCATCTTCAACCATCAGAGCGGACTCGATTCGCTGTTGATGGCGCAGCTCACTAAGCGCGATGTTGTTGGTGTCGCCAAGAAGGAGCTGGAGAAGACGCCCATTATTGGGCCCCTGATGCGAGCGGCCGGTGTTGTGTTTGTGGATCGTGGCGATCGCAACAAGGCGATCGAGGCGATGGCGCCGGCTGTTGAGGCGATGCGAGAAGGTCTCTCGGTCGTGATCGCGCCTGAAGGCACACGCAGTGCGACGAAGAAGCTCGGCAAATTCAAAAAGGGTGCGTTTCATATGGCAATGGCGGCCGGCGTGCCCATCGTCCCAGTCGTCATCAAAAATGCGTTGGATGCGCTCCCCCGACATGGGATGGTGATTCGTCCGGCGACGGTGGATATCGTCGTGCTTGCACCGATCCCGACGGCTGATTGGAAGCGAGAAGATCTCGAGGAGCATATTGCGGAGATTGAAGCGCTGTACGAAGAAGCGCTGGCGAACTAGATGAGATGCGGGGCGATGATCGGCAAGTTCGCCCGGGCGAGGTTGATTCTATGCGCGTAGCTATAATCGGTTCTGGTTCGTGGGGCACAACCGTTGCGAGCTTGGCGGTGAGGAATTGTTCGACAACGCTTTGGGCTCGGAAACCCCAGGTGGCGCGGGGAATCACGCAGGAGCATTCCAACTCGGCGTATCAGCCTGGCTTTACGCTGCCCGATTCGCTTTCGGCGTGCTCGGATCTTGGGCAGGTTGTTCGCGATGCCGATCTCGCAGGAGATGTACGCCGTCCCCTATGAAGGTCGTGCAGCTAAGGATGCGTATCGGGGACTTCAACAACGAAAGGCAGCTCATGAGCGCGATAGCGGCTGATCTGCGACCAGAGAACCTACCGAAGGAGAGAGAGATGCCCTCACTCAATAGTTTTTACGATGGACTCACGCAGAAGGGTGCGCCCTTTGAACTTGCGAGCGAAACCGTGCTTGGCGAAAATATGCGCGTTCTGGTGAACCGTCCGCGATCTCTCGCCGAAATGCTTGTCGCATCAGAACAGCATGACGAGCGCGAGTTCCTGATTTCGGGCGATCAAAGAATCACATTCGCTGAACACCGCGAGCTTGTGTATGGCTTCGCACGCGCGTTGCAGCACAAGTACGGTGTTGGCCCCGGCGACCGCGTTGCGATTCTGGGCGCAAACTCGGTGGAATGGATTGTTGCGTTCTGGGCGATCACGAGCCTTGGGGCGATTGCGGTTGGCCTGAATGGCTGGTGGTCCGCGCGAGAAATCGTCGATGGTCTTGCGGATTGTGAACCCAAATTGATTGTCGGAGACCGCAAGAGGCTCTCTCGTCTGGCGGATGAATCGATTTCGATTCCCGTGATCGAAATCGAGACCGACTTCGACGCATTGTCCACCTGTCGCCGCGAATTTCAGCCCGCGGCAATCAGCGAGGATGATCCTGCCTGCATTCTCTACACAAGCGGCACGACCGGTCGAGCAAAAGGCGCTGTCCTGAGTCATCGCTCTCTCATCGCCAGTGTGGGATTGCAGACGCTCAATGGAGCGGCCATGTTTATTGTGAGCGGCTCAAAAACGCCGCCACCCGCGCCGTGCACACTTCTGACAACCCCTCTCTTTCACGTGTCGGGACTAATCGCTGGCGTCGTGATGATGCTCTCGGTCGGAGCCAAAGTGGTCTTGCGAGATGGGCGATTCGATCCGATCGATGTGATGCGTTTGATTGAGCGTGAGGGGGTGACGTCGTGGTCGACGACGCCCACGATGGCTCATCGTGTCGTGAATCATCCCGAGCTCTCCAAATTCGATCTTTCGAGTCTTCGCAATTTGGGATCCGGCGGCTCAGCGCTCAGCGAGGCTCTGCAGAATACGATTCGAGAACGTCTCCCTAGCTGTGCCAATGGCGTGGGGCTGGGCTACGGCCTCACTGAATCAGGCGGGATCGCGACTATCAACTCCGGGGAGGAACTGGCGAGTCGACCGACGTCGGCGGGAAGGGCGATGCCATGCGTCTCGGTCCAGATTCGAGATGCAAGCGGTTCGGCGCTCGTGGAAGCTGAGGAAGGCGAGATCTATATCCAGAGCCCGCTGGTCATGCTGGGCTATTGGCGAAACGACGTAGCGACCGAAGAAGCACTCGCTCCCGGGAGATGGTTGCGGACAGGCGATGTAGGGCATCTCGAAGACGGGCATCTCTATATCAACTCGCGCGCGCGCGATCTCATTCTGCGAGGGGGTGAGAACGTCTATCCGACCGAAATCGAGCACGTTCTCGAGGCGCATCCTCAGGTGGATGAGGCGGCTGTCGTCGGTCAAGATCATGAAGAGTTGGGGCAAGAAGTCGTGGCCTTCGTGGTTCCGAAGGACGGGGCAACACTTGAGGTTGAAGATTTACGGGGCTGGGCCGCGGAGCGCTTGGCGGGATTCAAGGTGCCGGTTCATTGGCGGATGCAACAAACGCCCCTTCCGCGAAACGCAACGGGAAAGCTCTTGAAGCCGCAGCTCATGGGCGAACTGTCGAATACGCTAATTGAAGAATAGACATCAATTTAAACACTCCACGGATACAGAGGAAGACCACGAGATGAGACTCGAGGGAAAGAACGCGATCGTCACGGGCGGTGGCTCAGGAATTGGACTCGCGATTGCGAAGCGCTTCGCGGCGGAAGGCGCGCGTGTAGGCGTACTCGATATCAGACGCGACACGGCAGAAGCCGCACTCGGGGAACTCGCGGGTGAAGGGCACGTCGCACTTGAGGCCGACGTCTCTGACAGCGCTTCGGTCTCTGCTGCCTTCGCTGCGTTCGATGCCGAGCTCGGACGACTCGACATCCTGGTGAATAACGCGGGCGTCGATCGGTTGCCGGACGATGGTTTCGAGGAGATGATGAAAGGGGGGCAGCAGATGCTGCATATGAGCGATGCGGCCTTTCGGAAGATGATGGCAATTAACGTCGAGGGGGTCTTCTACTGCACCCGACAGGCATTGGGCTTGATGCAGCGCGATGAGGTGCAGGGCTCCATTGTGAATATGTCGAGCATCGCGGGCTTGAGCGGGCAGGGCGCGCCGCACTATTCGGCTTCGAAAGCGGCTCTTCTTGGACTCACACGGAGCAACTCACGTCAGCTCGGACGGCTCGGAATTCGAGTGAACGCTGTGTGTCCGGGGGTGATCGATACGCCCATGACGAGAAATGTCCCGGAACAGGCTTTGAAGGGTGTGATGGCGGCGACGCCGCTCGGGCGTATGGGGCAGCCTGAGGATATCGCGCAGGCGGTTCTTTACCTGGCGAGTGACGATGCCGGATTCGTGACGGGGCAATGGCTCTCGCCTAACGGCGGATTGGTTACCTGTTAACTGTCTCTCGAAAGGGAGAGGAGGAGAACAATGAGTATTCTTGATCGTTTTCGGCTCGATGGCCAAGTGGCTGTCGTGACCGGTTCGGGACGTGGGATCGGGGCCGCCACAGCGCTGGCATTGGCCGACGCTGGGGCGAATGTGGTCGTGAGCGCTCGAAATCAAGATGAGATCGAAGCGGTCGCGGAAGAAGTGCGGAAGCGAGGCGCGAAGGCACTGGCGGTGCCCTGCGATGTGCTCGACTCCGCGTCGAGACAAAATTTGCTGGAATGCGCGCTTGAAGAATTCGGGCGCCTCGACATTCTAGTCAATAATGCTGGCGGTTGGGGCCCAACCGATAGCCTCGCGCTCTCCGCCGAAGACTTTGATGCATGTTTTCACTTTAATGTCACGAGCGCGTTTGCGCTCTCACAGTTGGCCGCGCCGATGATGGTTAGGGCTGACGGACAAGGCGCAATCGTCAACATCTCATCCGTCGCGGGATCCTTTGCGCAGTCTGGTTTCGTTGCATACGGCACGGCGAAGGCGGCGCTCTCGTTCATGACCGGAAATCTGGCCCAAGACTTTGCGCCCAAGGTCCGCGTCAACGCGATCGCGGTCGGATCGGTTTTGACGGATGCGCTCAAGGGCTTCATGACGCCCGAGCTGGAGAACGCGATGTTGGAACGAACTCCGATGGGACGCCTTGGGGCGCCTGATGATATTGCGGCTTGCGCTCTCTATTTGGCTTCGCCCGCGGCGTCATACGTGACGGGCGAAATCTATGGCGTGAACGGCGGAATCACTCAAAGCCAGGTTTCTATGCCGCAGCCGAAGCTCTAACTCATCGAGTACCGAAAGAGAGAAAATGCCCATTCCGATCACTTCATGTTACCTGATCCTCTTTGCACTGATGTCGATCGGTTTGGTCGTTTCGACTGCGGTCATGCGGACGAAGACGGGAATTTCAATTGGGGACGGGGGGAGTCAGGAGATGCTCCTGGCTTCGAGGCGTCACGGGAACTTCGTCGAGAACATTCCGCTTCTGATGCTGATGTTTGCGGCGCTCGAACTTAATGGCGCCTCTGCCGCTTGGATGCACGGTCTCGGCGTTGCGCTCGTGATCGCGCGGGTCGCCCATGCAGTCGGACTCCGGACGGCTGATATGCCGTCGCTTCCGCGCGCGGGGGGCGTGTTGGGGACGCTGCTGGTGACGCTGGTTGCTGCGGGGAAGCTCCTCTCTCAAATGTCCTAGCTCTAGCGGCGGAGAGGCATCGGTCGTAGCCGGGCGGTGCCTTGCTAATCTCCTTCTGAAGAGAGGGGAATTGACTGATGGAAGACATCGTTGCGCTTGAGGAGCGCGCCAAGGAACTTCGCTGTCTGTATGCGATCGATGCCGTTTTGGCGGATCGTCGGCAGACCTTGGAGAGCGTGTTCAATAGAATCGTCGAGGAGATCCCAGCAGGCTGGCAAAACCCCAGTTCAACGGGTGCGTGCATCGAGTATCTGAACCGGCGATTCGTTGGTCCGGGCTTCGCCGAGGGTGCCCCGCTGATGGAGCGATCCCTGTCACTCATGGGGCTTGGTGTGGGTCGCTTAGTGGTCAGCGATTCCACGGCGGGCGCGATGTCCGGGACGAGTGACTTTCTTGAGGAAGAAGGCGAGTTGCTCAGGCGTGTCTCCAGGCGAATCGAGGAATTCCTTGAGTGGAAGCACGCCGAAATGCTCGGGGCGCAGACGCCTCGAGACCGAAACCATTGGGCTTGGCGAAAGCGCTTCGCTGAGGCAATGGCCGGCGCGCTGGAGGCGGGAAGGTTTGGTGTCTCGCGAATCTATCTTGGTGGAAGCACCGCTCGCGGCGAAGCGGGGCCAGGAAGCGATATCGATCTCTATATTCAAAGCGACGGGTCGGAAGGCCAACGGCGGGAGCTGAGCTTATGGATTGAGGGGTGGAGCTTGTGTCTGGGGCAGGTGGCCCTCGAACAGACGGGACAATCGTTTCCGGAAGGGATCATGAATATTCAGTGGTTGGACGCCGAGCCGGACATGCGACAACGCGCAGAGTATCAAGAGCTGACTTTGGGCAGAGCGGTCGGATCGGACGGATAGGTGAATTACCAAAAGATTCTCGAGAGAATCTACAACGAGCTTGAACCGGAGTTCGGGGCGGGGCAGGTGGCTCAGTATATCCCTGAGCTCGCGTCGGTTGATCCGAAGCATTTCGGTATGGCTTTGATGACGCCCTCGGGAGATCTGCACTCGGTCGGTGATGCCGATGTGAAGTTCTCGATCCAGAGTGTGTCGAAGGTCTTCGCTTTGGCTCTGGCTATGCGACTTGTCGGGGACGATCTCTGGACTCGCTGTGGCCGTGAGCCATCGGGGAATCCCTTCAACTCCCTCGTCCAGCTTGAACACGAGCAGGGCATTCCTCGCAATCCGTTTATCAACGCGGGCGCTTTGGTGATCACAGACGTGATTCTGTCGGAGGCAAGAACTCCGAGAGAGGCGGTCCTCGACTTTTTGCGGATGCTGACGGGGCATGAAGATCTGCACGTGAATGAGGCCGTCGCACATTCCGAGATGGAGACCGGGCATAGAAACGCGGCGATGGCTCATTTCCTCAAGAGCTTCGGCAACCTTAAGAACGCATCTTCGGACGTGCTGGAGATCTATTTTCGAAGTTGTTCGATTGAGATGACCTGCGCGGAGCTGTCGGCGGCGTGCCTGTTCCTCGCGAATCAAGGGCATTCGATTCAAACAGGAGATCAGGTGCTCTCAGCCAGTCAGTCGAAGTATCTCAACTCTCTGATGCTGACCTGCGGTACTTATGACGCGGTCGGAGACTTTGCCTATCGGGTGGGGCTACCTGCGAAGAGCGGCGTGGGGGGAGGGATTGTGGCTGCGATGCCCGGGAAGTTCAGCGTCTGCGTTTGGTCACCTGGGCTGGACGCACAGGGGAATTCTCTTCTTGGCGGCAACGCACTCGAATTGCTCACGACCTATAGCGGCGTCTCCGTTTTCTAGTCTGGAACCCGGCTTGGCGCACGGGCAGGACGCGGCTTCGAATAACGAAATCTCTGGCGTCGGCGATTCAATTCTCATGCAGGCGGTTGTGGAGTCGATCCGTCGAGACCGTGGGGGAGATGTTGTATCTTTGATTCTCGCCTCTAGTCCATCGCTGTGACGAGATGTTCTTTGTCGGGTCGGGGCGTGACACTCACTCATGAACGCGCAAGCCTAGCATTGCCTGTATGATGGCTTCGGTCTTGCTTCTGATGAGGGCACGGTGGCAGCCACTTCTTGAAGATTGTGAAAGGCAGAATGAGCATGAAGAATCCGGATGTAGTCCGAACCTATCTCATCGGCGAAGTGGAAGACCTCGAGTCGCTGGACCTGATCTTGGTCGCTCCGGTCGACAAGCCGCTCGAGGTGACTGAAGTGACGCGGCGCGAAGACGGGGGGCTTGAAATTCGGTTGCCGGGCCGTCCTCCGGTAGTTCCTCAATTGGATGCTTCCGTGCGACAGGCGCTTCGCGATCTGGATTTCTCCTCTGAGGATCCTGCAGAGCCGACGAAGCCGTGGAGCAAGCGCGTCGACGATGCAGCTCAAGCGGTCGACTTGATGCAAAAGGTTCACATTTCGGTTTTCGGTGAGAAGGCCGATGTCCGGTTGAATATCGTGCACGGGACCCATCGGCTCGAGTACGAGGCCGAGAAGAAACTGAAACGAGCGCGGACCCGGATCGCTTCAATTGCCGGGGAAATCGTTGAAGGGATTGTCGAAGAGGATGACGACGGAGACTTCTGCCTTCCAATAGGGCAGGTGCACGTGACGGTTGCGCCGCGTGCAATGCCGGATGGTCAGCTTGTGATCCGCGTGTTCGCGATCACCAACGTAGGGATTCAGGTCTCCGGCGAGATCGGACTCTTTCTCGCGCGTCTCAACTTCGGAATGATGTTGGGTCGGTTCGCCCTGGACGTGGAGCATAAAGCCATCTGGTTTGATGAAACCCTCCTAGGGGAGAATTTTCGCGAGGATGAACTCCGCTTCGTGATCGATATGGTCGCGACGATTGCGGATGGGTGGGACGATCGCCTGAAACAAATGTTCGGCGGCGTGACGTACCAAGAGGTCGTGAAGGGTCGATCGCGAGAGAAGCTGCCGACCACGAAACCCGG
The DNA here is from genome assembly GCA_041690055.1 of Myxococcota bacterium. Lineage (GTDB taxonomy): Bacteria > Myxococcota_A > UBA9160 > UBA9160 > UBA4427 > UBA4427. Next base: position 10,936 of record JBDNFB010000103.1, on the reverse strand, counting down.
AGAGGGGCCTGGCATGTATCTCTAGCGACACGACGTCCCCTACCATCTTCTACTATTGCCTAACTATTCCTCTAACTATCTTCTAATGAGGATTTGCCCGATCTGGCTCGTTAGCCCGTCCAGACGATGGTATGATCGAGTGTCGGCCATTCATCTGGACGCTCGAAACGCTCCTCGCTTGTGGTCAGGAAGCTCGGGCCGGCATCAGAAGGGTCATTGCCGTGCGCGGCGCGCGACCGCAGCCGATCGAGCGCCACGTCATGCTTGCACCGGACTTCGAGTATGCGAGTGGACACTCCCTTCGCTTCGGCCCACGACCGGGCGCGAGCACGTGTGGCACGGCGGGAGAAGCTCGCATCCAGGATTGCGATGCGACCGCTCGCAATGATCTGATTCGCCCGATCGAGCAATTCCGCATAGACTCTCTCGTTCATCTCCGGCTGGTAGATGCCCTCGTCTACGCTGGACGGAGCGTGCGTCGTGAGTGGCACGGAGGAGATCTTTTTTCGAACGCGATCCGATGAGATCGGAACGCCGCATCCGGAATCGGCGAGATACCGGGCAACCGTACTCTTGCCCGAGCCAACGGTTCCGCAAAGCAGGACGAGCTCTCCCGGGCGACTCGGCTCAAGGAGGCTCGCCGCAAGTTCCGCATGCCGAATTGCGCTAGACCGCGCCTTTTCACGCTGCGCGGATTCGATCGTCCATTGCTTCATCGCAAAGCTAGCGACCTTGGCGCGCACGAGTGCTCGATAGGCTTGGTAGAAATCAACGACGGTGAAGAGATCGTAGTCGTCGGTTTCGAGTGCGTAGGCAGATAGAAACGCCTCAGCCAGGTCGGGACGGCCGCGATAGTTGAGATCCATCGCGAGGAACGCGACTTCCGATGCGGTATCGATCCTCCTGAGCTCCTCATTGAATTCGAGGCAGTCAATGATCAGCGGGAGGGCGGAATCCTTTTCGAACCAGAGGTGGTCGAGGTGTAGATCGCCGTGGCCGTCGACGGCCTTGCCCTCAAGTCGCCGGCGTTCGAAATCGGGGCGAAGCGCCTCAAGAGTTTCGTGCACGGTCGACGGAAGCGAGTTCGTCTCCGGTGATTGCAGCATTCCCGCCGAGCGAACGGTCGCGATGCTCTCCAAAACGGGATCAGAGATACGAGAGAACCAATCTTCGCGGGTCCATGGGGAGGGGCGACCGAGGGACTGGGCGTCGTGAAACGCGGAAAGACGCTTAGCCACGTCACGCAGGTGGCCCGGAGACAATAGATTGTTTTCCAGCAGCGCGAGCGCGTCGCCTCCCGCGGGTAGGCATCGCATGACCACGAAATGCTCGTGGTTGGGATCCGTGATGGACTCGGCGAGAGACCCGAGACGCACCGTTTCGCCCTCCCACACGATGGGCGCGATTCCTAAATAGACATCAGGAGCCAGTCGTCGATTCAGTGCAACCTCGCGGACGCAATCCTCATTGCGCGCATCGCGGGAGCGAAAGTCCAAGAAAGGCATTGCGACCGCCTTACGTAACTTGAAGACGCGATCACCGACGATGAACACGTGGGAGATATGAGTTTGGATCCACTTGATGCTCTCACTATCGGAGGTGAACGCATTTGCCCAGACTCCCGATTCAGAGAGCGCCGACGCAATCGCCTCGAGATCTATTTCTGTAGTTTTCGAAGACAGCGTCATAATGGATGCGGGCTTTCTCTTCACGCGCGGAGCCTCATGCGAGTGAGTCATGTTCAAGTGAGATGCATACCTCGTGCCATGGGCGGGCTTTCGCCGTCTTCATCTCTGCTAAGAGGCCAGCCGTCTCGGCCTCCGCGTTGAGGGGGCGGGCGGACAGTTTGTCTCACGATGGGGCTTATTGGGATGAAAGTGGCTCTCGCTTAATCGGTGCAGACGCTCTCCATAGCCGTTGTCTGCGTTTGGGGGATCCGAGTGAGTGGCACGGCGATTGCTAATGCTAATGCTACTTAGTTCTTGTCTCTCGCGCCGACTGTAGAAACTCGGAAGGTGCTGATCGGTCTTGCCGCGGATCGATGAGATCATTCCTTGCCCCGGCGGACGGCGCGTCGGGCGCACTTGATAGGAGTAGAAGGCATGAGATTCGGAATAGTGGCTTTGGCCGGCGCGGCAGTCTTTGTCGGAATTCAGTTCATACCCGTGGACAGGACGAATCCTGCCGTGACGGCCGATATTGAAATCCCCGCCGAGGTGAAGACGGTTCTGCAGACTTCGTGTTACGACTGCCACTCGAACCAGACGCGTTGGCCCTGGTATAACCGGATCGCGCCCGTGTCTTGGTTGATCACGCATGATGTTGAGGAGGCGAGGGAGCATCTCAACTTCTCGGAATGGGATCGCCTTGGCGCAGACAAGCGAGCCGAGATGAGGGAAGAGATCTGGGAAGATGTGGAGGGGGGCGAAATGCCCCTTTGGTTTTACCTCCCCATGCATCCCGAAGCGCGGATTGACGATAGGGACCGAAAGATTCTGAAGGCGTGGGCGTCGCACACGTCAGGCGAGGCGACTAACGAAGGACGCTGAATGGCATGTGCTACTTGAATATGAATATGCACGCTCGGCTCGGGCTTTCGCTCGTTTCGCTCGGTAAGGAGAATCCGCGTGAATCGATGGCCATTCTCTTTTAAATTGAAGAAGCGACACGTCCACCCATGGGCGACGCGTCTTGCGGGATGTCTTGTCGGAATTGTCATTGTCAGTTTTGCCTGCGCGACGCCGGGGCAGCTATATCGCGTGGCACCTGAGATTCAGGGAGCGATCGTAGGGACTGAGCCGTCTGACGCGGTCGCCGAGCTGCGCTTGAGCATTATGAGCCGCGAGGTGCCGACGCTCTTCGATGTGAAGACGCTTCAACTTCCCGAGGATCGCCGGTTCCGGTTCGAATCCGCGAACCTTGCCGTTGCGGGGCACGAGTACAGCAAGGTCTATCGCGCTTTTCTGCATTACCGCGTGGGCGCGGAGGACCAGGTGATCTGGCGCGGTGAGTTCTCCCGGCGCGATCTGCAGGGGTCGATCGAGCTCGACTGTGACTTGGCTCGACCTGCGCGCTTGGGGCAGCCGTGTTGGGTTCGAGATCCATTGAGTCATCCCTGGCTGGTTGCCAACGGGGAACGCACCTTCAATCGACTTTGCTCGGAATGCCACGGTCGAGGGGGGCGCGGGCAGGAGGCTTTCGCAGGGACGCCGGGGCTCGCTGGCCCCCGTCTTGACTGGATTGCCGCTCGGCGATCGCATGGATTTGATCGCGAGGAGATCGCGGAATTCATTGAGGGAAGCAAAATTCCGAGGGAGCACGGACTGCGGTCGATGCCGATTTGGGGCGAACAACTGAGCGCAGACTATTGGCGTTATTCGAATGCAGACGAGCTGGTGGGTGCCACGCTCGATCCGGTGATCGTTTACCTGTTAAGTATTCAGCAGGAGTGAATCGAAGTTTCCTGCTGGCCGTGGTCATGTCAGCGAGGAACGTCATGGCACGAACCAGCAATTCCTTGGCTTCCTCTCACCCCCTCTCACCTCCTCTACCGTCCCTCAGCCTTCCTTAACCTTCGTTAGCCTCTGGGATTGGCGCGGAGTGGGGGCCACATAGCGGTCACCGTCTTGCCTCCGTGACAAAGGAAACAACTCCCGGCAAGGCTACTCGCGGGAAAGTAGTTCGGTGGATCGCGATCAACGGCGCGCTGCGCGCGTTCTATTCGGCTCAGGAAATTCCCAAGATTCTGATTGATGACTGGGTGCTGGGTCGCGCGGCCGGGTTTATCCAATGTGCGAGCGGCGATTTTCATGCGTTGAAGGGTTCCCGCGACGACGACTTGCATTGCCCCGTGCTCTTCCTGCGTCGGGTCGGTCATCAAACGTTCAAGGTGTTGGATCTCGGCTGCGAGAACCCACATGGCCGTTCGGATCTTTTCGGGCGGGAGATACTGCAAGTCGGGCGCCGACATCGTGGCGCGAATGGGTCCAATTGGGGTCTCCCCGAGACATCCCAATGGAACGAATAGGCTCATGAGCAAGATCACCGTGAATGCATTTTGCCTTCTGGGATGGTTCATCGTGGACGCTCCGTATCTCGTGGTTGGATCAATCGTTTGGGCCTTGTTCTGTTGACCTGTTAAGAAGAATTGCATGTAGTGTGCCCAGCGTGTGGATAGGTACTCACTTAGGTTTGCAGGCGGCGTGAAGTCTCGAAGAGGAGCAGGCCGGATGAGAACAGCGCCCCGAGAATCGGAATCCAGATGGGGAGCAGGCGGTCAGCAGACCTGCTTCTGTGTTCGCCTCTCATCCGCAACGCGACAAGGGAGACGTTGACCAGGGTGAAGACGGCGAGGGCGATCGTCGCGGTCGCTGAAGCCAGGGATTCGAGTGGCAAAGCCGCCGCGAACAGGACGACCAAAATTGTCACGCAGGCAGTTGCGGCAATCGGAGTTTGGCGTGCCTTGTGGATGCCCCCCAGCCAGCTTGGGAGCGGTCCCTCTCGAGCCAGGCTGAAGAGGATCCGGGACGACATCACGATTTGAACGAGGGCACCGTTTAGCATCGCGGCAAGCGCGACGAGAGCGAGGGCTTCCCCTGAACCGCCGCTGCGGTCGAATACGAGTGACAAGGGGGCACTGGATTCTCCGAGTTCGCTCGGAGGGACGATCAGGACCGAGACCGAGGCGACGCAGACATATAATGCGGTGCTCAATCCCAAGGTCCAAAGGATCGCCTTGGGAAGCGCGGTCCGGACGCCTTTCACCTCTTCAGCGACATTAACCATGTCTTCGAATCCCAAGAAGGCAAAGAACCCGAGCACGGTTGCGCTTAGGAGGGCGGTCCATTCGAGCAGAGCGAATTCCGTCGGGATTAACACGAGGGGGTCGATGCCTTCTCCTGCAATGTGGACTGACCCAAAGGCGACGATGGCGAGGAGTCCCAATACTTCGATGACGGTGATAATTCCCGCTGCGATCACTGATTCACGGACGCCCCATGCAGCCAGGCCGCCGACCGCTCCGACGACGATGACCAGAGCGACGGCGGGAGGAACCGACAGGATCTCTGCTAGGTAGCCAACGAATCCGTGTGAAACGGTCGCGGCGGAGACGATGCCTGAGAGCGCAGACAGAAGGCCGACCGAGAGCGAAAGGACGTTCGATCGCAATCCCTCTCGAACATAGACAAGAGATCCACCGGCTCTCGGGAAGCGCGCTGAGAGTTCAGCGAAGCTGAGCCCGGTACACAGGGCGAGGAGTGCTGCTAGGCCGAATGCGAGGGGCGCCAGAAGCCCGGCGCGAGCGGCGACCACTCCGGTGAGCGCATAGATACCGGCTCCGACCGTCGAGCCGAGTCCGTAGAGCACGAGCCATGGCAGGCTGATGACGCGGCGAAGTGACGGCTCTTCGCTGCGGGTCATACTTCTCCTTGTCCCCTGCGAAGTCGTCACCTGCCCGGGATCCGCGCGATGGATCGATCTGTCCTGATAGGACTTTTGATTGCAAAGACGATGCCGATGCCTTGGGCGGAGCCCAGGGCGGGGCTGGGGCGGGCTGGGGCGGGCTGGGGCGGGTTGGCAGAAGCATGACCCGGAACAGCCGATGAATAGAGCCCATCAGATGAGACTTATTGTCACCAATTGTGCGCTTTAGCCTCGATCCGATCCGCAGTAGGTCGGGTGCTCGGTCTGGATGGACGAGAGCCTAAGCGTTGTTGGCACAGCCAATGCATCGTAATGAGTTGGATTCGGTGACTTCCGCCGCGATTCGCCGAGCGCGAAACCGAAATCGTTCCGAGGATTTTGTCAGGAGGAATGGGATGGATCGATCGAACGACAAGATGAAGGCGGTGGGAATCAGTACGATCGTTTGTGCGTTCGACTTTTCGGAATGCGCGGAGGTCGCGTTAGAACAAGCTAAACGATTCGCCCGGCGCCACCAGGCAAAGATGGTCTTGGCGCATATCGTTGAGCCGATTCCACTCGGACCCTATCCGGTGTTCATGCCTCCCTACGACGAGTTAGCGATCGTTGACATCGCTCGCGAACGAATGGGCGAGTTAGTCAATTTGATAAGCGACGCCGGAACCGTGGTCGAATCGATCGTGAGGCAGGGACAGCCTGGCGCCTGCTTGGTCGAGTTAGTCGAGGAGTTGGGTGCGGACTTGATGGTCGTGGGGACGCGTGGTCTGTCCGGCCTCAAGCATCTGGCGCTTGGTAGCATTGCCGAATACGTTGTTCGCCGATGTCCTTGTCCCGTTCTGACCGTACATCCTGAAGACCGGCTTCTGCGAGATGCGATTGAGAATGTTGTGCTTCCAACCGACCTTTCGGCGAGTGCGGGGGATGCAGCCGAATATTTCATGTCGTTGTTCGGAGCCTGGGAGCGTCCCCAAGTCTTCCTTGTCTATGCCGATCAGATGCCGCCGTACTTGGAAGCATTTCGTCACGAATCGTTGAAGGCGAGGAATGAGCCGGACGTGATCAGAGAGAACATCGAACAGAAGCTCGCGCCCATCGCAGACCGGCTTCGAGCGGCAGACTTTCCGGTCGAAGTCGCGGTTTTGGATGGGGATCCAGTGACGGTGACTACAGAACTCGCAAAAGAATGCGATGCCGATCTAGTTTTGCTGAGTACGCAGGGCCGATCGGCTTTGATGAACACGCTCCTTGGGCGAACGGCTCAGCGAATCGTACAGCACGCCCCTTGCCCGGTTCTTACGGTGCGTTCATCGCGGGGATTCCGGCAGAGGCGTTTCGACGTTGGACACGAACGCGATCATCGGGTTCGCTGATTGACTAGACAAGAGGAGTAAGTGAATGAAGCGGTTTGCAATCGCTCTGTTTTTTCTGGCTTGGTCGGGCATGTCTGGGGCGCTGGCGCACGCAGACCCAATCCACGGGCAAGATGACTACATGCGTTACTGCAGTGCATGTCACGGGGAGTCCGCCGACGGCCAAGGTCCAGTTGCGAACGTGATGACTCCCCCGCCGCCCCGCTTGACGACGCTGACCCCGAAGTTTGGGGCGCCGCTTGGAACGTTATTCGTCTCATTCGTGATGGGGACGACAATGCCACGTGCTCATGGCGAGAGTGATATGCCCGTTTGGGGGAAAAACCTGGCCGAAGAGGGCGGAGACGACGGAAAGGCGATTCGCGCAACTTGGCGAATTGCAGCCTATCTCGACACGGTCCAGGCGCGCGGCGAATAGCGACGTGTTATGTCTGCGGCCCCGCGGATCCCTCCGTCGCGTCCTTGGGGATCCATTTGTCTATCACGACGCAGGCCGCGGGATCCCCGGTGACATTGACGGCCGTTCGCGCCATATCAAGAATTCGATCGACGCCGAGTAAGAGGCCCAAGCCTGCCATGGGCATTCCCATGCTGTGAATGCCAGAGGCGAGCACGACAATCCCCACGCCGGGCGTGCTGGGAGCTCCAATAGATGCTCCAATCGTGGTTGCCAGAAGCAGGCCCAGCTGTCCGCCGCTGAGTTCGATGCCGTAGCTCTGAATCAGGAACATCGCCGCGATGACCTGGTAGAGCGCCGTCCCATCCATGTTGACGGTCGCGCCAAGGGGGCAAGAAGCATGGCCCAGCTCACGATCTTCATGGAGAGCTCCTGAACCGAGGCCGTGAACTCGACGATGATCTGCGCGCGCTTCTTGGCGATTGAAAGGAGTGCGCTACCCAGGAGAATCGCGAGAACCACGACTTGAAGCATCTGTTCATCAAGGACCGCACTCAGAGGATTCCGGGGAATCAATTGGACAATGCGGTCTGAGATCGAGGCTCCTGTTGACGGATCCGGGGCGATGGCGGGATTGAATACGCTCGAAGCCGATCCGGGAAGTTCCAGATAGCTGCCCGGCTCGAGCCAGGTGGCGAGGCTGGCCCCGATTGCGACGGCGACGCACGTGCTCGCCATAAAGTACGGCGCGATCCGCCCTCCCATTTGGCGCAGCTGGTCTGCATCTCCGCTCGATGCGATCCCGAGGATGATCGAACTCATCACAAGCGGCAGCATGATCATTTGGATCAACGCGAGAAATACCTGTCCCGGTAGCGCAAGCCAGCCCGCGACGACTATCGATTGTTTCGGCTCGAGAAGTGCCATCCCACTCGGCGACAAGGCGAGGCCAACCCCGATGCCGAGGACCATGGCGAGGACTATTTGCGCCCAGAGATGCGTCCGAATAAGAATATGGAGTCGATCGACGAGGATCGCGGGGGAGGGCGGCAGCGGAGATGAGCGTCGCGTCGATTCCATGAGCGCTAGCTTAGCAACTGCTAGGTCACTGACGCTCCCGGTGATTATTGGGGTCGGTAAAGCTTCGCTTCGTTTCGGCTCAACCCGGCATTCCATTTGAGAGCGGGCAGCATCAGGCGCGGGGCTTGGAGCGTCGAGTCTCGCCGAATCCGGGTCTCGACGAAGACTTCGCGTGTGATTTCGGCCGAGAGCTGGATGTTTTTCTCCTTTTGTTCTTTAAGAGTAGATTCGTACCGAAGGGCGCGCCCTCCCGGCGGGTAGTCGTGTCCCGTGAATACCCGCGTTTCAGGAGACAGGGTTTCTGGGTCTCAAAGATGATGAGCTCTGGCTGAAAGGCATGAACGGCTTCTTCTCGATCTTCCGCTGTCGAAATGCAGGCTCCGACTTCACAGTCGGCCTGGATCAGAAGCCGAGTGAGTGCCGTCGCGCGCGATTCGTCATCGTCGACGAGCAGTGTGCGGATCACCATCCAGGTACGTCCTTCCTCGACTCGGCGGCGTGAGCAGGATCGTCATGATCTCTTGCAAGGCGTCGCGCCGCTCTCGCCGATCGGCTCACTCCATCGCAAGTCTCATTCCAACGGACGTCGAAAATCAACCGAGCAGACTTTGCAGAGCGATGCCGCGCTCAATGCCTTCGAATTGGGCGGAGTGCCCAGTCACTGCGCGCTTCCAGCAGAGACTTGATGCGAGCGCACTTCGGCGCACTTCTGAAAAGAACGTTCGGAGGCGTGGACTTGGGCCAACCGTTTCGGCTGTGCATTGCACGACAGGCGTTGGCATAGATCCTGCTTTAGCTCTAGACCGAGGACACTTCTTGTGACCTGGAGGAAGTAACGGCGCTTCTTTCCCTTATGGGGAAGACGTGCCTTTTTTTCGTTCTGTGTCGGCAGGGCGCATTGCTCGGTGCTGACCCCTGAAACCTCGATCAACACATGGAGCGCGTAGGATGAAGAATGGTGCACACGTTGAGATCGAATCAGTCTCCCATCGCTACTCGCCACGCGGACCGCTCATTCTGGAAGATGTGAATCTGAAGATCGAGCCGGGCGAACAGATCGCGCTCGTTGGGCGGAGCGGTTGCGGAAAATCGACCCTCCTTCAGATCACAGCAGGCATGGTGCGACCTCGTTCAGGATCCGTTTGGATCGATGGACGGGAAGTGACTCGGCCCTCATCGAAATGGAACATGATGTTCCAGAAGCCCAGCCTCTATCCCTGGATGAATGTGAACCAGAATGCTGCGCTCGGCATGAAGTTCGCGGGGGCATCCGAGCTCGCAAAGGAACGAATCCCAGAACTGCTTGAGCTTGTGCAGATGTCGGAATATGGAGATCGAAACGTCCAATTGCTCTCCGGCGGCCAGCAGCAGCGCGTCGCTCTTGCGCGATCGATTGCGACCGACCCCGAACTCCTACTCCTGGATGAGCCGTTCTCTTCGCTCGATGTGTTGACGCGTCGCAATCTCCAGCGAGACGTCGTGCAAATCGCTCAGGATCGCCAGATCACGCTTGTGATCGTGACCCACGATACCGAGGAGGCCGTTTCTATGGCAGATCGCATCGTCTTGATGGCGCCGGACCCTGGCCGCCTGATTCGGAGTTTTGAGATCGACCTCGGACTGGAACGCGACCCGAGATCCCCGGAGTTCAAGAAGATCCAAGATGCTTTGCTAGCAGACCTAACGGCGGTAGCGCCCGATCCAATGACAGAAGGACCTCGGATCCGCGATTAAGCGATGGATAGCGCCTCGTATAAAATGACCTGTTCGGCTGCGAAAGCATGCACGGACAACCATGCCCGTACAACAAGGAGGATTGAAGTGGAAGACGAAAACAAGCGATCGATCGAGGACGGCCAGGTTGCGGAGTTGATGTCCGAGGGCTGGAGCCGGAGAGATTTTCTAGACACTATGGCCAAGGGTGGATTAGCGATGGCGGGCATGCTCTCGCTCCCCAAAATCGCCCGCTCGATAGTGTCCGACGACGGGGTAGTCAAGATCGGCTATCTGCCGATCACAGACGCGACGGCGCTCCTAGTCGCTCATGCGAAGGGTTTTCTTGAGGATGAAGGGCTTAAGGTCGAGCGTCCCACCCTGATTCGAGGATGGTCGCCGCTCGTCGAAGGATTCGCCGCCGGCAAGTTCAACGTCGTCCATTTCCTCAAACCGATCCCGGTCTGGATGAGATACAACAACAATTTCCCTGTGAAGATCATGGCGTGGGCGCATACAAATGGTTCAGGGCTTGTGGTCGGGAAGCACACAAGTATCGAGGACTTCGCTGGACTCGCGGGCAGCCAAATTGCCGTTCCCTACTGGTACTCGATGCATAACATCGTGCTCCAGATGGCTCTTCGATCGAAGGGGCTCCAGGCGGTCATTAAGCCGCAAGGCGCGAAGCTCGCTCCGAACGAGGTGAATCTCCAGGTCATGCCGCCGCCGGAGATGCCTGCGGCGCTCGCCGCGAAGAAGATCGACGCATATATCGTGGCGGAGCCCTTTAATGCGATGGGCGAGTTGAAGGCGGGGGCACGAATGCTCCGCTTCACCGGCGATATCTGGAAGAACCATCACTGTTGTGTCGTCTGCATGCACGAAGGGGATGCGGAGCAACGACCGGAATGGACCCAGAAGGTCATCAACGGAATCGTCAAGGCGCAGATCT
>JBDNFB010000102.1:0-8608 GCA_041690055.1 Myxococcota bacterium | reverse complement strand
CACCTTGCCCTGATAATCCGCGAGTTTTCGCTCCGTCCCGTCGATCCCTTTGGCTTCAAAATCGTGCAGCGTCGTCATGCATTCATCCTTGTGTGAGCGAGCGTTTTGATCGAGCTTTTCGAGCGGGCGATCCTGGCACGCGCTTCCAACGAGCGCTCCGCACGAACGCCTTTATCGTGTGCCTTTCAACGTGCGCCTTTTCAACGTGTCCCAATTCAACGTGAAAGTGCCCGATGGACGATCTCGTACACGTCCTTCGAGAGAGCCTTCTGGGCTGCGATTCGCTCGAGTTGACTCTGCATCCCCGCTTGGCGATCAGGGTTATAGCGACGCCAATCATTGAAGATCGAGACCATCCGCGATGCGACCTGGGGATTGGACTCATTGAGCGCCAAAACCGTATCCGCAAGGAACACGTAGCCCTCTTCCGACTCGGCGTGAAAGCGTACCTGATTCCCTGAACAAAAGGCACCAATCAAAGAGCGCACGCGATTCGGATTGCGGAGAGAGAAGTCCGCGTGCTTAGCCAGCTCCTGCACTCGTTCAAGCGTGTCTGGCCGACTCGAGCTCGCCTGGATCGTGAACCATTTATCCAGCACGAGCGGATCTTCGCGCCATCGCGAATAGAACGATTCGATGACCGCATCGCGATGCGGATGGTCCTGATCTGCCAGGACAAGGAAGGCCGCCTGCGCATCGCTCATATTGTCCGCGCTCTGGTACTGCGACCAGGCGGCATCCATCGCCTCTTCGCTTCCCGTCCATACCAGGTAGCGCAGAGCACAGTTCCGCAGTCGCCGCCGATCGATCTCGTCTTTCTCGTGTCGATAGGAACCCGTCGGTGCGAGCGCGCCGTACGTATTCCAGAGCGCGTCTTCATGCGCCTGCCCCAACGCCTTGCCGAGCGACTCACGCGCAGCATGAATCGCCGCCGGTTCGATGATCGGAAGCTCCTGCGCGACCATTCGCTCCGCGGGCAACATCAGAGCCAGCGAGCGCAAAGAACCATCAAGGCTGTCGTCGCCCAGTACCCGCCCCCAGGCTTCGGCGAAATTTGAATCCGCCTGGGGTGTGCCGCCCCGCACGATTTCGTCCGTATCCTTCGCAAGCAGATCGAGGGCCAGCTGCTGTCCCGCGTCCCAGCGATTGAAGGCATCCGCATCGTGGGCCATCAAAAACGCCAAAGCCTCCGGACTCCGATCCATTTCCAAGCGGACCGGCGCCGAAAAGCCGCGCAAGATCGAGGGCACGGGCTCGGCGGGCACATCCTGGAAAACGAACTCGTGCTTCGCCTGGTTCAGCTCCAGCACCACCGTCGTCTGATCCGCATCCACCTCTCGCCCCCCCACCAAGCGGAGCGGCAGATCGCAACCGTCCGGCCCCAGCAGGCCCAACCGGACCGGGATGTGCAGCGGCTTTCGGTCCGAGGCGCCCACGATATCGGCCGCGGTCTCCGGATAATCCTGCGAAAGGGTCAAATGATATTTGAGCTCCGCCGGATCGTAGCGCCCGACCGCACGAAGCCGCGGCGTTCCCGCCTGGGAGTACCAGCGCTCGAACTGCGTGAGGTCGCGGCCGTTTGCATCCGAAAGCGCCGAGCGGAAATCGTTGCACGTGACCGCTTGGCCATCGTGTCGATCGAAATAACAATCCATGCCGCGCCGGAAGCCGTCCTCGCCCAGAAGCGTCGCATACATGCGAATCACCTCGGCGCCCTTCTCGTAGACCGTGGCCGTATAAAAGTTATCCATCGAGATATAGGAATCAGGCCGGATAGGATGCGCCATTGGGCCTTCGTCTTCAGAGAACTGGCGAGCGCGCAGCTGCTTCACGCCGGCGATACGATTCACGGGCTCGGAGGTCATATCCTCCGAGAAGCGCTGATCCCGGTAGACCGTGAGACCTTCTTTCAATGTAAGCTGGAACCAATCACGACAGGTCACGCGGTTCCCGGTCCAGTTATGAAAATACTCGTGGGCAATCACCGATTCGATGCCTTCATAATCATCATCGGTGGCGGTCTCAGGGAGCGCGAGCACGTACTTCGAGTTGAAGACGTTAAGCCCCTTATTCTCCATCGCGCCCATATTGAAATCGTTGACCGCGACGATCATGTAGATGTCGAGATCATATTCCCGGCCGAATTTCTCCTCGTCCCATTTCATGGAACGCTGGAGCGAGCGCAGCGCGTGTTCACATCGATCGATGTTCTGGGGCTCAACCCAAATTTCCAGGCGAACTGGGCGCCCCGACATCGTGACAAATTCACCCGAGTGACAGCGAAGGTTGCCGGCAACCAAGGCGAAGAGATAACTCGGCTTGGGGAACGGGTCCTGCCAAGAAACGCGATGTCGCCCGCCTTCGAGGGTTTCCTCGGAAACACGGTTGCCGTTCGAAAGCAGCACGGGGTAACGCTCGGCATCGGCTTCGATCGAGACGCTGTAGCGCGCCATCACATCCGGCCGATCGAGGAAGTAGGTGATCCGCCGGAAGCCCATCGCCTCGCACTGCGTGCAGTAATTCCCGCTGGTTTTATAAAGACCGGAGAGCTGGGTGTTCGCCTCTGGGTCAAGGACAACCACCGTGCGCAGTTCAAACTCGGCGGGCGGCGCATCGATCGTCAGCGTCTCTCCCGAAACCCGGTACTCGCTTTCGGCGAGAGCACGGCCATCAATCTCGATCTCGCGCAGATCCAGATCTTCCCCGTCCAGGACCAACGGAATCGTCGTATCCGGCGCATCCGCCCGGCGGCGCACCGCGAGCCGCGCCTCCACCCGAGTCTCCTCTTCGCGAAGATCGAACGCCAGATCGACGCGATCAATCAGATAGAGAGGCACCCTGTAGGCATTTCGCTGGACGGCTTTCGGCTTTGTTTCACTGGTGCTCACAAGATCCCCCTAATCAATCGGCGACGCAAAGTAGGAATTGGCAGATCGACCTGCAAGACAGTAGCTTGGGCGCCGTATGGATCGTTCCCCAGAGCAACCTCCAGCCCAGCCCCTCGCCCTGACGCTCGTCCGGGCTTGTGCCTTGGCTCCTGTCCTGGTTCTTGCCCTGACTCTGGTTTTGACTATAGGACTCGGTTGCGCGGGGGTTCAGGGAGGCTCAGGGCCGGCGCTCCGCGTTGGGATCTCGCCTGATTACCCCCCAGTCGCCTTCGAAAGCGAGGGTGAGATCGTGGGCATCGAAGCAGACCTCGCCGCGCTCATGGCGAACAGCCTCGGTCGGCGACTCAAGTTCGAGCGGTATGCCTTCTCGGAGCTACTCCCTGCGCTCGAGCGAGGCGAAATCGACGTCGTCATGAGCGGCATGTCGATCACGCCCGAACGAGAGGAGCGGGCGAGGTTTACCGAATCGTATATGGAGGTCGGACAGCTCACGCTGATCCGATCCGCGGATATTGCCCGCTTCGGCCGGATTCAGACCCTTCGACGCGCCGGCGCGCGCATCGGGTATGAGCGAGGCACAAGCGGCGAGGAGTTCGTCGCACGACGACTGACGCGGGCGAGCAGCTTCGGTTTCGATGATGTTGAGTCGGGCATCCGCAGCCTTCGCGCCGGTCGGATTGATTATTTTGTGCACGATGCCCCGACGGTCTGGCGAATGGCCGGCGACCCGAGCCAGAGAGACCTGCACGGGCTCTATAAACCGTTAACGCGCGAGCACATCGCCTGGGCCGTCCACCGAAACGATTCCCAGCTTCTGACTCGATTGAATGCGACGCTCGCGCATTGGCAGCGCGAAGGCATGATCGAGCCGATCGTGGATCGCTGGATCCCGGTCCGAATCACGATCCCGTAAGTCGGCGAGCGCCGGCCTACCCTGCCCCCCACCTGCCAACCTTCGCCTGCCCGCCAACCCGCCTGCCCACACCCCCTACCCCCCTCTAGCGGGCGCGCATGGCCTGAAGCGTCAAACTGCGAATGGAGCCCGCTGTGGGATGATACTTCCGGGCGGACTCGAGCAGCCGGACCGCGGCCTTGCTCTTCCCTGAGACGAGCAAAATTTCGGCCGCGCCGACCCAGGCTTCGAGTCGCTGGGGTACCACTTGGCACGCTTCGGCATAGAGCGCGTGGGCTTCCTTCTGCCCGCCTAGACGCGCGCGGCGCTCTGCTTCCTTGAGTAGCGCTTGACCGAGTAGCCGATCGAGCCCTCGTCTTTCCGGATCCAGCTGGACAAGCGCACGGACGGCTTGCAACGCCGCCTGATGCTGGCCCTGGGCGTTTCGCTTCTGCGTCGCACTGGCAAGGGCATCGGCATAAGTCGCCTTGCCTTCCCCACTGAACCGCGCCGCATCGACCTGGGCAAGTCGCGCCAGACTGCGCAGCGCCGCTTCGGGATCCAGCGCTCCGACTTGCGCCGCAGCCTGCCCCTGCCACGCCTCCCCGTTCTGCGGATTGGCGCGCAGCGCTTCCACGAAATAGCCACTCGCGAGCTCAAATTCGTCTCGCGCGAGCGCCGCGAAGCCACGTTCCATCGCCGTCGGCGGCGGCCCGGACGCGCAGCTCGGTAAAAAGAGCAGCGCCCCCAGCAAACCCATCCAAATCAGAGATCGATGCATCGACTTCATTCGTTCATCCCCCCGCCAAGCCCACAGCAGCATGCGCGTACTCGGCATATCGGCGCCCGCGGAATCAGCCTTGAGCGCCCACCTCTCTCGCGCGGCATACTTGGCGCATGCCTTCCTTACGTCACGATTTCGATGCCCAGAACCCTCTTCGCATTGGCCTGATTGGCAGCGGCATGATGGGCTTTGAACATATCCGCAACGTGGCCCTGCAAGACGAAATGAAGATCGTCGCGTTGGCCGACCCGAATCCGCCTTCACGCGAGTTTGGTCGCAAGACCGCGGGCCATCCAATTGCCGAGTACGACGAGACACGGGCGATGCTCGACGGCGAGGATCTCGATGCGGTGATCATCGCCTCGCCGAATTTCACCCATGCCGCGGTGCTCGACGAAGTCCTGCCTCGACCGCTTCACGTGCTAGTCGAAAAACCGCTCTGCACCACGCTCGAAGACTGCGACCGCGCCATCGCCCAAAGCGAAGGTCGAGAGGGACTCGTTTGGGTCGGCATGGAATACCGCTTCATGCCGCCCGTCGCGCGCCTCATAGAGGAAGTCCGCTCCGCCTCCGCCGGACAGCTGCGCATGCTCAGCATTCGCGAGCATCGCTTCCCCTTCCTCCGAAAAATCGGCGACTGGAACCGCTTCAACCGGAATACCGGTGGCACCCTGGTCGAGAAATGCTGCCACTTTTTCGACCTGATGAACTTGATCGTCGGCGCGGCCCCCGCACGGGTATACGCCTCAGGTGGACAGGATGTGAACCATCTCGACGAAGTCTACGACGGCGAAGTGCCCGATATTTTGGACAATGCGTTCGTGTTAGTAGACTACGCGAATGGTGTGCGGGCCCTGCTCGATCTCTGCATGTTCGCGGAAGGCTCGCGCAACGAGCAAGAGATCTGCGCCACCGGCGATCGAGGTAAAGTGGAATGCTTCATCCCAGAAGGACTGGTCGTCCTCGGACAGCGCGAAGGCCGAGCGATTCAGGAAGTCCCCATCGAAGTGGACGCAAAGATCCTTGAGGCCGGTTTCCACCACGGCGCCACCTATTTCCAGCACAGCGCATTCCTGGAAGCCATCCGCGACCCGAATGCGCCGCGCATAGACCTTCGCGCCGGTCGGGCCGCGGTAGCCATCGGCGTCGCCGCTGCCGATTCGATCGAACAGGGTAAGCCCATCCTACTGGGATAGGCCTAAGCGCCGCCGCCGCCGACCGCACGGGACGAGTGTGTGAGAAGCGGGCGCGTCCGGGGCGAGAACGTGAGGGGCTGAACCGTAAGAAGCTAGGCCGGGCCCGGTCCGGCCGATTCTAGAAGCCGCTCGAAAATGCGGACCATGGTCTCCACCTCGCCCATCGGCACGAACTCGCGCGAAGTATGCGCCACGCTGATCGAGCCGGGCCCCAGTACAACACCGGGAATCCCCGCCCGAGCAAAAACGCCTGCATCCGTCCCAAAAGCCACTTGTTCGCATCCCGTTGCCAGCCCGACGGACTCAAGCGCGTCCGCGGTCGAACGTACGGCAACCGAATCGACATCGGTCTCAAGCGGCGGCTTTTCTTCCGTGCAGGTTTCGACCACCACTTCCCCGGACACGCCGGCGGCGGCGAGCGCCTCTTCAAGCTGAAGCCGGACCTGCTCCGGATTCTCATGGGGCAGCGTCCGACGATCCACCCAAATCCGCGCCTCATCGGGAACGATGTTAGGCGCTTGCCCACCGCGCACCACGCCGATCGAAAGCGTGGCTGGCCCGAGCACAGGATGAGGGTCGGAGGCAAAAATCCGTGCGCCCTCGTCGATCGCCAAAATCGCCTTGGCCAGAGAGACGATCGCGTTACTTCCTGCCGTGGGATCCGAGCTATGGCAGGCCCGCCCGCGAGCGCAGACCTGAGCGTGCACCACGCCCTTATGCGCATTGATCAGGCGCAGGTCCGTCGGCTCGGTCGCCAGAACCCAGTCAGGCCGCCGACTCCCGAGATGCGCCATCACGTCGGCGACTCCGATGCTGCCCAGCTCCTCATCCGCCTCCCCCACCACGATCACGTTTCGAGCCAGCGTCCCACGGTCCAACACCCGCTCGAGCGCCTCTAAAAGCGCGGCCATCCCCGCCTTGGTGTCACAGGAGCCACGTCCCAAAATCCGGTCGCCCTCGATCACAGGGTCGAAGGGATCGATCACCATCCCGTCCACGGGCACCGTATCGATATGGCTCGCCACCAGCATCGTGTCGCAATCCGAACCCGCGATCGCCTCCGCCACCACGCTCGTCCGTCCGCCTCGCCCGACCAACTCGGCATCCATGCCCAGCTTGATCAGCACCGACGCCACATGCTCTGCCATCGCCTGCTCGCCCACGATCTCTGGCGGCATATCGTCCCGCCCCATCGGATTGACGGAGGGAATCGCGATCAAATCGCGGAGGTGCTTCAGGCTCGGAGACAAAGAAGGCATCGTTTTCCTCGCTGTTCCAACCCCGACTGCGGCTTCCCAGCCGCGCGACGGCGCCAAAAAAGATGAACGAGTGACGGAGCGGACACGCCATCCGCGGACACGCTCCCCAGGAGTCTACCCGGCGCAGGCGGCCAAGGGCAAAGCGTGACAAGATCCGCCGCATGACTCGCCGCCTTCCCACACTGCCCATTTCCAGTGGGGCCGGGTTCATGGTTCAGAGCGCGCTCGCTTTCAGCATCATGACCCTGCTCGTCAAACTCGTGGGTCAGCGACTTCCCAGCCAGGAAATCGTAGTCGCGCGCGCATTCGTGAGCCTCATCCTCAGCTACGCCCTGCTTCGGCGAGCAGGCGTGTCGCCCTGGGGCCACGACCACCGCTGGCTCTGGTTCCGCGGCCTCCTGGGCTTCCTAGGCCTTTCCTGTGTCTACGGCGCCGTCACCCACCTGCCCCTCGCGGAATCGACCGTCCTGCAATATTTGCATCCCGCGATCACCGCTCTGCTCGCGGGGTTTTTCCTCGGCGAGGCGCTCACCGGGCGACTCTTTGCAGCAACGGCCACGAGCCTTTTGGGCGTCGCCCTCGTAGCAAGGCCCGAATTCCTTTTCGGCGCAGGCGCAAGCGTGCTCGACCCCTTCTGGGTGGGCGTCGCCCTCTGCGGCGCGTTCTTCAGCGCTTCGGCCTACGTGGTCGTTCGGCGGCTCAGCCGAACCGAACATCCCTTGGTGATCGTCTTCTATTTCCCGCTCGTCACGCTGCCTCTGGCCATCCCGACCATGCTCCCGCATTTCATCATGCCCCAGGGCACAGAATGGCTAACTCTGTTAGGCATCGGCATTGCCACGCAGATCGGACAAGTGAGCCTCACTCGGGGGCTCACGCAGTTGCCCGCCGCGACGGGCACAGCCCTCTCGTATCTTCAGGTCGTTTTCGCCGCCGGCTGGGGATACTGGATATTCGGCGAGCGTCTCGATGGCTGGTCGCTTCTCGGCGGAACTCTCGTCGTGCTCAGCGCCTTCGGCGTGGCCCAAAGCAAAGCCGCTCGTTAGGGAAGGACAGCCGCAACCAGCGGCTCGAGCGCCGACCGAACGCCCCGCCACAGCGGAGTCGATCAGCCCGCGCAGAGCCGATCGCCATAGCGGGCCGTCGGCATCCGCGGCGATTCGGCGGCCGCCATTCGCAGGACCCACTTCCCCCGCGACTCCGAGCCCGACCGCTTCTTCACAGAGCAAGACCGGGAGATGCCGCGTCGCCCGCTCGCTCGCGAGAACCTCGCGCATCGCTCTCCCGTCGAGGCCACCCAGCGCAGAGTCAATGATCAACACGGCCGGCCGGTCTTCGAACGCTCTCTGCAAACCCGCGAGCGCGTCGCCTGCCTCGATGCAGTGAAAGCCAGCGGAATTCAACTTGCAATGCAGCCCTGCACGAAACGCTGCAGAGTCATGAACGATGAGTACTTTTTCCACATCCGGTCTCCACACGAGGGGGCGAGTGCCCTCGGTCATGTGATTCTCATCGGCCATATCCCAAGATGGTTAACGAAGAATGCATACACCCGGTTAAAAAGGTGCATTCGGCTCCGGTCTTCCCCT
>JBDNFB010000101.1:0-13771 GCA_041690055.1 Myxococcota bacterium | reverse complement strand
GTCTATAATGCGGGCGCGATTCACGGGGCGAAAAAATTTCACGACCATCCCGTAGAGCATGCGCTGGGGCTGGTTGATCTCAATTGCCGCGGGCCGATTCTTCTCGCGCATCGTCTGGGAGGCCCCATGCGAGATCGTGGTCGCGGCGGGATTGTGATGCTGACGTCGATGGCGGGCCTGTCTGGGAGTTCGTATACGGCAACCTACGCAGCCACGAAATCCTTCGACCTCGTGTTGGCTGAATCTCTTTGGCATGAGCTCGGTCCTTCGGGCGTAGATGTGATGGCTGTGATCGCCGGGGCGACGAAGACGCCGAGCATGATGAATTCGAACGAAAGCTTCGCGGATTATCCGAACGTGATGGACCCCGAGGATGTGGCGACTGGCGCGCTCGCCAATCTTGGCGGCGGTCCGGTCTGGGTCGCTGGGGCCCATAATCGAGCCGCGGCGGGAGGCATGCTCCCGATTCCGCGAACGGGTCTGATTAACGCAATGAGCGAAGCCACGGCCCAGCTGTACGATCTGCCCTTCGATCGGGTTGAGGGTAAGGAGTTTGGCGAACTCGTCGACGGCGAAAGCTGAAGTTGATGATCCTTCTCACTCCGAAGAGAGGGCCGGCAAAAGGGAGCCTTAGGCCGTGTTAGAGACGACGCTCGAAATGGCGCAGCAGATCCTGGTTGAAGATCCGGTGACTGCAGTGGTCCTTCCGATCTTCTTCGCGGCAGTGGCCGTGGAGGCGATCTGGTCGAAGATGACGGACCGCGGCCTGTATAATGCTCGCGATGCCGGCGTCTCCTTTTTGATGTTGCTCGCGTCGATCGTGATCGAGCTTGTTCCCAAGCTATTGATCGTGGCCGCGATGATCGTGCTACATGAATGGAGCCCTTTGCGTGATGTGGTTGGGCGCCAGGGCTGGGCTTGGTTGGCGCTCTTCTTCCTCGATGATCTGACCTACTACTGGTTTCATCGGCTGAATCACGAAGTGCGCATTCTCTGGGCGGGGCACGTGAATCACCATTCGTCGGAATATCTGAACTTCGGGACAGCGCTCCGGCAGGGAGTGGGCGAGCGCGTTTACAAGTACGTGTTATGGCTACCGCTTGCCGCACTTGGATTCGACCCAGCGATGATCCTTCTCATGATCAGCTTGAATCTGACCTTCCAGTTCTGGACGCATACCGAAGTCATTCGGAGACTTCCGGCTTGGTTTGAAGCGGTCTTCAATACCCCATCGCATCATCGCGTTCATCACGGATCCAACGCGCGCTATCTGGACCGAAACCACGCGGGCGTGCTGATCCTCTGGGACAAGCTCTTTGGCACATTCAGCGCAGAACTGGAAGCAGAGCCCGTGGTCTACGGCCTGACGAAAAATTTGGGGACGATGAACCCGGCGCGTGTCCTGCTGCATGGATATACGGATCTCTGGGAGGATCTGCGTCGCGCAGAGTCCCTGGGCGACAAGCTGAGATACGTATTCAAGCCGCCCGGCTGGTCTCATGATGGACCGGATCAAAGGGCGAGCACCCTCCGCGCGCAGGCGGCGCAGGGGCTGGCCTGAACCGCGCACGACGAGTCAGCTAAGCCCACGGAGCCCACGGCCTCCAAGAAGCCCAAGGCCCCAAAACCGAATCCATCGGCGGGAAGTCGAATCGGCGGCCGGCGCCCTCTACACTGCGGGCCATGTCTGACAGCGAAGCAAAGCAGGGGGTCGATCTCACATCGGTCGAATGGCTAAACGGCCTGGATTCGGATCTGGTCCCGATGCTCGTTCGGGCCTCGTTCGGGGCGCTCGCCGATTCGGCGAGCGGACTTGCCGTCCGCCCGCTTTCCGGTGGACTCCTGCATCAGAGCTTTCACGTTCGGGTGGAGACTGGCGATTTCGTGCTCCAGCGGGTGAGTGATGTTTTCTCGCCGGCGATTCATGAAAACATCGAAGCGGTGACCCGACACTTGGCAGCACATTCTCTTCCGACGATTCGCCTAGTGCCGGCGAGCGATGGGGGGCTCTACGCGGAGCTCGGAGATCTCGGCCGCTGGCGACTGATGGAACACCTCGGTGGCGCGAGCTTTGACCGGCTCCAGTCTTCGGAGCAGGCGCGTTCGGCGGGCGCGTTAGTCGGGCGCTTTCATGCGGCGATGCGCGATTTTGAAGGCGAGCTTGCGCCCATGGGGATGCCGTATCGCGATACAAAGCGCTACCTCGCGAATCTGCGCCAGGCAATCGAGACTCACGGGGATCACCGACTGGCCGAGCCTATGACCCGTCTCGCCGAGCAGATTTTCGAAGCGTTCGCGGAGTTAGGCGAAGCGCCTGGTGTCGAGACGCGAGTGATCCACGGCGACCTGAAATTGTCGAATCTGCTTTTTGAAGGTCCGCGCGCGCCGGAGAGCGACCGGGCCTTCGCGTTGGTCGATTTCGATACGCTGATGCGAGCGCCGCTCTGGGTCGAACTCGGTGATGCCTGGCGCTCGTGGTGCAACCGGAGTGGCGAAGACGGCTCTGGGCCGCGCTTCGACTTGAAGGCGTTCGAAGCTTCGCTCGTGGGGTTCGCCGAGGGCTACGATGAGCCTCTCGGGGAAGGCGAATTGGCCTCTCTAGAAGCGGCGCCGGAGCGAATCACGCTCGAACTCGCGACTCGGTTCGTGACGGATGCTTTCGAGGAGACGTATTGGGGCTGGGACCCTGAAGGGTTCGCCACGCGTGGCGATCACAACGCCGCGCGCGCCCTTGGACAATGGCGCCTCTACGAGGCCATGTGCGAGGTGCGCGCCGATCGGACGGCGATCCTGCGAAAGGCTCTCTAGTCGGTCATTCGCGTCGTTCTTCGCCGGGGCGTCGGCCGGGCCGCGCCGCATTACGGACCCTCGCCCGCCGTCGCGCATCGTTTTGCGGCCCTTCCCAGACCCTCGCAAGAATCTTAGACTCCGAGTCAATCAGAGATCGGGAAATCATATTCCATGTCTTTCGACCCCGTCGATCATGCAAAGCAAGAAATCGTGCCTCTTCTCAATGATGTCGTCTCCGTGGCGGCCCAAGAGCAGCATCCCGATCAGGAGGCATTTTTTCGATCGATTTGCGACGGGATCGAACGTGCGGCGGAGGCGGAGGATTTGGCCGACCCGATGATGCAGCTTTCGATGAGCGCATTCGTGGGTTTTGAGTATAGCAACGTGATGGCTATCTTAATTGACCGCGTTCTCGCCCATGCGCAGCTGCTGACGCAGTCCTTGGCGCTGTCCCCGGATGAATTGAATTGAGACGTGCGCTTCGGCGCGCGCTTACTAGACCGACAAGACACAAAAACATTCCAGACAAGATTAAAAGGAACTGAGACAAGATGCGATTCGCCTACCACGCCACGATGTGCAAACCCGAATACTATCTGCCGCTTGCCATTGCGACGGAGGAGGCGGGCTTCGACACATTTACGCTTCCCGACAGCATCTGTTACCCGGAAGAATCCGATAGCAAGTACCCCTACAACGGGTCGGGCGATCGCGAGTTCCTTGATGGCGTGCCATTCCTCGAACCCTTCTCCCTGATTCCCGCGATGGGCGCGGTTACGACGAAGCTCCACTTCTCGACCTCGGTCGTGAAGCTTGCGGTTCGTCAGCCTGTGGTGGTGGCGAAGTCGATCACCTCGATCGGTGTGCTCACGAATAATCGATTCACGTTTGGCGTGGGTATTAGTCCGTGGCCGGATGATTTCGCGGCGTGTCAGATTCCGTGGGCCAAGCGCGGCAAGCGCATGGACGAAATGATCGACATCGTGAAGGGCTTGATGGGCGGCGAATACTTCTCCTACGACGGTGAGATTTTCCAGATCGATTCGTTGAAGGTGACGCCGGCCCCGACTAAGCCGGTTCCGATCTTGATCGGCGGCCATTCGAAGGCGGCACTTCGCCGCGCCGCTCGCGTGGCGGACGGCTTCATTCATGCCGGAGGCAGCTTCGACGACTTGAAGAGCACGATCGACCAGATCAACGAATTCCGGATGGAATTTGGCCGCGAGAAGGAGCCCTTCGAATACCAGTCGATGAGCGCCGATGCGTTCAGTCCCGACGGCGTGAAGCGCCTCGAAGACATCGGCGTTCAGGAGGCGATCGTCGCGTTCCGCAATCCCTACGAAGATGGGAAGGACACGCAGACCCTGGAGGAAAAGATCGGCGCACTGCGCTGGTTCGCGGAGAACGTGATCCAGAAGACGCGCTGACGCTTCGCTCCTGATCCGATCTTCTTTCGGTTGGGAAAGACTCATGCGCTCTTGGGCACATCGGGCTCTCTGGGGCGAGGGGGGCCTATGCCCCCCCCCGCGCCTATGAATCTATGGGAACCTCTTGTGCGCTCGCGGTGACCCACAGGGTCTAAACCCTGCGTGCGTCACGCCCTGGGTTGATCTTGCTTGCAAGCGACGACGTTGTGCTCGGGTGGGAGTAAGATGCCTGTTGTGCGGTCGGTGCGACTGGCGCAATTGGCGTGATCCCTGAGCCGGCCCGTCCTTGGGCCGCTTCCAGACTCCCGGAAGATGAGGAAACGATGCGCAAAGTATTGATCGGACTGGGGGTTCTCGTGATCGCCCTTGTCGGCGTGGGCGTGCTGGCTGTGATGAATATCAACAGCCTGCTTGATGAGAATCGTGACCGACTCGGAGCGCTCGCCTCGGACGCGGCGGGACGCGAGATCGTTTTCGCAAAAGCCGAGGTCGCGTTCTCGAATGGACTCGCTGTCCGCGTGGACGGTCTCAATGTGGGGGAGGATCCGCGGTTCGGGAAGGCTTCCTTCTTAGAACTCGATTCAGCCTTCGTTGGGCTCGAGATCTGGCCCGCCCTGCAGCGACGCTTCGAAGTGAAGGCCGTTCGCTTGGACAGCCCCATAATTCGGATCATCGAAACCCGTGCCGGCTACAATTTTGCCAGCCTCGGATCCAGCGCGGATTCCAGCGCATCTCCGGATAAAGCCGGCACGCAGGTCGGAGGATCGACAAGCGATACACCGCCCGCCGCGGTGGCGATTGCGGCCCTCGAGATCAGCAACGGCACCCTGATCTATCAGGATCGAAAGAGTCGAGACGGCCTCGACCTGACCATCGAGTCGCTCAACAGCAGCGGGACGGACCTTTCGCTGGGCGGTCCCGCCGAGATCGAGTTCTCAGGTCGTTTGCGACCGACCCGCGGTGATACCGAGGCGGTGAGCGCGTTTTCGGGTGTGGCGAAGGTGCCGGACTTGGCGAGCGGCGCGGCGACCATCGAACTGGAGAGCCCCTCTTTTTTCCCGCGCATCTTTGGGCTGGTCTTTGAAGAAGGAGATGCCCGCGAGCGCCTCGACGATCTGAAGCTGAACGTTGAGCTGCCGGCGGATTCGGCGAAGTCCGGTTTGTCGATCGTGCTGCACGCGGACGAAGCGAGGCTGAGCGGGTACGACATGACGGATGTCGATGCGCGCCTTCATTACCGCGGTGACAAGCTGCGCGTGGATGAACTCACGCTGGGAATTGTGGGCGGAAGGGTGGCTATGTCCGGAAATTTGGATTTCGGTAAACCAAATGCTTTGCCCTTTGATCTGGATACGCGAGTCGATGGGCTCGATTCGGGTCAGCTGGCCACGATCTTGTTAGGCATACCCGAAGGCTTCATGACCGGCAAACTCAGCGGCGACATCAAACTCGCCGGCCAGAGCTTCGACTGGGATGTGCTTCAACGAACACTCGCGGGGGCTGTGAAGCTCGGTCTCTCCGAGGGTGCACTTGAGCAGGTGAACGTGCTGGATAATCTGGTCGGACGCTTGGTTGCGGACCCGGGAATCGGTGCGCTGACCGCGAACTCCCTTCGCGAGATTGCTCCAGCGTCTCTTCAGGGAAATCGAACGCCCTTCAAAGACGCGAACGTTCTACTCGAAATCGCGAACGGTTCGCTTCGCGCACGCGCGATCGATTTCACCGCCGGTGATTTCAAGCTCATGGGAACCGGTCTTCTCGGTCTCGATGGCAGCGTCGACGGCGATGGGCGGATTCAATTTTCGGAAGCGCTATCGGCGAAAATTCTGAAGAAGGTGGATCAGCTGGCGCCGCTTCTCGGGGACGGGAAGCTTGTCGAGCTGCCGCTCACGATGAAGGGCAATTTTTCTTCGCCTAATCTCAGGCCTGATCTGGCCGCACTCACGGCACAGGCGCGGGGCGCGGCGACGCGCGAGATCGGAAATCGCGCGGCCAGCGAACTCACGAATCTGCTCTTTGGCAACAAGAACAAGAATAAGCGGAAGGACGCCGAGAAAGCGGCTCAGGAAGCGGCGGGCGAAACCGGAGAGACAAGCAGCGCCGACCCGGCGGATGTTGCGGCGGGCGTGTCGGGGGAAGCTCCGGCGGCCGCCGGAGGCAGTGAGGCCGAGAGTGGGGCCGAAGGGCGAGACGCGAAAGACATCGCGCGAGATGACGCCGAGAAGCTGCTTCAGAAAGGGCTTGGTAAGCTCTTTGGGAACTAATTCGTGAACTAAGGCCCCTCGCGGCACAGTTCAAGACTGCCGCGCGGCCCAAGAGGCACCCATGATTTGGCTACGTCGCATCGCCCTTGCGCTCCTGGGTCGCTACGGAGCACGGCTGCGTTTCCCATCACTGCTCCTGGTGGCGGGCTTCTTCTTCGGCGTCGACCTCTTGTTGCCGGACGGACTGCCCTTCCTTGATGAGGTCGTGCTCGGACTGCTCACAATGCTGTTCGCCAACTGGAAGAAAGAAGGGGAGGCTGAGGTCCCGCCTGAGGTCTAGACTTGATCTTCCAACGGCCGCGGGGTCCCTACTGAAGGCCGTGCTGCTTGAGAGGAGTCCGCTATGCTTTCGAAGTCTTCGAGCCTGATCCCGGAACGCTACCGCGAATACGAGCCTGTCATCCATGTGGCCGCTGCCAATTTCGCAGCGGTGACCGGCGACAAGGCTGCCACCCTGAAAAAAATGGAAGCTACGATCCGCGAAGCCGCTTCCCAGGGCGTGGATTTAATTGCTTTTCCCGAGGAGGCACTGATCGGGATTGAGCATTGCTCTGTTTGCCAATCGGGCGCGCCGCATTGTGAGACGCATGCGGATTTGGCGGAGACCGTGCCCGGGCCATCCACGGAACACATCGCCGCGCTCGCCCGAGAGCTCGACATCTATGTCGTCTTCGGCATGGCGGAGCGCGACGCCGAACGCCCCGATGTGCTCTACAACGCAGCGGCTTTTGTCGGACCGGAAGGCATCCAGGGGACCTACAGGAAGGTCCATCTCGGGTCGCTGCCTTGGGTTTCGGAGGGAGTGACTTTCGAGCCGGGGCGCTCGCTGCCTATTTTCGAAACCCGCTTTGGTCCGATCGGCGTTCTCATCTGTTACGACTTTTGGTTCAACCCCGAACTCTCGCGCATCCTTGCACTGAAGGGCGCACGCCTCATCGTCAACTGCTGCGCCACGTTCTCTGGGCCGGGCAAGCGCGATTATCTTGTGAATACAACGTCGACCCGGGCGCAGGAGAACCTCTGTTACACGATGAGCGCGAATCATGTGGGCGGGCCTGACCCGACCGGGAGCTACGGCGGTGCCCAGCTCGACGAAAGCCTCGTGAATCATTTCCTCGGCCACAGCACGATCGCCGGTCCGGCCTTTCCCCGGTTCAGCAAGGTCTACGCGGAGGCAGGCGAAATCGAGGAGCTGGTGACCGCCACGCTCAGCTTCGAAAAGCTGCATCGCTGGGAAAGTGTCTTCCCCTGGCGCGACTGGCGCGCAAGCCATCAGTCGGGCGCATCGGAACTCATCGCGGAGGAATTCAAAAAGCTGTCTCGCGGCGTTTGAGTCGGCGTGCGACGGGGCGGCTTCCCGCTTGGATCTCGCGCCGCGCCGCGCCGCCACGCTCTAGCGGCCTGGCGGTCCAATCGATCGACGTGTTAGTTCGGAGCAGGCCCGGAAAGCGATAGGCTCTCCAGGCGTCGCACGAAGACACTTTTGGCATACGTCGCCTCCGAAGGCCCGCTCTCAAGGAGCGCGGGATCCAGTTCGAGCAGGGACTCGACCATTACGCGCGCTTCGAGCCGAGCCAGCGTCGCCCCCACACAGAAATGGGCACCGCGCCCAAATCCCATATGGCGCTTCGGGAATCGACGATCGAGACGCAGCGTATCCGGCTCTTCAAAATAGGCCGCATCGCGATTCGCCGAGGCCCAGAGAAGCATTAAGCGGTCTCCTTCTTGGAGCGAGAAGCCGCCGAGTGAGCAGTCGCGCGTGACCGAGCGGTAATGGAACTTGAAGGGCGGCTCGAGGCGAACGATTTCTTCTATGAAGCGCGGGATCAGGGTCGGCTCCGCACGGAGCTGTTGAACGAGTGCGGGGTCTTCGGCGAGCCATTTGGCGCAGGAGCCGAGGAGCGCAGCCGTGGATTCCCCGGCCGCGCCGAAGAGAACGATCGAAATGCCAATGGCCGTTTCCCGGGCGAGAACGCCCGTCCGAACGGCGCGCGCGAGTGCTTGGAGGAGCGGTTCGTTTGGCTCTGGTTCTCGAGGCTGGCTGATGGCGCTTTCCAAATGGTCCGCGAGATAAGCTGCCATCTGCGCAGTTTCCTGCCCGAGCTTGCCGAGGCGTTCCGCGCTGGCATCGCCCGCAAGCATGTCGCCCCCCATCATCGCCCAGACGCGGAAGCGCTCGACGTCGTCTTCCGGCAGGCCAAGCACGTGCGCGAGGGCAAGCGCCGGGATGCGCTCGCAGACGGGGATGAGATCGCCGCCGCCCGCGTTTTGCCAGCCCGCGATGGCGCTCCCCGTCCAGCGGCGAAGTCTTTCTTCGAGTTGGCCGATCCGGGCGGGTGTCAGACGGGGCTGGACGACGCTGCGATGAATCGAATGGTCGGGTTCGTCGGCGGTCGCAATGACCTGCGTCGCGCCGGTCATTGGGAGCGTGAAGGTCGCTGGCTCGCCCGCCGGATCGCGGATCAACACGCCCGTGAGATGCGCGGAAAAATCCTCTTCGCGTTCGAGCGCTTCCTCGATCAGGTCCCAGCTCGCTACGAGATGCACGCCCGACTCTCCAATACGTGACAAGGGAGACGTCTCGCGAAGTCGCGCATAGAAAGTGTAGGGCGACTCGATGACGGGCATCGAAAGCGCTTCTGAAACGTCGGCAGAACAAAGTGGCGCGCGCATTAGAGTGTGTGCTTTCCGCGGAGCATTGCCCCCGCTCGTTCGGCGAGTGCCGCAATCAGGATATGGGTATTGCTTCGGGACACGCGGGGGATCGCTGCCCCGTCGATGACGAAGAGACCCTCGATGCCGCGCACGCGGCATGTCGGATCGATGACGGAGTCTTCGCTCTCTCCCATGCGGCAGCTTCCGACGCCGTGATAGAAGGCGCCGTGATGCTCGCCGATCCAGAGATCGAGCTCCGCGTCGGAAATCGCCGAAGCCTTCGCAAGAGCCGCCGGTTCCGCAGACACGCCCGACCTTTTCACGACTTGCGCCGCTTTACGGTATCCCGCCCGGAGGCGCTCGATATTGCGTACATCGCCGGGAAAGCCCCAGTCGAATTGTCCGCGCTCGCTCGCGTCGCTGCTCTTTGCGGATGCTTGAGCCTCGCCGAAGGGCTGCTGTAGAGAGATGCTGACATTCAGCTGATAGGCGTCTTTGCCCGTCCGCTCGGTCCAGGGCGTCAGCTGCAGATCATTTGACCAGGGGCTGTCCGGAGCCGTAATCCGTGCCAGATTCTGAATCCCCCGCGCGCCTTTGCGAATCCATTGCGATTCGATCGGCGTCGAAAGTTGGATCACCATATGATCCGTCCAATGTGCGCCGACCGCCGCGCAATCACGGACGACGGGAATTCCGAGCGCGTCGAGTTGCGCGGCGGGACCAATGCCGGAGCGCTGTAGAATGATCGGGCTTTGAAGCACGCCAGCGGTGACTAACACGCGATCCGCCTCAAGCCGTTCGCCCCCATCGAGCTCGACTCCGACTGCACGTCCGCCCTCAATGAGCACGCGTCGAATCAGGGTTTCTCCGCGCACCTCCAGGTTTGTACGTCCGCGTGCGGGCGCGAGATGCGTTAATGCCGCCGAGAGTCGGCGCTTGTCATCGCGGTTCATCGGAATCGGACCCACGCCCGTCGTGTTCGGCGCATTCTGGTCCGGGCATTCCGCGATCCCTTCCTTCAGGCAGGCTTCGACGAACGCGCTCTGGGTCGGATCGAATTCCGCTTCGGGCCAGCGGACGATAGGGATGGGCCCGTCTTCGCCGTGCCAGGCTTCGCCGCCGAACTCTCGATCGGACTCAAGGGCGCAGAACCAAGGAAGCATGTCTTCCCATTTCCAGCCCGTCGGCCAGGTCTCAAAATCCGCGGGCTCAGCCCGCATCGCGACGCCACCATTTATGCTCGAAGATCCTCCGACGCCGCGGCCGCGGAGGTAGGGCAGGGTGCGGCCATCGCTGGATCGGACTTCTTCCCCCCATTCGATCGGCCAGT
The DNA here is from genome assembly GCA_041690055.1 of Myxococcota bacterium. Classification (GTDB taxonomy): domain Bacteria; phylum Myxococcota_A; class UBA9160; order UBA9160; family UBA4427; genus UBA4427. The sequence goes on along the minus strand of JBDNFB010000101.1, from coordinate 3,305 downwards.
CGTAGCCGCGGCCGAGGAACTCGACTTGCTCGGGGAGTGCAAAGGGGTCGAAGTCGGGGCCGGCCTCGAGCAGGAGGACGCGATGCGACGTGTCTTCGCTGAGGCGCGCGGCGAGGATGCTGCCGGCGGAGCCTGCGCCGACGATGATTGTGTCCCAAGTCATGCGGATTCCTTTCCAATTTTCCGCGGATGCGTTTCGGGGAAACGCGATCGCGAGGCTCTCGAAGGTAGCCCGATTGCGGCGGAGATTTGGGTCCCGATTTTCGCTGACGGAGGATTCAGATTCGGCCGGCAAGACGGGGCGTGGACCGAGCTATGCTGAGCCGCCATGCCTTTTGATGTCAAAGACTTTCAGACCCTGATGAAGCTCGAATCCCACGGCCCCGACGTCTTCGTTGGAGTCGGTCCCAGCTATCCGTGGGGCCGCGTCTATGGCGGGCAGGTCGTCGCGCAGGCCCTCCGAGCGGCCTACGAGACCGTCGACGAGGACTATTTCGTCCATTCACTCCACGCCTATTTCATTCGAGGTGGAGATTTCGATGAGCCGATCCGCTTCGAGGTGGACCGGATTCGCAATGGCCGCTCTTTCTGTACGCGGCGCATCGTCGCGCGCCAATCGATCGGCCCGATCCTGAATCTCTCGGCCTCCTTCCAACAGCGCGAAGCACAAGCCGACGTGCAAGAGCAGAAGATGCCGCCCGACCTGCCGGCGCCCGAGGATCTTCCCGTGGATGATTGGGGCGAGATCTTGGCGCGACGCAACGTGCAATGCGCCGGCGCTCGCTCACAGGTCTGGCTCCAGGTGAAGGGCGATTTCGCCGAGGACCAACGCCTTCAAGACTGCGCGCTGGCTTACGCCTCCGACGATATCCCGACCGAAGCCGCCAGCCAATCACATCCGAAACGCGCGGGTATCCCCGACATGATCGGCGCCTACGACGAAGTCTTCGTCGGCGCGAGCCTCGATCATGCGATCTGGTTTCATCGCCCGGGCCGCCACGATGAATGGGTGCTGCATGATTTCATGAGTCATGGGGTTGTGGGCGCGCGGGGACTGTCGGTCGGGCAGCTCTTTGCGCGGGACGGGGTCCATCTTGCGACGGTGGCGCAGGAGATCCTGATTCGGGAGCGGACGCGCTAGGGGATCGCAAAGACTGCGTGGTTGGGCAGACGAGGCCAAGCGGCTTGCGCATGAGAGAGCGGGGAGGGGCTTGCTCTTGCCCCGCCCGCACGATGGGTCCACCCTGAAAAACGTGCAGGCGGGGCAGAGCGACGTCATTGGCACGCCCAGCCCCCGTGTTGGTAACGAGAGCCGGCATAGTCTCTTTGCCGCGAGTAAGCGTGAAGCTACCCAATTGGCTGCAATCGCTCGCCCTCCATATGGGGGGAGGAGGATGAATGCTCGGTACCTAGCGGATCTTGGGGCCGCATATCGGTGCATGCCTCGGTTGGCGATCGAGATGGTGATGGGATCGTTCCCCGCTTTTCGGCCGACTCAACCCATCTGGGTGGTTCTCGTGCGCGGCGTATATCGCAAGATGGACTCCTCCTTGTTGTGTCGGGAGAGCCGCCCTATTGAGTGCCGCGCCCGCTTCGCGTTCTCGGGCGCTCGAGCAGGGCGGACTTGCCAGCGACTTGCTGGGGATAGCCGGCTAAAGGGAACGGGTTAATGCTGCAGCGATCTATTGGTTTCGTCTTGATCCTGATTGTATTCGGACTTGCCGGAAGTGGGCTTCATGCCGCCCACGCCAACTCTTTTTCCAGCGAGCAGCACGATGAAGAAACGGGGGGCGCCCCGGCTGCTCAGTCGAGTAGGGCGAATATCCGCCTGCTTCCGGAGCCAGGATTCGAGGTAGGGCTTGGGGTTGGGCTGATGCTCTGTATCGGTCTGTTGGGGGCGATTTCCCTAGGGCGAGGTATGAGTCGAGAGGCGCCTCGATCGAATTCTCATGGCTCTGACGGCGCAAGTACCCCCCATCTGGGTGGGGGTAGCCGAGAGTGCTAGGTCTATGCTTAGCTTTGTGTGGTTGAGGGTTTAGTTCGATGTGGACCATGCAGCGACCACGTACACGTAACGCGCCGCTTCCAAGGAAGGAGATTCCCCGTTCCTACTCGTGTCGGAAATACTCCCGCCGGTCAATCTCTGGACTCCGTGATCGACGGTATCTACGCGACGGCCACTGACCACCACGATTGGGCCGACCTTCTCCGAAACGTCGCCAATTTCGTGGGGGCCAAGAGCGGCACGATGGGCGTTTCCGACGTATCAACGGGGATCAGCGATCCAAAGCTCATGTTCGTTGGGCTCGATGAGGGAATGGTCGATGAACGCTGGCGCCGTGAACACGGTTTTCGCGACATTTGGGCGGAGCAAGGGTACGCACCCAAAGAAGCCGAAGTGCTCACGGGTGCGGAACTGCTTCATCCGGATTCTTTAAGGCAAGACTCGCACTACCGTCATGTTCTCAAGCCATTGGGGATAGAGGACTGCCTTGCCACGTCCCTTTCAACGAGTGGCTCTCGTGTGATTTTCATCGCGCTTTACCAGGATCTCTTTGCGGGCGTCTTCGTTAAGGATCAGAAGAAGCGACTGAAGGCGTTGGCGCCCCATCTCGTGCGGGCTGCGAAGCTGGAAACGATGCTCCAGGAGAGCCGCGTTCAAGAGTCCATCCACAGGTCGGCCCTCGACGAGATAGAGATGGCGGTTCTCTTGGTCACGCAGGGCAAGGCGAAGGCGCTCAATCGCCGAGCTGAGGAACTTCTCGTCGACGGGGAACTGCTTTCGGTTCGCAACGGCCGACTGTCGACGCCCGATGCCGATGGGAGTCTCCATGCCGGGATCGATGCGGCCGGGGGCAGCTCGACCCACGTTGATCTGCCAGTGGCGACGCCGTTCGCATTGCGACGCAGGGCAGGCGACAAGCCCTCGGTCGGATGGTGTGTTCCTGTGCGACAAAACGGCGGAAGCGAGACGCCCGTGCTCTCGCTTTTGGAGTCGGCGCAGAGCGCATTGATCTTTTTGACCGACCGAGAGGAAGTACCGCAGCTAGCTGAGGAGGTCGTCTCCGGGCTGTTTGGGCTGACACTCTCCGAGGCGCGCATGGCAACGGCGATTGCCTCGGGCGAGACGCCCGCGAAGTACGCCAAGCGAACGGGAGTCTCTATGGGATTGTCCCGCCCGATGTTGATCTTCTCTGAGCGGCGGCTCTTGTGTAGATCTTAGGCGACTCGCTTTGCGTCTGCCTCTTGCGTCTGTTCATTGGCTTCGAGGGCTCGGATAAGCTTCTCGATGTCGCGCCAACCTT
>JBDNFB010000100.1:0-6408 GCA_041690055.1 Myxococcota bacterium | reverse complement strand
TTGTCGATCTCGGCGCGTCGCTTGGCCTTCTTGAAGGCTTCCTTGACACCCGTAGCGCGCACGGGGCTGTGCCCGTCTCGCCCAGGGAAGAGATGTTCGCCCGGTTGCGTCCGTCGCCAGTGGTCGCGCAGCGCTTCGAGGGGCTGCGGTGAGAGCAGTGTCAGTCGGTCTTTGGATCCCTTGCCTTGTTCGACGCGGATCAGCATGCGAGCGGAGTCGATGTCCGTGGGTCTTAGGCGGACGACCTTGCTCACGCGGAGCCCGGCGGAGTAGGGGGTCAAGAAGAGCGCACGATGCTTAAGGAATGAAGTGCACGTCAGGAGTCGAGCCATCTCGTCTCGGCTGAGCACGTGCGGGAGCTTGCTAGGCTGGCGGGCGATCGGCACGTCGAAGTCGGCCCTAGGACGGCCGATCGTTTTGTGATAGAGGAAGCGCAAGGCCACGGCCGCGACGTTGCAGGTGCTAGTCGCGCATTTTTCGTCAAGATGGAGATAGAGCAAGTAGGCTTTGAGTTCTTGGTTCGAGATCCGGTCTGGCGATCGATTGTAATGGCGTGCGAACTTCGCCACGGCGTGCAAGTAGGCTCGTTGTGTGCTGGAAGCCATGCCGCGCAGGACCCTGTCCTGGTCATCTGTTCGCGGAGCTTTGTCATGGGGGACCTCCTTGGCCGCGTATCAGCACGGCCAATCGCGTGCGCGCAATGACGCAAGGGGAGGTCAAGATGGAGGAACGAGAGGACGACGGCGGGCGGCAGGCGATGTACTGGCCCAGGAGGCGGTCTTAGCTCCCAGCACCCCGTCCAGCTGCCCTGCCGCGTCAGCGGCTTAGTTCAACACCGAGTATCGGTGGTGCGGAAAGCGGGGCTTGCCTTTCCTATTCTCCATCGGGCCTGGTCGGCACAGCTCTGGTTGATCTCGAGAACGCCATCGCTCGCCCTTGAGCGGCTTCCTCGGCGCGCCCGACCTCCTACTCGTGTCGGTAGGCACAGCCGAATTCTAAAATGACAAGCTCGCACCGAACGTCGGCCCTTCAAACTTGTCCTCGAGGTCTGAACCGTTTCCGCGAAAATTCTTCACGCTGTACGTCATCCGGCGGTATGCGCCGTAGAAACCCACGTTCCGCGTGAGATTCACCTGGCCGCCGATTTCACCGTCGAAGGAGCGGAAGTCGCCGAATGAGTAGCCGAACTGCGCATAGAGATCGAAGAGCGGGATCGGCCTCACCGCTAACCGACTGCCGAAGAAAAATGCGGCCTTCGTCTTGTCTTGAGTGAGTGATCGGGCCGGGGTCTGGACATCGACTTCCGTCTTATCGACTGCGAGCCCGATTCGCGCATCTAGACTCACGATATCGAGAAAACGGCCGCCGGCTCGCAGGTTGATGCGCGACCGCAGGCGATCGATCTTCACATCGGCGCGCGTCGGGCCTGGAATCTCCGCGCCGAGTTCGATCCGCTCACGATTCGGAACCGTGTACTGGTCGCGTCCGTCGACCTGCGACAATTCGATCTCCGCAGCCAGTACAAACTCTGCCCTCCGACGATTTACCCCTTCCTCGAACGCCCCCCCTCAATCGGTGCCGTCCCCTGGACCAGGTCGAGCAGCGCCCCGCGACGGCGTGACGCGTTTCTGGGGAGAATCTCGTAGGACACGCGGCCACCCGGCATGAGACGATTATTGTCGTCCGGTTCGATGTCCCAGGGGCCAAGCGTTCGGCTATAGGTGCAACCGCCCGACGTCACGAGGACCACAAGCGCGATCGAGACGCAGATCAAAATGTTATGCACGTGCATGAATGATTCTCCGAATATGTCACCGGTACCGTTAGGCGGATCGATCGGCGCGGAATCGCCCGCTCGCCACCACCGGCGGCAGATCCTTGTACGTACGGATTCCGGGTGCAGCGGCGCATACGCTACGCACGGCGTTGATGAGCGGCATCCCGGTGAGGCGCATGGCGAAGGCATGGTGGTCTGCCATCGTCAACGTCTTTGGATCGCCGACCGGAGTCGGCAGGAACACGTTGCTCACGTTCGGGTCCCCCGTGATATCGACGAGATAGCCGTGCCGATTCGTCGCGCCCCACTCCTCGACGTCGGCCACGTTCTTGCCCGCGATCCAGACCTGGTAGTTCTGCAGCACGGGACGGCCGTTCGAAATGCCTTCCCAGCGCAATCGGACGCCCGCGATCGAACCGGGCTCGATTATCCCGCCTGGCGTTTCGATGGCGTCGGTGGCTGGAGCGAGGTCGGAGGAGAAGCGGATCTCGTCCAATTTGATGTCCATCAGGCTCGCCATCAGCTCAATGGCGTCGCCGAAAACCGACGATTCCGCCTTCTGTCGTTCACGGAGACCGGGGGTGTCGAGAGGCTTGCCGTAGCCGAACTCGAGGATATTGGGATCTCCGAGATAGGGAATGATGTCCGCGATCGCTTCCGTGACCCGGATCTGCTCGACCTCCCGGCAGACCGACGAAGCGATGCAAGCCAGATAGTTGATGTAGCCAGGGTTGATCCCCGTTCCGAAGATCGAAGCCCCCCCGTGCAGCGCCGCCTCCTGCAGACGCTTTCGGGCGTCGGGACCATATTTGTCGGCACGATAGTCGAGGCCCCAGCCCGTGATGAAGTTAGACGTTGTGACGATGTTCACCCCAGCTTCGAGGATCCTCACGAGTTCGTCGATGTCCGGATACAAGGGGGTGTAGACGACGGCGTCGGGCTTGAGGGCGAGTAATGCCCCGGCGTCGCTCGTGGCCGGAACCCCGAGAGGCTCGAATCCCACTAGCTCTCCCGCATCACGGCCCACCTTCTCAGGCGAGAAAGCGTAGAGCCCGACCAGCTTGAGGCCAGGATCCGATGCGATGGCAGGAATCGTCTCGCGAGCGACTCGGCCGCTCGTCCATTGAATTAGCTTGTGCGTCACTCGTTTGACCTCGTCTCTTCGGTTCTGGATTGGCGCACGGCGTGGTCGACGATGGCCAGCGGGACGGATTCTCTTGTTCCGAAGTGATAGCGGAGTTTTACATGAAGTTGCGTGTATGCAGAGCGGAAAGAGCGGTGGCTTCCTCGCGCTCGAAGCCAAGCTTGCGGAGTCGCCGTTGTCGTCCGTGGTCCATATCTTGAGTGAGCCCCCGGCAGGGGCCGAGTAGCCCCGTCGGGGCTTAGTTGTCAGAATGATACGTATCGGCTGTGCTGAAAACGCAGCTTGTTTTTCCTATCCCCAATAATCGATGCGATTCGGCGATCAAGCGATTCGGCAAGTTGGGAGCATTTGTAGGTCAGTCTTTCCCTACTCGTCGGGTTCGATCCAGGGATCGCCCGGCTGCCAACGCCCTTCGGCGTGTGCGCCGACTTTGCGGCCATCGAAGCTGATCCATTTCTGCGGGGCGAACTCGATCACGACCCGGCCGGGGCTATCGATTCGCTCAACCCACGCATCTTCACCGAGCGCTTGGACGCTCGCGGGCTGGGTCGGAAGCACCTTGCGAGCCAGCCCGCGATAGAACCAATCGTGATGCGTCGAGCCACGCTCATACCCCGTGGCGAGTGACGGGAGCTCTTCCCATTTTTGACCGAGCTATCTCTCGTCACCCAGATTGGAAAATCAGCGCAAGAATTTCAGGACGTGCCTCTCGAAGACCGCGGGTTCTTGCATCGTCATAGGGTGGCCGGCATTGGCAATGACGATCTTCGTGGCTTCGGGGAGGGTCTTGGCCAGAAAATCGGCCTCCGCCAGATAGTGGGTATCGCGTTGGCCGACGAGAATGAGGGTCGGGGCCTCGATCACATGAAGCTGGTCCACGAGGGAGGGGCGATCGATGGTGACCCGGAAGCACCCCTGGAATCCGTGCGGCGTCGCTCGCCGCCGAATAGATTCGAACCTTTCGCGGAAACTATCATCGGCCAAAAGTCCCTCGAAGAGCTTGCCAGAAAAATAGAAGTCCATGGCCGCCTCGATTCCATCTTCCGCTAAGACCTTCTCTACGAGTCGTGCGCGGTCGATGATGGCCTGGGGCAGGCGCGACGCCATGGCTGAAGCCAGCACGAGACGCTCGACCCTCCCAGGCCAGCGAGTGGCAAAGGAGAGGGCGGCCACGGCGCCCATGGAAAAGCCGACGAGAGAGCTGCGCTCGATCTTCAGGGCATCGAGTACCGCGCGTAGGTCATCGCCGAAGGCGGTCGTCGTGTAGGCGCTGTTGGGGCCCTCCGTGAAGGGCGGGTGATCCGATGCGCCGGAACCGCGCTGGTCGAATGTGATGAGCTGGTGGTCGCGGGAGAATGGGGGTCGATGTCGGTCCCATACCGTGTGATCCCAGCCCATGGGGTGACAGCAGACCAGGGCCGGGCCGTGGCCCGAAGTTTGGTAGGCGACGTTCACACCATCAGGGGTGCGAGCAGTTCCGTGTTCGATCGTTGCGGCGGTCATGGGAACCCTCCTGGGGTGGACTGTGCGTGGATTTGCGAGAAGGGTGGCATCCCGCTCGATCATCCCGTTCTGTATCGGGTAGAATACCTGCCACGCGTCGGCCCCGGAAGGGGCCACGTCGCCTCGCAGAGGGCTTAGTTGTCAGAGCACGCAGTATCGGTGGTGCTGAAGACTGGGGTCTATTGTTCTATTCCCTCCACACCAGCTCGGTCGGAGATAGTGTTATGCGTCGAAGGCCGCGATCACCGCAAAAAGGGTTCGTCCGTGGTCGCAGAATTTCTCTCACTGCCGACCGCAGGTTTGGGGCAGACCCAGTGAATCGACCCCCAGCGATTCGATCTTGGGTAGCGACTCGACCCGGCCTTCTCAACCCAGCTTGAACCCGCGACTCGTTATCCACCCGAGACTTGCCAGCATCATCAATACAAGAATCACGATCCCGGTCGCTCCGATAGCCGGCACGGTCGCGGCGCAACCGGTCGCGGTGCAGCTTTCTTGAGCGGTACACAGATAGGTCTGTTCGCATCCGGTGATCTCGTCGCAGGATCCGGCATGACACAGATCGACGTCGTCGCAGACGATCGAAGTAGCCACGCAGCCGTTCACGACGTCGCAGCTCGCTTCGTGACACGCGGTGGGCGGAGTGCAGACGAGTGAAATCTGTTGGCAGCCGTTGCTAGGGGAACAGGACGCCGTGTGGCAGGAATCGAACGGGTTGCAGGGGAGAAGGGTCTCGACGCAGCTTCCTGTCTGGACATCGCAAACCGCATCGTAGCAATCGTTCTGGGGGACACACGTCACAGGAATCTCGACGCAGACTTGGAGCTCTTCATCGCAAATGGCCTGAAGACACGCATTCCCCGACGGCGGGCAGACCGACACTCCTGCCGTACAAAATCCAGATTGGCAGGTTTCGCTTCCATTGCAGAACAGTGGGTCCTCGCACTTGGTTCCATTCGGCGAGGAGGAGGTCGCCACGCACGCTCCGCCGGAACATTCGGAAGTGGGGGTGCATGGGTTCCCATCGTCGCACAAAGTTCCGGGAGCGACTTCCTGGCAGTCCTGGGCACCGGCGACGGAAGACATGCAGAAGAAAGCCAAGAGGACCACGGCGAGTCCAAGCATCAGTTGTTTCATTAGGGGCTCCTGTGATTAGTTTGCTTACAGCCGGAATTCAGCGGGTTTGACGGTCTGGAGTGCTTCTTGACTCGCACTCATCTTACGCGGCCGACCACGGAAACGCCAAGGAAGCCTGGACTTAGGCGGGAAACGAGGCTGCAGTACGCAACTTCCCGAAACGAGCGGTTATGCCTTGATCGGAATCCAATTGTGATATCCATACGTATCGGCGGTGCGGGAAACGCAGCTTGTTTTGCCTATCCACACGATCGCAAAAAAAATCAGGTTCCGAGGCCACTCGCATCCGAATCTTCGTGTTGACCTAAAGTTGACCTAAGTGTTCGTCACGCAGCTCTACGCACGGTACGGCTGGTAAACATCAATGAATTCAAGGATCGCATCACGTTGCCAACGTAAGGGGGATCGGACGTTAGTCCGAGCGTATGGGAGGTCGCAGACCTCAAAGGCATAGCGGAAGCAATGCTTCCGATGAATTCGAATCTGGTCTCGTGCTCGCGCTATCCCCGGGACGGGCCGAACAGCCCCGTCGGGGCTGAGTTGTCAGAATGAAGAGGGTTCTATGGATAGCGCAGCCGAGCAGGAGCCATCGGTGGGCTCGGCCGAGGTCGGCGCGGTGTGTATAGAACTCGTTGAACTAAGCCGCCTGGCTCGCGGGTTCGTTCTTGGGGATTCGATCGAGGGCGCGTTCGTGCGGGTCGGGCGCGAGCGCGGCACGAGCCCGGGTGGTGGGCGTTTCGAGCGCGATTGTGGATCGGAAGCGACTGGGGAGGCGGTGGCATAAGGTCGGTTCGGAGTCGTAACCCGACGTCGTGACGCAGCCGTTCCGTCCCGGCGCGAGCGGAGC
>JBDNFB010000099.1:0-13694 GCA_041690055.1 Myxococcota bacterium | reverse complement strand
GTGAAGGGCTGGATCGACGATGAGGGCCAGTCGACTCAACGCATCTACGACGTGGCAGGAACCCTCGACCAGCGGGCGAGCGTGAACCTCGACACCTGCGAGCCGGGCGGCGAGGTCGACCACCGAGAGCTTTGCAGCGTATGGCGCGATCCCGACTTCGACCCCTCGAAGCGAGCCCTCTATTACCTGCGCGCGATCGAAAATCCGACCTGCCGCTACTCACACCGCGCCTGCCTGTCACTCGATCCGATCGATCGCCCCGAGGCGTGCGGCGACGAGCGATTCCCGTCCACGATCCAAGAGCGCGCCTGGTCATCACCGATCTGGTACACGCCCAGTTCTTGATTCCGAACGGCTGGTGCCTGGAATCATCACGCGGCTGCTAGTTTCTCCGCAGAGCCGGGGCGGCGAGGGGGACGAGGGTGGCGGATCAGGCTGAGCAAGAAGAGCAGATGCTTCGCTTGCAGCGGATGGAATCGCTGCTGGTGGACGGGCTCTTTGAACATCCGGGCGTGGTGACGCGCGCCCGCGAGAACCAGCTTCGGTACGCTCTTGTCCTTGCGGGTCTGGATACGTTTCAGCCCGGAGCCGCTCGGCGCGGCGGTCGGAGCAATGCCGAAGAAGTGCGCGTGCGGACGCCGCGGCTGGGACGCTGGCGTGAGTTTGTTCTGAGCGATCTCGGTCGAATCCTGTCGGACACCAAGGACAGCAAGGTCCGTGTGAAAGAGGCGAGCCGGCTGCTTGAGACGAAGCTCCCGCAGCTGAGCGCAACGCGAAACGAGATCTTGGAGAAGTACAGCGACCGTTTTTCGGCGCGTCATCTCGATCAAGAGATTGGGATCAAGACCCTCGTCAGTATCGCGGGAGGCGGCGGCGGTTCGGCCTACGTCTATATCGGGGCGTGGGAAGTCTTGCAGTCGGCCGGGCTCGTGCCGGGCTATGTGATCGGCTCCTCGATGGGGGCGCTGATTGGACTTTTTCGCGCGCGCTCGAAGGAGGGAGATTTTGACGCGTATTTGCGCATTGCAAAGTCATTGAAACGCGACGAGATCTTCCGCTATATCAGCCTGCAAACGCGTTTTGGCTTTCCCGGCGTGGTGGGACTCTCGCTTGATGCGGGACTTGGACCCGCATTCGAGAATGAAGACGGTTCACCCATGCGTCTCGAGGATCTGGAGATCCCCTTCGATGCGGTCGTGGCGGGGATTCGGCGGGGAGCGTTGGACGAGAGTCTTCAGGAATATGCGGTTTCGCATCATTTGCATGAGGACGAAAGGCCCGGCCGCTTGCAGCTTCGAGCGCAAGTGGCGGCGCAGCTCGTTCGCCTAACGGGTTTTGTGAATCCGCGGGTGGTAAGCGAGATCGTGCTCGGTCGAGATGCGCTGACGCGTCGTCTTCGGGCGATTGATGCCGCGGGGTTCTCGGCTGCGATTCCCGGTCTGCTTCATTACGACCTTACGCGGGAGGATCCGGAGACAGAAAGTCTCTTGAATGAATTGATGAAGCGCGAGGATGTCGTCGCGCTTGTAGACGGCGGGGTTGCGAATAACGTGCCGGTAGGCCCTGCATGGCGTCAGGTCCAAGAGGGACGGATCGGCACTCGGAATGCCTATTATCTTGCCTTCGATTCATTTCATCCGCAGGGTGGCTTGGGCCATTTCTGGATGCAGCCATTGACCCGGCTAATTGCATATCAAGTCGCAACGAACGATCGCTATTCGCATGAACGCATCGAGTTTCGGCCCACGCTCTCGCCGCTGCATCTGCTGCCGCCGCCGGCAAAACTGGACGAGGCAGTGCGTTGGGGGAGGGCGCAGATGGCGAGCGCTTTGCCACGAATCCTGAAATTCTTTGAACGCGTTCGCTGGGTCGCGCCTGAGTCGTAAGTCGTGAATAGGGAGCTGTTCGTCATGCTTCGGGCGCCGCAAGACGCAAGTGAATCCCTCTGCGCCTTCTACGAACTCGATTTGAATGAACTCGTGGGCTTTGCGGGGCAGTCTGTTTCTTCCAGGAAGCGTTGAATCGTCTGCGAAAGCGGCGTCTCCGGCTGGCTCATCGAAATCACGATCTTCTGATGATTCAGGCCGGGGATGCGCAGGCTCTCTACGTCTTGACCGGCCGCTTCAAGCGCGGTCGCGAGGAGTGTTCCCTGGCGCTCGAATGTAGGGGCCTCGCCTTCGGCCCAGAAAATCCGAGTGGGAGCGGCTTTTGCTTTGCTCGCGTCGAGAACGAGGGGGACCACCGACGCGCGGGTTTTCCAGTCCCGCTCCTGATCGTCAAATCGCTTCGCGAAATAGGCCGGGCTAGATCCAAGCGCGTAGGTCTTGGCATCGCGCACATCAAATCCGGCGCCGCTGACCAAGATCGTTCCGCAGAGCCCGGGCGCCTGGAGCTGGGCGCGTTGCTGGGCCGATTCGCCGAATGCCACGCGCGCTGCGAGCCATGCGCCTGCGGAGTGACCCGCCACATAGAGTGCATCCGGTCGGCCGCCGTACTCGGCGATATTCGTGCGCACCCAGCCTGCCGCATCCGCGACATCGTCTATCTGTGCATGCCAATCCGCCTCAGGCTGAAGCCGGTAGCTCACGACTGCGACGGCTACGCCCTGGCTCGCCCAATAGCGACCAATATTCTGATAGGGTCGCATGCCGCCGACGCCCATATCGCGATCGCCATCGGTCCAGCCGCCGCCATGCACGAAGATCAGCGTCGGGAATGCGTCCTCTGTGCGCGCCGGGAGGAAAAGGTCGAGCCGATGCTTTTCTGGATCTGCATCCGCATCCGCGCGGTAGGGAAGGTCGCGCAGAATCTGCTCAGCGGGTAGTGCTGCGCCGCGGTAGGCCATGGCGGCGCCCAGAGTTTCGAAGATTCCGGCGCAGCCGGTTCCGAGCAACGCGCATACGAGGACGCCGGAGAATAGAAGGTTGAAAGCACGCATGGGTCCAAAAAGCACATTGACGGGCATCAAGGAAAAGACCTCCTTTGGGGGTGATTACTGCGAGGCCGACGCGCAGGGATCTTCGATCCAGATCCGGAAACCGCTCTGTACATCCGTTTCGGAAACTTCAAAGCTAGCCAGATTGGCGAAGGCCCGGGCCGGCCAGAGGAGAAGGCCGAAGCAGATATCCAGAAGACGCTGGCCGCTGGCAGGATGCGAGGGAGGAAAGCGGCGAGGAAGAGTCCGATCGCGAGCCGAGTCGGGAATGACTCTGCGTGCGCGGCTTCTTTTGAGTTGGAGTCCGTGGGATGCGCCATGACGTCCGCGGGAGGATACCGCGCGTGCCTGCCGGATGCTGGGTGCTTCCGCTGCGTTCGCTGCTTCCGCGATGGGGCAAGCGGGGGAGGCAGGTACGAATAAGGCGGAGGCTAGGCTGACCGAGCCGTCGACCAGCTTGAAATCGCGGACGATAGCGATTCGATGAAGCGGTCTACCTCGGCAGTGCGGGAAATACCCTGATGATCGGACCATCCCCATTCTTTGATATTCCAGCGCAGCGTCGGCGGCAGTTCGATCTGGACTCCGGAGTCGACGGGACGGTTGACGGGGTTACGCACATGCTGACCGCGGAGCGCCTTCGGGATCGCCTCGAGATCGTCGATCACGCGGTAGCGAGCAGAGAGGCCGTGGCGAAGATGAGTCGCGATGTGCTGTGCCAGCGCCCGGTTTCGCCCGCCAAGAAGGAGATGTCGCCACAATCGTCGCCGGCCATAGCCGTGCACCGTTACAACGATTTCGACATGCTCAAGAAAATCGCGGAGTGCGTCGGACTGCTCGGGATCAATGGCGATCGAGGGAAGGTGATGCCGATGCGGATGCGCCTGCGTCACGGTGTAAAGCGATGCGCCGGTTCTTTCCGCGACCTCGCTCGCAATCACATCTGTCGTGCGCTCAAGGTTCCCCCCGTGGTACGCCATGATGCCGAAGCGGCCGCCGATATGACACTGCTCGGTCACTTCGTCGCGATCAAGAAATTCGCGAAATATGGTTTTTCCTTCAGGCATCGGCGGAGTCTAGCCGCGCGGCTGCGCAGGGAGGGGTCGGTTCGTCCGAGAAGGCTATCGGGTATCTTTCGGTACTCTTAGAGCGCCTGCGCGTCGGCGATCTTCCAACCCGGTCCCGCGCGAACGAGGGCCCGCGCTCGAGCGCCGGCCTCGGATGAACAGCGGATGGTGAGAATTCTCGACAAGGTACGGTCGTGTCGGAGCATACGGAAGCGGTAGGTGCGAATGGTTTGATCAGGCCGGGGGGCGTCGTTCTGGAGCTCGTCCCGATCGTAGGCGTAATGCGTCGTTGAGGGGCTTCCGAGCAAGGCGGGTTCAGCGGGACCGAAGATCCACCGTTCATACACATCTCGCGGCGGAATGATTTCGAGCCCGATGCCCGACGGGACGGAGGGTTGGAGGCGTCGCGCGACGATTCGTTTGCGAGCGACACCGGCCTCGATGCGAAGGTCGGGCTGGTTCCCTAGAGACGAAAAGATGACCTGGACGATGCTATTGGTCGGAGGTGCTGCGCCCGTCTGCACAAAGAGGCCTGTACGGGAGACGTCGCGCACGAATCCCGAGATCAATTCGGTGCCCGTCTTGATCTGACACGTCAAGCGTCGCGGGAGTCGTACTCGGCCTCGTTTTTCCATCGGTTTCGAGCCTTCATGAATGCGCGGGCAGAGGGCAGCGGAAGCGACTGGGCCCATCACCAAGACGAGCCAGCACTTCCGAGTGGATTGTATGTGCATCAAGCGGCGCCCTCGGTGTCAGCCGGAAGTCCTCGCTTTCTGAAGGTGCCGGCGATTTGCCGAAGAGGTGCGAATCGCCTTCTTGTCGCTCGCGAGCCATCGCATTCTGGCTAAGCTTCTGGGGCTATTGAAGGAGCCATATTGACCGAAGAATCTCGCGTATTGACCGACCTGGATGAGCATGGGGTATTGCTTGTCACGCTGAACCGACCGCAGAAGAAGAACGCCTTTGACGATGCGCAATGGGATTCTCTGGCGGATACCCTGCGCGAAGCGGACGTCGATCCGCGCGTCGCCGTCGTGGTGCTCACCGGGGCCGCTGGCAATTTCTCCTCGGGCGCCGATCTGAGTGGGATGGGAGGTGGCGCGGCCAAGGAGCGGACGGATGGGTTCACCTCCGGCTTCTTCGCGTGCGAGGCGGGGCTCTTGGCTTTCGGTAAGCCGATACTTTCTGCGGTCCTGGGTGTCGCTGTGGGCGGAGGCTGCACAATCGCGATTGCGTCCGACATCACTTATGTCGGGGAGAGTCTCCGCGCCCGATTGCCCTTCGCGAACCTTGGGCTCGTTCCCGAAATCGCGAGCAGCTACACATTGCAGTCTTCAATCGGGAGGCAGCGCGCCAATGAATTGATGTTCACGGCGGAATGGATCGATGCGGATCGCGCTGTGGAGATCGGGATGGCGGCACGGAAGCTGCCGGATGCCGAGGTGCTTCCGGCATTGCTCGAGAAGGCGCGTGAGATTGCGCAATGGCCGATCTCTTCGCTGGTCGCGATCAAGAAGACGATGAACGCCGCGCATGCGGATGCAATCAAGAATGCGCTTGAAATTGAGCATGCCGAAATGAGTCGCCTAGTCGGGTCACCTGAAAACGTGGAAGCGATCAAGGCCTTTATGCAGAAGCGCGCGCCCGATTTCCGTCAGTTTCGGAAATAGTCCGATCCGGTCGGTCGAGCCCCGAATCGCGGGTTAGGCTTTTCCTTGATTCTCCCCCTTCATCTTGGTGAACAGGCCCCATTAAAATGACATATCGCGTAATTCAATGGGGAACCGGCAATGTTGGTTTCCATAGTCTCCGACATCTGATTCAGCATCCCGACTACGAACTCGTGGGCGTGCACGCGCATAGCGAATCGAAGCAGGGCAAAGACGCTGCGAAGCTTTGCGGACTCGACTCGGAAACGGGCGTGCTCGCGACGAACGATGTCGATGCTTTGTTGGCGCTGAAGGCGGATGTCGTGGTGTACACCGTGAAGGCGGAGACACGACCGCACGAGGTTATTCCTGAACTCGAGCGGATTCTTGCCTCGGGCGCGAATGTCGCTTCGACGTCGATGATCTATCTGATTTATCCACCTTTCGCGAAGGCGATGGGCGAGCCGCTCGAAAAGGCTTGTCAGCAAGGCAAGTCAACGTTCTTCGTGAGCGGGATCGATCCGGGATTTTCTGGCGACGTTCTGCCTTTGTCTGCTCTTCAGCTCTCCGACCAGGTGGAAGAGATTCGCGTCCAGGAGCTTTGCGACTATTCGACCTATGAGGATCCGGAGTTCACGGGCGTGAGTTTCGGCTTCGGTCGCACGGCGGACTACACGCCGCCGCTGGCGATGCCTGGCGTTCTGCGCACAGGATGGGGCGGGATGGTTCAGATGGTCGCGGACCGTGTCGGCGTCGAACTCGACGAGATCCGCGAAAGTTTTGATCGCTACTACACGGACGTCGCGTTCGATACGCCGATGATGCATGTGCCTAAAGACACCTGTTCCGCAGTGCGCTTTCAGCTCGAGGGCATGTCCGGAGGGCGCCCGGTCGTCGTGACCGAGCACGTCAATCGACTGAATGAAGAGTCCGCGCCCGACTGGCCGCAGCCGCCTCCGGGCCGTCCCGGCGTACACCGCTGCATAGTGAAGGGGAATCCTTCCGTGCAATTGGAGTGCTTCGTGACAGGAGAAGACGGCGATCACAACACGGGCGGCGTGCAGGCGACGGCGATGCGCGTGATCAATGCGATTCCGGCGCTCTGCGATCATGCGCCGGGCTTGATCAGCGCCTTGGATCTTCCGCTGACTCCCTCGATGAATATGAAATAGCGCGTGTGGTAGCTCGCGAAGAAGAGCGAGGAGAAGCTCGCGAAGAAGATCGAAGATTGGCACGTGAGATATTCCGTGAAAACACATCTCGCTAGGAGACGTCCCCCCATGTCGCAGGCGCACAGAAAAGATCATGCTCGAGAGGTCCGGACCTTTTGTCGGCTCTGCGAAGTGAATTGCGGCTTGGTGGCGACCGTCGACGAAGAGGGCCGACTCGCCGCCCTTCGGCCCGATAAAGAACATCCCGTCTCCCGGGGCTTTGCGTGTCATAAGGGGCTGCTTGCGAAGGAAGTCCATCACGATCCCGACCGCCTGATGACACCCCAGCGTAAGACTGCGGACGGGTTCGAGGCCGCGGAGTGGGATGACGCGATCCAGGATGTGGCGGGGCGACTGCAGAAGATCATCGACGAGCATGGGCCTTCCGCCGTCGGGATCTACATGGGCAATCCGTCTGCATTCAATGCGCTGGGCGCGATGGGCGTGGGGATGTCTGCTGCGGCACTCGGGACAGAAAACCTCTTCAATGCCGGGACGCAGGATTGCGCAAACAAATACGCGATCAGCGAGATTCTGTACGGCTCGGCCGAAATCCATCCCATGGCTGATCTGGATCATGCGGATTTCGTTTTGATGGTGGGCACGAATCCGCGCGTGAGCAAGATGTCTTTCTTGTCGACGCCGGATCCGGTGGCGGCACTTCGATCCGTCCGCGATCGCGGCGCGAAGACCGTATTCGTGAATCCGCTGGAGATCGCCGATCTCAAGGACGTCGGGGAGACGCTCCAAATCAAGCCCGATACGGATGCGTATCTCCTGGCGGCGATCTTATGTGAAATCGAGCGCGATCCCGATCTCGGATTTGCGCAATCGGCGCTTGCAGATGTGAAGAATCTCGATCGCCTTGTTGAATTCGTGCGCGCCTATCCAGCGGAACGGGTGGCGGCGGTGATCGGGATCTCGGCCGAAATGATTGTCGGGCTGGCACATGATTTCGCGAAATCCGAGCATGCGGCCATTCATGTTTCGACGGGCGTGAACATGGGACGTCAGGGTGCGCTCGCCTACTACCTTGCGCAGATGCTTTCACTCGTGACGGGGAATCTTGATGTGGCGGGGGGGAATATTCTTCCGTCTCGCGCGATTCTGCCGATGTCCCTTCCCGAGGAAGCAAGCGCGTATCGCCAATCGTCTTTCGGCGAGTATCGACCGCCACGAGGGACACCGCCGGGAGCGCTCCTGGCGGACATGATTTTCGACGAAGTGTCGCCGATCAAAGCGATGATCGTGGTGGCGGGCAATCCGCTGCTCTCGATCGCGGGAGGCGACCGATTGGAAGCGGCCCTTGAGTCTCTCGACCTTCTCGTGTCGGTTGATTTCTATCGGAATGCAACGGCGGAGCATGCGGATTGGGTCCTGCCGAGCGCCGATTGGTTCGAGCGCGAGGACCTCAACTATTTCGTTCAGGGTGTTCAGCGTCGTCCCTATCTTCAATGGACCGAATCCGTGGTTGAGCCGCAGGGTGAGCGGCGCCCTGATTGGTGGATTATCTCGCGGATCCTCAAAGCGATGGGGAAGCCCTCGCTCCTTGATATCCCAGGCGGAGACGTGATGACCGCGCTTTGGGATGGCCGCCTGGGAGAGACGGGCAATTCGATTGCAGCGCTCCGCGCAGCGGAAGGCGGAGTCGTTGTACTTCCCGAGACTACCTTCGGCGAGTTCCTCAGTCAGATGAGTGGCCCGGACGGTTTTGACTGTTGTCCGGATGCGATGGCCCCCGCGCTCGAGCGAGCGGAGCCGATTCTTTCGGAACTTGTCGACGAACTCTCGGTGGAGTCCGCGGGGCAGGGGAGTGGTCCGCTCAAGCTGATCACGCGGCGCACGAATTACATGATGAACTCGGGCTTTCAGAATCTGAAGGAATTGAAGACCTCGAAGGGATCGATCACCAATCCGCTCTACATGAATCCGCGGGACGCTCTGACTCGGGGGCTTCGCGAGGGACAGTGGATCGTGGTGAGCAATGAGTTCGGGACGCTGCGCGCGGAACTCGAGTTCGACGAAAAACTCCGCGAAGGCGTTGTGGCCATGAGCCACGGCTTTGGAAATGCCGCCACATCCGGCATGCCGACCGCGCAGCAACACGCCGGCGTGAATGTGAATATTCTCTCGCCGGTCGGTCCTGGAACTTTTGACCCCATTAGCTCCATGTCACAGCTGACCGGGATCACCGTCGAGGTGGAGGCAGCCTAACGGCCGCGGTGAATGGGATCGGTCAGAGAATGATATCCGCCGGATGCTCTTATTCGGAGAGGCCGTTGACGGGTAGCGGTGCGCTCGGGTTTCTTAGTGCCAATTAGTGCCAATTGGCGCTAGTCAGCGCGATCATTGGGAGCGGGGACGCATCGATATGCGGCGAAGCGCTGCCGACCATCGACGGAGGGCGGGCCTTCCTCGACGATATGATCCGCGCCCATCTCGGCTGCGTCGTTGCGTGCCAAGGACTGCAGCTCTTCGAGGATCTTCTTCTCGCTTCGCGCGAAGATACCGACCCGAGATTTGGTTTGTGCTGTGACCGCGCCGACGCGCTCGCAGCCTTCGAGTCCTGAGGACGACCGCGTCAACTGAACCGATTCGCCGGTCGGTGTCAGAGGGACCCAAGTACAGCCTGCGAGAGAGAAGAGTATGAGTACGAGGAAGAGGCTGGCCGTGGTTGCCAGGCGGCTTCGAGCCAGTCGAGAAAGGCAAATCGGGTTCATCTGAAATCGTCTCCAAGGCAGCATGCCCGACGGAGAGAATACGATACCCCCGACGGCGTTGCGCGTTCGGATCCGCATGGCTCATGCTCGATCTTGTGATCTGGACTACACCTTTCCGTCCTTGGAGAGCTGAAAAGGAACTCAATCGTGGCGAACTCGACTCGAAATCCGATTTACAAATCTCGGCCGATCCCTCCCTTCAATGCCAGGCTCGGCGGTGAACGGATCAACGATTTCATCGTGATGTCCGAAGGGAACTCGAACGTCTATTTGATCGAGACGAGCGAGGGAAAGATCCAGCTGAATTCAGGGCTTGGCCTCGAGGCCGAGGTCCATGAACGGAATCTCGATGAACTCTCGCCAGGGCTCGTCCGCTATCTGATCTTGACCCAAGGGCACGTGGATCATGTCGGCGGCGTAGCGCATTTTCGGAAGAAGCATCCCGGTCTCCAGGTGATCGCGACGGACCAGAACCAAGAACATCAGTCTTATGACCATCGATTGATGACGTTTCGCCGCAATCGCTCGGGATTCGCGTTCAAAGAACGCATGATGGAGTCGTTCGCCTATCTCAAAAAAATTGGCATAGAGCGCATTCCGCAACAGGATCGGCCGATGCCCGACAGCGTCTTCAGCGATCGCTATCACCTGCGCGTGGGCGATCTTGAACTCGAGTTGATTGCAGTGCCGGGTGCCGAGACGAACGACTCGCTGATTGTTTGGCTGCCGCAGCATAAAATCGTCTTCACAGGCAATCTTTTTGGCTGTCCGTTCGGCCATTTCCCGAACCTGATTACGATTCGGGGGGATCGCTACCGAGACGCGCTTGTCTGCGCCGAAGCCGTGCAGACCGTACTCGACCTGGGGGCCGAGACGATTCTCTACGGCCATCACGCGCCGATTGTCGGTGCAGAACTGATCCACGAAGAACTGACTTGCCTCAAGGCCGCGATCCTTCATGTACACGATGAGACGGTCAAGGGAATGAATGAAGGCAAGGACGTGCACACGCTGATGTCCGAGATCGAAATTCCTTCCGAGATTGAAGTAGGGCAGGGCTACGGGAAAGTTTCGTGGGGCGTGCGCGCAATTTGGGAAAGTTATGCGGGTTGGTTCCATCATGGTTCAACGACGGAGCTGTACGCCGTTCCGGCATCGTCCATCGACCAAGATCTGATTGATCTCGCCGGTGGGCCTGAGGTCCTCGCGCGTCGCGCCCGCGAAAAGTTAGAAGGCGGGCATTCGGAAGAGGCGATTCATCTCACGGACATCGTGCTGCGCGCGATACCCGGAGAGCCCGCCGCGACGGATGTGGCGATCGCCGCACACGAGAAACTTGAAGCCGCGAGTGAAAACTTCTGGCTGACCGCATGGCTTCAGAAGCAAATCCAAAACTTGACCGAGCACCGGACTTCATAGGTCGCGCCTTAGGTTTCTCCCTAGGTTTCGAACGAGGTTTCGAACGAGGTTTCGCAAGGGGTCGCACATTAGTCCGGGCCTTAGCTCGGGGCGTGAGTTACGCCATAGACCGCGCTTTAGAACGAGCTCATCATAAAGAGAGAACATCGGATGCCCGCAAATATCAAAGACGACCCACGTATCGACCCTCGCATCAAAGCGACCATTGGCCTGCTTCCCGCGAGCACGGAGCCGGACGTGGAAAATCGGGAGGAACTGCTTGCCTCCGTGAATACCGAGACCGCGAAAGCATCGCAGGAAGGGCTGCGCGCCTTCATGGCGATATGTGACACGGAGGAGGTCGCCCCTTCGGACGGACTTGTGATTGAAACGCATGAATTCCTTTCGTCGCCGGACGGGAACGCGATCAAGCTGCAGCTGATGCGGCCTGAGGGCGATGAGCCCATGCCCTGTGTCTATTACATTCACGGCGGCGGCATGCAGGTAATGTCCTGCTTCGACGGGATCTACCAGGCTTGGGGTCGGATGATCGCGGGGCAGGGCGTGGCCGTAGCGCTTGTCGACTTTCGGAATTGTCTGGTTGCTTCCTCGGCGCCGGAAGTGATGCCTTTTCCGGCGGGTCTCAACGATTGCGTGTCAGGCCTGAAATGGCTTCATGCCCATGCTGCGAAACTGGGTCTCGCCGCCGATCAAATCGTGATCGCGGGTGAGAGTGGTGGCGGAAACCTAACACTTGCGACGAGTCTGAAGCTAAAGCGGGACGGGGAGCTGGTTCTGATCCGCGGTATCTACGCCCTATGTCCCTATATCGCCGGCAGCTGGCCGCAGGAGCGTTTTCCTTCTTCGGTCGAAAATAATGGGCTCTTGCTTGATCTGCACAATAATAGGGGCGCAATGGCGTATGGCATTGAGGCGTTCGAGGAGGGCAATCCTCTCGCCTGGCCGAGCTTCGCGAAGGAAGAAGATGTCGCGGGCTTTCCTCCCGTCGTGATCAGCGTGAACGAATGCGATCCGCTCCGCGATGAGGGCATCGAATTTTACAGGATGCTGCTGCGTGCGGGCGTTCCGGCGCGCTGTCGCCAAGTCATGGGGACAGTGCATGGGACGGAAATTTTTGCAATCGCGTGTCCCGATGTGAGTCGCGAAACGGCGTCGAGCATTGCTCATTTTTGTGACGAAGTCTGCGCCTAGCGACTGTGCCGATCGCGGCAGAGGCTACGGCAAAGAGCACCACGCGGGTCGCGGCAGAGGCCAAGGCGGAGAGCACCACGCCGGTCGCGGCAGAGGCCACGACGCGGCAGAGAGATTCGATGGTTTCAGATTTCGCATCCGGCGACCCCACAGCTTCCGGCGAGGCCACCACCACCGTGGTTGCCATTCATATTGCTCCGGGCTCTCGCCTGGCAATGAAGGCGGTTGATTCAGTTACGATCGAAACCGGGCGGGGCATCGTCGGCGATCGCTATCACGGCACTCGCCATCGACACGTGACGGTGCAGTCCCTCGAAGAGCTGGCCCAAGCCGCGGAGCAGCACGGAGGGCCTATCGATCCAGGCCTCACGCGCCGAAACCTAACGATCTCGGCCGGCGATGTTCCCCGGAAACCCGGCCATCGTTGGCGCGTGGGCGAAGTTTTGCTCGAAGTGGTGCGCGATGCGGCACCCTGCAAGCTGCTCGAAGACACGCTTGGGCGCGACGTGAAGCGCGCGCTCCACCGTAGAGCCGGGGTGGTCTGTCGTGTTCTCGAGGGGGCTGCTCTCGGGCTCGGTGCAGGAGTTGATTTCGGCCCGCTCCCAGATCCATCCGAGGACGCGGACTAGCAGGCGCGGGTGATGCGCAACTCAATTTTGTGGAAATCTCTTTGCATATACAGTGCGGCGAGTCGCTACGGTTGTCATCTGGCGTTTCGCCTCTGATGAAACCAATGGAATCGAGATCCCATGCTCGCGCTCCCCCTGGAAAATTCGATTGCTCCCGTTCCTCGCGGCGATCCCCTCAGTCTTCTTGTGTCTCTTGTTAAGTCTCTCACCGGCTTCGGCTCAGGTCCTCCCCCTGCCGTTCAGCGCCACCGGGGTCACACTTTCAACGGCACAGCCTGAGGTCATCTTTACGGTTGATCTCGATACGTTTTCCATTTCGCCCCCGGCTGCTCAGTAAGGTGACGCCCGAAGCGCCCCTATCGATATGGAGGTCGAAACTGAATGGCTCTGCGACCTCGAGTGCTTCGAATAATCGCTGTACACCGGCGATCCCTCCTGCGTAGAGCCTGGCGCAGACCCCTGAAACTGCCCCTTCTGCCAGTCGCCTGACCGTTGCATCAGCGACGCGCAGATCACGCTCGATGTCTATGAGTGCAGCCCCCCCATGGGCCGCGCACAGGCGCGACGTGCGACGTCTAGGTGCATGCCCTCAGTTTCTTTCGGCGCGAACGGCTCGCCTGCCACGGTGAACGTTGAGATTTTCGGCGAGACGCGGCCACCGACCGGCACCCAGAGTTTCGCATTCCCGCCGGTGACGAATTTGAGGGCGCATTCACTTCGCTCGCGGCGACTTGGATCAGTCGCGGAATTTTGCAGACGCCGTGGAATCCGCCCGGCGGCGATTTCGAAACGCCGGGGCTGGAGGGGCGCAGCATCTCTTCGATGTGACGCTGCCCTTTGTGAGCGAGGGGCAGGACTTCCGGGGGGTCTACG
>JBDNFB010000098.1:0-67510 GCA_041690055.1 Myxococcota bacterium | reverse complement strand
GTATTGCCCCGAACCGTCTCTTGCAGGCGCGCTCGGCTTCGGGGGCCTCGCACTCGCTTCCGCGCGGCGACGCAACCGGAACCACGACCTGAGCCGAAACTAACGTCGCAGCCTGAGCCGCAACCAGAGTCACTAGGAGTTCATCGACTCCAAGAATTCGTCATTACTCTCGGTCTTCTCGATCTTGCCCTTCAAGAACTCCATGGAATCGACCGGCGAGAGCGGAGCAAGCACCTTGCGTAGGATGTACATGCGGTTCAGCGCATTCTCGTCCATCAAGAGTTCTTCGCGGCGCGTCGCGGAACGGTTGATGTCGATCGCCGGATAGGTCCGGCGATCGGCAAGCTTCCGGTCCAGCACGATTTCGCAGTTCCCCGTTCCCTTGAACTCTTCGAAGATGACCTCGTCCATGCGAGACCCGGTGTCGATGAGCGCCGTGCCGACGATTGTCAGACTGCCGCCCTCTTCCACGTTACGCGCTGCTCCGAAGAATCGCTTCGGCTTATGCAAAGCGTTCGAGTCGACACCGCCGGACAAGATTTTTCCCGAATGCGGAACGACTGTGTTATGCGCGCGAGCGAGACGAGTGATCGAATCGAGCAGAATCACGACATCCATGCCGTGCTCCACCAATCGTTTCGCCTTCGCGATCACCATATCGGCCACCTGGACGTGACGCGTCGCCGGCTCATCGAAGGTCGAGGAAACCACCTCGGCCTTAACCGTACGCTGCATGTCTGTCACTTCTTCGGGGCGCTCGTCGATGAGCAGAACAATCAGGTACGACTCCGGGTTCCCCTCGGCGATCGCATTCGCGATCTCCTTGAGCAGCATCGTCTTACCCGCCTTCGGCGGAGAGGTGATCAGCGCGCGCTGTCCCTTTCCGAGCGGCGCGATCAGATCGATGATCCGTGTCGTCATGCCGCCACTCGCAGCCTCCATATTGAACTTCTCGGAGGGATAGAGCGGAGTGAGGTTGTCGAAGAGGATTTTGTGCTTGGCCTTCTTCGGTTCGTCGAAGTTGATGCTCTCGACTTTGAGGAGCGCGAAGTAGCGTTCGCCTTCCTTGGGTGAGCGGACCTGGCCTTCGACGGTATCGCCTGTTCTGAGATTGAAGCGGCGAATCTGCGAAGGTGAGACGTAGACATCGTCGGGGCCTGCGAGATAGCTTTGATCGGGAGCGCGAAGAAAGCCGAAGCCGTCCTGCAGAATCTCGAGCACGCCTTCGGCGAAGATTGCGCCGCGGTTCTGCGTCTGCATTTTCAGGATCGCAAAGATCAGATCCTGCTTGCGAAGACCTGCTGCGTTTTCGACATCCATCGACTCGGCCATCTTCGTGAGCTCCGGAACCGACTGGGCCTTCAGCTCCCGAACGACGATTTTTTCCGCACCATCATCTTCCTGATTCTCAAGAGAGGCTTCTTCTTCGGCGAGCTCAGCGTCGCTCGGCAGATAGTCCCGACGTGCTTCGCCGCCGCCACCGCGGTTGCCGCGATTACCGCCGCCGCCGCCACCGCCACCGCCGCCGCCACCGCTGCCGCTGCCGCCACTGCCGCCTCCACCGCCGGTCCGGGACCTTCGTCCGCGGCCTCGTCGGCTTCGATTTCCTTGTGAACCGGATCCGTCCTTTGAATCGGACGCGCGCTCGCTACTCACGTAGGTTCTCTCTTCTCTTTGGTGGATCGACTATCGATCATTGAATCAAAATGGGGAGGGTGAATTGGGGAGCGTTTAAGCTCGGCTTCAGAGAATCGGTGGACCGTTCATTAGGTCACTGGCTCGAATCGTCTGACGTTCGGGTTCCCTGCTGGAGAAACCCTTGGCACTCGGCCTCAGGTCGATTGGGGAGAATCGAACTTGATGTCATGCGCGACGTCGCGCGCGCTCTGGGTGAAGGCTCTTTGAGTAGGCTTCTCTGCGTAGAGACCTAGTGCTTTCGGCAGGGATATTGCTCCCTTCGACAACACGGCTTCCGCAGTTTAAAAAAATCATCCCCGCCGATTGGCTGTCCGATGAGTCGACCCTTCGTGGGGTCATTCCCGGAAATCGCACCTGGATTATGGCCTCAACCATGGCCTGAACTGTGACCTGAATTACGGCCTGATCTCAGGAAGGCGAGGAACGTACTGAGGGTGATCGACAGCTCATCTCGGCTTACGCCGGCTGATGTCGATCGTAGAATCAATCTATGCGGGTGCCCGAAGACTGTCAACCCTGGCCCTCTCCCGGGCCCCTCTGTTGCACGAGCGCACCCAGCTCGTTGAGGAACTGTGGGTCGGGGGCTCAGTCCGTTCCGGAGGATCGTTCATGCTCCCTGCTTTGCACCGATGAAGTGCCTAAGGCGCCCGGCGGATATCCCTTCTCGGCGGTACGAGTCAAATCGCGCTTCGTTGCAGATGGTGCAGAGCCTCTGCTCCACGCCGATCCGCTCGGGCGGGATTCCGAGATCCTTGAGGATGAGAGTCGCCAGGAGAGGAAGATCCAGCTGGAAATGCTCCGCCCGGCCGGATTCGAGAACAAGGTCTAAATGGCGTCCATAGCCTCGATCCAGAGCCTTTCGTACGGGCGCATCTACCTCGTAGCAGCAGCCGCGCGCCGCCGGTCCAACAGCCGTTACCAGCTCGCTCGCTGGTTTCGGAAGCGCCCGAATTCCTGCCTCGATCACACCCTCGGCGAGCCCCCTCCAACCGGCGTGGATCGCCGCGACGCACTCCCCATCCTTGTCCGACACCAGGATCGGAACGCAGTCAGCGGTCACGATGCCGACGACAAGCCCTCGCTGTCTGGTCCAGGCGGCGTCCGCCGAGGGGACTGGGGACAGGCTAGCCGCATCGCTCTGTGCACCAAAATGATGGACTTGGACGCCATGCACTTGGCTAAGAAACTGAGTATTGGCAGGCACTTCCGTACCCTTTTGCCCAAACCCGTGAGGCACTCCCACACCTATGAGAACGCGGTCGCATAGTGGCTTAAATGGCTTAAGTCGCTCAAACGGGGCGAGCGGCTCAGTCGGCTCGGGTGACCGAGCCGCCGGGTCGCTCATTCCGACCCCTCGCCCTGCCCCTCGCTCGGCTCTACAGCCGGCGGCCCAAGCGAATCCACGAGCGCGATCAGGTCCGCAGGAAGCGGCGCCTCGAAATCAAGCCACTCATCCCGCACGGGATGCTGAAATCCGAGCCGTGTCGCATGCAGAGCAGGCCGACCCAGCTCAGCCTCTTTGCCCCGCGCCCGTCCGTAGACCACGTCTCCGACCACTGGCAGTCCGGCCGCAGCGAGGTGCACCCGAATCTGATGCGTTCGCCCCGTTTCGGGAAGGATCGACAGCTCACTCACTCCAGCATCGGGATAGCGACGCAGTATCCGCCAATTCGTCACCGAGGGACGGCCCGCTTTCGTCTCGACCGACATGCGTTTTCGGTCGCGCGGATGTCGCCCGATCGCCCGATCGACGCGCCCTTCGTCCACCCGAGGAAGCCCGCGCACGAAAGTGTGATAGCGGCGCTCAATCGTATGCCCAGCGAACTGAGCGGAGAGCCCCTGATGTGCCGCATCGGTCTTGGCCGCGACCATCACGCCCGATGTCCCGCGATCGAGGCGATGCACAATCCCAGGCCGCGCGACCCCTCCGATCCCGGCGAGCGCGCCCGCACAATGATGTAAAAGCGCGTTCACGAGCGTGCCCGACGGATGGCCCGGCGCGGGATGGACAACGATACCCGCTGCTTTATCGATCACGATGAGATCCGCATCCTCGTAGAGAACGACGAGCGGAATCGCCTCTGGAAGAAGCTCCATCTCGACGACGACGAGTGGCGTGGCTTCGACGCGCTCATCCAAATCAAGCTGTCGACTCGCCCGAACCGGATCGCCGTCGACCAGGACACGTCCCGCATCGATCCAGCGACGAATCTGCGAACGCGAAATGCCAGAGAACTCGGCGAGCGCTGCGTCGACCCGCATGCCCCCGAATGTCTCATCGACTTCGAACGCAATCGTCGAGTCGTCTCCCCCAATATCCGAAGGCGCGTCGGGAGTTTCGTCTTGATTCATAGGAAATTCAGAGCCGGGTGGCCGCCGCGGCTAACGCAAATGACGCAACCACAGGTGCAACCAGAGCCGCAACCAAGGCCGAAACAAAGGGCGGAGCCAGGGACGCAACCAACGCGACTAACCTCGCGCAAACAAGCCTCGCGGATCGCTCTCCCGAGAGCCCTGTAATCGCTCCATATAGCTCGGCACAACGAGCTGCGGGTCGAGTCCGATCGTCTTTGCATACGCCGTCACAAAACCCCGCACGTAGACATCGGCGGGCAGTTCTCCGAAATTCTCGTCTTCGATATTTCGCAGATGCGCACAGCTCACCTTCGTCACATCCGAAATATCATCAATCTCGTAGCCACGAAAGAGCCGCGTCCGGCGCAGTCGGACACCATCAAAGTCGCCACCACCCTCGTCCTCAAGAGCGTCGAATTCCTCGACCGCGGAATCGAACGAATCGATCACGCGCTCTTCGCCGGCGCCTTGCAGAAGAGCGCTAGAAGATACTTGATTCGCATACGCCGGGCCCGAAGCAGTCGAGGCGCCGTCACCTGTTAGGCGAGCACCGCCCGCCCCCTCTTCGGGCTCGGGCAACTCCTGGTCATAGAGACCGCGCAGCTCGGCATCAGCCAGAACCCGGTAGGCCTCGTCTAGCCGCTCCCGGATGGCCGAAGCGTCTCGTGCCTCAAACACGCTGTACATCGCCAGCGAGCCGTCCGCGTAGGTCTGCTGCGCTAAGCGATACGCTCGGTCGATATCCATACCGGACGCGCGGCGCCCCACCTCCAGAAGCTCATAATGATCGAGTTCGTCGATCCCTCTCATACCGCTCATCTTGGTACTCCTGGGGAGCGTGGATAAGGTCGGTTCTCATCCGAGCCCGCAACGCGACCCCCGCGCGAATCGGGTCGATTTTCCTGACGGTGATCCGGGCTCGCCGCGCCGGCCCCCGGCGTTCCGGGAGGCACGTAGCTCGAGCGAGGCTGGGTCTGGGCCCCAGCCCCAGGCCGGGCAGCTTCGGCACGTTGCCCGCCAGAGGGGCGTCCCGCCGCCTGCTGCGCCGCTGCTGCGGAAGGCAGACCGAGGAGCTTACGCGCGATGCGCTGGAGATAGATGGAGACATCGGAATCGTTCTGCATATCGACGATCGGGCGGCGCATCGAAACCGAGCGGCGCGCTTGATCGTCGTAGTTCACGTAGCCGAGGTACTCGGCTTCGATCCCGAAGTACTTTTTGCAGACGCTGCCTACGGCGAAGCCAAGCTTAACGTCTTCTGCAGTGCGCACACCGTTCACAATGATCCGCGGTTTAAAGACGCGCATCGTTTCGACGAAGCGATGCGCCTCGGCGGTATCCGTCGCTTCAATTTCCCTCAGCAAATCAAGAGGCGTTCGGATGCCGCGCTCGTTGCGCTGATCCATAGCCATCGTCACGAGCTGGCGAACACCGTGGCCGACCATCGCCAAGCGCATTCGTCGGTAGAACGCGGCCCGCAAAAATGTGTAAGCGTTTTCGACGGAGGTCGGCTCGGGCTGAAGCACGAGAATGCCGTCATCGGAGACGAGGAAATAATCCAGCACCGACGCATGCGAACCCGCACCGAGGTCGAGCAAAACCAGATCCGCATCAAGCTGGCGAAGTCCGCGGAGCAGACGCACGCGGCGGAGATGACTCGGCTGTGCATCGGCTAGGTTGCAGTGTGTCGCGCCGATCATTTTCAAATTCGGAATCGGCGTATCGACGAGTAGCTTGCCGAGATCTTCTTCACGCTCGGAAACGAAATCTGCCAGGCTGCGCTGCGGCGACGGGACGCCCAGGCAGGTATGCAGATTCGCCCCTTCGAGGTCCATGTCGACCACGACCACGCGCTGTCCAAGTCGCGCGAGTGATGTTGCGAGGTTGGCCGTCACAAAGGTCTTGCCGACGCCACCCTTACCACCGCCAATGGCTAGAAGACGCGGCCCCGCACTCCGGGTGCCACCATTCGAGGCGTTAGGCGCCATTGAATGGCGCGGGTCCTGCGTGAAGCCTTGCGATGCGTTCGTCGTATCCACGTACGGCTTCCCTTGGCCTTCCCCATGAATGAACCGATCTGAAAAACCGATTGGCATGAAGTGTTACAGAGCACACTCAAAGCGATCGCACGCGCGACACTCACGAGTGGAGATCGGGGCTTTAGGGGGTGCCATTAAGCTACCTGAGACCCAGGGGGCAATCAACGACTGCATTCGATCCGACGAACGAATCACCTGCTTAAGGACATTGCCGACGACAAAGCAGAGAGCACGATTGGAAATTCATCATCGCGCAGCGTCCGCACATCGAGCCAAAGGCGCGCGTCCTGAACGCGCGCGAGCACGGGCGTCTCGGCATCGCGCAGCCGCTTGGCCAAGGCTTGCATGCGAGGCCCATCGATCACCACCGCCCATCCAGGCAAACGGTGTTCGGGCAGCGAGCCTCCCCCGACCGCGGCCTCACTCTCCGCAATGCGCGCGGAGAATTCCGGACTCAGAAGAGCCGAAACCTCCGCCAGAAGCTTATTTGCCCGCGGCTCAAGGTCCTTTGCTCGGGCGCGCAGCCCCGCGATCACCGGAATCTCTTCCGCGCGCCGCGCTGTGAGCATCAGATCCAGCGTCGCATCGAGCGCGGCGACCGTCAGCTTGTCTACGCGCAGCGCCCGAGCCATCGGATTCTTCCGCATCGCATCAATCCAGTCCTTCCGGCCCATCAAGATGCCCGCCTGCGGGCCTCCGAGCAGCTTGTCCCCCGAAAAACAGATGACATCCACACCCAGCTTCAGCCGACCTGGCGCGAAAGCCTCGTCGGGTAGCCCGGCGGAGCTCAGATCAAGCAGAGTGCCGCTCCCCAAATCTTCAAAGAACGGAATTCCGCGCTCATGTGCGAGATCGGCCATCGCGCCCACATCCGCTTCGGCGACGTAGCCGCGCTGTTCAAAATTGCTGCGATGCACCTTCAAGAGGACGCCCGCATCGTCATCGATCGCGTCGGCGTAATCCGAAAGATGCGTGCGATTTGTCGTACCGACCTCGCGGAGCTTCACACCGGCCCGCTCCATGATGGCGGGCACACGAAAAGAGCCGCCAATCTCGACGAGCTCACCTCGGGAAACGATCGCGTTCTTGCCGAGCGAAAGCGTATTGAGGGCGAGCAGAACCGCCGCCGCATTATTGTTCACGACGTGCGCCGCCTCAGCGCCGCTCAGCTCAAGCAGCTTCGCCTCAAGGCTGCCCATCCGAGAGCCGCGACGGCCCGTTTCGAGATCGAGCTCAAGATTCGAATAGCCCGCCATCGTTTCGGCGACGGCCGCTTGCGCCGCGGCCGCGAGCGGCGCCCGGCCCATATTCGTATGCAGCACGACACCCGTCGCATTGATGACACGTCGCGGATGCGGCTGGGCGAGCCGCGATGCCTCGGCCATGACCCGTTCCAGCAGGGCCTGGGGATCGACCGATTTCGGCGAATCACCCGCATCCCCTGATGCCCCTCGGGAAATCTCAGTGCGCGCGTCCGCCAATGCAGCCTTCGAGCACCGCCGGACGGCCCATTCCGGTAAATCGGGCCGATTCGCACACACTTCACGCATCAACCTATCCACCGACGGAAGGACACGTCGGGGATCTTGGTTGACGCCTTGCTTCGAATCCATGACTCTCAACCTCAGATTTTTACACGGCCATGCCGGTTCGTGTTCTGGATCGAATTCGCAGGTGCATCGGCGCCATCGCGACTTGGACCACTGACAGAAGAAGGATCTTAGATCCCATTTTGCTCTCCAGCCAAGCCGCACTTCGATTGAGTGCGCCGATTAGGACCAGACAGACCGACCCGCGGGATAAACCCGCGTTCGTCCACTGAAACTTTCTTCAACAGAAACAAGAGGCTCGGCCGTCGTTTTCGGCCAGCCAGATAGAATGCGACTTCGAGCAAGATCGATCCGAGCAAAAGAGAGTTGGATGGCGGCGGGGTGCTGCTTTCGTACGGAGACTCCCTTCAAATCTCGCAAAGCTTCTTCTTTTTCTTTCTAGACGATTGGAAAAAGGGAGCGATCGCTCCACATCCTTTGGAGCCAGGACTACACCGGCAAGGCTGAACACAGCAAACCGTAAACGCTTGATTTAAAAGCAGAACGAAAACTAGTGCGAGTCATCGATTTGATCTTCAAGGCAGAAACCTGGAACAGACAGGATTAAGGAACGAGTCCAAATTCACGCACGTGATTTGAAGAACACGTGCGCCTCCGTCATGCGGCTGAAGATCCAAAGAAGATCCGGATCCGAAACCGAGGCCCAACGCCTGCAGCACCCCAACCCGATTTTTCGGCAAGCGAGCGACTGAGTCCTCCGACTCCCGCCCGCCTAAAAGCCGTGCCCGCGGTCTACGCCATACGACCCGCTTTTCCTTGCGGCCGAAGAGAGCAAACGATCGAACTCGCCAACGCCGGCGGTCCGAACAGGAAGAGCCTCACCCAGAGCAAGACCTACACATACCTCCTTGTCGTGCACTTCGTGCATATCATACATAGAAAGGTAGACGGTATAGGTCTCTCTCGGGAAGACGAACCCACGGACCGCCCAATAGGCGGGACCATGCAAAACGAAATTGTGATCAATGCCGAGGTCGGGGAAACCCGCGTCGGTTTAATCGAAGGCGGCAACTTTGCCGAACTTCATATCGAACGAAAACGCGACAAGAGCGTCGTCGGAAACGTAGTCAAAGGCAAAGTCAGCCGAGTCCTCCCGGGCATGCAGGCCGCCTTCGTCGACATCGGACTCGAAAAAGCAGCCTTCCTTTACGTCGGCGATTATTTCGAGAGCAAACTTGAAACCGGTGAGACCGCGGGCGAACCCGGTTCGAAAGGCCGCGGCCGTGGCCGTGGTCCCCGCTCGGCACCGCCGCGTATCGACACCGTCCTTCAAGAAGGCCAAGAGATCATCGTGCAAATCGCCAAGGAGCCGATTGGCACCAAGGGCGCGCGCATCACCTCAAGCCTCTCTATTCCCGGCCGCCATCTCGTCCTGACCCCCTGGTCTCGTCGCGTCGGCGTCTCCCGCCGCATCGGCTCTGATAAAGAAAGACGACGCCTGCGAGAAATCGTAGAGCGCCTGCGACCGCCGAATCTCGGCTTCATCATCCGCACCGCTGGCGACGGCGTGCGCGAAGCCGACCTCGAGGCGGATATCCGGTATCTGGCGACGGTTTGGGCCGCGATCCAGCATCGGCACGGCAACACCACCGCACCGGCCATGCTCTATTCCGAGCACGATCTGCCGCTGCGCATCGTGCGCGACCTCGCCGGTCACGACACCAAGCGAATCGTCACGGACAACAAAGAACTCCACACCAGCATTCAGAGCTTCGTCGACCGGTTCGTCGCTGAACCCAAACCGCGCGTGGAACATTACGAGGATAATCTCCCCGTCTTCGAACGCTTTGGTCTCGAGAGCCAAATCCACGACAACCTTGAGCGCAAGGTTTGGCTAAAGAGCGGCGGTTCTCTCGTCATCGACAAGAGCGAAGCGCTCACGGCGATCGACGTGAATACCGGCCGCTTCGTCGGCAAGCGCGATCTCGAAGAGACGGTGTTCAAGACCAATCTCGAAGCCGTGCAGGAAGTCGTGCATCAGCTTCGCTTCCGAAATCTCGGCGGCCTGATCATCATCGACTTGATCGATATGGAGTCGGCAGGCAATCGAGAAAAGGTCTATCGCGCGCTGCAGGAAGCACTTCGAGCCGACAAGTCACGAACGAATATCCTAAAGATTTCGGAACTCGGTCTCGTGGAGATGACGCGCAAACGCACGCGCGAAAATCTCGTACAGACGCTTTGCGAACCGTGCAGTCATTGTGAAGGACGAAGCTATATCCTGTCGCGCGAGAGTGTCTCCTTCCGCGTGTTGCGGCAGATCCGAAAGCGACTGCCGACGCTGAAGGGTCGCGCCATCGCGGTCTCCGTGAGCCCGCACGTCGCCGAAGAGCTCCTCGCACGATGCAAGGAACAGCTCGCCACGCTAGGCGAAGAAATCGGACGCGACATCGAAGTCCGCGCCAAGCCTGGTATGCATCAAGAGCAGTTCGAGCTCACAGTCCTCGAAGCCGGACCGGCGGTCGAACTCGAGCTCTCCTGGTTGAAGGACAAGCATCCCGACGCCGAAGGCGAGAAGTCCTCGAACGGCGCCAGCAAGCGGGGCGGTCGCAAACGCGGGCGCGCCGGCAAGGGCCGAGGCGACGACGATTCCACGGAAGCCACGGAAGCCACGGAAGCCACGGACGACGAAGCGGCTGACGCGACCGAGAGCGAACCTAAAGCCAAGGGCCAAACCGCAAGCAGCGAGGCGGCGGATCCTGATGCCACTCCCGCAGCGGCGGCGGCCGGTGCAGCAGCCAGTCTCCTCGATAGCGACGACGACAGCGATGGCGATCGCGCCGAAGAGCCGGCCAAGACCACGGCGCCCCGGAAGCGGACACGGTCCCGAGCCAGCTCGCGGTCCCGGTCCAAAACGGAAGATGCTTCCGCGGATGACCATAAGGGCGCCGAGCCCAAGCGGGACCGACCCGCACCTGGAAATTACGAAGTGCTTTCGCTCTCGATGCTCGACGATGAGGATGACGCCGCTTCTGCGACGACTGATTCAGCGCCGAGTGCGACCGAAACCTCGCCGCCAGCTGGACCGGCGGCCTGGAAAGCCGAAACAGATGCTGCCGCGGATGTCGACGATGACAATGCAGAAAATGCAGAAAATGCAGAAAATGCAGAAAAAGAGGCTCTGGCGACAGCCGACGAGGCGACACCAGAGGAGGCTTCCGCTGAGCCAGTGAAGAAGCCGGCCAAAAGGGCAGCCAGGAAGAGGGCTCCCGCGAGGAAGAAAGCGGCCGATAAGGTCCCCGACGCTCCGACAGACACGACGGAGACCCCATCCTGAACCCGCGATGACCGGCAGGCTCTTTCCTGCCGGTTCGCACCTACACCCCGGAGCCCCCCCCGGAGACTCACAGAGCCCTCGGTGCCCTCAGGCGCCTTCCGGGCTTTAGCAAAACCTTCCAACCCATTGACGTGGAAGTGGAATCACGCATACTCGCGCGTTCCCAAGGATTCCACAGAGAGATTTGAGGTCGAATATGTACGCCGTCATCCGTAGCGGTGGGAAACAGTACCGCGTGAGCCAAGGTGGCTCGGTGCGTGTCGAGAAGCTTGCAGGCGAGGTCGGTTCATCGATCACGCTGAGCGAGGTCTTGATGGTCGGCAGTGAGGGCGACGTCAAGATCGGCACGCCCCAGGTCGATGGAGCGCAAGTGACCGGGACGATCGTTGCCCAGGGCCGTGGTGCTAAGATCGTTGTCTTCAAGATGAAGCGCCGCAAGGGCTACCGGCGCAAGCAGGGCCATCGCCAGGACTACACCGAGATTCGCGTCGACGCTATCCAGGGTTAGTCGACTCTACATCCAGGGTTAGTCGACTCTATTTCCAGGGTTAGTCGACTCTATTTCCAGGGTTAGTCGACTCTATTTCCAGGGTTAGTCGACTCTATATCCAGGTTTAAAGGAAAAAAATGTCACATAAAAAGGGACAGGGCAGTTCACGCAATGGCCGCGACAGTAATGGCCAGCGACGTGGAGTGAAGGTCTTCGGCGGACAAGAAGTTCCGGCCGGCTCGATCCTCGTTCGCCAGGTGGGCACCAAGATCCATCCGGGAGCGAACGTCGGCTGTGGTCGAGACTACACGCTCTTCGCGCTGAAGGACGGCACGGTCCGATACGGCAAGGCCCGCGGACGAACCGTCGCAAACGTCGACTGAATCCTTAGGCCTGCAGAGCAGGCCTTGGGCTCTGGTTTTGCGCTAGGGCGCGAAGTTTGGCCGACGCTGGTCGCTTTCCGAACGGACGAATGAGTTTCGACTCGACGTTCGGAGAACTTGGCCGACACAGCCGGTGATTCAAGTGTGAACGCGCTCCGAGATCTCTCTTTTGAGAGGCGGGAGCGCGTTTGTTATTTTGAATGATGGTGAGGTGGAGAGGTGGGTTGGGGCGCGTGAGCGACTCGGCCGGGTGACATGAAAAACGCGAATCTTTTCGTTGATGAAGCAGAGATCGAGGTCCACTCGGGTGCGGGTGGGAATGGGATCGTTGCGTTCAGACGCGAGAAGTTCGTATCCAATGGCGGCCCGAATGGCGGCGACGGCGGGCGCGGCGGGGATATCGTGGTCGTTGCGACGACAAACGTGGGCACGCTCCTCGACCTGAAAACGGCGAATAAGATCAAAGCCGACAGCGGCGAAAACGGTGGCGGCAGCGATCGCAAGGGCGCGTCCGGTAGCCATAAAGAAATCGCCGTTCCGGTAGGTACTCTGATTTACGCGGTCTCGCGCACGCGGCGACACTATGTCGATTCCGAAGAAGAGTTCGAAGGCATAAACAAAGAACTCATCGAGGAAACCATCGAGTCGGAGCCCGAACTCATCGCCGATCTGACCGAGCACGGCCAGCGCGTCGTGATCGCACAAGGCGGACGCGGCGGTCTCGGCAATGCTCGCTTCAAGACTTCGACGCGGCAGGCGCCGGATTTCGCGACGCCCGGAAAACCCGCCGAATCGCTGCGCATACGCCTCTCTCTCAAGCTGATGGCGGATGTGGGGCTCATCGGATTTCCGAATGCGGGGAAGTCGACTCTGCTTACGCGGATTTCGGCTGCGCGGCCGCGAGTGGCAAATTATCCGTTTACGACGCTGGTACCTAAATTAGGCGTGGTGGAGCGTGATGAGCGCCGCTGCGTGGTGGCGGATATTCCCGGTTTGATCGAAGGCGCGAGTGAAGGCGCCGGGCTCGGGCATCAATTCCTGCGACATGTCGAGCGCACTCGTGTGCTGATTCACCTCCTCGACCTGGAGGCGATGATCGTCGAGGGGCGGGATCTGCTTGCGGACTATGACGCGATCCGAACAGAGCTTGGTCGCTACCGACCGGAGCTGCTCGAGCGGCGCGAGATTCTCGTACTCAGCAAAGGCGACCTAATACACGACGAAGCGCTCCTGTCGGACTTAAAGGAGCGCCTCGCCGCGCGCGGTCTTTCGCCACGCATAATTTCCGCGGCAGCGACCCAGGGACTCGACGCGCTCCTGCTCGAAATGTTTGACGCGGTCGAAACCGAACGTCGTGCCGTCGAGCAAGAAGAATCCGAGGCCAAGGCTCGCAAAGAAGAGCGGAAGCAATGAGTCCCGCCGAACCCAATCCCTGGCAGTTCGTCCCAGACGCAAAACGCATCGTGCTCAAAATCGGGTCCAGCACGCTCACGCGTGAGGGACTGCTTCGACACGATCGAATGGCCACGATCGCAAACGACGTCGCAGCGATTCGTGCGTCTGGACGAGAAGTCGTGCTGGTCTCTTCCGGCGCCATCGCCGTCGGAGCGCATCGCCTCGGATGGGACCATATGGGGCGCTCGATTCGCCAAAAGCAGGCTGCTGCTGCGGTCGGTCAGATCGGGCTCGTCCAGCTCTACCAATCTCATTTCGATGAACACGACCACCTTGTCGGGCAAGTACTCCTCACGCGCGCAGGCCTCGACGATCGCGATCGTTTCCTAAATGCACGACGGACCATGCTTGAGTTGCTTGAGCTCGGCGTGATCCCGATCGTGAACGAGAACGATACGGTCGCCACTGAAGAGATTCGCTTCGGCGACAACGACAACTTGGCCGCCACAATCGTGAATGCCGTTGAGGCCGACCTGCTCGTGATCCTGACCGACGTGGAGGGACTCTTTGAGCGGCCGCCGGTCGCAGGCGAACCCACGCCCCCGCTCATCAAGACGGTGGACGAAATCACGAGCGCCATCGAGAGCATCGCCGCAGGCCCGGGCACGCGACTCGGGAGCGGCGGCATGATCACGAAGCTCGAGGCCGCGCGAAACGCGGCCAACTCGGGCGCCGGGACGATCCTCTGTCACGGCGATCTGCCGAACGTGCTTCAAGACCTGATGAATGGAGAACAGCACGGAACGCTTTTCTCGGCCGGCAAGAAGCTCCGCGACCGCCAGCACTGGATGACCTACACCGCCCAGACGCGGGGACAGGTCGTAATTGACGAAGGCGCGGTCCGAGCGCTCAAAAATCGCGGCAGCAGCCTGCTACCCGCGGGCATTCTGCGCGTTGAGGGACGCTTTCAGATCGGCGACGCGGTCGGCTGCGTGAACGCGAGGGGACAGGAGGTCGCACGCGGCGTGACCAGCTATTCATCAGACGAGATCGGACGCCTCGCAGGCCAAGCGACGAAGGAAATCGAGCCAGTGCTAGGATATACGCACGGCGACGAGATCATTCATCGGGACGATCTCGTTCTCATGGACTGTGAAATCGACGGCGAAGACTAGTCCGCGCTTCATATTCCCTTTTTCTCCATCGTCTTCGCCTCGCTCTTCGCCAACCTCTTGCCAATTCCTCGAGATTATCTGCATGACTCCCCCCAGCCACGAGATCCCCGAAAGTCTGCAAGCCGAAATTCGCACGCTCGCCGAAAAGGCACGCGTGGCCAGCGAGATTATGGGCGAGCTGCCGACGGCGCTGAAGAACAGCTGGCTCCTGCGCACTGCCGAGCGACTCGAAGCCGCGCGCGAACGCATTCTTGAAGCCAACGCGCGGGACGTCGAAGCCGCCGCTGCGAAGGGCGTGCCCAAGGAAATGCAGGGGCGACTCGGCATCTCCGACGAAAAATGGGCCGACATGATCCAGGGTCTTCGCGATGTCATCGCGCTGCCCGATCCGATCGGACGCATCTCGAATCACAGCGTGAGACCGAACGGTCTGCGCGTTGGACAGATGGCGATTCCGCTTGGCGTGATCGCAATGATTTACGAATCGCGGCCGAACGTCACCGTCGACGCGGCAGCGCTCTGCGTCAAAGCGGGCAACGCCGTGATTCTGCGCGGCGGCTCCGAAGCGATCCACTCGAATCTCGCGCTCGGCGAGGAACTTCGTGGCGCGGCCAAGGACGTCGGCATTCCCGAAGATGCGATCACGATCGTGCCGACTACGGACCGCGCGGCGATCGACGTCATGCTGAAGCTCAACAAACAGATCGACCTCGTGATTCCCCGCGGTGGCCCCGGCCTCATCCACAAAGTCATCGCCGAGTCGACCATCCCCGTCATCGCCCATGACGCAGGTGTGTGTCACATCTTCATCGACGAGAGTGCCGATCCAGAGATGGCGATCGACATCATTCACGAATCCAAGCTTCGCCAGATGCCGGTCTGCAACGGGCTCGAGACCCTGCTTTGTCATCGCGGCGCGGCCGAGACCGTGCTGCCGCGCGTGCTGAAGGATCTGCACGAAGCGGGCGTTGAGATCCGCGGCGACAAGGAGACCTGCGCCGTTTTCGGCGACGCGATCCTCGCCCAAGAGGCCGACTGGGCGAAGGAATTTCTGGCGCCGATTCTCGCCGTGCGCATCGTCGAAGGAATCGACGCCGCGATCGCGCATATCCGACAATACGGCTCCGACCATACGGAAATCATCCTCACGAACGATTACGCCAATAGCCAGGCCTGGCTGCGGCGGGTGAATTCTTCGACGGTGGGCGTGAACTGTTCGACCGGATTCTCGGACGGCTTCCAGCTCGGACTGGGCGCCGAGATTGGGATCTCTACTTCAAAACTCCATGCCTACGGGCCTATGGGACTCGAGGGCCTCACGACGCGTAAATTCATTTTGATGGGCGAGGGCCAGATTCGCGGATGACTGAATGACGACGGAGGGTCGTGGCGCAAGCGCTCCTCGTGGATCGCATCCGGCGACTCCGAAGAGGCGAACCGGACTCTTCGGAGGCACGTTCAACCCGATTCACCTTGGGCATTTGCGCGCCGCCGAAGAAGTGCGTCAGGCGCTCGATTTGGAGGAGATTCTTTTCATCCCGAGTGCTTCGCCGCCGCATAAGCAAGACCAGCTTGACGATCCGATCGCGCCTGCCGAGCAGCGGCTCGCCTGGGTCGAATTAGCAATCGCTGATCATGCAGCCTTTTCAGTTGACCGGATCGAGATTGATCGCGAAGGACCTTCGTTTCTTGTGGATACATTGACGGAAATGCGTGAGCGCAACGGCGGCCTGCCTCCCGTCTTTATAATCGGAGAAGATGCATTCGCAGAGATGGGTGAGTGGCGTGCCCCAGAAGAGCTCTTCGCTCTCGCCGACTTTGCGGTCATGACGCG
Organism: Myxococcota bacterium; assembly: GCA_041690055.1. Classification (GTDB taxonomy): domain Bacteria; phylum Myxococcota_A; class UBA9160; order UBA9160; family UBA4427; genus UBA4427. The sequence continues at coordinate 51,254 of JBDNFB010000098.1, read as the reverse complement.
ACCGCCGGGCCAACTGGAGAGACTTGAGGACGGCATCCCGAAGATTGTGAAGGATCATTTTGAGTTCGATTCAGGCGGACGGTCAGCGGCGCACAAAACGGGTGACACCCGACTTGCGCTGGTCCCCATCACGGCCCTCGACATTTCGTCGAGCAAAATCCGTCGAACCTGTCGCAAAGGGGAATCGGTTCGCTTCCTCGTCCCCGAATCCGTTCGAGAAAACATCGTCAGCAGCCAATGTTATGCGTCCCGAGCAAGCTGAGCTCGATCAATCGCGAGACAGACCCAAACAGGATGAATCGAAAATTTGATTATGCGTGCTGCACGGCCCCAACGGGCCGCGGCATGAGGAGAAGAAAGAATGACTGAGACGGATCCGACCGAAAAAGCCTCATGGATCGTCGAAGCAGCCCTCGGCGTCAAAGCGGAAAATCCCGTCGTGCTCAAGATGAGCGACGTGACTTCCTATGCGGATACGTTCGTGATTTTGACGGGTCGCTCGGACCGACAGGTCCGATCGATTTCCGACGCGATCGTCCATGCGCTAAAAGAGAAGAACGATCCGCCCCTCGGCGTCGAAGGCCTCGATGATGGCAACTGGGTCTTGATCGATTGCAACGATTCGATCGTCCATGTCTTCGACGCCGAAACCCGCGACGAATTCGACCTAGAGCGACTCTGGCGCGATGCCCCTCGAATCGATCTCGGCATCGAAGGCGTCCAGCTCAACCCCGATCTGGCTCTGAAGGATGAAAGACCCCCCCGACGAAGCACCGCGGATTCCACGGAGCCAGAGGCTTAACGCTTCTTTCGACGCTTCTTTCGACGCTTCTGTTTGCGCTTCTTTTTGCGCTTCTTTTTGCGCCTTTTTCGACGCTCCTCGCTCGACCTTTTTCACTCGGTCCCGAACCTGCCTGCTCTGCGAAACGCCCTCTCCCTGGGAGGCGTCGGCAGAAGCGTTCGGAGCTTTCAATGAACCTACTCTCGCTCTTTCTCGACCTCGTCGCGCCAGCGACATGCTTTGTTTGCCAAACTCAGCTGCCGTCTTCGGACGCACCGATCTGTAAGGCATGTTTCGATGCGCTGCCCTGGTGGCGCCGAGCGGATGGCTGCCCCAAATGCGGTGCGGCTCTTTTCTCGAAGAACGAGGCGTCCGGCGCGGAGAGTGCTTTGCCCGGTGAACCCTCTGGCTGTCCGAATTGCCTCGCCAGCGGAAGCGGTTTGCATCTATCCCGTGCGGCCCTCCGCTATGAAGGCCCGGTCAGGCTCTGGATCCCCGCGCTCAAAAACACCCGAGGCGCTTTTGGTCCCTCGGTCGATGTGCAGAACGCGACGCGCTTCCTCGCTCAGGCGCTTGCGACCCAGATCCGGCAAGAATCCCATGCGCGGCCTGACTTGATCCTTCCCATCCCGCTGCACGCGAGTCGCCGGATTCGGCGCGGGTTTAATCATGCGGATCTGATCGCCCGTGATCTCGCCCAAGGACTCGGTCGCCCCTGGAGTCCGACGCTCCTCGAGCGGATTCGACCCACAGGATCCCAGGCGCGCCTGGTCGGCGAGGCCCGGAGGCAGAACGTCCGTGGCGCATTTCGCGTTCGAAAGGACTTGGCAGGCGCGCGGGAAATTTGGCTCGTCGATGATGTCCTGACTACGGGGAACACACTGGAGGCGGCGGCAGACGCTCTGATCGAAGCAGGAGCAGAGGAGGTTCGAGCCCTCACTCTCGCCGCGACGCTGCCCCCGCGCGCGCGCGCGCATGAGAAGCCGCAGCGGGCGCAAGCACAATCCTCCGCGTATCATCCGAGTGCGCACGATCGCAACAGAGCCCGTCGGCCGCGCTGAAACCACGCGTCATTCCGCCGCCGAATCTACGGGCGGCGCGAACAGGAGCACACCATGTCCCGGCAACCCGCGGCGAGCCCATCCCGCCCTCTGATTTCTCTCGCGCGCGTCTTTGCGAGCGCCTTTTCTTGCACCTTCACCAGCGCCCTAGTCCTTGTCGTTACAGGCGCCTTCGCGTTTCCTGCCGCTGCAGCCGACGAGGAGAAGAAGGTCGACCCGGCCATGCGAGCGGCGGTCGAACAATTCCTCGTTGTTCAAAACACGCCACAGATCATGGCCGAGCAGATGACCTACTCCGTCGCGGAGCAGACTCTGGACGCAATCGCCGCCGGCGGCGTCACGATTACGGAGCCCATGCAGAACCTCGTGCTTGAGGAATCCCGCAGAGAGTTCGGCACGCGATTCGGAGACATCAAGTTCCTCACCGATCTTCACGCCCCAATCTATGCGGAGTATTTCACGGCTGAGGAGATCCTGGAGATTGTGGCTTTCTACGAAACGCCTTCGGGCCAGAAGTTGATGTCGACTTCGCCCGCGGTGAACCAGGCTTTCTATGGCAAGCTTCAAGAAGAGACGATTACGATGATACCGGCGTTTCAGGGACGCGTGGATGCAAGGCTGCGCGCATCGGGAATGCTGTCGGATATGTCGATGAATCCGACCGCCCCTTAACCCCGACTTGGGCGCCGATGGATCTCGATCTGTCACGCCCGCCGACTACGGAGAGATAACGCCATGACACTGAATTCTCGTTTCTCGATTGAACCTTTTTCGATTCGAACCACTCTCCTCATCCTGCTGATCGCATTCTCAGCGCCCATGCTTTCTTGCGCGGACGCTGAAGAAAGCGGCGGCGAGGCTGCCCAGGAGAACTCGGCTTCTGAGGCGGCAACGATGTCCGTCAGCGAGATCCCGAGCATCGAGCCGGCCGAACTCGCGACACGCCTGCAATCCGCGGCGAGTGCGCCCCTCGTCCTCGACGTCCGCACGAAAGCAGAATTCGATGCAGGACATATCCCCGGCGCGCTGCATATTCCGTACGATGAGCTGGCCGGTCGCCTGGCCGAGGTCGACACCACAAAGGGCGTGGCCGTGCACTGCATGGTTGGGCCGCGCGCCCGAAAAGCCGAAGCCACACTCACGGAAGCGGGCGTCGACAATATCCTGCATCTCGAGGGCGGCTATCGCGCCTGGATGCAGGCCGGGCTCGAAACCGCCAACTAACTCCCTGTTTCCCCTTACTCCCCCCTCCGAAGACGAAAGACGGGGCTTCGAGCGGCGACGCGCTCTTGGTAAGCTGATTGCGAGTCACGGCTTCTCGGTCAAAATCGGGGAGACGTTTGTACTCTTCGAGGAAGGCGATGTACCCAGACCGTTAGGCGACCAGTGACTTTTGGCGAGGGACGGTCTCGCGAATCCCTTCGATCGGTGATGAATTCATACTTCAGATCCTCGACAAGCCTTCCGGAACAGCGCTCCAGGATTATCCCCAACCCTGAGCGCGCGCGGCACAAGAGCCACGAACACCACTGGCCAGAGCCACTTCGGTCCGGTCGGTCTGGGGAAGCGGCGCAGAATCAGGCCTTCTCCGCTCGCGAGGCGAGGTAGGCACGCCTCGCTTCGCCGCATTCTTTGTCGTTAAAGGCTGTCACGAGACCATCCGCATCGGACCAGCTCCGCATAGTGCCGACCATCTGCTCGGTGACCGCATTCACGTGCCGCTTGGTCGAGAAGAGCGCATGCGAGGCTTTTTTCGCGAGCGATTCCGCCATCTCGTTGACGGCGTCGTCGAGCGCTTCGTCTGGCACGATACGATTGAGAAAACCCAGCGATCGCGCTTCTTGCGCGTCGAAGGGCCGACAGGTTAATACGAGCTCCTTCGTAATTGCCGGCCCGACTTCCCGCACCATCCGCGGAATACCGCCCCAGGCGAGGGGAATACCGAGATCCACTTCCGGGATTGAGAAACGCGTACTTTCGCCGGCGAGCCGCAAATCGCAAGCCGCTGCGAATACGAAGCCTCCGCCCACACACCAACCTTGGATCGAAGCGATTGTGACCGCGCGCATCGCTTCAAGCGAATCGGCCATTTCACGGCCGAATTCGGCAATCTCACGGGTCGAATAGTCCTGCGGTCCGGAGAAGCTACCGAGATCAGCACCTGCAGAAAAGGCGCGCCCTGCGCCGCGCACGATCACGACCTTAACGTCGCGCTGCGTATCAAAATGCCGCGCTGCCGCCGCAATCTCTCTCAGCGTCTGCACCGAAAGCGAGTTCAGCTTCGACGCGCGCTGCAGGCAAAGTTCACCAATGGGGCCCTCGGACCGAACCGTCAACGTCTCGAACACGCTTTCTCCCTGGGGCGAATAGGAAGACCCGGACAGAAGCGTTAGGGCTTCCGGACCGAGTCGATAATCGTCGCGCGTAGGCGATCGGGATCGACGGGCTTCTTGAAGATCACGCCTTCGAGCCCCTCCATCCGACTGCGCTTGATGATGTGATCCTTATCGTAATGAAAGGCCGTCATCATCAGCACGGGAAGCCCCGGATAGAGTTCCTGCATCTGCGAATAAAGCTGATAGCCATCCATCTTCGGCATCACGACATCAGACAGAACCAAATCGAAGGTGGTTTCGGTCAGCATTTGCAGCGCCTGTTCACCATCCTCCGCTACGCGTACGGTGCACCCGTCCGCTTCGAGCATCTCCTGCATCGTGCGCCCTATGCCCGCATCGTCATCCGCCACCAAAATGCGTAGCCCTGCGAGGCGAGGGTCTGGCTCGTAGGATTTTTGATCCTGGCTCCGCAGGTCCACCATCTTTGCGGGGCCGACGTAGTTGATCGTCTCGTAGGAGTCCGACTCGACCATCTCGCCCAAGCGTTCAACGATCTGGCTGATCCGGCCGACTTCGCGCCGAATCGCATCGATCCGCTCATTTTCGACCGAACAATCCGTCTCGCCGGCGATCTTAAAAATGTCCTTCTCGAGAAGAGACACCTGATTCACAATCACGGCCAGCGGATTATTGATTTCATGCGAAAGGCCAATCGCAACTTCGCCGAGGGTCGCGAGCTGATCCTTCTTAAGGATCTCGCGAAGATCCTTCGCGAAGCCGATTGTTCCGTCCTCTTCGCCGTTCTCGTCGACGAGGACCGTGCCCGAAATCGCGACAGGAATTTCCTCGCCCGATCGCGCGATGAACTTGGTTTCGAGATTGGTCGCGACGCCGCAGCCCCCAAATTCTTCGGAGCGCATCGCCGCGCCAATGCGGCGCGCTTCTTTGACAGAGGGGTAGAAGAGTCCAACAAACTCGCCTAACACTTCTTCCGACTCGTAGCCGAGGCAATCGTGCGCACCATCATTGAAGTAGATGACGCGACCTTTCCGGTCGGTCCCCACGATGATGTCGGGAGAACGGTTCGTGAGCTGAACAAGCTGTTCTCGAGTCAGACCCATAGGCCTGTCCCCTCCATCGCGCCCAAATAGCGCTTGAGGCACGCATAAGTCAAGCCTACGCGATCCCCTCTTCCGCCAACCAACGTTCCGCGTCGATCGCCGCCATGCATCCCGTTCCTGCCGCCGTCACCGCCTGTCGGTAGACCGAATCGGCCACGTCCCCACAAGCGAAAACACCCTCGATCGAAGTTCGCGTCGTACCGGGCGTAACGCTCAAGTACTGCGTGTCGTCCAAATCAAGCTTCCCCTTGAACAGGGAAGTGTTCGGCTGGTGTCCAATCGCGATAAAGAGCGCTTCAATGTCCAGCTCGCGGGTCGAGCCGTCGCGAACGTCCTTCAGACGAACACCCGTAACGAATTCGTCGCCGAGGACCTCATCGACCTCGGAATGCCAGGCGAAATCGATCTTCTCGTTCGCCAGCGCGCGTTCCTGCATGATCTTGGACGCGCGGAGCTCGCCGCGGCGATGCACAAGAGTGACCTTCGTGGCGAAGCGAGTGAGGAACAGCGCCTCCTCCATCGCCGTGTCGCCGCCACCGACCACAGCCATGGGCTTATTCCGGAAAAGCGCGCCGTCACAGGTCGCGCATGCCGAAACGCCCATATTCGTGAGCCGCGCCTCGGAGGGAATCCCGAGCCAGCGCGCCGAGGCGCCGGTCGCGATGATCACGGTATCCGCCGTGTACTTATTCTCCGCGGTCGAGACCTTGAAAGGCCGCTCCGATAAATCGACTTCGGTCGCGTCATGAAAGAGAATCTCCGTGCCGAAGCGCTCTGCCTGCTTCTGAAATTCTTCCATCATCGCCGGACCCGTCACGCCGTCGGGATACCCGGGATAGTTCTCCACGTCCGTCGTGATCATCAACTGGCCACCGAAATTCAGCCCGGCCAGCATCAGAGGCTCAAGCCCTGCGCGTGCCGAATAGATGGCTGCAGTGTAACCCGCCGGGCCACTCCCGATGATCAGCACGCGTCGGTGTTCCGACTCCATGCGAGTTCCTTTCGTTTACGCGTCCATTCGAGCGTCCGCTTGGGCGCCTTTCTGGACGTTCTAGCCGCTTCCGTGGATTAAGTCGGTCAAGCGATGAATGCGCGGGCGGCACCCGTGCGCTCGGCCCCCCCTATCACTGCTCCGCAGTCTATGCCCGGGCCGAGTCCGTCGCTACCGGCAGACCGACCCTTTTCCCAAGACTCTTCCTCCGAGCCGGTTCGGCTCGGAGCGGTTCCGTAACTGCTAGAGCGGTTCCGTAAGCGGCAACTCTTCCCACATCAGCTGCAAGAAGACCCCGATGAAAAAAGACAAGAAAATCATCAGCAGAAGCGCAGATGGAAAGATCCAGAGCGAGGGCAGCCCCACCACATGCGGCAATTGCCCAACCATGGGAGGCATCGTGCTCCGCAGCACCTCGACCGTAACCTCCTCTCCCTGCGGCGACCAATTCCGCGCGACCATGAAGGGCCCCACGAGGCTCGTCATGACGATACCCGCACCAAATGCCTCCACGATCCCCAACAGGAAGATCGCTCGGGCGCGCGCGAAGGCCACGGCGGTATCCGGAATGCGCCGCGCGACCTCCACGTAAATATAAAGGAGCGTCACAAGTCCCAGCAGCATGGCCACGGAATCGAGCGCCAGATTCGGGCGGCTCGCCAGATCCCACACCTCGTCGATTAGGAACACAGGCAGGTAGCCGACAATGATTCCGGCCCCAATCCGAGGCACCGACGCGTGAAAGAAGGAGAGATTTCGCTTCCAGCAGAACTGATAAAGCAGGAACCAGGCCGTGGCGGCGTTCACGATGAGGACCTCGGCCGAGCAGAGGAAATCGATCAGCTGCGGCGCAGCGTCGTAGAAAAAGACCCCCGCAAGAAAGGGCGAGAGCAGAATCGCCAGCGCAACCGCGTGGTTTCTCGGTGTATGCCAGGAGAGCGCCCGATCCGTCTGTGGACTATCGGAATCGAGCATCGCCTCATGATTGATGATCGCCGAGGAATGGCGGATATCATAAATCCGCAAGAACCAACGTTCGAGCTTCCCCATCAGCCGTTTGGTGTTCTTATTCCCTCTCCGGAGGAAGGGCATCAGGTCGCTGCTGCGATTCACATATTTCGCGCCGGGCACCGTGATGGCCCGCAAGACTTCAGTCTCTCGATCCTCGAAGGGGGAGTCTTCCTTCTCGAAAGCCTGGTTCTCCTCGTCGAGGCAAACCCCTTCCAGCCAAAGGTAGAAGGCCCGCTCCGCCATCCGCACGATCATACGATTCGCGGCCTCGGACTCCCCGGACTCGAGCACCTGAAAGAAACCACTCTCCGTCGGGTCATCGCTCGGATCGATCAGATTCACGCGACCCTTGACATAGGCGTCGAGATAATTCGGATCTACGCGCTCGGCAAGGAGCACGCGAAGTGAATCATAAATGCGCCGGCGCAACGAATAGCTCGCCACCCGCAGCTGCCGCCCGCCATCAAGCTCACGGGTTTCGATGAAGCGAAAACAAATCTGCGAGAGCAGCGCCACGTCCTGATGAAAGCGCAGCCGCGCCTGGGGCGAGAGTCGGTTCTCCACGTCCAGGTATTCGCAAAGGCCGTCTAGATAGCGCGGCACCTCCGAAAGCATCCGCGTCATGAGACCACGCGCATCCCGCGCGCTCCCCTTTTCTCCGAGCAGGCGCGGCTTGGTCAGCAGATCTTCAAGCTGAAGAAAAAGCTCCGTCGGATCATTTCGCGTTGCGTTAAAAGAAAACGTCTCAGGAAAGATGCGCTCATAAGCGTCGTCGCCGCGCGCGACTTCGAAGCGCACCTCGCGGGCGTGAAACGCGAGGGTAAACCTAAAGCGCAGCCGAAGTCGTTCGACGCGGAGCTCAAGGCGCGGCAGCCCGGACGCAGTAGAAGCCTCCGCCGCGCTCAACTAGAGAATCCGTTCGCGGTCATTCTCGCCGCTCTCATAATAGTCCTCGACCTTCTGGCCAAGCATGACGATTCGTCCGGGCAGTGCATCTGACCGCGCCCAGCGCTGCTCCGCCACTTTCATGCGATCGCGAAGAAGCTGCGCGTCGGGAAACTCTTCCGCCGCCAAGGTGTCATCGACATCGAGCCAGCTACCAATCGCCGTCTGCGCACGCGAAACCCTCTGCCCGAGTTCAGACATATTCGCCGAATCGATCTGCGCACCACCGACCCGCTCACCCAGCTCGCCCAGACGCGTGAGCGAGCGCTCAAGCTCCGCGCGAAATTCGCCTGGCGCCTCGGCTTCGTAGGCCGAGATCGCATCTACGATGGTCTCGAAATCCCGCGTCAAAGGTTCGTGCGAAATTTCCTTGAAGAGCACGACCCGGCCCATCTGCTCGCCGTTCTCGTCCGACAGCATCTGGCTCGAAATGCGAAGCCTATGTCCCGCGCCCACCTTGATATCGAGCTCTTCGAACTCTCGCCCCGATTCACCATCCCGCTCATCAGAGAGAGCGCGGATTTTCTCGCTGATCTCTTTATGCGTCTCGCTCGTGAAGACCTCCGACATCGCTAGACCATGAATGTCTTTATCGAGCCCCATGAAGGCGAGAGCCGGTTTATTCACGGCGCGGACGATCCCGTCGCGGTCGACAGCGATCGCGCCCGTGCGCAGGCGATCCATCACGGCGCCGAGAAAGAGGTTGGCGTTGCGGAGGTCTTCGACGAGACGCTGGTTCTCGACGGTCAGCTGATGGAGCTCGGCCGCGCGGTGCACGATCCGCTTGAGCTCGTCGGGCTCCCAGGGCTTGTTCACGTAGCCGTAGATATGTCCGTCGTTGATCGCCTTGATCGTCGCTTCGGAGTCCGCGAATCCCGTCAGGATAATGCGCACGGTCTCCGGGAAGCGTTCGTAGACTTCTCGCAGGAGTTCGACGCCGGTCATGCCGGGCATCCGCTGATCCGTGATCACGACCGAGATCGGTTGATTCTCTTCAATGATCCCGAGCGCTGCCGCCGGATCCGAAGTCGTAAAAACCTCATACAGGTCCATGAATGTAAAGGTCATCGTTTCAAGGATGGCCTCTTCGTCATCAACGATCAGAATGCGCGGGCGTTCGGGTGGACTCATTGGAAACTTCAGACCTTCGCTCGGAGGGGCGGCTCTTTTTCGGGTAAGGCTTATCGGGCTTCGGAACTCTTCACGCTTAAACCACGAAAGTAGGTAAAGCGTGTGCCGCGAGACTATCAGTACCGGGTTGCTTTGATCAAGCGGGCGCGGTCGCGCCCCCACTCTCCTGCCCAACTTTCCGCAATCTCTTCTGCTGGACTGATTCCCTTCTCGATCTGTTCGTGCATCGGCTCAAGAAAGCTACTCTCATCATGCGCACCCTCATTCTCGGCGGCAATCCGCCGAAGACCCGCTCCCGAGAGCGAGACCAACTCACGCGCCAGATCCAGCACTTTGTGCCCGCCCATCTCCGCGCGCAGCCCCCGCTTCGCCACGTCGAGCTGACCCATGTCGATGTCCGCCATCGAAATATGCCTGAGCAATTCCCAAACGCCCTCGAGCGATTCCGCGTCGTAGAAGAGGCCCTTCCAAAGCGCCGGCAGCGCACAAATATGCCGCCGCGGCACGGTGTCCGCCCCGCGCACTTCAATAATTTTCTTGAGTCGCACGTCGGGGAAGAGCGTCGTCAAATGCGTATCCCAATCGCTCACCGTCGGCCGCAGTCCCTGCCAGCCCTTGTCCATAAACTGGCGAAAGGTCACGCCGTCTCCCAGGTGATACTTCCCCTCGCGAATGACAAAGAACATCGGCACATCGAGCGCCCATTCCATGTACCGCGCGTATCCAAAATCTGGGTCGAACACGAACGGAATCAGGCCACATCGATCCGGGTCCGTGTCGCGCCAAATCATCAGCCGCTTCGACATATATCCATTTGCGCGCCCACCCGAGATACTCGAGTTCGCGAAAAGCGCAGACACCACCGGCGTCGCGAGCAAACCTGCACGCATCTTCTTGATCATGTCGGCTTCATCCGAATAATCGAAATTCGCCTGCACGGTCGCCGTCGCGTGCATCATATCCATCGCAAGACCGCCCTTTGTGGGCAGATACGAACGCATAATGTCGTACCGCTTCTTCGGCATATGCGGGATGTCTTCGACTTCATGGAAGGGGTCGATGCCCAGCCCGAGCCACGCGATCCCGAAATCGTCGGAGAGATCCTTTACAAGATCCACATGCGTATTGAACTCTTGGCAGGTCTCACGCGTCGTGTAGAGCGGCGCACCGGAGAGTTCGATCTGACCGCCGGGTTCGAGCGTGACACTCGCTCCCTCGTGCAGGAGGGCGATCGTTCGACCGTTCTCGTCCACGCGATCCCAGCCCACGGCCGAGGCAATTTTTTCGAGCAGCGCCCCAATGCCGTAGGGCCCTTCGTAAGGAACGCGGTCGCCGGTGTCTGCATAGACGCCGACCTTCTCGTGCTCTGTGCCAACGCGCCACTCTTCACGCGGCGTCTCCGCAGCGTGGAAATAGCCAATCAGATCAGACACACCCTCGATGGGTTGATCCTGGGAACTCATTCGTGCGGCTCCTTCCGGGGCATCGCGGGCGCGGGCAGAACGTAAATGGGCGCGACTAGAAGAGTAGTCGGATTTGGCGGGCTCGGCCTCGCCGAGCGGCCTCAATCGTAAAGATCTGTATGCAGGAAGGCCATCAGAGCGCAGGTCACCGCCTGGGCACCGTAGGCAGTTCGGTCGAGCCGACCCTGGGTCAACATCCCGATATTCCCACCCCGACGGCCAGATGGCTCCGGCTCTGCCGGTCCCTGACTATCCGGCGGAGCGGCTGCGGCTGCCGCCAGATCCGAAGCCCGCCCGGACTCAGCGTCTCGATTTTGCCGCCAGAGATCATCGAAAAGATCGCCGATCGGCTTCTGCTGAACGTAAGCGGCCTCGACGCAGCCCGGGGGATAGGCGAAGGCCGAGGAAAACCCGTAGCTCTCGCGCGCTCCGTCCGTCACCCAGGCGCAGCCCACGTTGAAGATGCCCTGCAAGGGGCCGGCCGCGATGGCTGGCGCCGCAGAAGCGACAGTCGGATCCGACGCTAAACGGACTAATCCGTCTTCAATGCCAAAGGCAAGCGCTGCGCCCCCGAGCTCAAAGGCCGAGCGCGCTCGGTGTCGGGCGCCCGCCGCAATCTCGTCCCAACCAATCGGCTGTTCCGGTACACCGCTCGGAACGGAAGCACCCACGATCTGCAAGACGGAACCGTCCCGAGCGAAACCAGCCAGCGCCAAACGAACCGCGCCCAACTTGGCCCGGTTCTCCGTTCCCACCCGAGCGACGTCGCCGCCCAGCACCTGCACCAAGGAGGGAGCCATGCGAAAAGCGCCGACTGTCATGGGAGAAGCGCCGGCTGCCGTCGCAGAAGAGCCGGCTGCCACTGAGGAAGAGGCGGCTGCCATCGGAGAAACGCCCACCGCCATCGGAGAAGAGGCGTCACTCAGGGCGCAGAGGCTTCTTCGAGAAAGCGCGTCAAGAAATCACCAAGCGCATCTTCGAGGTCATCGGCGGCGTCGAAAGGAAAACTGCGGCAAGGACCTTCCGGTTTCCCGGCGCGGAACGGGCCAACTAACGTGACCTCGCGCTTGGTCTTGACCGTGATCACACCGCGATGTCGCCCGCGCTCGAGATCGAACTCGATCGCATGGAGATGTTTATCGTCGGTCCGCGGCGGCGTGACCACAACCTGGAGATGCGGCACCGTCTCGCCCACGAGCGCATTGAAATGACCGATCGCCTCGACCACCTGCGCATGAACGGCATCCGCTTTAGTCCGCGCGGCGGCCAGGGCATCGCCATGCCCGCCCTCGCGTCGCACGACTTCCCGCGCGACCGCTTCGACTTGCTCTCGGAGACTCAGAGCGCTTCGCCCGCGACGTTGACCGGCCCCGCGCCGAGGTCAGCCAAGAGTTCATCGCGCACCTCAGCAAACTGGTCGATCTTTTTCTCGGCAACGGGCTCGCCCGCCGGGCTCGAGATCTTCATCGGGTCAACGTAGCGACCGTCCTTTTTCACACGGAAGCACACGTGCGGTCCGGTGGAGAGCCCTGTGCTGCCGACATAACCGATGATCTGTTTCTGAGTGACCCTGTCACCGACCTTCAGCCCATTCGCGAACTTCGAAAGATGCGCGTAATGGGAGGTGTAGCCGCCGATGTGTCGAACCCGGATCAGATTGCCCGAGCCACCGGCGCGAGCGCGGTACTCAACCACGCCATCGGATACGGCCCAGATCGGTGTCCCCGTCGGTGCTGCGTAGTCGATGCCGGGATGGGGGCGCGTGATCTTCAGGATAGGATGCCGACGCGAACCCGTAAAACGGGAGGAGATACGGCTGAACTCAAGTGGGGCGGCGAGAAAGGCGCGTTCGACGGAGGAGCCGTCCGGCCGAAAATAGGCCGCGTTGCCCAGATGATCCTCGAAGAGGACGACCGTATGATCGCCCGCCTTGCCCGCATAACGTCCCGCAAGCACTCGGCCGGGTCGCACGTAGACTTCTTTACCTTCGTCGTTTCGGCGGTAGAGACGCTCGTAGAGGATCGAGAACTCGTCGCCCGGATGGACATTGCGACTGAAGTCGATATCCCAGGCCAGGATGCGCGCAAACTCACTGGCGAGTGCACTCTGTTCGCCGAGCGCGAGAATCGCGCCATAGAAGGAGGAGTCGACTATGCCCGCGATCTTGGCGACCTGCGGCCTGAGCTCGGCGGTCTCCTTCTTGACGACATAGCGCGTGCCTTCCCAAGCGAGATAAAAGCTCTCTTCGGGACCCTGCGAGTATCGAAAGTCGAGTACGCGTCCTTCGGGATCCTGCGCGAGGCGATACTTGTCGCCCGGTCGGGACCTTCGGAAATCAAAAACCTTGCGCATCTCGGTCGCGATCAGATGCACCGTGCCCGGCGAAATCCCCTGACCGCGCAGCGAAGTCGCCAGACTCTCACCACCTCCGATTGCCCCGCGCGTCACGATCGTGAGTGAATCGACCGGCCCATTCACCTCGCCGCCTACGTAGCCCGGAAGCATGGCCACGGAAGCGACGACGAATTCTTCGACACTGCCTTCGACGCCGTGATGGGTGTGATCCGCGCCTTCATCCTCAGCGCCTGTGGTGGAGTTGAGGGAGTCCGAGCCGGAGCCGGCGGACGCAATATTCGTTGCGGTCTCGGCGTCGCCGCCGCGCGCAGAATCAAAAAACAGGGCCGGAGAATCGCCGTAGCCCATGCTGTCTGCGTAAGCGGCGGACGCTACGCGAGCGAATCCATTATTAATTTCATTGCCGTCGCCTTCATCCGTCGCCGCGCCGGCGCTCTCGTCGACCGGTCCCGCACCCACCGAACTCAGCGCCCCGTATTCGGAGAGGCGCTTCGCGAGCCGTACATCGAACTCATCTTCTCCCATCATGCGAATCGTTCGCGTCGAAAGGGCGTAGTCTCCTGCCTCCGAGCCTGAAGCGTTCAGGTCGTCCGCCACAGCAAGCTCAGAACCAGCTTGCAGACTCGCGTAGAACAAGTCGGAAGAGGAGCCGTCAGGCTCACCGCCGCCGAGGCCCATCTGCTTGCCGACGGCGAATCCCAAAAGGAGGCCGAGAATGATCAGCGAGCCGCCGAGAATTTGGCGGGCCTTCTTTGTCCGAGCTGGGTCCATATTCAAAACGGTCCGTAGACCCTCCTTAATGGAAGATTGCAAAGGCATCAAATGCTCCTGGGGGCTCTCACTCCGGCGCTATAATTAGCCCGACCGCGGCGCCTCTGCACCGACTTCGAGCCCTCTGTCATACGACCGAACTCCAAAACGTGTTATTTTAACCCCACTCTATCCCAATCTGTTTCACTCTTTGCCCACCCAGCCTCACCACGGTTTCTTCCGAAGTCCCGAGCTTCGCTCGATATCGAGTCGCCCCCTGGAGTCCCATGTCGCCGCGTACTCTCTTATTTCGCCCGGTCGCCCTTTCGGCACCTTCGTCGCCGCTTCTCTCTGCATCTTTATCTACGCCTTTATCTACGCCTTTCTCGACGCTTTTCCCTGCGCTTTTCCCTGCGCTTCTCTTCATCCTTCTCTGGGCAGCGCCAAGCGCGGCGGCTCCTTGGCCTTTCGACAGTCTCTTTCGCGAACCTTCGCTCGAAGAACGCGCGAGCCAGCTCCTCTCTGAGGCCATTCAGACCCAAACCATCAATCCACCTGGTCGCGAGGAGGATCTTGCCCGCCTGCTCGCCACTGCGCTCGACCGCGCTGGCATTGAAACCGAATTGATTTCGACGCCGCAGAGCGAAGGCACACCGGAAGACGCGCCACCGCGAGCCGCCGTCTGGGGACGACTCCGCGGGACGGGAGATCGCCCGGCCCTCGTCCTGCTTTCGCATCTCGACACGGTCCCCGCGCATCGACCCGACTGGAGCGTCGATCCTTACGCGGGAAAGATCTGGGACGGCTTCGTTTGGGGACGCGGCGCTCTGGACGCGAAAGGCGTCGCAGTCACGCACGCCATGACCCTGATCGAGCTCGCCCGCGCAAACGTTCCCCTGGACCGCGACATCATCTTTCTCGCCACCCCAGACGAGGAAACTGGCGGCCGGCTAGGTGCTGGCTGGATCACCGCCAACCGCCCCGACCTCCTCGAAGGCGCTGGCTATCTCCTCACTGAGGGCGGCGGCATTCAAATTGGTTCAGCGCTCGAATCCGCACGCCCGCCCGTCTGGGGCATCTCGCTCACCGAGAAGGCGCCCTGCTGGCTCGAGCTCCGGGCTAAGGGACGCGCCGGCCATAGTTCCTCGCCGACGCCGGACGCCGCGGTTCCGCGACTCATCGCCGCCCTCGACCGCATCCGCCGTGCAGAATCCCCTGTGCGCGTGTTAGTCCAGGTGGAAGAGATGTTCCGAGCTCTCGCCCCCATCGCCCCCAAATGGGACCGGGCAGGCTTCGAGAACCTGGGTGAATCGCTCGGAAACGACAATGCATTCCGACGCCGCTTCCTCGATAATCCCGGCCAGAACGCACTCGTGCGCAACACGGTCTCAATCACAGTGCTTGAGGGTGCCTCCAAAACAAACGTCGCGCCTGCAGTCGCCCGCGCACAGCTCGACGCACGCTTACTGCCCGGAGAGAGCTGTTCCGATTTTTCCGCGTCCCTCGCCAACCTGATCGATGAAACCTCGATCGAGATCGAAGAGATTCTCAGCTTCCCTGCTGCCGCCTCCTCCGCGGACACGCCTCTCTACCGAGCCATCGAAAGTCTTGCAGCGCGCGCCGAACGTCCCGGCCTCGTCGTCCCCCGTATGATCGGAGGCTTTACCGACGCCCATTGGTTCCGCGAAATGGGCATCATCGCTTACGGCTTCGTGCCGCGTGCGCTGGCTGCGGAAGAGGCGCGGCGAGTGCATGGGACGGACGAGCGGATGTCGGTGTCGGCTTTGGTCGACAGCATTTTATTGTCGGTTGAGTTGCTTCGAGAGTTTGACTCGCTTGAGGCGCTCGAGGCCAAAGAGGCGGAGTAGCTCGTCGACGGGCGCCTTAGGAGGTTGTGCTGGAGGCCGGGCACGGGAATGCATTCCGTTCGCGAGCGCGCCGCCTACCCCACCTGAGCCGAGCGCAAACCTCTCTCAGCCTCCGTCCCCGCCCGAGGGATCCTCAGCGCAGCTCTTGGATTGCCTGGTGGAGCGCTTCGAACAAGGGTTCGACGTCGTCTGCTTCGAGGCACGAAAACGCCACGCGGATATCCGTCGCGCTCGTAGCGATCAGGCCGACGCCATGTTCGTCAAGGAGATGCACACGCAGTTTCTCCGCATCGACTCCGGCGACCTTCACCAGCATGAAATAGCCGCTGTTGAATGGATAGACGGACCAGCTCTCGGCGAAGCGAGGCTGATTCGCGATCTCGTAGACACGCTCGGCGCGGACGCGAAGGATGTCGCACTTTTCATCTCGCTCTGCGGCGAGCGTCGGTGAACAGAGAGCACGTTCAACGAGTGATTGGGAAATCTGCGGCACGTTCGAAACGCCGCCACGAATCGCACCGCGCGTCTTGGCGTCGAGTACTTCACAAGCAGCCTCGGCCGTTTCAGGACGCCCCGGACCAAAGGTGATGAACCCACAACGCAGGCCCCAAACAAAAAGTTCTTTGGTCGCCCCATCGAGCTTCACCGCGAGCAGATTCGGATGCATGCCGGTGAGACGGCCGAAGAGCGACTCGGTCATGGACTCGCCGCCCAAGTGATAGAAGAGTCCGAAATAGGCGTCGTCGCAGAGCACGACGAGCTTCGTCCCCTTCTCAGCCTGCGCAACGAGCGCCGCGACGAGCGCGTCCGCTTCTGCGGGCGTCGGCATATAGCCCGTCGGATTGTTCGGGAAATTGAGCAGCACCACGATCTTCTCGCGACCTTCGGCGAGCTCACCAAGCCGCTTCGAAAAATCGGCAGTATCGATCTTGTCTCCGTCGTAGAAGCGGAACGTTTCGATCTTCGCGCCGTGATGCACTTCGAAGGTCAAGCGGTAATTGCCCCAGAGCTTGTCGGGAAGGAGCATGACGTCGCCAGGATCGAGGAAGAGCTCGCCCGCAAGGCTCAGCCCGTGCGTGATCGCGCTGGTCACGATGGGTTCGCCGAATTCCTTGCTGCCCAGGGACGGATTCTCGGCGAGGAGCTTTTCGCGCCACAGCTTGCGCAGGCCCGGTCGACCGGCGGGCGGCGCGTAGGTCACGGCGTCGGCCACGGGCAGCTCACCGAGCTGAGAAGCGATCGACGGAAGGACCATCGGACCCGCTCCTTCCGTGGCGATCCCAATCGTCGCGTTGAAGCGCGTAGCCTTCTCCTTGGCCTCGGCCGTCTGCGAGATAATGCCTTTCGGGAAGTAGAGCCGTCGGCCGTACTCCGAGAGCATTCCCGCAATTTCGGGGGCCGCTTCCACCAACTTCTCGTTGAGGGACTGAGCGATCGGGTTGAGTTTCTGTGACTGTTTCTGCGACTTCGAATTGGACATGATCAAGGGGCTCCTGGCGGGCTTTGCCGGCGCCGAAAATTACAGTCGTTTGTGCAGCACGTCCATCAATTCCCCGTAACCCAGAGCCCGCCAGAAGGCCTGGCCCTCGACATTGCCGCTCGCGACCTGAATTTCGACCCGCGAAACCCCGCGATCTTGGATCCAAAACTGGGCCTCCTCGACCAGCCGCCGCGCGATCCCCTGCCGACGTAGGCCCGGGCGAACCCCGAGATCCGTGATCTCCGCTCTCTCGGTTTCTTCGAGAATCGGCGGCGCGTAGTCGATCCGGACGATGCAGAGCCCCTGCGGCGTCTCATTGACGTCCCAAACGAGAATCACCGCGTCCGGATCCCGCTGCAGAGCGCGCAGCAGTTCGCGCAGCTCGCCCTCCGCGACCGGCCCCCGCCGCATCCGAAAGAGCGGATCGAGGCCGGCGTGATGCTCAGTGATCAGTGCCCAGAGCGCGGCGACCCGGTCGATCTCCTGCATCCGTGCGACGCGGACGCGCCCTTCGCTGATTTTCGCGTCTTGCTCCATCTCGTCCTCGCCGTCCTCGTCTCGGTCTTCGCGCGTTCAGCGCGCGCGTCACATGGAAAGGAAAGGGAAGACTTCTTCCACATTCGTGCCCTTCCGCACCCTTCTTTGGATTCACTCCGGTGAGCTGCGATCAAGTTGCGTCTCGGCCGCATCTCTTCATAAGAACGCCCCCACTTCTTTGGAGACAAAGAAGCCGACTCAATACGGGAGCTTAAACCACGATCTGCACAATGCCTCTCAGTCGCCGGCAAATCGATGCCCTTGGCACGTGGATTGCGCTATCGAGAACGGGTTAGTCTGCACACCGACCCTGCACTGCTCCTTCTCGCTCCCCTTGGATCTCATGCCGAAGCTCTGGATCGTCCATCGCAATCCGCAAAGCCAAGCCGCCCTTAGCCGGCTGAGCGGACTCCCCGCGCCCGACGTTTTCGCTGCCGCCCCGAGCGATGCAGGGTTTGCAGAAATCGCCGCGCCCGCCGCCGTGCTGCTCGCACTCAAGGGCGATTTCGAACACGAGCTGAACTTCGCGCATCAGCATAGGGAAGCCCTCCAACGCACCCGCTGGATCCTGCTTTGCGAGCCCCGCGACGCCGCAGAAGCCCGTCGCCTCTTTGCTCCCGCAGACATAGAAATCCTCGAATCCCCGCCGACCGCACGAACATTGCGCGCGCTCGTTGCGAGCGCAGTCGCGAAACGCAGCGCCGATAGCCTGGCTGATCGCCGCCACCGCGACCGCATCGCCGAACGTTTTTCGTCCTGGCTCGCCGAAGTCGAAATCCCCGGCCTACTCCGTGCCCTCGATCCAGCCCTCGCACGCTTCCCCCTTCTCGCCCGCGGCAGGATGGGCAGCGGCCGTGCCTTATTAGGTCGTTATGTCGAGCTCTTCCGCGGCGCGAAAGGCGAACTCTTTCGCATCCACGCGCGCGACGTCGAGAGCGCCGAAGATCTCGCCCGCCGCATCCGCAAATCCAACACGAATCGCGACACACCCGTCCAGACCGTTTGGGTGGATGAGATCGACCAACTCGATCCCTCCGCACAGAACGCCCTAGCCGAATGGATCGTGCACGATACGCCTCCGACCGCGGGGGTCGGCTTCGGCCTTCGCTTCCTCGCCACCGCGGGGCCCAGCGGATTCAACGACCGCCTTGAAACCAGCCTCGAACGCGCGTTTTCGCCCCTTACGCTCGAAATCCCGGCCCTCGATTCGCAGCCCGGCATGCTCCGACGCTTCGTAAAAGAAGTCAGCCGCGCCTGGACCGGGAGTGTCGGCGGCGTACCCCGCGGCTTCACGCCCGAAGCGATCGCCGCGCTCGAAGCGCAGCCCTGGTCCGCGGATCGCACGGAAGTCGAAGCCGTTGTGCGGACCAGCCTGGCCGCAACGAGTCGCGTGCAGCTCGACGTGCATGATTTGCATTTCCCAGGCGATACATTTTCCAGCGATGAGCGTGAAGAACACACCCCCGCAGCGGATCCATCACCGGATCTCAGCACGGAGCTGACCTCGACCTCCGAGGCCATGGCCGCAGCCGATTCCGGGGATCGCAACGACGATGGCGACGAGTCGCCCCCCCGCGACCCTTTCTTGGGACATGTCGGATTCGCCGAAACGCACCCCGAGGCCACAGACGCAGACGCCATTTCGCCGGCCAATCCGGCCGCCATCGCGGAGCCGCAGGTGCAGCCCGAGCAGCCCTTGTCCGAAGCGCTCTTCACACCGACCGCGGGTGGCTCACTCGAGACCAACGGAGATTTCGCCGATTTTGAACGCGCCTTCGACGAAGGTGTTACGCATGCCGAGGAGGCAGCCGACCTGGAGACCGAAAGCGCGCTCTCAGCCGGAGTCGGAGCAGCGGGAGCGACTGTATTCGAAATTCTGCATGAAGCCGAAACAGAAACGGAACCCGAAGACATCGCGAACGCAGATGAAAGCGCGCGACTCGCTGCGACGGTCTTCGACGCGACTTTACCTGCGGCTGCGCCCCCGTCTACGCCCTCCTCTACGCCCTCAACGTTGAACGCGCCATCGCCTCAGTCCTCGAACGCGGTGCCGAGCGATCCGACCCAGGATCCGGGCTATGCAAATTGGCGACGTCTCGCGCGCAGTCTTTCCCACGAGATTCGCAATCCGCTCGTCTCGATTCGGACCTTCGCCGAACTCCTCCCCGAGCATTTCGAGGACGAGACCTTTCGCAACCGATTCACCGAACTTGTCGGCAAGGATGTCGCCACGATCAGCAATATCCTCACGCGTCTGTCCAGCGTCGCCGAGCGCAAGGAACTCGCGCCGGGCGCCGTCGATGTCTCGACTCTGATCGAGGGACTGCTCGAAGCGCGCCGCGACCGCATCGCTGCCGGTCGCCTCCTGGTCTTGCGCGAGCTGGAGCGTGAAGCGCCGATGGCGTGGGCCGATGCGCAGACCCTCGAGGTCGCTCTCGCCGGCTTGATCGACCGCGCCCTCGAATCCCTCCCTGAGCGCGGCGACCTTTTCGTCGCGACCCGCCATATCGAACGCAGTGCGGACGGCGCCCCGCGCCTTCGTGTGCTGCTCCGCCACCATAATCCTGGGCTGCAGAGTTCGCAGAGCGGGCTCGCTGAGCTCGATCCCGCGACGAACGTACTCGAGTACGTGATTGCGGAGACCGTTGTCGAAGCCAGCGGCGGCACACTGACGATTGATGCGGCGGACGCACAGGAGACGCTGATTCTGGTCGATCTGCGGACATCGGCGAACCAGTAGACCGCTCAGCGAGACACCCCAGCGGCAAACCCGAAATCCCCCAACCGACCCAAAAGTCACGGCGCGCGTGATAAGATCGCGTAATGCCGCGAATCCTGGTTGTCGATGACGAACACAGCGTTCAAGAATCCTTGCGCATGCTCCTCAAGCCTGAGGGCGAGATTCTGGTCGCGGGAGATGTCGACGCAGCGCTCCGCGAGGTCGCCTTGGTCGAGCCCGATCTGGTTCTGCTCGACTTGGTTATGCCCGGGCGCAGCGGCCTTGAGCTACTCGCCGAATTCGCGGAGCGCGGCGTGCGCGCGCCGGTGATCGTGCTGACCGCGACGAATACCGTCGCCGCCGCCGTTGAAGCCATGAAGCGTGGCGCCGCAGACTTCGTCACCAAGCCTTTTGAGCTCGACGCGCTCCGCATCAAGGCGCGCAACTTTCTTGAAAAGCGAGCGCTCGAGGAGGAAGTCGAACGCCTCCGGGACGAGGTCGAAGATCGTCAGCAACTCGGAGCCATGGTCGGACGCAGCGAGGTCATGCGCGGCATTTTTCGAACCGTTGAACGCATCGCCAAAGCAGAGGCGACCATCCTGGTCACAGGCGAGAGCGGCACGGGCAAGGAACTCGTTGCCCGTGCCATCCACGATAATTCGCCTCGCGAAAAGGGCCCCTTCATCGCGGTCAACTGCGGCGCGATTCCCCGGGACCTCATCGAAAGCGAGCTCTTCGGGCATGAAAAGGGCGCGTTTACGGGCGCCACGGATCGCCGTGCGGGACGCTTCGAGTCCGCCAATGGCGGCACGCTTTTTCTCGACGAGATCGGCGAACTCGATCCTGCCGTCCAGGTGAAACTCCTTCGGGCTTTGCAGGAGCGGACCTTCGAGCGTGTTGGATCCAGCGTATCAATCACCGTCGACGTGCGCATCGTGACCGCGACCAATCGCGACCTCCAGAAGGAAGTCGCCGCCGGCAATTTCCGCGAAGACCTATTTTACCGCGTAGCCGTTGTCCCCGTCGAATTGCCGCCGCTCCGCGATCGCCGGGAAGACGTTCGCCTGCTCGCCCACACCTTTCTCAAACGCGCTGGCGAGCAGCGCGAGGGCGGGGAGAAAAAACTCAGCGCCGCGGCCCTCGGTGCGCTTGAGGGATACAACTGGCCAGGCAATGTCCGCGAACTTGAAAATGCCATAGAGCACGGCCTCGCGCTCTGCGATGGCGACACCATCGAGCAGCAAGACCTCCCGATTTCGGTCGGGCGCACCGGTCAGGCCGAGGCCCTCCGCGAGCAATGGCGCCAGGGCGAACGCAGCTTCGACGATACAGTGACCCGCTTCGAGACGGATATCCTGCGCGAGGCGCTCGAGAGCAATCACTGGAATCAGACCCGCACAGCGAATGCCCTGGGCATCACGCGTCGCGTCCTCAAGCTGAAGATGGACAAGCTCGGAATCGATGCCGAAGAGCCCGACTCTTAGGTCAGCCGGCCGCCCTTAGATCCGCCCTTAGATCCGCCCTTAGGTCCGCCCTAGATCCGCCTAAAAGCAGCCCGTAGATCAGCCCGCAGGTCAGCCTGCGTGAGCGAGCCATCGAGTCCACGCGCATTCATCCTTCGTACGGGGATGTACGAAGGGGCCAGATTCCAGCGTTCCATTCTGAACAGTCCAATTTAACGTAAATAGAACAGCTACTTAGAGCCTATTTGCTGATCTCCGTTGAAGGGCTCCCGCGCATGATCAATACCTACGCGAACGTATTCGCATAGCTTACGACTCCAAATTTTCTCAATCAATTCAGTACCTTGGGTCCAGCAGCGCCCTTCCCCACGAAATGGCACGTCGCTTGCTTTATATCTGGTTCATGAGCAGCGAACTCGAGCTTCCACAGACCGCCGAACGGCCGCGCGCCCGTGTTTTGATCGTCGACGACGAACGGGGCCCGCGCGAGTCGCTGCGGATGATTCTGTCCGGGAGCCATGAGGTCACAACGGCGGAAGACGGCGCCGAAGCGCTCGACGTGCTTCGCACGGATTCGATCGATCTCGTCACAGTCGACCTAAACATGCCCGGCATGAAGGGCGACGAACTCATGCGCACCGTCCGCGCCGAGTTCCCCCAAACCGAGATCATCATCATCACCGGATGCAGTTCCATCGAAACCGCGGTCGAAGGAATTCGACACGGTGTCTTCGATTATCTCACCAAGCCTTTCGATGTCGTGCAGGTCACTGCTTCGGTCGACCGCGCGCTCGAACGGCACTCAAGCCGCCGCCGAATGAGTCATTTTCTTGAAGGCATCGGCCGCGTCCTCGGCACCAATCGCGAATCAAACGACGTCCTCGAAGAACTCGAAGCCAGCCCGCTCGCACAGGAACGTCTGCGCGCCGTCATCGAAGAGCCCTCCCTCGGCCTGGGTTCCGCCCGCGTTGGCGGCCCGAGCACGGTTGAGTTTCTCGAAGTCCTCGCAGAGTCCATAGAGAGCCGCGACCTCTTCATGCGCGGGCATGCGCGACGCGTCGCGTTCTACGCTGACCTGATTGCCGCCCGTCTCTGTCTTTCTCGCGAAGAGCGAGATCATGTTCAAATCGCCGCTTTTCTGCACGATATCGGCAAGGTCGGCGCGACGAGCGATGTGCTCGCAGGCAAGGTCTTGCCCGAGCCGCAGCGCCTTGAATCGATCCAGGCGCATCCCTCGATCGGCGAAAAGCTGCTCCGACCGCTTGGCCTTTCCACAACAGTCACGACGACCGTGCGACATCATCACGAGCGCTACGACGGCAAGGGCTATCCCGATGGCCTGGGCGGGGACGATATTCCGCTCGCCGCGCGCATCATCGCCGTCGTCGATGCCTTCGATGCGATGACCTGCGAACGCCCCTACCGCGCCGCGCGTAACCGCGACGACTCGATTGCCGAGCTTCACTCCGAAGCTGGATCCCAATTTGATCCCAACCTTGTGGAAGTCTTCTGCGAACTCGTACTGAGTGGCGCAACAGATGCCGTCAGCGAGGCGGGGACACTCTCTTCTAAGGCGCTCGAAGGCCAAGACACGACGCGCATCTGTTCCAGGGGAGCTGCATGACCTCGACGCATTCCGCAGCGACCTCGTCCTCACGGCAAGACAAGCCCGACAAGGAGCAGATATCGATTCGGTCGGAGCCGCGACAAGCGGTAGTGCATGTCGTCGAATGGAGCCGCTACCCGCGGCGCACGGTGGGCGAGAAACGAGGCGTGGCCTACACGCAGGACCGCTCGGACACGGGGCTCGGCCTCGACCTCCCGGAGTCGGTTCAACCCAATGATTTGCTGAGCATCACGCTCCGAGACATCGACGGGAAACAGTTGATCGAGGGACTCGCGAGAGTGATCTGGTGCCGACCGGGCGAGGGAGATCGTTTTCGGGCGGGGCTGTCCTTGCTCCGCGGAGAGGGCGAGCGGCCCATGCTGCGCGTTCGGCAAAGAGGTGTTTTGGGCGCGTAGGCACGGGTTGCCACGCGCTGTTTTTGGAACGCTTGGCTCTCGTTGAGCCCAAGCGGGGAGCCGGTCGCAAATGATGAATTGGGGACGCGATCGACTCCCACTGGTTATTGGCAGGGAGTCGCACGGGGGGAAAAGCTGAGGGTCGGACTGTGGCGCGAAAACCGGGGGGGGGGGTGCCACAGTCCGCCCTCACACTCTTCATCTACATCCTGCCTGCATGACGTTCTGCCCTCTCCTCGCGTCGGAAGCAGAAGGGTCGGCAGCACGCGCGCGATCCCGACGCGTGACCTGCTAGATTTCCGATATGTTCGGCATCGGCCCGATGGAACTCGTATTGATTTTGGTGGTCGCGCTCCTCGTCTTCGGACCGAAGCGCCTGCCCGAACTCGCGCGCACGCTCGGGCGCGGCATGGGTGAATTCCGGCGCGCGAGCGCCGATCTCCGCCAAAGCCTCGCCCTCGACGATCTCCAGAAAGATCTGCGCGAAGGTCTCTCCGGGGAAAACTCGATTCATCGCCCTGCCCAAGCCGGCGACTCGCTGCCCGATCCGAAGAAGTCAGAGGACGCTGCAGACGCGTCCGTTGAATCGGACGACTCCGAGACGCCTGAGACCTCTGGAACTCCTGAAACCCCCGAAACCTCTAGAACCTCAGAGGGCCAAAGTGGCGAAGAGGAGGCCACTGCTCAGTTGCCGCATCCGGGCGAACTCCCGCTGGACAACGATTACGAACACAACGAAGTGGCTGCGGAGTCGGAATCAGCGGATCCCGCGGCCGAACGGGCCCCCGAGCCCGCCCGCGAAGAGCCGAAACCGACGAAATCTCCCGAACCGTCACAACCGCCGGAACCCACTATGGGCGATTCCGGGCTCGGCAATATCCCCGTAAGTCGGCCGGCGGTCGGCGCGCGCAAGTCGGATCCCGAGCGTGGATGAAACCGCGCTCCCCATTACCGAGCATCTCACGGAGCTGCGCGGTCGGCTCGCCTGGGTAGTCGGCTCGATCGTGCTCGGCGCAGGCCTTTCGTTCAATTTTGCCGAGCAGATATTCGGCTTCCTGCTGGCGCCGGCGACCGCTGCGCTCGCTGAAAACGGCGGCAAGCTTCAGGCGATCGCACCCACCGAGATCTTCTTCACCTATATCAAGTGCGCTTTGCTCTCGGGCTTCGTTCTGACCCTGCCCGTCACTTTTTGGCAGATGTGGTCGTTCATCGCCCCCGGCCTCTACGACACCGAACGCAAAGCGATTCTGCCTTTCGTCATTTCATCAACTGCCCTTTTCGCGGGCGGCGCCATCTTCGGATACTCGACGGTCTTCCCGATCGTCTTTGACTTCTTCAATAGCTGGGAGAACGACTGGGTCGTCTCGGCTTGGACGATGCGGGAAGTCTTCGGCTTGACGACCCGACTCTTCCTGGCCTTCGGCATCGCCTTCGAGCTGCCGCTTTTCGTTTTCTTTCTCTCGATGACCGGAGTGGTCACCGCGAAGCAGCTCTTCGCCGGCACGCCCTACGCCGTGCTCGCGATCTTCATCGCCGGCGCAATGCTCACGCCTCCCGATCCGGTCAGTCAGCTCTTCCTGGCCATTCCCATGGTGGTGCTCTATCTCGCAGGCGCGACCGTGGCCTGGATCTTTGATCCCGCACGACGTGCCGCGAAAAATGAATCAAAGGAAGCCGCGAAAAACAAGAGCGTCGCGAACCGGGACTAGCGCGAGACCGCCTAGCCCGCGTCTTTCGAAGCCTTCTGCGCTTCGACCGCCCAACTCGGCGCCGTCAGCCGATACGGCAATTTCCGTTTATCCGACTGTTGATTCAGCACGCGCGTGTAACCCGTCTTGCAGATCTTCCACACGCCATCTTCTTTGCGGTACTCGTCGTTGTAGTAGACGAACATCTCGTCGCCAAAACTATTCCCGACATCGTAGAAGTGGTGGTACATCGCCCAGATCCCCGAAGCCTCCGTCTCACTCTTCAGCGTGATCTCCGGCATCGCCGCCATCCAATACGCGATCACCTTCTCGGGCTGATGCGACTTGATCAAGAAATCAAGCAGCCCCTTGCGATCGTCATAAACGTACGCGCCGTCGGAATATGAGGTCTTCACATCCTCAGTGAGCGTTCCCTCAAGCATTCCGTGATCGCTGAACGTCATCGCACGGAAATATCGATGCTTCAGAGATTTGATGTCTTCCAGATCGCGCAATTCCGCGACCTGTTTCGCCAGCGTTTCTAAATCGGCCATCTTGACTAGAGCTCCACTCGAAAATGAATCGGAATGATCTCCTCGATCGACATCGGGTTCCAGCGGCTCGCCGGACTCCCAATCTCGAAATCCACGCGATTGATTTCGAGATGGCCCTCGACCACGATCGGCGCGCGCCCGACCCATTCGACCTCGCCCTGGACGGTCTTGCTCACGCCGTGCAATTCAATATCGAAGGAAATCGAATAGCGCGGGAGCCCCGCTTCCGAATCGCCCGAGGACGGGGACGGGGACGGGACCAAGGGCTTGAGGCCATAGCCTCGCGCCGTCGACGTCGGATATTTCTCGACGTCAAAAAAATCCGCGGTCCGAAGATGTTCATCGCGGCTTTCGTTCTTCGTATCGATGCTACTGAGATCCACTTCGACAACGATGTAGCTCGATTCGAGAGCAGAGAGATCGATCGCTTTCTCGACCACGCGCCATTGATGAAAAGTCCCCTGTGCATTCGCAATCAGGTTCTTGCCCACGAACTCGATCTTTCCAGGCGGTGTATCGGCTTCGGGCAACGCCGTTGTGGGATCATTTGCTGCCAAGCGACCCGCAACGCCCAAAAAGAGAAAGAGACCAAGCATCCAGATCCATGGCCTCTTCACGGTCGATCGATTCTGTGACTGCATTTCCAACCTCTCTTCATACATCTGAATGATGCGTAGTGGGCGCGGGCCTGGGTTCGACGGGGTGCCTACTGGACAGTGGTGTGTGTGTGTCTGGGAGGGGAGGGGAGGGGAAGTGGAGAGCCCGTAGCCGCCTAGCGTCGCCAAAATTGTGGCATGATCAAGGCAAGCATAGAGAAAAACTCAAGTCGCCCAAGCCACATCAAGACCACCATGACCAGCTTTTGCCAATCAGCGTAGAAGCTAAAATTCTCCGTCGGACCGACATCGCCGAGCCCCGGACCGATATTCGAGAGCGTCGTGAGCGAAGCCGTCGCTGCCGTCAAAATATCCGTATCGCCAAACGAGAGCGCGACCGCCCCAAATCCCCAGGCCGACACCCAAAGAAAAAGCAGCGCAATCACCGAGCGCAGCGACTCCTCTGCCACTACACGTCCACCCAGCGTCACAGCAACCACGGAGTTCGGACTATACGTGAGGCGCACTTCGCGCATCGCGATCTTCCAGCCCAGCATCGCGCGCATCATCTTCGCCCCGCCCGCCGTCGACCCCGCGCAGCCACCCGCAAACATCAGCGCCATCAAGATCGTCTGCGAAGCGCCCGACCAGGCCCCGAAATCCGCCGTGACGTAACCCGTGCTCGTCATCAGGGACACGACCTGAAAAGTCCCGTCGAGCGTGGCCTGGAGACGAGAATCTGCGAACCCGCCCAGGAAGACGTCGGCGCTCACAATCACGCTCGCAACGGCCCCCACGGTCAAATAGAACCGGAATTCCGCGTCGCGAAATACGGCAACGCTGCGGCGGGTTGCGAGGGCGAAATAGAGCGAAAAGTTCACGCCCGCCGCAAGCATGAACACGAGCACCACGAACTGAACCGAACTCGAAAAGTGTCCCATCGAATCCGCGTAGGGCGAGAACCCACCAGTCGAAAGCGTCGAAAAAGTATGCGAGAGAGCATCGTAAAAGCTGACGCCAAGCAGCAGCATCAAGACCACCTGCACGCCGCTCAATAGGATGTAGATGCGGAAGAGTGCGAGAGCGGTCTCTCGAACGCGGGTGGTCAGGATTGCTGATTTTGGACCAGGCACTTCGAGCTGATAGAGAAAGCGCGCGCCGGAGCCGAGCTCAGAAAGCAAAGCGACGAAGATCACGATGATCCCGATACCGCCGAGCCATTGCGTAAAGCTTCGCCACATCAGGATCGGGCGCGAGACGGCTTCGATATCGGTCAGAATTGAGGCGCCCGTCGTCGTAAAGCCGGAGGCCGTTTCGAAGAGCGCGTCGACCGGACTCGCGATGGCACCGCTCACCAGGTAGGGAATCGAACCGACCACCGAGGCCAGAAACCAGGAGCCCACGACGATGAGCACGCCTTCGCGACGATAGAGTTCACCCTGATCACGACCGAAGGCGCGAAAGACAAATCCGAGGATCGCGCTCGCGGCGGAACCCGAGATCAGGCCTGCAGCCGAAAGCCAATCCGCTCCGCCGGGCCCGAAACACCAAACGAGGGGGAGAAGTTCCGCGACGGCGAGCACGTAGAGAACGAGGCCGAGAATGCGGATAACGCGATGGTAGTTCACGGCGTACTCACGAGTTAGTCACGGGTTTCTCACGGGCTTTTCGCGGGCTTCTCACGGTTTAGTCACGCCGCGTCGAGATCCGGGCCGGGGAAGAAGAGCTGTGCCAAGGGGAGCTCTTCTTCGCGCACAAAAAGAAAAACGTCGTCTCCCACTTGAAGTCGGTCCCCTCCGCGCGGGATCATCGCTTTTCCATCTCGCAAAACCGCAGCCACGATCAGCCCCTGCGGAATTTGCACGGACTCGAGGGTGCCGCCCGCGACGGCGCTTTCTTTTTGAACGCGACGTTGTACGAACACCGCGCCGTCGGTCTCGGAAGAGACGATATGAGGGGCGTAATCGCTATTGATATAGGAGCGAATGCGCTCGGCCGCGATTGTCCGAGGCGAAACGATGTCGAGAAGCGCCACCTTACGCCACAGCGTCGAGGTTTCGCTCGTCTGTACCAGCGCCGTCAAATTCCGCGCCCCCAGCTCCTGCGCTAGCAAACACGCCATCAGGTTTGTTTCATCGTTCCCCGTGAGCGCAATAAAAGTATGGGCCTCAGAAATGCCTTCGGAACCCAACACCGTCATATCCGTCGCATCGCCGTGGACCACGTCGACATCCGGGAACTCTGCCGCCAGTTCTTCGGCGCGGGGTCGGCGTTTCTCGATGATCTTGATTCGGGCAACCTGATTATCAAGTCCGGCCACCACCGCCGCCGCCGTCGTACCGCCACCGGCGATGACTACGAGGCCGATGCGTCGCGTATGCTGACTCACGCTGTGCTCGAATTCATCGAGCGCTTCGCGCGTCCCGATCACGAGCGCCTCATCCCCCACGCGAGCCCGATCCGATCCAGACGGCACAATAACGCCATCCTTACCCGTATACGCGAGCACAAGGCAATGCTTCGGGAGCCGTGCTTCAGACAGAGGCCGCTCGGCCAAAACCGAGCCTTTCGTCACAGACGTTCGGCGCAGCTGAAGTTCGCCGCCAGCGACGTATTCGATTTCGAGCGTGTTATGTCCGAGAACATAATTGAGCACTCGAGTTGTCGTGAGAAGCTGCGTGGAGAGAAGGAGATCGGCCTGAAAGCTCTGTTCGTAGATCTTCCGGTAACGCGTCACGTCTTCAGAGGTCGCAAGCCGTACAACCGTACGCTTCGCGCCAAGCTGTTTAGCGAGGAGCGAAGCCACGAGATTTGCCTCATCCGAGGAGCTCGCAGCGACAAACAGATCGCATTCCGCGACGCCCGCCGCCGCCAGCGTCGGAACATGGCTGGCATTGCCGCACACGAAGCCGACGTCGAGCTGTTCATCCGCCAGCCTCTGCTTCTCGGGATCAGGATCAATCAGCGTAATCGCGTGGCCATCTGCGGAGAGGCTCCGGGCGAGGTAGCGCCCCACTTCGCCGGCTCCCATGATGACGTATCGCTTGTTCTTCACGCTCTCTACCTTGAACCCCCGGGGCCTGCAGATCTTGGTTGATGCGTTCCGGCGAGTCAATCGGCCCGATCGCAATCGCACCTCATCTGGAATTTCAGCCGAATTCGGCCCTCAGTACGAACGCCGCAACCGCGACATAGAGCCACATCAAGAGCAGCACCAGCCAACTCACGAAATAGATCGGAATTCGTAGCTTGAGATCGTTGCTCCCAGTATGCACAAAGGCATGCGCCGCCCTGAGCGCGACATAGAGCCAAGAAAGCACCTGAATCGGGAACGTCGCAGGCGCGATGATCATCGCAGCTAAACAGGCGATATAGAAAAGAGAGGGCGACTCGAAGATATTCGCGAAATGCCTCTGTAGCTGAATCGCCTTTTCGGGCTCGCTTCCGCCCTGATAGGTTTTGTAATAGCTCGGGTTCACCTCGCCCGAGCGCGCGAGCGAGATACGCGTCCGGAAGAGCTTCAGTAGGACGACGAAGGTAAGCAGGACCATCGCGAACATCGGATAGACGAGCGCGAAATCGCCCACGCTCGGATCGCCAATGAAATAGTCACTCATGCTTCGAATCTCCCTTTTTCAGGAACCAAACTGCTCCACCAATCAGGAGCAGCACGCCATTCGAAACGAGGTACCAGAGAAGCGCGTTCCCAAGATAGCTCGACTCCATCCCGAAGACGCTCGTAAGATGCCATTCGCCCCCACGCGCATTCGAGGTGATGGGCATCAAGAGGCCCGTCGCGATCGACATCGCCTCGATCATAAGAAGGCCAACGAGCCAATCCGGCCAACTCGGCGGCGCGTCCGGAGTCTGTTCCGCCATACTTGCTCTCCCTGCCCCCATCATCGTTTTTTCCAGAAGGAGAACGAGATGACTGACGAGTGCATGTTCCCATATCCCAAGGCTTCAGTCGCCATTCTGGTAGAGTCGCGGCATGTCGGGCAACACGCCGCGTAAGACGGCCAAGAAATCGCCGCGTAAGAAGGCAACAAAAGCGGCGCCAACGACCCGGAAGGGGCCCAAGAAGGCAGCCCGCAAGACCGCAAGCCGCCGAAATGTACGCAAAGCGCCTAAGCGGCGCGGTCGCCACACTCGACGAAGCCGGCGCGCGCGTCTCACGCGCGTCCTAAAGAAGCGCCTACCCACGAAGCGCACACGCCAGAGATGGTGGCGGCGAGTCACTCAGGCTCCTGCATTCATCAAATGGCCGCTCGCCACCGCGGCAGTCGTCGCCCTCTTCTTTAGCTTGAACTGGTCCTATCAAGTTATCCAAAAACCGAGCGAACTCTTCTTCCCGATTAGCGGCTCTCTACACAAAATGCCCTCGCAGACTTGGAACGCCTACGCCGGATCATTTCGCAAGCATTCGACGAAAGTGATCACGCCCGACTTCCTGGCGGCGCTGGCTCAAGTTGAGGCCTCAGGAAATCCGATCGCACGCACCTACTGGCGATGGTCGAATACCCTAGACCCATTCGACGTCTACCGTCCCGCATCCAGTGCCGTCGGGATGTATCAATTTAGCGACGGCACCTTCGACGAGGCACGGGAGTACTGCATTCACGATCATCAGGTCGTTTCCGACGGCCCCTGGAACGACTCGGGATCATGCTGGTTCAACTGGCTCTATACGCGCGTGCTGCCATCGCATTCAATTGAGCTCGCTTCGGCGTACCTGGACGTCAAGGTACGCGAGGCGCTGCGCCGATACCCTGTTCGCGATGTTTCGCTCGAAGATAAACAGGAACTCGCTTCGATCATCCACCTTTGCGGCGCGGGTGCGGGGCGACAGCATGCTCGACGGGGGCTCGCCATCCCTAAAGGCATGCAGTGTGGATCCCATGACCTCTGGCGCTATCTGCAAAAAGTCCGAATTCAGCAAACCGGCTTTCGGCGCCTCATGAATGCAGGCACGAGCCCTTAAGCCAGGAAGGCGAAAATGAGCACCCTGATGGCGGCGCTCAGGATTTGATAGGCGCGAAAACCGGGCTCATGAAAAGCCACGTGCAGTAGCCGTTGAGGCCCGACCCGCTCGCCAAAGTACCCGACGAAGGGCCGCGCGACACGCAACTGGCGGGGATACGGGAAAAGTGTCCTAGAATGGTTCAAAGCCGCCGCAGAGCTTCTAACCAGGCCTATGCCCCCGCACTTTGAAAAAGAGAAAACGCATCGATGGCATCGCAAGACAGCGCAGGCGCATCAAGAGGCGCGGACTCCCTTCATAACGAAGATAGTTTTCTCGTGAAGGACAAACTTGGCCTTTACCTGGTTTGCGACGGTCAAAGTGAACGCCCAGCCGGAGAAAAGGCTTCGGCAATCGCAGCGGACTCCATCGAACACTTTATCGAGAGCCTCAGCGACATCGAGAGCCTCAGCGATACAACCGAGAACCATTCGATCACCCTGGAAATCGTCGAAGCCGCGATCCGATACGCCCTCTCGCAGGTCGCCATCGAAGCCCACAAGAACACCGAACTTGCTGGAATGGCCAGCACGATGACCCTCTTGATCGTCCAGCGGGGCCGCGGATATCTCGGCCATGTCGGCGACAGTCGCGCCTATCTAGTGAGGCGTGATCGATGTAACCAACTCACGGCTGACCATGAATGGACGGAATCAGAATATGATGCCGCTGCTCCTCCCTCTGCGATCCCCACGATTTCGGCGGAGGACTCGCCGAGTCAATCGTCGGCTCGAGCCGAAGTCGATATTGAAGTAGAGACCTTTGCTGTTGAACTCCAATCGGGCGACACCTTCATTCTCTGCACAGACGGGGCTGAGGCCGAGATGGAAGACCGCGACTTCGTTCGGTCAATCGGCGACGCCTCGCCGACGATGACTGCGAGCCGATTGGTAAGTCGCGCGGCACGGCTTCATCCGGGTCACGACGCAACCTGCGTCGTGTTTCGCGTTCCCGAAGATCATGACCACGCGTGGATCACCGCTTCGGGCGAGCCCGAATGGCTCGAGGGCATTCGCTCGCTGGAGTACCGAGACAACGATGATTCCTCCTCAGGGGAGCGAAAGGAGGGCCGGCCACAGTTCAACCCGAGCTACCCAGCGGGCTTGAAACGAACGTCAAAATCGGGGCGTTCAGGGTCAGGAGGTTCGGGAGACGAGGATGAGTCCCGTGGCCGAAGAAGTGGGATCGAGTTCGTCTGATTTCTCGTCGCCGGCGGCGGCTAAGGGCCCGGAGGACCGGGAAGCGCGCTCTTTATCAATTTACGTCCGAAGAGATGTAATGTTCTGGCTCTCGGGCCCTTTTCAAGAGATGATCAACCGGAACCCATCCATGCCGGGGCGGCGCTTAGCTCCGCCCCGCTTCTTTCGATCGGTGATTCTAGAATGACAGATTCGCATGCCGCACTCGACCTTTACGGCGTGTCCATCCGCCTGGGTGCGACGCTTTTTTTCGTCATCTTGAACGGATACTTCGTCGCGGCCGAGTTTGCGCTTGTTAAGGTACGCGCGTCGCGAATTGATCAGCTCGCGCGCGACGGAAGTCGATCCGCCGGGATCGTGCAGAAGATCCTGAAGCGTCAGGACAAGTATCTCTCGGCCTGCCAGCTCGGCATCACCCTGGCCAGTTTGATCCTCGGCGCGCTCGGCGAGCCTGCCGTCTCGGTCGTCTTGATTGGTGCGGCCAAAAACATGGGATTCGACGTGGCGCCGGACGCAAGTTGGGTCCCCTTCGTTTCGATCGGGCTCGCGTTCGCCGTGATTACGACCCTCCACATGACGGTCGGCGAACAGGCACCCAAGATGTGGGCGCTGCGCCGCGCCGAAAAGATCGCGCTGACGATAGCCCCGCCTCTGTATTTTTTTGCGTTGGTGTTCGGTCCCTTGATCGCCGTGATCAACGCGATCTCGAATTGGATGCTCCGGTTCATCGGATTGCCCGCTGACCTCGGGCATGAGGCGAGTCATAGCGCCGAGGAAATTCGCAGCATACTCACGCTCTCCGCAAGGCAGGGCCATATCGCCGAACACGAATACGAACTGACCGAAAATGTATTCCGCATGATTCATCTCGAAGTGCGGCACATCATTGTCCCCCGCGTCGAAGTAGCGTTCCTCACACTCCAAGCGGATCAGGCAGAGAACTTGGAGCGGATGCGCTCGAGCGGTCACTCCCGTTTCCCTGTCTGCGAAGTCGGCCTCGATACCATCAAGGGCATCCTGCATTCCAAAGACGTCTTTCTTGAGACACTGCAGAACACGGTCCCCAACTTTGAGAACCTGGCGCGAGAGCCTCTCTTCGTGCCGGATACGATGTCCCTGTCGGATTTCCTGCGCGAACTCCAGTCGACTCGGCAGCATTGCGCCGTCGTTCTCGACGAACACGGCACAACAATTGGTCTCGCCTTCCGCGAGGATGCGCTTGAGGAAATCGTGGGGCCGCTTGGGGACGAATTCGACGAACTCGAACGTGATTTCGTCAAATCGGCGGAAGGTGTTTTCGAAGTGCGGGGACGCATGTCGCTACCCGAACTAGAAGATCGCCTCGAATTCGATTTGCCAGAGGATGAGCGCGAAGAACAGGATACGATCGGAGGGCATATTACGGCGCGCATTGGCAGACTTCCCAGGAAGGGCGACACCGTAACGGTGGGTCCCTACAAGGCGAAGGTGATCGATGCGTCCCACCGGCGCGTAGAACGCGTTCAGATGACGCTGATCCCCGACCCCGACAATGCCACGGAAGCCACGGAAGCCGCGGGAAACCCGGAAGCGGCTACAAAAACATGAACCTGCAGGAGCAATCAAGTGAGTGAACTCGTGGGGATGTGTTTCGATTCCGATGTCTCCCCCTCCGTCAGTTTCCAAGCGCCCTCGCCCGTCGAAGAGGAGTCCTCCACCGGCTCGGCCGCAGGGCTCTATGGCTGGGGCGTCGGCTGGTATCCGGCGAGCGAAAAAGGTGCCTCTGTCGTCAAGGATCCGACATCGGGCGGCGACCAAAATGTCAGTAGCGCCCTCGGCGACTGGAATCGGTTCCGATCCACCGTCTTCATATGTCATCTTCGCGGCCATCAGCGCCCAAGACGGCAGCAAGATGCCCAGCCCTTCGTTCGTAGCTACGGCGGGCGGCAATGGATCTTCGCCCATGACGGCGACCTCGCAATCGATTGGACGACTCGACTCCCGCTTCCCGACGATCCCGCCTTTGATCCGCTCGGGCGCACTGACAGTGAGCACGCTTTTTGTTGGCTCCTTTCCCGGATCCATTCTCTGCGCCATCACGACCTTGCCGAAGTCGCGCCGGAACAACTCCTCGCCTGGTTCCGAGAACTGAACGTCGGCGGACAGTTGAACATCATTCTCACAGACGGTCAGCACGTGGCCGTCTACCGCGACTCCGAGGCGGGGGGCCAGCTCCATTGGACCCGCCGCGTCCCACCGCATTCCACTCACGAATTGAGCTCTCGCTCGGTTGAGATCACGCTAAACGACGCAGACGACTCGAACCGAACCGGCCTCATCTTTTCGAGCGAGCCTTTACTTGAAAAGCAATCGCCTGAGAAGGAATCGGACGGTGGGAAATCCGCCGCGAATTGGAACGCTCTCGTACCCGGGCAGATGATGATCGCTCGACGCGGGGCCGTTCTGTGGAACAGCGAAGATACGAAGACGCCCGCTGTCAACACAGCAAATGCAGTCGTCGGAGTACCCTTCGCTCAAACCCAGTCTATGACGAACGAATTGGAACCCGGCCAGTCCGAAGCCGCCCAGCAGGTCGCTGCCGGGCAGGCCCTCCCTTCGAATCGGTCGACTAACTTCACGGAACTCAGGCATCGAAACCTTCGCGTCACGCACAAGACGCGGTATGAGTACGACAATCCCGTTCAGAAGAGTTCGCATCGCTTCCTGATGCGCCCGACAGAAGATCGGCAGCAATTCTTGCTCGACTACTCGATCAAAGTTGACCCGGAAGTGCCCGCCATCGCCTTCGACGATGTGTTTGGGAACGCGACGCTCGGGCTCGAAATCTATCAGCCCTTCAATCGCCTCGAGATCGAATCAAAATCCACAGTGAGCATCTATGCGGTCCCTCCGCTTGAGCAAAGAGCGGCGTTTATCGAGACGGAAATGCCCCCCGTCCTCATGCCCTGGCAGAGACAGATGCTCTCGGCCTACTTGCTCCCGACGGAACTCCCCGAGACACAACTCCAGGCACTCTCTGAATTCGCTGCGAGCTTCGCAAAGCGCAACGATTATGACCTTGTTGGCACCCTGCTCGATCTCAACGAAACCCTCTATCGTGATTTCGAGTACGTCTCAGGCTCGACCACGAACGCGACCACGGCCTTCCAGGTCTTCCAATCGCGCCGCGGCGTATGCCAGGACTTTGCGAACTTGATGATCTGCCTAGCACGCCTGCTACAGATCCCGGCGCGGTACCGAATGGGATATATCTTCACGAGCGCCGACTACTCGAACCAGATTCAATCCGAAGCATCCCACGCCTGGGTCGAAGTTTATATTCCGCGAGTCGGATGGCATGGATTCGATCCGACCAACGGAATCCAAGTGGGCGCGGATCACGTGCGAGTCGCATGCGGACGTAACTACCTGGACGCGACACCGACGACCGGGACGATCTATGCGGGCGGTGGCACTGAGACTTTGACTGTTTCAGTCCGCGTCGAAGAGGTCATCGATCTCTAGATTCTGGAAGGATGGGAGAAGAGATCAGCGATCTGCAGATTCGGGATGAAAGAAGTCGGATCCGATCAGATTGGTCAACTCCGCGGTCGTCCCCACGATCCATGTCAGCTCTTCGTGTAGACCTTCCTCGAGCACCGTTTCGATTGTCATCGCGTCTAAGCGCTTCCGCGTTTCAGCGAGAAAGGTCCGGCTCGGTTCCCCAACGGAGGGGATCTCGGGCGGACTGACTAAGCTGAGGAAATTCGCTGTCCGTTTGAGGTTATGAACTACGGACCGGGCGAAGGCAGCTTCGAAGAGCAGGAATTCCGCAACCGATTTGCCGGACGGTGACGCAGTTCGTCGCTTAAGGAAGGGCTCAACTGCGGAACAGAATCGCAGGATCGCCAGCCACTGCGCGATCTCGGTCGGCGACTCTTCCGCTCCCCCCTCGGCGGGGCTCCCGATACTATGGTGGTGGACATCCAGAATCCGAGCCGTTTGACCCGCGCGCTCGATCGCGGTTCCCAAACGCATGAACTCGAACGGGTCCTCATGGAGCATCGTCGACTGAGCGATTCCGTGGAAGAGCAGACATTGATTCCGGACTCGCAGGTAGAAGCCCTGCCGATCGCTCTCGTAGAGCCTCCGGGCTCCTCGCTCTCCGAGCCAGACCCAGAGATCGTTCAAGGTTTCCCACATCTCAAGACTAATGGTCTCTCGAATCGTCCGAGCGTTATCCCGCGCCGCGCGAACCGATGAAAATAGAGAACTCGGATTATCTTCGTTCCAGGTCAAATACTCCTGCACCTTCTCTGGATCATCCGCTTCGGAAGACTCGACTCGCTTTAGAAAGTCCCCTTCCTGCCCGACCACAACAACCAAGGGTCGCCAGCGCTCAGCATCCTCCAGATCCACGTCGAGCTGAAAAGCGAGATTGACGCCTAACATTCTCGACAAGACTTCGACCCGCTCGACGTAGCGATTCAGCCAAAAACAACTTTCGGCGACTCTGGAAATCATTCGTCGTCCCCCCGCAGAACCCAAGTGTCCTTTGAACCGCCGCCCTGACTCGAGTTGACAACATAGGACCCCTCTCTCAAAGCGACTCGAGTGAGTCCACCCGGGAGAACCCACGCGCCCTTCTTGCCCGTTAAAACATAAGGACGCAGATCGACGCGGCGGGGACCTACGCCTCCTGTGCCCCAGGTCGGGCAGGTGGAGAGTTCGATGCGAGGTTGCGCGATGTAGTTGCGTGGGTTCGCCTTGACCTTCTCTCGAAATTCGTCGCACTCTTGTCGGGATGCCTGGGGGCCGATCAGCATGCCGTACCCGCCGGCTTCATTGACCGCCTTGACCACGAGGTCCTCGATATGATCCAGCACGTACTGACGATCGTCATCGCGCGCGCATACATAGGTCTCAACCTGCCCGATGATCGGCTCTTCTGAGAGATAGAACCGAATCATATCCGGCACAAAAGGATAGATCGCCTTATCGTCGGCGACGCCGTTTCCGATCGCATTCGCCAACGCCACATTGCCTTTCGCATAGGCTCGCGCCAAACCGGGAACGCCTAACATGCTATCCTTGTTGAAGGCCTCCGGATCGAGAAAGGGGTCGTCTATCCGGCGATACAAAACATCAATGCGGCGTGGCCCTCGCGTCGTCCGCGCGTAAACGCGATCTTGATCAACGAAGAGATCACGCCCTTCGACGAGCGGAACGCCCATCCGTCGGGCCAAGAAGCTGTGTTCGAAATAGGCCGAGTTGAAGGGGCCAGGCGTCAGGACCGCTGTGCCTTCTTCGCTGTCTGGAGCGGGACCGACTGAGGAAAGCGCTTCAACGAGTCGAAGCGGATATTCCTCGATGCCTCGAACGCGAGACTTCCCGAAAATTTTCGGGAACACTTTTTTCATGACCGTTCGATTTTCAAGCACGTAGGAAACGCCTGACGGCGTACGACCGTTGTCTTCGAGCACGATGAAGTCACCGTTCGGATCTTGAATCAGGTCGATCCCCGCGATGTGAACGTAGACACCACCCGGAGGGCGAATACCGTGCATCTTCTTGATATAACCCGACGCACCCAGCACGAGATCGCTCGGGATGACCTTCTCTTTCAGGATGCGCTGGTCACCATAGACATCGGTCAGGAAGGCATTGAGCACGTTCACTCTTTGCTTGAGCCCCTCCTCGACGCGCTTCCAGCGCTCCGCCGAGATCACGCGCGGAATCATGTCGAAGGGGAAGATTCGCTCCGATCCACGTCGATCGGAATAGACTGAAAACGTGATCCCCCCGCGCAAGAAGGTGGCGTCCGCAATTTTCTGGCGGGCACGGAACTGATCCGGGCCGAGCGCGTTTAGCAGCTCGACGACTCGCGTCGCCTCGCTTCTTGGCTCCCCGCCTTCGCGAAAATACTCATCCCAGGTGCCATCCAGCGGTTCGTAGCCCTCGAACAGAGCGCCGTCCTTCGCAGCAACAATCTTCACGCTTGGAATCCCCTCTCAGTTCGGCCTTCGATCGTCCCGCGCGACCTCAAAATCAGCCGATCTCGCAGCTGGAGAATACTCATTCAGGACGATTTGAGTCGAATTCCGCACGAGTTAGAAAGAAGATCGGGCAGGAAAAGCGAGCGGACCTGAAGAACGGCTTCACCTGCTAGAATCGAGCGCCCCAGCCCCTCAAAGCGGTGTCGCCGATCAGGCAAACACTGGAGTGAATCAATCGTGGAAAAGCGCGTATCGGAAGTGATGAATACGGAAGTCGTCACCGTTTTACCGGATATGACGATGCCCGACCTGCAGCGCCTTTTTGCGCAAAAGCGCTTTGGCGCGGTTCCCGTCATGGACCGTGAGCGGAATCTCATGGGCATCGTGTCGCGCTCCGATGTGGTCCGCAAATTCTCACTCGAGCAGACGATGGCTGAACTCGTAAACGGCGACTTTGACGCGGCGCTCGGAGTCGAAGACAACGACGACGCGCTCAGCTCCATCAGCGCCGCAGTCGGAATCCGCCTGTCCAAAGTAAAAGCAAGCGACATCATGATCTCGGACGTCGTCACGATCGCACCCGACGCAACCTTATCAGAGGCCGCCGACTTCATGGTCGAGCGCCGCATTCATCGCCTACCCGTTCTCGAAAAAGGCCGCCTTGTCGGCATCATAAGCGCGTTCGACTTCATGCGTCTTTACGCCGCAAACAAATCCACAAGCTAAGTCGCGGCTTCTTTCGCGCCCCAACTCGCGCCCCAACTCGCGAACCAGCTCGCAGCTCAACTCTCGACCGACTCCGGCGCGCGCTCGATCCCGCGCGCTCGAACAATCAGTTCAGAATTCAGGCTACTTGAAGCAGCCGGGAAAAGTCCATTTCATGGACGGGCCGCGAGAGTTCCATCCAACCAAGCCGGTGGTCTCCCTTGAATCGCACGGCGACCGCCGTCGCATCAACTTCGGAGTCGAGTCGGTGGGCCTCCGCGACAATCCTTCTCGCGAGCAGTCGAGGGGGCAGATCGCCGACTTTCTGAACGAAGGCATCGTCCTCCATGACGGCTTCCGCCCCATCCGTGCAAAGAACAATCGTGTCATCGGCTTTGAACGTGAGAGTGAACACGTCGAAATCATCGATTCCTGATTCGGCATCACCGCTTGCTTTGGTCAACTCGTGATCGACGGTCAATTGTTGGGCATAGCTTCCTCGAAGGAAATAGGCGCGGCTATCACCGCGATGACCAATCACGCCCAAGTTTCCATGCGCCAAGAGGAGCGTCACGGTCGTCGAAAGTCCTTCCAGACCAGGGTCACTGTGTTCGGCCTCAGTCAAGGCGGCAAGGGCCTGGCTCATCGCACGCTCCACAAGCTCCCGGGCCATCGACCCCGAGGTTAATTCCTGCTGGCGCTTAACCGCAGCGATATAACCTTCGAGCGCCTCCGCAGCGATTCGCGCGGCGACTTCGC
This sequence comes from Myxococcota bacterium, assembly GCA_041690055.1. GTDB lineage: Bacteria > Myxococcota_A > UBA9160 > UBA9160 > UBA4427 > UBA4427. The sequence goes on along the minus strand of JBDNFB010000098.1, from coordinate 10,724 downwards.
CTGCGGGTGATCCACTCATCCCGTCACAAACGATGTAGAGCCCCAGGCCTTTGTTTACGATGAATTTGTCCTCGCTTCTAAACCCGTCACCCGCCGCGCGCGATGCACCTGCCCCTTCGGAACCCATGATCGTCTCCTAGCCTGCGTTACACCCTCCGGAATCGCTATACGCGCATGAAGAGTCGATGAGGCGACGGCATTCTGGGCCTTGCGTCGCGGCAAAGCAAATCACTATGCCAGCGTCTCAGCCTAATCGGCTATCGTGATTCGCGAGGGAGATCCGCCTTGCGAATCCAAGTTCTACGATGGGGAGTCCTGAATTCCCTCTTGCTTATGCTGTTGCTGCCGATCTCGGAGGCGGCCGCCAATCCCGAAAAACCGGGTCCCGCCGGCGGCGAATTGACGGGACAGCTCATTCAGCCCGACGGCATGCGACCCACGGTCCAGTTCCGATATCACCACGAGGCCGCGGGTGAAGGCCGAATCACTACGCGGATCGGCGCCGAGAGCGAGCGTTTCGCAGGGGAGTACATCCGTATGTCGGGCGTGCACTCGGATGCCAAGATCAAACGCTTCCATCTTTCCTGGAGCTCGGCGGTCTATGACGGTTTCGAGATCGGTCCGACCGGGATGCCCTGGAGACGGACCCAGAGCACTGTCGCAACTTTCCGCGAACGACACCGAGGTGCAGTGATCGCCAATCTGATCGGCGACCGCGGCACCCGAATGCGCTGCCGCCTTGATCTCGAGGATCCCAACGCCGGCCTCCCGGGCGGCGCCAAAGGCGCCTGTCAGGTGAGCACCGGCCAAAAGATCAAAATCCCGTAGCCCTTCGAAGGGAGCAACTGCATGTTTCCGGGTTTACCGATTCCAGGCTGGCTCGATCTTCTCGACATCGCTCTGATCGCCGGCTTTCTCTGGCTCGCGATTCGCTATTTCCGGAACACCCGCGCACGGCCCGCCCTCGCTGGCGTAGCACTGCTTGGGCTCGTCTATTTTTTCGCGCGGATGCTCGACTTGAAGATGACGGCTTCGCTTTTACAGGCCTTCTTCGCGGTCGTTGTGCTCGTGGTGGTCGTCGTCTTCCAGGAAGACATCCGTCGCGTTTTTGAGCAACTTGGGACCTGGCGGCGCGGGCGGCCCACAACCTCCGGCGACAACCCCACCGTCGACCTCCTTGTGCGGTCGATGACGAAACTCGCTGGCTCAGGCGCTGGAGCGCTCGTCGTGCTCCCCGGTACGGATCCCATTGAGCGGCACCTTGAGGGCGGCATCGCGCTGAACGGGAGGGTCAGCGAGCCGCTCCTGCTCTCGCTCTTTGACAAACATTCGCCCGGCCATGATGGCGCCGTGCTTCTCCGCGATGGGATCGTCGAACGCTTCGCGCTTCACCTTCCTCTTTCCGCCAATCATTCGGCGATCGGTCCAGGCGGGACACGCCATGCTGCGGCGCTCGGCCTATCCGAACTGTGTGATGCGACCTGCATCGTCGTCTCCGAGGAACGCGGCACCCTTTCGATCGCTCGGAACGGCGTGCTCCAAACCCTTCGCCAACCTGAGGACCTCGTTGCAGCGCTTCGATCTCGGGATCAAGAGAAGGAAGCAGGGGCGAGGCCCTGGTGGCAGGGCCGCGTCGGCATGGATGCGGTGATCGCGGTCATCGGCTCGCTTCTGCTCTGGACGGTTTTCGTGCCGGGCTCCGACTTGGCGGAGAAACGTGTGATGGCCAAGATTCATGTGACGAATCTTCCGGCGAACCTTGTTCTCAAAACGGTCGAGCCCGAATCTGCGGAAATCGTCTTGCGGGGCCAGCGCCGGGATCTCCTCCTAGCGGATCCGGAGCAGGTTTCCGTCGACGTCGACGCCTATCAGACGCGCCTCGGCCGACGCACTTTCACAATCACCCAAGACAACGTCGCGAAACCGAGTTCGCTGACCGTGATCTCCGTCGAACCGAACCAAATCAAGCTCGACCTCGAGAGCGCAGCCTCGCCGTAGCCCCGGGGCAGAGCGAGAGCGGCGCCGCAGGGAGGGCGCAGACGCATGCACAGGCGCGAACGTCTTCAGGCGCGGTCATCCTCCGAACTTTCGTCATCGAATTCCGGAGGCGGAGGCGATGTCCCAATCCAGCCCCGGCGACGGAAATACCAAACCATCCCGCTACCCAGGGAAATCATCAGACCCCACACTAAGAAATAGCCGTTCTGCGATTTGAGTTCGGGCATGTTCTCAAAGTTCATGCCGTAGATGCCCGCTACAAAGGTGAGTGGAATGAAGATGCTCGCCATTAGTGTCAGCACTTTCATGATCTCATTCGTGCGATGGCTCACGTTCGACAAATAGGCGTCCGCCAAATCCGAAGCCATTTCTCGCGACGAATCAATCAATTCCACAATCTGCGCGATATGGTCGTATGTATCTCTCAGATAGACCTTCTCCTGGTCCGAGATATACGGCGTCTCTCCCTTGATCATCAAGTTGATCGCTTCGCGCTGAGGCCAACCCACTCGGCGAAGGACGACCAACTTGCGGCGCATCCGATGAACCCGATTCAGTACCTCGGGATGCGGATTATCGACCACGAAGTCCTCGAGTTCCTCCAAATTCTCCGAGATCGCTTGCACGACGGGATAATAGCGATCGATCATGATATCGATCAGCGCATAGGCGAGGTAGCCCGGCCCATGCGTTCTCATCACACCCGCACCGGATTCGAGACGCGCGCGAACGGGATCAAAAAACCCGAACGATTGCTCCTGGAAAGTCACAACGTATTGCTCGCCAATAATAATGCAGACCTGTGGCGTCCGGACCTTACCATCCGCGTCCAGCTCTGGCGTGCGGGCGATAATGAGTTGATAGTCCTCGTACAGTTCGGTCTTGGCTCGCTGCGGCACGTTCACGGCGTTTTCGAGGGCGACCGAATGAAGCTTGAACACCTCTCCGATTTCGCGAATCGTTTTCTCGTCGCCCAGGCCCTGCACGTCCACCCAGGTCACCCCGGGCGCCTGATGCAGCTCGCGTAGCTCGCTCATGTCGGTCACTTCTTTGCGCGTCACGCCGCCGACCTCGTAGTTCACGACCGTGACTTTCGGAAAGGGTGAGCCGGGCGGAATCGCCAGGGTACCTGGCCGGGCTCCGATTTCGGGATTGTGCTTTTGGAACATGTTGTCCCTCTCTGATGATCTGCGACAAGGCTCAGCCCATCGGTTTCATCTTGATGATCGTGCCGCCTATTTCTCCTTGGCGCCGGAATCCTTCGCAGCTCCGACCATCCGCACTTCGATCGGGGAAAGCGAATCGAGGTGAACATCGCGCTGGGGAAAGGCGATTACGAGATCGTGCTCGCGAAAAAGATCGTCGATCCGAAATCGAATAATGCTCTGCACCTTCATGAAGTCCATGGGAGAACGAGCCTTCACCCAGAAGAAGACATCAAAGTTGAGCGAGTTATCCCCGAACTCACTGAAGAGCACGATCGGCTCGGGCTTCTTCAGCGCCTTTGGCTCCTCGTCGACGACTTGCCTAATCAACTTCTCGACGAGCCGGGTCGGCGATCCATAGACGACACCCACGCTGACTTTTCCACGGATCAGTTCGTCCGAGAGCGTCCAGTTCACGACGTTGCTCTCCAGGAAAAAGCTATTCGGAACCACGATATGCCGACCGTCCGTCGAGCGAATTTGCGTGCTTCGCGCGCCGATCTGTTCGATCACGCCATGATTCCCGTCGACCTCGACCACATCCCTCGCGCGAACGGGGCGCTCCAGCATAAGGATCAGGCCGCTGATGAAATTGTTCATCACGTTCTGACTGCCGAAGCCAATGCCGATTGCCGCCGCGCCGCCCAGGACCGTAAATGCCGTCAGCGGGAAATGCACCGCACGCAGCGCCATCAACATGAAGCTGACAAGCAGGAAATAGAACGAGAGGGTTTGAAGCGCGTTCGAGCCGCCGGCATCGAGCTTGAATCGCTCGAGCGCAATGCGCCCGACGAAAGCCGAGCCTCGACGCGCTACCCAAAGGCCAATCCCGAAGAAGATTAGAGCAAGGGCGATCGAGCCGACCGTGATCGGCTCGTCGTCCACGGTCGAAATTTCGTAGTCCCAAAAACTCTGGACGGTTGTGCTGGCCCTCGACAAATACTCAAACGGATCGGCGACGGCGACTTCGCCGCGAAGATCGCTGATGAAGTGCTCCGTCATCTGGCGTTCTGTCGCAAGCTCTTGCGATTCAATTCGAAAGGCCGCCTCCAGCCGACTCAAGGCCTCTCTCTGCTCAGCGAGCACCGACGAGCCGCGGACTTCCGACCCAGCCTCGAGCATCCGGTCATCCAGCTTCGCCAGCCGCTTTTCCAAGTCGGAGACCCGACCCGCACGGCGAATGCCGTCGTCATTCAATTGCTCAACGTGCTGGTTTGCCTCGTCAAGCCACCGCAAGAGATCTTCCTTCTTCGCCAATCCGCCTAACAGAGACTCCCACTCGCGCCAAATCCGGCGTTGGCCAGCCAGTCTCTCCAGCTGCGCGTCAAAGAGCCCAATCTCTTGACGAATTGCATCTCTTCGAGCGGTCAGCGACTCGACTTCCGCAAGTAGCTCCGCCGAGGGAGCAGAACCGCGCACGAAGCGTTTCTGTGCCGCATCAAGCTGCAACTCCGCCGTCGCTAAACGTCGTTCAGTGGCTTCGCGATCTCGTCGGCGGTGCCCTTCCCGCTCGGTGAGTTTCGCGAAGCCCTCACGCGAGTTCCCTGCTCCCGCTTTGATCTGCGCGCGCATTTCAGCGATCTTGGAGGCGGCACTCGAATCGTCGCCGGCGGCTTCTCCCTTCTGCTGTGCTTCACGAACTTTGAGCGTCCGAAGATGAACCCGTTCCTCGGCGATCTGAGCATCGAGGCGTTCAAGCTCGAAGGCTTTCTCCGCTTCTTGCTTTGCGGCTTCGTCGCTTTCTTCCCATTCCCGACGCGCTTTGCGTCGCGCGCGGGCCGCCTGATCCAGAGCTGCTTTCGCGGTCGCTAGAGCCGCGCGCCGATCGGCCAGTTCACCTCCGCCCTGATTCTCAATCTGCCGCGCCAAGAGCTGATTCAGAGCGAAAACGGAGGGCGCTAGCGGAGCCGCGTCCCGCCCTTGGCCGCCCCCTTGAACATCGTCGCTGGGCCGCGAGCTCGCGACCTCGGACTGCTTCTCCAAAAGGTCCGCGATTTGCCGCTGACGTAACAGAACCTTGTCCAGGTAATCTGCACTCGCGGCGTCCCCGCTCCCGCGCTCGGCCTCGCTCGCGGCGATTGCCCCGGTAATTGCCGCCGACCGGACCGCCATTTCGGAAAGACTCAGCGCGTCGACTTCGCCTTCCGCACTCTCCCCCTGAAGGGGATTCCGTCCCAAGAGGCCCTGAGCAGAGACATTCGCGATGCCTACAAGCGAAAGCAGTAAAACGGAACAGACGAGTGTCTTGGAGATGCGCTTCAGAACAAAGCCAAGGGCCCGATTGGAATTGAGATTTCGGGCATCCTCGCCGAACGGCATCGCTGCGGGGTCCTGCCCTGCACGAGCCACCCTCTTATCCATGGACTGGACTCTCCTTAGGATCGAGCTGGTCGCCTAACGCTCGTCGAGATCCACCCAGGGTCTGACGTTTTCGCCGGTATAAATCTGACGCGGCCGGCTAATGCGCGTGCCGGGCGTATTGCGCTGCTCCAGCCAATGCGCGATCCAACCTGGCAAGCGGCCTAGGGCGAACATGACCGTGAACATGTCCGTCGGGATTCCCATCGCGCGGTAGATTACGCCGCTGTAGAAGTCGACATTGGGATAAAGATTGCGCTCGATGAAATAGTCATCGCCGAGCGCAACCTCTTCGAGCTCCTTAGCGATATCGAGAAGCGGATCGCTCACACCGAGCGCGTTCAAGACCTCATCCGCCGACTTCTTCAGGATCTTCGCGCGCGGATCAAAATTCTTGTATACGCGATGGCCGAAGCCCATGAGTTTGAAGTCTGAGTCTTTCGACTTCGTCATGTCAACATACTTTTGATAATTCGAGCCATCCGCCTGAATCATCTCGAGCATCTCGATCACGGCCTGATTCGCGCCCCCGTGGAGTGGGCCCCCCAGCGCGCATATCCCTGCGGAGATCGAGGCGAAGAGATTGGCGCCGGAACTCCCAACCGTGCGCACGGTCGTTGTACTGCAGTTTTGCTCGTGATCTGCGTGCAGGATCAACAGCTTGTTAAGCGCGCTACGGACGACGGGATTTGGTTCGTAGGGTTCCTCCGGCGTCGCGAACATCATCTGCAGAAAGTTCTCCAGATAAGACATATCGTTGCGCGGATAGATGACGGGTTGTCCGATCGACTTTTTGTAAGAGAACGCCGCTAGCGTCTTAGCCTTCGCGAGAAGCCGAATAATATTGTGATCGATCTCTTCGGCCGTATCGTCTTCCGGATAGTAGGCGGAGAGTGATGCCACCATCGAAGACAGGATCATCATCGGATGCGCCTCGCGCGGGAAGCCCTCGAAAAACATCTTCATGTCTTCATGGACGAGCGAGTGGTACGTAAGGTGACGTCTAAATTCCTCGCGCTCTGTGCGCGTCGGGAGCTCGCCGTAAATCAGTAGGCGACACACTTCTGGGAAGCTGGCGCTCTCTGCGAGATCCGCGATGTCGTACCCGCGGTAGCGAAGAATGCCTTTCTCACCGTCGATATAGGTGATGGCGCTCTCGCAGGCCCCCGAATTCGCAAAAGAGGGGTCGAGGGTAATGGCGCCGGTCTGGGCCCGGAGTTTGGAGATGTCTAAGCCGACTTCCCCTTCGCTCCCCACCCTGATCGGGAGATCGATTGAGTTGCCGTCCAGCTGAAGCTTTGCATTTTCCGTCATAAAAAGGAGGATGCCACTTCCCAGGTCGGCATGCGAGTGAGGACAATGTCTTGCAGCCTGCGCGTTCAGCTCACCTAGATACGAAATTCGAAGCGAAGTCGAAAGCTGGGAGACAGCGAATCATCCGTCCGCTCATCCACAACCCGGCCTCGCTGATCCAGAACCTGAAGCTCCTGCGCCACAACGAACCCGAGATCTGCCGCGATCCGCAGCCATTTCCGCGCTCGGTACACAGCGCCCAATACGATTTCCGTCTGACGGCGCTGAAGCGAGCCGTCGCCAAGCCCGGCGGGCGGGCGCGCGCGACGCTTCAACTTGTACTGGGTCCCGTCGACGCCACCCGAAAGAATCAGAGCAAGCTTTTTCGTCGCCTGCCATTCCGCGCTTCCGCCCAGGCCGCTCGACTCAAGCGTCAGATCGCCCAATGGTTTGATGATGATTCGGTAGACGGGCGAAATCCGAAACTTCCCATCCCCGATATCGGTGCCCAATCCAACGCCCAGTCGAAGCCGGAGCCATTTCTTGTAGCGATAGGTTCCCGCGAGACTGCCCCCGATCTGAAGTGCCTCATCAAAGGCGGCTCCCAACTCCTGCCGAACGCTCGCGCGGGTCGCGATCTCTGCACCGAAGCCTCCGTCAAAGCGGTAATCCGCACCGATATTGAGCGCTGCGTCGATGAAATCAGCCACGTCCGAATCGCGGCCTTCCGCGGAGATGATGAAATCATCCGAGCGTTTAGAGACGAGCTGTTCGTAGGCGAAGCTCGGCGAGATACCCAGGGTTGCGCGCTCTGAAAGCGGCAACCCTCCCGCGACCGAAATCCCCGTGCGCCACCACCCAATGCGCGCGCCGTCAAACTTCCCGCTGCTCACGAGTGCCGGTTCAAGACGCAGCCGCAGACCCGATTCCCCGGCCCGCAGGGCTTCCAAAACCGAGAGATATCCCTTCGTTCGCTCGGTCACCTGCTCGCGCGTAGCATCTAAGTCATCGGCGTTCGCTCTCGGCGCAGCCAGAAGAGTTCCGCCGAGGCAAGCCAGCACCGCCACTCGTTTCGCAGCATGCTTGCGGAACAAATCAGACCAGGACCGCCGCCGCAAAGCTCAGCGTCAAGAAGAAGCCGCATACATCCGTCAGCGTGGTCAAGATTGGCCCCGACGCCAAGGCCGGATCCCAACCGAAGCGCTTGATCACGAGCGGCACCATTCCGCCGATCGAAACCGCAATCAGTGTATTCAAAGCCAAAGCGGCGCCGACGACGACACCTAACATGATTTCGCCCTTCCAGAGAACAGCCACACCCGCCAAAAGACTCCCGAGTGCGAGCCCATTCACGACTCCGACGATCGCTTCCTTGCCGAGGACGTAGAGGAGTTCCGCCGGCCGAATCACACCGAGCGAAAGTTCGCGCAGGCTGACAGCAACGGCCTGGTTCCCCGAACATCCACTCATATCCGAAATGATCGGCAGGAATACCGCGAGCGCGATCGCGGCCCGGAGCGTCTCCTCGTACATTGCAATCACGCTGGCGGCCATCAAATTCAAAACGATATTGATGGACAACCACGCGAGCCGTCGCCGCGAACGCGTGAGCGAGGGCATCGACCGAAGCTCTTCACCGCTCGCAATACCGAGCGATTTCATGTGGTCCGACTCGGCCACTTCAGTCTCCGCGTCGTCCACCGCCGAGCGCTCAACAACACCCAATAGAACGCCCGCGTCATTCACAACCGGTGCGCCCAGAAAACCGGCTTCCTCGAACACGTCGGAAAGCCGATCCAAGGAGTCATTGACGTGCAGCGCCATCGGCTCGCGAATAATCACCTGAGTGAGTTGTGTCGCAGGCTCGACCAAGAGCAAAGACCGAATCGGCACCACCCCGTCCAATCGGCTCTGCGCATCAACCGTATACAGATACTGAACCGCATAACGAGCAAACTGATCGGCCGAACGCCGAACCTCCTCGATCGCGGAAGCTACGCTCTGGCCACTCCGCACAGCGATGAACTCCGTATGCATGAGCCCACCGGCCGTATCCGCTCCGTACTCGAGAAGAACCCGCGCCTCGTCCGCAGTCGCCTCATCGGCCGCAGCGAGGATCGCCTCACGCTCTTTCGTCTCGACCTCGGCGAGAACGTCCACGCGCTCATCACTCGGCAGCTCCTCCAGAATTTCCGCCGCAGCGAGCGGCGCGATCTCTTCGATCGCGTCTGCCGCCTGCGAGAGGGGCAGGCACTCGATCAGCTGCGCACCCAGTTCCCGGTCCAAAAGGTCAAGCAGATGAGCAAGATCTGCGCTGCTCATATGCGAAGCGATATGTGTGCGATCGGTCTCCGACCAGCTCTTGAAAAGCTCACCGATCCGATCTCTGTCCTCGGCTTCGAGGTAGCGCTCGAGCTCAGTCCAAGGGGCCGGCGATCGGATGGCTTCGGTCAAGATGATCCTCTCGAGAATTGAAGTCAGCGTACCTGAGGACGTCTAACGAGGACACCAACGGTACGCCCCAATCACGAACGAACGGGCAGTTCTCCCCCGGCATGCCACCAGGCATTGCTCAATCATGCGCCCGCCCCCTGCGCGGGCCTCGCCCCCAGCAAAGCCAACGCACAAGATCGAAACACAACGCCGAAACATAATAGGCCTATGCTTCAGAAACCTTCAGCCGAACAACGCGATCCATCAGTCCCACGTCGAATGCCCCATTCTTTTTCGGGGAAATTGAAACACGGCCGACCTCCGCAGGGATCACTCCCAGGCTCTCACTCACCTGAAAGATATCGCCGGCGAGCCTGTGCAAAGCGCAAGACACATCGCGCCCGTCCACGCACATCGAGATCTGCCCAGCCTCTTCGCTGACTTCCACCTCGACGCCACCCTTCTTCTTAAGTCCAACGCGCCAGACCGTACGCCCCTCCGCGTTCTCTTTTGAGGCGCGCCAAGCCGCCAAGCCGTAGATCAAATCTCGAAGCGCGAACGAAAGCTCCGGAAGATCTCCCGACATCTCGCTCTCAATGAAAGTCGTGTCGTAGGCCCCCTTCCTAAAAACTTCATTCGAAAGACAGAGTCGCAGAAACGGCAACCCCGTCCGAATGCCCGCGATCCAAAACTCGTCCAGCGCATTCTCCATTCGAGAAAGCGCTTCGGCCCGGTTGCTCCCGCTCACAATCAACTTCGCGATCATCGGATCATAATGCGGCGTCACCGTCTGCCCACCTTCGAACCCCGAATCCAGTCGCACACCCGCGCCAGTGGGATCGATCCAACCCGAGATCGCGCCCGGCGAAGGAATGAACCCCTTTTCCGGATCTTCCGCATAAACCCGCGCCTCGATCGCATGCCCTGTTAGGCAAACCTCTTCCTGCGTGAACGGAATCGCTTCTCCCGCCGCGACGCGAATCTGCAGCGCCACCAAATCCACGCCCGTCACACACTCCGTCACCGGATGCTCGACCTGGATTCGTGTGTTCATCTCCAGGAAATAGAACTCGCCCGCCGCGTCCATCAAGAATTCGACGGTTCCCGCGCCGACATAATCGACGGCCTCGGCAGCCCGCACCGCCGCCGCACCCATCGCAGCGCGCGTCTGTTCCGTCATGCCATAGGCGGGCGCTTCTTCGATCAGCTTCTGATGCCGCCGCTGCACCGAACACTCGCGCTCTCCCAAATGCACCGTCCGCCCATGCGAATCCGCCATGATCTGGATCTCGATATGTCGTGGCCCAAGCACGAATTTCTCGAGATAAACCGCACCGTCGCCAAAGGATGCTTCCGCTTCGCTCGCCGCACGCTCAAGCGCGGCCTCAAGCTCTTCTTCGCTATCGACGCGACGCATCCCGCGACCACCGCCCCCCG
>JBDNFB010000097.1:0-3322 GCA_041690055.1 Myxococcota bacterium | reverse complement strand
TCACCCCGCGTGACCTCGAACTCTTGCGTTTCTTTGCGGAGGAGGCGGGGCGGATTTTGAGTCGAAGAAGACTGCTCACCGAAGTTTGGGGCTATCCCGATCCGGACCGTGTTGAAACACGGAGCGTCGACATGCATATCGCAAAGCTCCGCAAGAAACTGGGCACGGAGGACGGGGCGCGCATCGAGACCATCCGCGGCGAAGGCTACCGCTTCAGAGATTAGGCCATGACCCGAATCCGCCTCACACTCTTGTTCTTGCTGCTCGGCATCGCTGTCCCGACCGCGCTGATCGTGCAGCGTGCTGTCGAGAGCCTCGAAGTCGAGAACGCGGTCCAGCACGACGCCGTCGCCAACCGCATCTTTGATGAGATGGAGCGATCCCTCTCTGACTTTCTCTTACGCGAGGAGGCACGTCCGCCCAGCGATTTCCAAGCTGTCCCAAGCGGGTCCTCGGCTTCGCCGCTCCGCCGTCTCCGCGCCTCAGCTTTCGGGGATGCGGACGAACCCTTCATCGTCGGCTGGTTCGCTGTCAATGCATCGCGCGAAATCAGCATCCATTCCGCATCGGGCTATGAGACCCAGGGCAACCAAAGCGCGCGGATAGCACTGGCTCTCCGAGAAGGACTCGGGTCGCGCGCACCCTCTTTGGGAGCGAGCGAAGATCGCGATGACGAGTCCGAGCAAAAGCGGGAAAGCTACGACGCCCGAAAGCGGCTCGCTGAGGCCTTCACTAACGCGGCCGCCGAATCCGATCGCCTGCAGCAAGAGAGCGAAGAAACCAGCGACGACGGGATGAGTCGGCCGGATGCACCCGCGCCGGGCCGAACGAAATCCCTGTCCAAGGCAGGCAAGCTTCGGCGCAAAAAGGCGGACACGGACCTTGCCGCACAGGACGACGCAAGCGCCTATGAACTGCTCCAGAGCCTAAACCGAGCACAAGTGCTGCGAAGTGAAAGGCAAAGCAAGGTCCTCTCGGAACCGCAAAAAGACGCCGGTGCCCGTGCCGCGCCCGCGCCGCGCATTGCGGCGGAGAGCGCCGCTGCTCCCCAAGGCGCGGATGAATTCGCAGACAAAATGCCGGCGGAGGCGGAACTCGTGGAGATGCTGCCGCGCGAGTACGCCGTCGATCCGCTCACGAGCCACACAACTCTTTCGGGGGACCTCCTTCTCGTTCGGTCTGTTTGGCGAGGCGGCGAAGTGGAGCGCCAGGGTTTGGTGCTGGATCGCCAAGCTTTAGCCTCTTGGCTCGATCGCAGCGTACTCGGAGAGGCCGCACTCGCCGAGCGTGCGGACCTTGTCTTTGGACCGGAAGCCGACCAGGTCAGTCGAGCCGCACACGCCTATCTGCACCGCTTCGGCGAACCCTTCGAAGCCTTATTCGCGCGCCTCGACCTTCAGTCTCTTCCCGGTGTCGGCAGCGCACGTCCGATCTACATGATCGTTGGGCTGCTTGCGCTCGTCACAATCCTCGGACTGATCGCTGTGGAGCGCATGACCCGCGTGGTCGTCGAATTCGCGCAACGACGCAGCGATTTTGTCGCCGCGGTCTCGCATGAACTAAAGACGCCTCTGACTTCGATTCGGATGTACTCCGAAATGCTGCGAGACGGCTTGGTGCCTTCGCCCGAGAAGCGGGACGAGTATTACGCCACGATCACGGATGAATCCGAGCGACTTTCTCGACTCATCGACAATGTGCTCGAATTCTCCCGCCTCGAGCAAAATCGACGCGAGCCCACGCTTGTTGTGGGCGGCGTGGCCGAAGCGGTTCGGGAAGCCGCGGAAAAAATGCGCGCCCATGTTGAGCGCGAAGGCTTTGCGCTCGAGATTGATCTCGCGACGGAAGCGCCTTCCGTGCAGTACGACCGTGACGCAGTGACTCAGCTTCTATTCAATCTCGTCGATAACGCGCTGAAATATGCACGGGACGCGGAAGATCGCCGGATTCGCGTCGTCCTCAAGCCCTCGGAACGCGGAATCCTTGAGCTTCGCGTGCGCGATTTCGGCCCCGGCGTCCCCGAGGATCAGATGCGTCGCATCTTCGAACCCTTCTACCGCGCGGGCGAAGAGCTCACACGCGATACAGCCGGAACCGGCATCGGCCTCGCCCTCGTCAAGGAACTCGCGGAGGATATGGGCGCGACCGCCCTCGGACGGAACGCCAACGGGGGCGGATTCGAAGTCTGCATCGCATTTTCGCCGGCGGCAACGACTGCCTAGCACCTGCGTAAAATTCGCCTTACTGATTCTGCGCCTGGGCCTTTCGAGTCGACTTCCGTGCCGCCTTGAGCAATGCGTCGTTTTCAGGCCGGATCTTGTAGTCGGGATTCGAATAGACCCACAGGATCTCACCGCCCGCCGAAACGAGGAAGACACTCGGAACAGGAAGCTGGCCATGCCCTTCCCCGGACACTTCTTCGAGATCGATCCCGAAGCCGAGGTACCGAGTCCGAGTCGCCTCGTCCAATTGAAAGGCGATGCCCATGGCGCTCGCAGCGTTCAGCTGACTATCGGAATAGAGCGCGAATTCGATCGATGAAGACTTTCGGCTTTCGATCAACTTTTCTGGTCGGCCGGGACTGATCGCGATGACCGGGAATCCGAGTTCCGTGAGCTCATTTTCGACTTTGCGCAGCTCGCCGAGCTGCGTATTGCAGTAGGGTCACCAGCCTCCGCGGTAGAAGACGAGAAGAGCGCCAGTCTCTGAGACCAGCTTCGCCAGATCGACCGGGTCTCCATCGAGACTGCGCAAAGCAGCACTCGGGATCATCGCCCCGACCGCGCGCGGCTCGACGGACTCCGCATTCGGATAGATACGCAATGCCGATTCCGCCTGGACCAACGAGCCCATAAAAAGAGTCGCGAGGGCCATCGAGAACGCGAGAGACCTAAAATGATTTCGCATGCCCCGCAGTGTACACCGAAGCCAGCGATCGAGGCCAATTAGGCCGTCGACCGAACGAATCGAGCACTCAAGGAACCATGAACGAGCCTACGCCCGTCGCCACATGCAGTTATCGCAGAGATCCTTGATGCAGTCGGCATCCATATCGCCGGGCTGATTCGCGGGGTCAGACGCGTTCACGTTGATGAAGAAGAGCGCCTGCCCGGTCCCGACAATTTTATCTCCGGTCATTCCCAAGCCCCCCTGCGCCTTGATCCGCCGCGTACAGCAATCGACCCCCTGGTAGGCAGGGTCTCCGCCGTAGTTGTAGGTGTACGGAATCGCCAAGACATTCACGGGATCGACCTCGACAACGCACTCGCCTCCGATCACGGTCGTGAGGATTCCGTCCTGAAACGGATCTGTCGGACACGTA
>JBDNFB010000096.1:0-22569 GCA_041690055.1 Myxococcota bacterium | reverse complement strand
CTGGCCTATCCCCCGTGCTCGTGTGGAGCCGAGGGCTTAGCCCAACGTTCACGATCACCGAAATGGCCGTTCACGTTTCCGAAATGACCGTTCACGATCACCGAAACGGGTGTTCACGATCCTCCGAAACGAGTGTTCACGCTAAAACGAAATGGGTGTTCACGATGGTCCGAAATACGCAGAAAGTCGAAACAGACGATTCTACGCCTGCATCGCCGCCCACATACGACCCCATTGGCTTCAGACGAATCCAAGACCGTTGCCCGCGAATTCATTTCGGTCGAGGGTCAATGCTGATCTCACCACGACAACCACAAATCCCCCCTGAGGAGGCCCAGTGAAGCTCTCGATTCTCTTTCCCGAAACTCAGAATGTCGAACGCGCCGTCCAGCGAATCGTCCAGCTCGAAGAGCTCGGCTTTCACTCTGCGGTCATGGGCCATGGCTTCGGTTTTGACCCCATCACCGTGTTCGCCATCGCCGGACAGCAAACCGAGCGAATCCTGCTGACTACGGCGGTGGTTCCCACGTTTGGCCGCCATCCGATCGCAATGGCCATGAGTGCCGCCACCGCACAAGCAGCCTCCAATGGACGATTTCGGCTCGGCATCGGGCCGAGTCATAAGCCAATCGTGGAGCACGTATACGGGCTTTCGTATGACAAGCCCGTCCGGCACATGAAGGAATACCTGACGATCGTCCGCGAGCTGCTTCAAGGCGGCCAAACCAGCTACAAGGGCGAAGTCTATCAAGTGCAGGGCCAACACAGCGTGGACGGGGGGACAGACGTTCCCGTTCTGATGTCTGCTCTGGGTAGCCAGATGTGCCGACTTGCGGGTCGGATCGCCGATGGAGTTCTCCCCTGGCTGGCACCCACCGAGTACGTGAGGGACACGATCGTCCCCGCCGTCAAAGATGGGGCTGCAGCGGCCGGGCGCTCCGCGCCCCCGATCATCGCCGAAACCGCCTGCGTGATCTCCGATGACTCCAAGGAGGTGCTCGAAGTGGTGCAACAGAACATGGGCTTCTACTTGGCCATGCCCGCCTATCGTGCCCTCTTCGAGCGCGCCGGCCTGGCGAGTGCTGAAGCCAGTCAGACGAACGGCTGGACATCAGAGATGATCGACGCGGTCATTCCGTGGGGGAGCGCAGATCAGGTTGCCTCCCGTGTCGAGAGCTATTTCGCAGCGGGGGCGGATGAAGTGGTCCTGTCGCCCGTAGGGGTCGGTGCGGAGGCGGATGCCTCATACGAATCCACCCTACAAGTCCTGAGCGAACTGGCACGGAGCCACTAACTAGATCTGGAGATCACGATCATGAGCCTTGAAGATTCCCAAAAACGATCCTCAAACCAGAAAACCGTGGAGGCGGTGTTCGAGTTGATGTCATCCGCCCGCTCTTCGGAGGCGGGGCCCTATTTGGCGGAGGACCTCTACTTCGAGCTGCCCTATGGCCCGGGGGCCAAAGCTGTAGAGGCGCGAGGTAAGAGCAGCTTCCTTGAGATGAACGCGAAGACCTGGCCCGCATTTCGACATTTCGCACTCAATATTATCGAGATCCATGAAATGCTCGACCCCGACAAACTCATTCTCGAGTATCGCAGCGAGGGTGAAATCATCTCTACCGGCAAGCCCTACAATAATCGGTATATCGGAATCTTTGGGTTCGAGAACGGACTCATTCGCGAGTGGCATGAGTTCCACAATCCCGACGTTCCAGCGGAGGCCTTCAAGAAGGACTAGCAGGCTGCAGAAAAGTCCAGTTCAAAGACACAAACGAGTCTCGTGATTCGGTTTTTCCAAAAACATCGAGCGGAACCGCCTCTCGATTCGCCTTCAAGTTCCCCGTGCGACACCCAACTAAGTCCGATCCAACGTCAGGCGTTAGGCCGGACAGAGTCATCGTTTCATCCTCACGAGTCGGAACAGCGCCATCCGCGATTCCAGGGTGCGCGGCGCTCTCGCACCACTTCAGTGAGATGAAGAATTTCGGAGCTGGTCCAGAATCCGCTGGTATCGTTGTTCAACAACATCCGCGAAAGCCGGATGCGTAAAAATGTAGGGGGCATTGGCTTCAATGCCGGCGAGAACGATCGGTCCAATCGTCGCTGGATCGCTCAACTTGAAGCCTCCCGACCCTTTCGTCTCCCCCCCCCAGATCCCGGTTGCAAATGGCCCAGGACACAGGATCGAAATTCCAACATGAGGAGGAAGCTCCTCCGCCAATGCCTCAGAAAGCCCAACGACGGCAAACTTGCTAGTCGTGTATGGCCCACTTCGCGGGGAGGGCAGAAAGGCGGCCATCGAAGCTGTATTGACGATGTGGGCACGCTCACCACTTGCGACCATCAGCGGAAGAAATGACTGAAGGCAGTGCACGACACCCCAGAGGTTGACGTCGATGACCTTTTCCCACTCGTCGCTAGTGGCCATCTCAAGAAAGGTACCGGTTCGACCGCCACCAATCCCCGCGTTGTTACACAAGAGCTTCACGCCCCCCCAGGTCTCGTGAACTCGGCGGGCAAGTTCATTTACGCTCTCCCGCGAAGACACGTCGCATTGCAGCCCCATCGCTTCGAGTCCTTTGGAGCGGAGCTTCTCGCCTAATGACTCAGCGCGATCCTGCGCAATGTCCACAACGACAACCCGCATTCCAGCCCCGGCGAAAGCGATCGCCATGGCCTCGCCAAGACCTGCACCACCACCCGTCACGACGGCGACCCCACCCGCAAAATCCTTCGCGATCGTCATGCTGGACTCCCCGAGCAGACGGCCCGCCGTCGCCGGACCATCATGACGAGAATTCCGGAATGAGGGCCTCACCGGCAACCCGCATACTGCGAAGAACGTCCTCCTGCTTGATGGAGCCAAATGACATTAAGCACATCAGCCGATTGATCTCGAGCCCTTGATAGCCTTCCAGCTTCTTCCGGCACGAATCCACATCGCCAATCACGACGCTCTCGATCTCCTCGAGAGTCTCAAACGCTTCCTCGGGCGCAATCTTCTCGCCCGCGAGCTGGCGGTTGAGCAGACGGATCACCGGGACTGGGTCATTCAGGTCTATCTCGTCTCGAACGTCGCTCCGGTCCACCATCTTCGAGGCGCGCGGATCGTCGCTGGACACGTCGCCGCGGATCGCATCGATCCATATGCTCCTGGGAACCTGAAAGACGTCCGGTGCAGCGTTGAGGAACCAGAGCGCAGACTCAGCTGCACCACTCGCGATCGCCTGCGCTCGGGTCTCGGCACAGTGCATGAAAGTGAAGACGGATTTTTGGTTATTGACGAATTTACCGACCGGACGGCACGTCTCAAGCGCTTTGTCGTACGTTGCGAAGAGATCTCGAAGCGTATGGAGAGGGGAGAAAAGAGTCGTTGCCAAAACACCGACTCCCATTTCCCCTGCCATCTTGAAGGAGTCCGGCGAAGTCGATGTCTGCCACAGTCGTGGATGTGGATCTTGAAATGGCTTTGGAAGGATATTCCGCTCAGGAATCCGGATCAGCGGTGAGTCCCATTCGAACTTTTCTTCCGTCCACATCCGGGGAATCATCTGAAGGGCTTCTCGCAGCTGGTCTCGCGAGGTGTCCGCGTCGATACCAAACGCGTCCCATTCAGTCCCGCCAGATCGAGCCATGCCGAGCTCCAACCGGCCCTGACTGATCACGTCGATAAACGCTGCCCTCTCGGCGACACGAATCGGATGGTTGATATTGAAAGGAGCCAGTACACCGGAATGCCCGATATGAATCCGCGAAGTTCGTTCAGCGATAGCGGCCAAGATCATTTCGGGGACCGAGCTGTAGCTAAATCGGGCGGCACCGTGATGTTCAACCGTCCACCAGCATCCGTAGCCCAACTCATCAGCGAGTTCGGCCTGCTCAAAGGCATCAAAGTAGACTTGATGCTCGCGGCTCGCGTCTTTCGGATTGGCCCGTTGGCATTCGGAGAAAATGTCCAGCGTCAGCGGTGTTGAGGTCATTAGTTTTTCCGTTCTTGCGTCCAGAGCCCAGCCTACTGAGCCACAGCGGTTAACAAAATTGAGTTCGATCGTATCCGTTCAGACAGGAGCTATTTCCAAAGCCACGCGAGCATGCCCGCTAGTTCTTCTCCCAAGGGGCCTCAACGTTCAATCGACGGCGAGTAAAATTGCTGCATCCAATTGCGTCCCTCCGCGATCGGACCATCCCCATCACACAGGCGAGGTCGGGGGATGTATCGCTTGTTCTCCCAGATCGGGATGTCCTGCTCCATTTGACCGCAAATCTGACGAATCAGCGCGGGCCCCACAGCATCGCCTTCGCGAACATAGAACTCATGCGAGACGCGCATACTGTCGTCGTCTATTGGAAGCGTATAGGTGAGCTGAAGCATTTCGGACACGATCTGATAACGCACCGAACCGAATCCGGGCCCGACGGTGTGCGCATCAATCCGTCCGTCGACTTCCCCTTTGCGCGTTTGCATCTTCGCCGGGTTGGTCGAATACACGTTGACCCCGTCGAAGCGGACGTTCGACTGCGGGATCTCAGCCGTCCCATGAACGAACAAGAAGTGAGCCGGGTCGCAAACGTTCTCGAAGAGTTCTTGCATCTGGGCGTGGATCGTCCATTCGTGTCGCTCGGGCGGCAGCCAGCGGGAATCAAATCGCTCGGCAATTTCCGCAATGTCGTAGAAGGGCTCCTTCCCCTCGCCGTGGTACCAGATAAACACCCAGCCATTGCGCTCCGAGCTCGTGATACGCTTCAACGAAACGTTCTGCGGAGTTCGCGACGCATACGGAACGGCCTTGCATTCGCCCGACACCCCAAAGCGCCAGCCGTGAAAGGGACAAACGATTTCCTCCCCTAAGACTCGACCCCCAACGCCAAGATGGGCACCGAGGTGCGGGCAATAAGGATCGACGACCGAGATCTCCCCGCTTTCCGTCTTGAATAGGAGGTACTCTTCTCCCATCGCCTGCACACGACTCATCTCGCCAGCAGCCAGGTCCCGCGCGGGCATCAGCGGAAACCATCCATTGGGAATGGGATGCGGGAAGTTATCGGCCACTCGTTTCTCCGGCCATCCGTGCTACCAGCCTAACAACAAGTCTTCTGGAAGAAGGCGAGACACAGCGAACAGTTTTGGCGAGTCCGTATTCAAGACCCAGGAAAGTAGTCTCCAACCCATTTCGGCTGGCTCGATATTTATATCGCACATTTGTCTTATAACCAACAAGAGAAGCCTCTCTGACAGACGTATAAGGGCTCCAGCCGGCTCAACCATTGCCAAATTCCGCGTGCAGTCCGTCGCTGCACCCAAAACGAGTCTAGGAGCCTCACGGGTGCGTGCCCAGGAGACGGGCTAGTCTCCACTTCATGCCGAAGATCGTGGATCACGACCAGAGAAGAGCAGAGTACACCGCAGCCGCTCTGCGCGTCGCCGTGAAGGGAGGCGTTGACGCTCTGACGATTAGAGCCGTATCCCGCGAGGCCGGGTGCTCCACGGGTGCCCTGGCGCACTATTTCGGATCGAAGGACGATCTGCTCGTCGCCGTCCAACGCGGAGCATCCGTTCAGAGCTATGACCGCATTGATTCGTGCTTCCGGCGCTATGACGGACGCGCACTCCTCGAGGCCGTCATCCTGACAGTTCTGCCCCTGGACAAGGCACGCTGCGGTGAATGGCGGCTCTGGCTCGCCTACTTCGCGCGCGTCGCAGAGCATCCAGAGCTGGGTCGCGTCCAACGCGACAGCTACCAGGGATGGCATTCACGACTTCGGGTTGCAGTGCTCGCCGCGACCCCCCCCGGACCCGGAACATCGACAGCTCAGATCGATATCGCGGTTGATGCAACCATGACGCTGATTCAAGGTCTAGGCGTTCTCGGCATGTTCGGTCCCGCCGGGATCAGCAATCGACGGCTTCGCCAAATTGTCCGCGGACATCTCGACCGCTGGCTGAGTTGAAGCCCGCATCTCCGCACCCTCTCCATCTCGACAGCTTCAACAACCCCGTCGCATTGCCTGCCGCGCCAAAAAACAGACTTGCCCCTAGACCCAGTCCCGACGTCTGCCGCGAGGAGCGAAGCTCCTAACCTCGTTGCAGCCAACACCGGATCGGTCGACGTACACTCTGGGCGGTCCTCGCGCTTCCGCAGCTGCGACAGATCAGTCGCCGTCGCAGACGGTCGAGTCAGCCGACAAATCCCTCTCCTTCGCTCGGCCACCGGATTCAGACTCTGCTGCCCACTCGAGACGGGCATGAACTCAAATGGCGCCGCACTTAGATGCCGCATCAACAGACCGCATGCCGGGGCTGCTTTGCCATAAACGCACACATGTACTAAATAGATCACTAGCACGGGGTAGACAGGTTCATGTTCTTCCCCTGCAATAGATTGCGCCGCGGGGCGCGAATCGGATTCGGCTCGTACCCGGTGAAGTCCAGTAGACGTCGAGTTGACATCCAAGTGGGAATCGATCCGCCAAGAGGCGCGGAGCCGGGGTTCCGATCAGTTAAGAGTGCCTCTCGATCCGATCCAGTTTTCGAAGCCAGCTGCGCGCGCCGAGATCATCCAAATGGAGAGAAGCCCTCGACGTCCGACTTAGGGCAAAGGGCCACCCCTCGAATTCTAGCCAGAAATATTTCACGAGTCGCATTCATGCGAGCAACACCGCATCCAGGAACTCGAAAACGTCACGTCGACGAGACACCGTACGAGCTTGGTGATCCGAGAGGCCCCACAAATGGAATATCGCCACATCACGATCGAGCGTCACGGCACAATTGCTGAATGTACGCTGCACAATCCCCCCGCCCATACGCTCAATGCCCGCGGAGTCTCGGAGCTTCATGATTTCCTGAAAAACGTCTCACAGGATCGAGACGTTCGAGTCCTCGTGCTCACGGGAACCGACGACACCTTTGCCGCCCACTACGAGATGACAGAACTCGCCGAAGCTTCGCAGAACCCGGACGGCCCCTCGTTCCGGTCTTCACCGGACGACCTGCATCCCTTGAACCTTCTAGGCCTTGCGCTCGAATCGCTCGCAATTCCGACGATCGCGGCGGTCAACGGAAATGCAGGGGGAGGAGGATGGGAACTTGCGCTCGCATGCGATTTCCGGCTGATGCGTGAAGGCGGATTTCGCTTCGGATTGCCGGAAACAAATGTGGGAATCATTCCAGGGGCTGGCGGAACACAACGCATGACTCGACTGCTGGGAACCGCCCGAGCACTTGATCTCATTCTCCGCGGGCAAATGTTGAAACACGAAGAGGCCGTTCAGTACGGACTGGCGAATCGTATCTTGCCCCATGAGGACTTCCGCACGGCCGCTCTCAGCTTTGCACGCGAACTTGCTTCTCGATCACCCTTGGCGATGAAGCTCGCGAAGCGCGCTATTCGAGAAGGAGCCGAGCAGTCTTTGGAACAGGGACTGAGAATCGAACAGCAATGTTTCGACGAGGCCCTCCATTCCGAAGATGCGGGCCGGGCGCTCAAGGCGTGGGTCGCTGGAGAAAAGTGGGAATGGACGGGGAAATAGAAGTGGCGTTTCCCACGGGTTCTATCGTTGGGCTAATACGGCCCAGAGAGTGGCGTCTGAGTCGGGGGCCTTCAGCCGGAGCGGCCTCTGGCCTTCAGGACCCACTCGCTACCAAGTCGCCGATGCTCTTGGCCGACCCACCCATCGACGCCCCGGGGTCCGTGTTATTCCTAGCCAGCCCTGCGTTCCGATTTGCCACCAGCCCCGACACCATCATCTATAGGGACGGCGCAAACAGACGGCTGTCGCAACGGCAATGCTCAAGTGTAGACGGCAATCGCCGCGTTGGAGTCCCCCAGTGAAACCACTTCGTGTCATACAGTGGGCGACAGGTAATGTCGGTATCGAGAGCTTGCGTGCAATTGTCGATCACCCGGACCTCGAACTCGCAGGGTTGCGTGTGTACTCGCCAGACAAAGTCGGACGTGACGCCGGAGAACTACTCGGACGGGCACCGATTGGCATTATCGCCGTCGACGAAATCGAGAGCATCCTCGGACTGGACGTCGACTGCGTCTGCTACACGCCGCTGATGTACAACCTAGATGAAATCTGTGCGCTACTCCGGTCCGGCAAGAACGTCGTCACGACATCCGGCCTGCTTTTCCCTCAAGCTCTCGACGGCAACGTGTACGCGCGGCTGAATAGCGCTTGCCTAGCAGGCTCCGCATCTTTTCACGGGACCGGACTCAATCCCGGCTGGATCGCAGAGTTGCTTCCGATCGTTTCGACCGCGATGTGCCGCGAGGTGCGGAAAGTGCATGCCCTGGAGGTATGCGACGTTTCGGACTACGGCTCGAAGGAAATGTTTGTCGAATTTATGAAATACGGTAAGACGCCAGCGGATTTCGAAGGCGACGCCGTCTCTCTGCGCAATTTAGGAGATGTCTTCCGCGAATCGATTGCCATGATCGCCACGGCCATGGACATCAATATCGACGCGACCCGACACGAGCGCTCATTCGTCTTGGCAGAACGCGACTATCAATGCGCAATCGGCACGATCGCCAAGGGCACGATTGCCGGCCAACGACATCGCTTCGTGGGCTCGGTCCAAGGAAAAGAGATGATCGAGATCGAAACCCGCTGGAAAGTGGTTCAGGAAAATCTCGGCAGCGAGATGCCAAAAGATGGAGAATGCACTTGGACAATCACTGTCGAGGGCGATCCCTCGATCCGAAACGTCATCAACTTGGCCGAGACCTTCGATCCAAATGATCCGCAGTGCGGGGCGTACTCCTCGCAGCGCGGCATGGTGTCGATCGCGATGCACGCATTGAATGCGATGCCGGCGGTTTGTGCGGCAGGACCCGGGGTGCGCACCTTCTTGGACCTCCCCCTCTTCGGCGGTGCCAGCGCCCGCACTCTTCCTGGTGGAGGCGCGTCGTAGGAATTCGACACCGTTCGCCCGGGCGAGGGCACATACCTTGGGAATCGGCACGAGGGCGGGCTTCGCCAGAGCCGCGCTGGACCCCACCCGTCGTTGGCTGAGCCAGGGCCTGCCCGAGTCGGACGCTCGGGGCAGCAATCGGCCTGACGCTACCGATGAATCCCGGCCTCTGCCTCGATCGACAATGACCTGATGGCTTCGAGCATATATCGACGAATCTCGCGCGGCGCGGGCGGGTACTGGTGTTGATCAAGCGGCTCCAGGTCCCCCGGCACGATCTCTTTCCACTGCCCCCCGGAACGCGACGGGCCTGCTTCCATACCTTCGATGCAGTCTATGTGGCGACCCGAGTCAAAGGCTTCGAGTGCAAGCTGAGTCAGATCGCGCAGGACGCTACTCGCATTGGGCGCTTCGAGTTCGTAGACCGCCATATATGGAGCTGCCCCTTCGCTTGGGAGAGCATTTGAGAATCGGCGAGCGGAGATAAAGCCAGGCGCACGGCTCAGGTCGGGAAGATGGGTATGCGTGTACCAACGGTTGAATTCGAGTTCGCGCGCCGGCTCCGTACAGCGGCTGAAGAGAATTTGAAGAATCCGTGGCATCCTGGGTTCCTGTATCTAAACCTATGTTGGCTTCCTGCGCTCGACCGCTGTCTCTGCAGTTCACTCAAGATCATCTGTGGCGCTGTGGCGATGCCCCGACGCATGTTCGATCAACTCGATCACGTTGCCGTCCGGATCCAAACAACAACATACCCCTTTCAGTCCCGCCGAATCGTTTGGGCCGATCAGCTCGTTCGTAAACTCGATCCCTCGTGCTTTGAGAGCCTCATAGGCCTGTGCCACATTGCGCGTCTTGAAGGCGAGGATCTGCGGAATCCGATCGGGTCCTTCAGCCGCGTGGAAACGGGGCTCAGTCCACTCGACGAGATCGACGATGGGCCCATCCGGATCGCCGTCGAGGACCATCAGAGCGCCTCTCCCTTTGGCGCGCTTCATCCCGAAATTAGTCGCGACGAAATCGGGCCAGACGGCGTTGCGCCGATCATGGAGGACTTGGAACCCCAGCTTGACGTAAAACGCGATCGATCGATCGAGGTCCGTCGAATTCACGACCGTGTGGTAGAAGCAGTCGATATTCCAGTCGTCGCTCATCCAGCTTCACTCCTAGGCGGTTCGGGTAGGAATCATTTTTATAACACATTTGCTCTAAATAGTCTGAACAGAGACCGTCCCGCTGTAAGTGGGCGAGGAGTCGCTACAGAATTTGAATACGTTAGTGACACCCGATTAGGGCGCGGCGACCCGTTCCGCAAAGCCAACCTCGCGAATATTGACGACGGCTGGCCCCCCAACGACTCGAATCCCGACGGCTACATGCCCCCTCGACGCAGCACCCCGCCCCCGTTCGACGCCGAGCCTGACCTCGAACACACCCGCTTGGGGGATTTCGAATCGCCTACTCTCGCCGCCAACGACCCCGATCTCGAGCTCAACCGCCTGACCGACCTCTCCGCTTACAACTAGAGCACCGTCCGCAAGACGCACAACCAACATGGCTTCGGCTCCGACCTCCCAGCCGCCCGCACCAAACTCGGAAGCAGGCTGCCACTCGATGAAGCCGTCTCCCACATGTCGTCCATGGGGCTCGACCGTAAAGTCCAACACAATCGAATCGGATTCGGTGGGCCAATCGACGGCCCTCCGACTCAGCCGTTGGCCGACCGCGCCAACCGGAGTCGCATCGGCCTCGAGCGCCACAAGGATCTTCTCGGCCGCCAGCGCGTGCCCCGATTCTGACAGATGATGATCTCTATCGTAGAGCCAGTCTCCCGCGCGCGCCTGGTCACGAAAATCCCCTAGAAGGATCGCAAGCTCGATCTGCTCCCGCGAAGCAAAGTCAATCAACCGTTGCTCCGGAGAATTCCAATCGATCATTTGTTCCAGTGAACGCCCCGCCGCGAGGGACTCGCTTTCGAGCCGAAGCCCACGAGGTGTCAAGCCGACCTGATGCTCGCTCGGAATAACGACAACGATCAATTGCGCGCCTCCCGCAAGGCAACGATCCCGAATTGCGGCGATGAGCGCGAAAGTCTCCTGCCAAGCGACCTCCCATCGATGACCCGGATCATGACGTGCAAAGACTTCCAGAAATTCACGTGGCGGCTTCGCTAAACGGAGCCGTTCGAAGGGCGCACGACCGTGATGCGGTTCGACGATCGGCGGAAACAGTCCGCGCTCGACCCATGCAAAGCTCCGCAATAGCCGGCGCGAGAGAGACCGAGCTGGCGAGACCCACGTAATCTCTCGATCGCCGTTCTCATTGAACCGCAGATAGGGCCGAACTCCATCCCCAGGACTGACCCGAGTTCGTCCAGCGAGACCAAGAGAATTGTTCACCACGTCGTTTGCTGGATACAACGCAAGCACAACGAGATCAGGCGAGATCTGCTCCCTAAACCGGTCGTAGAGCAGAAGCTGCTGACCCGTTCCGTAATCGACAGCCGAGAGGTTGTACACCTCGGCCGGGTTGTTCCGCTCGGACAACTGCTGCTCTACGAGCGTCGTGAGCAGTGACTGTTCGGCGACTGATTCGCCGACCAAGAACGAGTCGCCCAACATAACAATTCGTCGAACTCCAGGCTCCGCCGGCCCGGTGGGAAGCGCGCGCCCCCGAAAACCATCGGCATTGAGCGCGACGGTATGACTCGCTCCATCGACCGGATGGGTTCGCGTATAGGACTCGAACGGAACGCCTCTAAACCCCAATCCCCCATCGTATTCGATGAGTCGGCTGTGGTAGCGAGGCACGGCCAGAAACAACCGTGCCAGCCCTTCCACGAGAACCACGGCGGCGCAAATAGACACCAGCATCAGCACTATTTTTCGCGGAAGCGTGGAATCGCGCATCAAGTGGACTCGCCTTCAAGACCGGCGGCAGGAGCGACTCGGTCGACCGGGAGCATCGTCGCCCGGGCGATCTCGAAATTTGCTGCAAAATCATCCAGAAACTCAAGAATCAACTTCTCGGCGTTCTCCAACGCAATTGCCTCACTCCGGGCGGGGCGAATCTCAGTGCTCAGCCGAAAGACCCTTGCCGGTTCCTCGCTGGGAAAAACCGCGTCCGTCCCGAGCGCTGCCGAAAGTACATCGCGGAGACCGCCTTCTCGTCCCTTCCGCCATACCAGCACCAGAGATTCTGCCTTTCCGCGCGTCGCCCGAGACCAAACACCAGACGCGGAAACCTGCCAAAGCGCCACGCGCGCGCCAGACTCCGAATCCCACCCCGGCCCAAGCCAGCCGAATTTGGACGACCAAAGAGAGGCACGCGGCAGGCGAGGGTCCTCCTGAGCCAGATAGACATCGACGCGCGCGACACCTCGTCCGCCCTCACGCTCCCTTTCATAGCGACGGTGAAGGCTTCGTCCGATTGGCAAGCTGTTGAAAAAGAGCCTGTTCGATTCGAGATCCGCCGCCACCCAGCCGTGAAGCGCCGTCGACACCCCTTCGATAGGTCCAAGGGGGTCGTCACTACTCGGCAAGCCGCGTACGCCGAAAACGATCAACGAAACGGCGAAACCGACTGGCAGCCAGATTCGTGTGGGCATTGTCGCCTTTCCGCCCAGACCTCCCGAGGCCCCTCCTCTCGAATCGGCAACCTCGGAAAGCCCACGCGTCCGGCCGAACCAAGGGAACCCGAAGCGACACAGGCCGAATAACAAAAGCGTTCCGAAGAAGACTGCGATCAACCCCTGGGTTGTATGCTCGACATCGCCAGAGACCTCGGAGCGAAAGAGTACAACTGCGACGATTCTCAGCAAATTGAGGACCAATGCAATCGGTCCTGCAGCGAGAATCAACAGAAAATCGAAACGTTCGCGTCTCGGCGACATCTCAAGAAGCAGGATCGAGATCAAAATCAGCAACTCGACAGTGCGAAGCCCGGAACAGGTCTCGATCACCCAAAAATCGTACCCCTCGATGCTGATCAATATGCTGCCGGAATCGAGTTCCTGGCCGAACCACGTCAGCAAGAGGGCGGCGACATCAGTCACCGCCCGCTGCGCGAACCAAACGATCTCATTGTAGATCGGAGCAGGGAGTAAAGGTACGAGCAGCGCGACACCGATCGGCGCTTTCAGTTGCGCCAGACTCGCTGCCCCCTTCCACCGAACGCATGTCGCCAGTGTGAGCATCGCCAGAGACAGACAGTAGAGATCGGATGCATTCACATGCAGGGCCCAGGCACACATCACGATCCCCCCAATCGTGAGAAATACAGCGAGGACTCGGTCTATCTGGGCATTTTCTGAATCCGGAAGCAAAGCTACGGTCGCAAGCCGGTTCCATACCACCAGCCCGAAAAGCGCGAAGGGCAGCAGTGATGCCTCTTCTCGTTCGAACAAAAGTAGCGCGGCGCTCGAATAGCCCCCTGTCGAGCTAAAGAGCACGCCTATGATCGGCAGAGCGGCGACGCAAGCAATAAGAGTGAAAAGTCCCGTACGCATCTCTTTTTATCGCGACTGTTCCGCCGCGCCGTGGCGGCTGGGTGCCTCCGGATCCCAGGTCCCGGCCGGGTAAGGGGACCCGAAGTCACGGCGCGCTGGGCGCGGCTCAGGCTTCTCGAAATAGCCTAACAATCGACTCACCTCCGTTTTCTCAAACAAAGGCAGGCGGGCGATCCGAGCCTGGATCTGCCCCACATCAAACCCGGGTGCGGCCAACGCGGTATCGACGATTCCCAACGAAAGCCTGTTTCCCGGCCCGGCCATCGCCTCCAGATGCCGGGCGTAGTCGCCCGCCTCCCTCAATCGGCCGACTCGGAGCAGAGCCCAGACAATTCGGCGAAGCGCACGTTCGTCGAGTCTCTCGGGAGCGCTCGCGACATCGAGCGCGAGTGCGCGTTCATAGAGCCCTAGGCCGAGATACTGCGAAGCCAATACTTCTCTCGCGCGCCGCGCCTGCGTAGAATCCGCGCGTCTCGCACTGGCCGCGAGCAATCGAAGCCCCCTCGGTGCGACCCCATTCATGGCGGCCCAGGCAGGTGATGCACCGATTATCAGCCCAACGTCGAAACCCCGCTCTCGTTCAAAGGGCACTCCATTTTCTCGATAGTAGGCTGCAACTCGATTGAGATTCCCCTCGTTTCTGGCGTTCCGGCGCAAGTAGATCGCGCTGTCGATGTTTCTGAAAACGAGAATCCACTTGGAACTGGCCTCCAGATGCGTCGTGGAGTAGTGCCAGGGACGACGAGTTCGAGGCGTGTCGGGCAAACCCACACCAAAGAACAGGTCGACTTCGTAGCGATCGAGAATCCCCTCTAGCCCCTCCCTTCCCCGACCTGCCGTGTGCGCAATGATCGAACGGCCGTCCTGGAGCACCTCGTCGGACATCGCGAGCGAACCACTCTGGAAAATGCGAATGGCAGGCGTTGTCCAATACGAAAGATAGTTTCCGAGGAAGTAGGGATTGAATGCACGCCCTGCTAGTTCGACATCACGCGCGAACCAGACTGCGTGGCCAAGATAGCGTTGGGGTTGATAGGGCCGTAGATAACCTGACCAACCCGAAGCCGTGAATTGCCCAACGACACTCCACGGACCCGCCGCATAGAAGCCGACCGCAATGAGACAAGCGCATAACACGACTAGCCATTGCTTTCGAAAATCCTCACGCACACCTTCGCCCATCGCCCCGACGAGCGCCGCTCCGATGAGAAGTAGGGGAAACAAGCCTAGCCACAGGAATCGAACTGCACTCGCGATCGCGACAAGTGAGGCGAGTGACAGGGCCACCAATGCGGGGTCCGCTTCCCATGGAACTCGCGCGCCCGAATCATCGTCGTCATTCGGACGGGTATTTCGATATCGACCGCGTCCTTGCTGAGTCACGACCACTGCGAATCCTAGGAAAAGGCCCATCACTATAAGCCACGCAAATGGGCTGGGCGGCAAGTTTCCACCCGGCCATCCGAAAAACGGAAAGCGGGCCCATTCATCCGACACGTTGGCAAGCGCCGCCGTCCCCTCCCCGGCTTGAAAGTAAAGAAGGAATTGACCGGGGCCCGCCGGGCTTAGACAACTGCCCAGAGTCGCTGCGAGGCACGCAATCCCTAGATACCGAGCGCGAGTCGATAAAGCGACTCTACGGTCGGGTGGGGACAAGAAGAAATCGCCTAGCACTCCGAAGAGCCCCGCCCCTAGAAGGATCGGAGCAAGCACGAATCCACCATGGATATTCGCCCAGAAGGCTGACAATACGCCAATCCCAAGATAGGTCCAGCGCTCGTCCTGACGCGGCTCTCGCAGGATCAGGAGTCCGAGGATGACGACGGCCCAGATCGAAAACAGCTGTGGACGTAGCTGGAACAGTCGATAGGCAGAAAGTACCGTCAGGATCGCCACCACCACGCTGGCCACCACTCGAGTGCCGGTCACTCGGACAGTGAGCTTCCACACTAGAGCCAGAATCATGAGGACGAATGACGCATGAAAGACCCGAAGGCCTTGGAATCCTAAAGTCCTTGCGATCCCGTCGAAGGCGAGAGCGGAGAGCCACCCGACACTGTCCGGAGCCGCCGTAGCAGTGAATAGAAAGGGCTCTGCGGAAAGCGAACTACCGAACGCGGCGTAGAGTCCACCGCGCGCGAGATGCATCCAGGCATCATCCGCTATGATCGGTTGGCCCGCCGCGACAATCATTCCCAATGCAATCGAACCGCAGAAGAAATGAACAACTGCGTTAGGCAGGTTCGTCGTATGACGCACTGGCCAGCCTAGAATCCCGTCCAGCGAAGACGAAAACCGACCCCGAAACTGAATATGGCAGGCGCAGCCTTGTACGTGAATAATGCCTCGTCATCGACCGGCGTAGCTGGGTTCGTCAGACGTCGCGAAATCGACCGATCGCCCACGATCGAGTAGCCCCGCCCCGTCACGAACGCGACCCCACTGACGTTCTTGAACTCGAACACTTTCGTTTCGAGTTCGAGTCCGCCCCCGATCGCGTCCCATGTTCGCCGCTCGGCAAACTGGAGTCGCACCAAACGTTCAACCGGCAGATCGAAATTGGGCTTGAACGCCCGCGTCACAATGCCGCGGAAGGCACCCGAATAGCGAAAATACTCAACGGAAGGCTTGATCTTCAACTGATAGCCCAGGAATTTGATGTCGAATGCCAATCCCACTCCCGCCCCGTAGGTAAGAGTCGCGACATCGAGACTCGTCCGGCTGCCCTGCCCTCCGATCCCCTCCTCGGGGACAAACGGGCTCTCCGGAAACTGGAAGGCACCCGCCGCGCCTTCGAAGGCAAGTTTTTGTTCGGCAGCCATAATGGCTTGGATGTCTGCGTGAACAAAGACTCTTGGCCGCCCCGGAACATGGCTTAAAGTCTCCGTCATTACCTCCAAGGAGGCGCCAAGACCCGGAAGCAGCAAGCTAGTGGAGTTGGAGAGGCGCGCTCCGGGATTCTCGGTTGGACGAACATTGCTTTGGGTGCCGGAATCCGCGCTCTGTCCGAGGAGCCCCATCCTGATCGCGACGCCGACAGACCAGTCTCGTTCAGAACTTTCGCCCTGATTTTCCCCCGCATAAGCGATCGTCGGAAGCAATATTGCGAGGAACACGGTATTTATTACAGACGTTCTAAATATCAATTCAATTGCCCTAAGCCAGAGAATCCGCGTTGACATCCTGCGACAACGTTTCGTTAATATCAAGCTGCTGGAATTCAAATGCTTCGATCCAACAGTCCAACGACAGTCCGACGGGAGGCACTCGTACGTTGTACTTTCGAGATCTCACGATCCAGGCCACCGGATCCAATGATCAACGCAAAGATTAACCACACCCTAACGCTCCAGGAATATCGACTCGACGGAAATTTAATGTACCTAATGCAACGACTGCGCCTCCTTGCCTTAGCCGCCGCGGTCTTCGCTTTCTTATTCTCGACAACCCTGAGCGCGCAAGAGTTGAATCACGATCCCTGGGCGGGCGTCGAGGAGATGACGGTCACCGGCGATGCGACGGCCAACCTCCTGGACTTAGGTCGGGGCGATTCGGTCATCGCCTTCGACAGTACTCAGCTCGAGAACATCGGTGCGGGCGACATCGCCGACCTCGCCGCATTCACGCCTAATCTCGAGATACGCAGCGCGGGAGGGGGCTCTCAGCCGACCTTCTTCATTCGCGGCGTTGGCTTGGCGGACTTCAGTGCGAACGCATCGGGGTCGATCGCAATCTATCAGGACGACATTCCGATCAACGCGCCAGCGATCCAACTCGGAGCGCTGTTCGACGTCGAAAGCGTCGGTGTGGGTCGAGGGCCGGAGGGCGGGAGCCGCCACCGCAATGCGACAGCTGGCGTGATCAAGGTTTACTCACGCAAGCCCACCGACGAATTCGAGGCTCACCTCAAGCTGAGCGTCGGGAACTTCGAGATGATTCAAGTTGAAGGCGCTCTAAACGTTCCGATCGTACCGAATCTCTTGAGCGCTCGAATTTCATTTCAGACGATAGACCGAAAGGGCTGGACCCAAAACGGCTGCGCAAACGCGCCCGCAAATTCAGAGCGAAGCGTCCAGACCTTCCAGACGTCGGGGATCATTTGCGGCGAGAACGTGCGAATCGGACATCTGTCGGACATCCCGGAAGGCCTGGCAGATGACCTGAATGATGAGAACAACTGGGCGGCGAGAATGCTGGTTGCGTTCACTCCCGAGTTCGGCGAAGTCGCGACGAATTGGCTGTTCAATGCGCATGTAGCCAAACGCGATCAATTCGCGCGTGTCGGGCAGCAGATCGGATTCACCGGAACGATTCCAGATCCAAGCACCGGCGAAACCAGCGGTTCCACCGACATCTTGCTGAATCGATTTGGCGGGAGGGCGGGCGGAGTTTACCGCGACCCAGATGTCGCCAAGCTCGAAGAGGGTCTCGCCGCTCGTTTCCCGCTCTCGGGATTCTCGCAGCCAAGGCGCGCGCTCAAGCGCAATGGTGTCATCTTCCCCATCCTCGCCAATCGATTGGCGAAACACCTCGACGCCGACCCTTTTCGCGGTGACTACAACAATGCCGGAAATTCGCGCCTCGAGAACTGGGGGACGTCGCTGCGAGGAGTCATTCCCATTCGCGATCACTTCGAAGTGACCACGACCACCGGCTTTGAGCGCTATCAGCGAAGAGTCGACCAAGACACCGACTTTTCGCCTCTCACGCTTTTCGAACTCCTTCAAACTGATGACGCCTGGCAGGCTTCGCAGGAGATCCAAATCCGCTGGGACATCGCCGAGACACTCACCCTCAACGCAGGGGGCCTGGCTCTTCGCGAGGAGCTCGACGTTCAGCTTGACGACTTCGTTCTTCGTCAGGCAGATCCTGATGAGATCGACCCGCGGTCGGTCAATCGCACACGCGAATATCGACAAAAGACCTGGAACGTGGGTCTATTTACCCGAATGGAGTGGGAAATCCAGGAGACATTCACCGCCGATGCCGGTGTCCGATTCAACTGGGAAAAGAAGAATTTCGTCTATTCCTTCATCGAGTCGAACGCGAACCGAACGACCTTCGCCTCCAACACTTGGGATCATTTGACCTACGACCTGCGACTGCGATGGGATCCAACGGTGGACGTGCAGTTCTACTTCAAGTTCACCCATGGCTGGCGCAGCGGTCATTTCAATGCGACCGCCAACACGCTGAGAGGCGCCACCGTGGCGAAACCAGAGAAGATTGACAGCTGGGAAGCCGGCTGGAACACCAACTGGTTCGACGGCAGACTGACGCTGAACGGCGCAGCATTCTACTACCGGTACAAGGACTACCAGGTGTTTGTCACGAATCGAGATTTCGGCTCTATTCCAGAGCAAGTCATTAGGAACGCGGACGACGCTGAAATCTACGGAGTCGAAGTGGAAGCGATCATGGAACCTGTCGATGGCCTTCGATTGGCCATGAACTTCGGTTGGCTCGAGTCACAGTTCCTCGATTTCGTCGATCAACGCCTCGTCCAGCAGAACCTCGGCTTTGGTATCCCCCCGATAAACACCCAGCTAAACGAGGAATTTTCGGGCAATCGACTCCAAAACTCGCCCAAATACTCGGTGAGCCTCTCGGCGACCTACGACTTCGACATGGGTCGATTGGGCACGATCAAGCCTGGGTATTTCTCGACCTGGACGGACGACGTGTCATTCGACAAGGCCGAAGGCCGGGGACTCGTCAATCAATTCGGCCAAACTTTTCTACCAAAGAACGCGATCGGACAGCAGGCGTTCTGGCTCCATAACCTGCGCCTCGAATGGGCCAACCAGTCCGAATCGATCTCGGTTGCGGGATGGGTTCGAAACGCGACCAACAAAGTCTACAAGCTCTTTGCCTTCGAGACTGGGGACTATGCCGGCATTTTGGTCGGTGATCCGAGAACCTACGGCGCCGACATCACCTTGACCTGGTAGCCACGAACGCGCCACGCCACGCTGTTGCGCCAACTCATTTGGGCCCTGACAGTAAGCGCCTCAATCGATCTTCACGGAATCGAATACCCAAGTGCCCGCAGCTGGTTCAATTCGAGCTCGTCGAGCTTGAGACTGGGCACCCCTTCACTCCACACCGGCTCGCGCCCAAGATAAGATTCCAACTCCCGATGCAGCCGCCCCACAACGTCGGGCTGCTGTACAGCGAGGTTCTTGAGTTCCTTTGGGTCTTCCCGACTATCGAAGAGCTCCACGACCGGGCCTCCCTGAGAATCCGTGGATTCGATGTACCGGTAGCGCCCCTCAACCACAGCCACCATTGGGGTCGGTAGCGCCGTTGCGGTACCCCAAGTTTGATCGAGGTGCGCGT
The DNA here is from genome assembly GCA_041690055.1 of Myxococcota bacterium. Lineage (GTDB taxonomy): Bacteria > Myxococcota_A > UBA9160 > UBA9160 > UBA4427 > UBA4427. Next base: position 2,800 of record JBDNFB010000096.1, on the reverse strand, counting down.
ATCCAATTTCGTTTTTGGTGTCCTCTGATTCCGAGTCCGTCTCTCCATGGGCTGCGGCGAGGATCTCTGGGCGGCGAGATACGCCGTCGACTTCGTCCAACTCCGGTAGACCAAGCAGATCAAAAATCGTGGGCCAAAGATCGACGTTGAAGCTTCGTGATGAGACGACGATGCCTTGTTCTAATTCAAACGGAAGTCCGACAATAAAAGGCGTTTCGGTCGATTCTCGGTAGACGGCCCTTGCATGTCCCTCCAGCCCTCTCTCACGGAACGCCTCCCCATGGTCGGAGGCGATGATGATCAGTGTCCGGTCCAGATTCCCCGTATCGATCAGCGCCTGCCGCAGAAGGCCCATCGCATCATTCACGTAGCGAATCGAGTTGTCGTAGAGATCCGATTGGCCCGAACCGAAAAGCGCGGTCTCCTCGCTGTAGGTGTACTCGTGAACGTCCATCAGATGGAGATAGGCGAACCAGCGGTCGTCTTGTGCGACGGACATGAACTCCGCCGCCGAAGCAACGACATCAAGGTCCGAGCCACCGAACTGAACGGTTGGATTATCGCGGCGGACACCAGCCGGCACGGGAGCTGGAACTGGGCGACTGTACACGTCGAAGCCCTGCGCAAAGCCGAAGGTCGGCGAGACCCACCCGTTGCGCCAAATCCCGACAGTCCGAAAGCCCGCATCCTGAAACACTTCCGCTGGCATGATCGCTTGGTCTGGAAGTCCATGATCCAAACGCGTGACTCCGGTCCCGCTGGGATAGAACCCCGTCCAGAGTGAAGCCATCGAACACTTCGTCCAGGACGATTGCGCTAGGTGTCGATCGAAGCGGATGCCCCCCTGTGCAAGGGCGTCGAAGACTGGACTTGTATCGCGCTCATAGCCGTAGCTCCCGAGCCGATCCGAGCGCAGCGTGTCGACAAGAACGAAGAGCACGTTCAGGTCGTCCCTCGTCCCGAGCGCTTCGACGTCTTCCGCGTCGCCGATCGGCAGCGTATCTACGGGTCGCGCAATGCGAACGGATTGAGATGCGAACAGAACAAGAACAATCGCGATCGCGAGTCCCCACGGCCAGTTTTTTTGAGTCAAGTGTTCGAACATGATGGACGACAATCTACCGGCGCACGGCAGTTTAGAAAAGCCCGAGGACACAAATTCGAATCAAACCTGTACTTCCGATTCCTCAGATAGGTAGTATGGAAACATGAAGTCGACGATGCCGATCCGTGTGTGTGCCCTATCCGCACTGTTTCTATTGGGGATGGGCTGCGGGCGCAGCGATCTGATCAAAGAGGCTCGCGAATTGCAAGACGCCGGCTCCTATGAAGCATCATTGGAAGTCTTGCGGGAGCACCTCGAAGACGTACCTCGAGATCCCGAGGCACGGTATCTGTACGGTCTCGCGCTCTCGGGCTTGGGGAGACCTAGCCAAGCACAATGGTCGCTTCGCGAGGCGATGCGCGACGAGGCTTGGGCAATCCCCGCAGCCATCGCCATCGCTCGCGATGCCCTCTCAACCGGGAACTACTATTCGGGACTCGACGCGGCCAACGAGATTCTGGCGCGCGACGAAGCGAACGTGGACGGTCTCTATCTTCGAACCGTCGCCTTGATCATGTCGCGCAAGACAACGGCCTACGAGTCTGCGCTTGCGGACGCGGACAGATTGCTGGAGATCGATCCGGATCACCGCGACGCCGGCGTCCTTCGAGCCGTTGCCTTACTTGGCCTCGAACGGATCGACGACGCCGAAATACAGCTCGTGAAATCTGCCGAGAACACGACCAACGCGGCACCGGACATACAAGCGCTCTACTGCGTCACGATGGTCGAGTTCTTCGACGTCCGTGATGAGAAGCAGAAAGCGAAGGAAGAGCTTGAGAAGTGCAAAACATCGCACCCGAAGAACGGGCAGGTCCTCGCCAAGGCGCTCGAATACTACGACGCGCAGGGAGAAGCCGATCAGAGCTTGGCCCTACTCGAAGAGACCCTTGCGCAGATGCCCGGCGATCTTGGCGTTCGCTCTGGCTTGGCGCAGCGGCTCTACCGGGCCGGAAAAACCGAAGAAGCCGAGCAGCTCATGCTAGGCGCCACCGCGCTTCCGAGCGGTCAGGCTCTCGTTGCGGCTCTTCTGGAACTCAACTCCTTCTATCGATCAATTGGACGTCCGCTAGATTCGGCTGAAGCGCTCGCTCGTGCCGTCGAGATTCTGGGCTCGTCTCCTCCTCCGCAGATCGCGTTGAGACTCGTCGAAACATGGGTCGAGGTCGGGGATTTCGAAGCGGCCACCGAGGCAGCCAGTCAGATCTCAGAGCCTACTCATCGAGCGTTCGCCGATGCCACCATCGCGGTATTCCAAGACGACTACGCACGGGCGCTCGAACGCTTCAGCGATGGATACGCGACCTGGCCAAATAATGCCGCCGCCCGGTACTACGGCGGCTATGCCGCAGAACAGCTTGGCCTCTTCCAGAGGGCGATCGACGAGTATCGCCATTCGATCCGATCCGGCCCAGGCGTGACCGATGCGCGTGAGCGACTCGCTCGCCTCTTTCTCGAAGAGGGGGAAGTCTCGATGGCCTACGACACGATAATGGTCGACGCGCATAAGAGTCCGCTTTCGTCGGAAGGCATGATCATCGCCATCGAACTCGCCGCTCGGCTCGGTCGCACGGCCAACCTCAATCGCCTCTTGAATGAGCTACGAAATCGACCCGAGCATCGTGCGCGCGCCGTCGCCGCCGTGGGACGCGCGATCGCCGCAAGACGGGGACCCGTAGCGGGTGCGAAATTCAT
>JBDNFB010000095.1:0-28096 GCA_041690055.1 Myxococcota bacterium | reverse complement strand
TGAGGAAGAATCGGAAAAAGTCCAACTTTTCTAGACACAATCAAGATGCCGCCACCACTTCTGGTTGAACCCAACTTGGGTTCCAAATCCAGGAGTACCCCGTGCCCGCCAATTCACGCTCTCATGCTGCCGTTTCTTCCCTGCTTCTCGCTGGTCTGATGCTCTTCGCGTCGTCGGCTCCAGTTGCTGCCTTCACGATCAGTCTATCGAGCGACGATTTCGAAACCGCACACACGATCTACAGCGAGGTCCGCAACTTCTCGATTGATATCGAGATGTCCGGAGATCTCGAAGCGGGTCGCATCTACGACAACAGCTCGGTGATCAGCGTTGAGTACAGCGTCAACGGTCACCTTGCGGCGGGTACGCCCTCCAACTTTCCAGCCTTCGCTCTGAACCGAACGCCGGCAAGAGAGGGCACGATCTCCGGAGCGGAGTGGATCTCGCAGGGTAGCTCGATTCTTTTCGAAGTGGCTGAGACGGCGGATCTGCTCGACGGTCTGCAGGTCTCGGATCTCGTTGTGCGTCCAAATAATCTCGTGCTCACGATCGATGCGCGCGAGTTCGAGAGGCAGGACGTGTCTCGATACCATCCGCCCTTCCTGTTCCTCCGCGCGGATGGTTCGCTCTTGCTTAAAAGCTCGAATAACAGCAGCGGCGATTCCGGAACGATCAATCCCCAGACACGCGAATCCGTTGATCTGGAATACGGTGACGAGTACATCACGAGCTTCCGCTCCAACAGCAAGTCAGAGCCGATTACGATCGCGCCGCCGATTCCGGAACCCGGTACGGCGCTGCTTCTGGGGCTGGGCCTTGCGGGGCTGGCTTCGGTACAGCGGCGAGACTAAATTTATCTGGATTTGGCTGAATCCGCTGATTCCGCCGAATCCGAATTGGGTCTCCAGCTTGAGCGATGTACGCGGCGCCCGAGCGGAGCTTAGACGCTCTGCGACTCTAGAATAACGGCCGGCACCAGCGCTTAGCGCAAGGTGATCGGCCGCTTTCTTTTGGCCAGTCTGTGCTTAGGCGCTTCGAAGCGAGTGCGCATCGCAGTCAAGATCCTGAAGCGTGTCCGATCCCAATTGCACTTGTCGCGCTCGCCTTTTCGGCCATGCTTGGCCCATGTACAGTCACCAAACCTCTCGAAAACTCGACGTGCCCTTCTCTTTTCGGAATGCCGCCTTATTGATGGGCCTTATGGTTGTTGTGGCGACCGCAGCTTCTCGCGCGGTTTCGGCCGACAGCCCCCGCGATGAGGGCGGCGCGGAAATCGCTGCGATCGAGATGAGTCTCTCACAGCAGATGGGCTCCTTCGAAGCGAGCCTCGATCAAAAACAGAAATCGCGGGCACTCTACGATGTGGATGATTCAGAGCGTTTCGACCTTCGCCTCGCGCCGCTGGGCCTCGAGGGGCTGCGGATTGATCAAATGACTGAGGCGCAGTGGGCTGCGCTGCACGCCGCTCTTGGGCAGGTGCTGAGTCCGGAGGGGCTCGCCAAGGCCGATACGATTCGGAGTCTGGAAGTGGAAGTGGCGGCGACGGAGGGCGGATTATTCGGCTTCCTGATGGACTGGATGCGAAAGCCGAAGCGCTATTTCCTCTCGATCTACGGTGAGCCTGGAGAGTCTGCGCCTTGGGGCATGCGTTTGGACGGGCATCATCTCTCGCTGAACTGGACGGCGATTCCGGGGCATGCACTCTCGGCGACGCCGCTGTTTTTCGGGGGACAGCCGCGTGAAGTGCCGTCGGGTCTCGAACGCGCGGGGCTGCGGGCCTTGGCCGCAGAGGAAGATCTTGCAGTTGAGCTCATCGCCGCCTTCAGCGATGCCGAGAAGAAGCAGGCACAGGTGATGTTTGTACAAGGGAGCCAAATTAGTCGGCCCGGTTTCGTGGGCGCGGATCCGCTTTCCTGATTGAATTCGACGATACGCTGAAGGAGGCGAACCATATCCATATCGTCATTCGATCCGCCCCGAGCGACTACGGACGGAACACACTTGTCGAGCACTATTCGGCGGAGCATTTGTTTCTGCGTTAGGCGGCGCCCGCGGGTCCGAAGGTTTCAGAGTGGATCTGATTTTCCGGGACGCCGAGTGCTTCGAGGTCGGAATAGACGGAGGACATGAATCCGATCGGACCACAGAGGTAATAGTCCGCGTCGAGGTCCGGAAGAAGTGACGCGATCAGGTCTCCGCTGATTCGTCCTGCCGAGTCAAAATCGTGGCCTTGGCGATCTTCGGGCCGGGGTTGGCTGTAGGCGACATGCGTACGTATCCGTGCATGCGAAGCGGCCTGGGCGCCGACTTCCTCTGCGAGGGGATGATGCGCGCCGTCCTTCGCGCCATGGATGAACCAAACGGGACGCTCTTCAGCAGGATCACTCAGCCTTCCGAGCATGCTGGTCATGGGTGTGACGCCGACGCCCGCGCTGATCAGGACGACGGGTCGCGTTCCCTGTCTAAGAATGAAATCGCCCGCCGGCGATCGCGCGCTGATGAGGTCGCCGACCTCCAGCTGGTCGTGGAGAAATCGCGAGACGAGGCCTTCCGATTCGCGCTTGATCGTGAGCCGGTACAGGTCCGTCTTCTGCTCGGTCTCCGGCCACGCAGAGAGCGAGTAGGTCCGCCCGACGCGACGTTCGTGACCGGGGATCGGAATCTCCACAGGCAGGTGCTGGCCCGGCTCGAAGTCGGGCAGGGCGCCGCCGTCGCGGGAAACCAGCATGAAGGAAGTGACGTCGTTGCTCTCTGTTCGCTTTTCGGCGAGGCGGAGTGAGCGGACGGCTCCGCCCGTGGTTTTCCACCGAATCGGAAGCGCGTTTTCGAGTCGGACGAGCGCATCGATTCGAATCCGTACAAGACGGTGCGCGCCCGGAAACGCATTCAGCGCGGCCGAGTCCCAGTCGATCGTCGCGCGCCCCGTGAGCTGAAGCATGTCGCCTGTCTCGAAATTCACAAAGAGCAGACCGACTCTGGGATCGACGGCGAGGTTGCCGATCGTGTTGTAGTGATTGTTGCCTGCGTAGTCGGGAAAGACGAGGGTCCGCTCATCTTCGATGCGAACGAAGCCGGGGTCGCCGCCGCGATGCGATGCGTCCATTCCGTAATGAGCGGCTTCGCCTTCTGCTCGGTGGCCGCTTGCGATGAAGAAGGTGTCGGCGCTCTCGATCCAGCCGATGGCGGGCGCGTCGAGAACTTCCATCGTCTCAAAGCTCGGTTCGGCGCCGACGGGTGCGCGTTCCCATTCGCGTTCGTGGATGTACTGCGGACAATTGCCGAAGGCTTGGTCGACGCGAAGAGACCGGATGCCGTCTCGTCCCTGTGTAATCCGGCCATTCACTCGGTTACGCCTACGGGTGGCGAATTCGATCCCGAGGAGACCCATATCGGCCCCCGCGTCGAATGCCTCAGCGAGTGCGTCCCCCGCGGCGAGTTCCGCGTTGATCTCAAGCGTCTGGGCATCCGGAGATCGAATGAAGCCGGGCCCGTCCGCGAGCAGCGTTGCCCAGGGCCTGTCGGAGGCGTCGCGCCCAGCCGCAACGAGGAAAGGCTGCTCTGCATAGAACCGCCGATGTTCATCCGGCAGGAAGTCTCGAATGACCTTGCGCGCCCAAGGTTCGATTTGCTCTCGCACGCCCATGCGTTCCTGGACGACGAGCTCTCCTGCGTGAAACGGCGAGGCTTGATTCGACATGCGGATTTCCTCCTTGGATTGGGGACTTGATGCGTGCGTGGCCTCAGTGTTAGGCAGCTGCCGGAGCGATGAACTCGACGCGAATGCCGCCTGGGATGGCGCACATCATGTGACGCGTCGGCCCTTGTCCCAAAGGCTCCGGGGCGAACTCGACCTCAACGTCGCCGCGCTGCTTCAAGGATACGTGGAGGGTATCGAGATCCGGTGCAATCAGAGCGAGGTGATGCAGGCCGAGGTTATGGCGTCGGTCAAAGGCGGTTGCCGAAGCCGGATCGGCTGCCTGCCAGAGGGTGATCATGACATGGCCATCCGAAAGGAAGCAGGCGGGATAGTCGGGAATCTCGCCTACGGGGTCGAAGCCGAGCGCTTCGACAAAGAAGGCTCGGGCGGCTGGGAGGTCTGGGACGGTGAGTCCGGCGTGGTGGATGCCCTGGGTCTGCGCGCTGATTTCAGTCATGGGAGTTTTTCCTTCAGATTTGAGGGGGTGTGCTGCTCGGGCGAAGTGCCTGAGATCGTTTCCTCGATAATGAGAGCCTAGTTGCATGCTTTTTGTGGATAAATGGATCTATATTCATAACACTGATGCATTATGTGAAGTAATTGGGTTCGGGAGGGGGATAATGGACAAGCTGGCCGCCATGCGGGCATTCGTTGCGATCGCCGATCAAGGCAGCCTTACGGCGGCGGCTGAGTCGCTTGGGAAGTCGGGACCGACGATGGTCCGGACGCTGGCCGCTCTGGAGGCGGAGCTCGGGGCCCGCCTCATGCGGCGAACCACGCGGCGGCTCGCGTTGACGCAAGAGGGCCGCGACTACCTGACTCGTTGTCGACGAATCTTGCTGGATGTGGCGGAGGCCGAGGCGGCCATCACGGGAGGCGAAGGGCAGGAGCCTGCGGGCGATCTGCGGGTGACGGCGCCTGTTGCATTCGGACATCGCCATGTGGCACCGATCCTTGCGCGGTTTGCGCGGCAGCATTCGAAGCTGCGGGTCGATTTGCTTCTGCTGGACCGCATCGTGGATCTGCTGAAGGAAGACGTCGATCTCGCGGTCCGCATTGGCGTGCTGCCGGACTCCGCGATGATCGCGGCACGGGTCGGAGAAATGCGTCGCGTGGTTGTGGCGAGCCCCGACTGCCTTGAGCGCCTGGGGACGCCGACGACACCTGCAGTGCTCACGGACCGCCCCTGTATTCGCTTTCGTGGCGGCGACGCCGGCGTGTCGTGGCGCTTTCGCGACCCAGAGAGGGAACGAGACACGACGATCCTAATCGCGGGTCCCTTTGAAACGAATCACGCGCTTGCCGCGGTGGAAGCCTGCTCCGCGGGACTCGGGTTCGGCCAGTTCCTCGCCTATCAAGTGGCGCCATGGTTGCGGGAGGGTCGCCTTGAGATCGTACTCGAACCCTTCGAAGTCGCTGCCGCGCCGGTCAGTCTTGTCTACACCGATGCGCGGCTGATGACTTCCAGACTCCGTGTCTGTGTGGACTTTTTGCGCGATGCACTGCGCGATGAGTTGGATTCGCTTAAGGATGGGATGTCGGGATAGCGGTTCGTTTTTCGGAGCTCGTCTGGAGCGCCTCTCTGAAGTCGCCAGCCTCACGAGACGCGTTCTGCCTAACCAATATCGAGTCTCTTCATCTTTTTATACAAGCCCTCGCGCGTCAGCCCGAGCTTGCGCGCGGTGCGCGCCTTCTGCCCACCGTTATTCGCGAGGGCCCTTCGAATCAGCCAACTCTCTACTCGCTCGAGTGCTTCGCGGAGCGACTCGTCGGGCCGCGCACCCTGAGCGACCGGCTCAAGGACCTCGACGATCTTGGCCGAGAGCGATTTCGGCGTGGCGAGCTGATGGCTCGGCGTGAGCATGAGAACGCGCAGAATCTCGTTCTCGAGCTCGCGGACATTTCCTGGCCATGAATAGGCCTCGAGGAGCTGGGCAGAGGCCAGGGAGAGATGGCATCCACGCTTGCCCTCGCGCGGCCCGTGAAGGGCGAGGAAATAGCGGGCGAGGGGAAGGATGTCTTTGCGCCGCTCGCGCAGAGGGGGGATCCGGATCGGAAAGACGTTCAAGCGATAGAAAAGGTCTTCTCGAAAGTGCCCTGAAGTGACTTCGTCGGCGAGGATGCGGTTGGTCGCTGCAACAATCCTACAATGCACCGGGACCGAAGCCGTTCCGCCGACTGGGCGGATTTCGCGCTCCTGGAGCACGCGAAGAAGCTTGGCCTGAAGTGGAAGTTCCATTTCGGCGATCTCGTCGAGGAAGAGGGTGCCGCGTCCGGCGGCCTCGAAGAGGCCGGTCTTTGCGCGGTCGGCGCCGGTGAAAGACCCCTTGAGATGCCCGAATAGCTCACTCTCGAGCAGCGACTCCGGGAACGCCGCACAGTTGATCGCAATGAAGGGCTCCTCCCCGCGGCAGCTGCGGGCATGAAGCTGTCGTGCGATGACCTCCTTCCCAACGCCGGTTTCGCCCGTGAGAAGGACCGTCGAGGGGCTCGAAGCGGCGAGGTCGACCAGTTCGGCGACTTCGCCCATCGCGCGACTCGCGGAGACGACGCGGGGTGTCGTGTCGTCGGACTCCGACTCGGCGGCCTCATCGGCGCGCCAGGCATCGGTCGGTGCGACGAACGGAAGGATCGATGCCCCCGAAGAGGGCCGGTCGGGCGTGGGCGAGGAGTCTGTTGAGGAGTCATTCTGCGAGTCATCTGGCGACGCGGTCGAGAGGGGGGGGCGGCTCAGGCTACAACGCGGTGCGACCTGCTCGTAAAGGACATCCAGTGCCCGGGCGATTTCGCTCACGAAGCCCGGGCCGCTTCGCTCTGGGTCGACAAAAAGGGCCGCGGCGACGCCCGCTTCAAGCAGCTTCTCCGCCTCCGCTTCGAAGCGCTTCGGAAGGCAAACTAACAGATGCGACGCTTGGCCCCATTGGCTTGTGACCTCGACTGCTTCTTCAGCGTCCTTTAGCTCGTGCGCTTCGTAAAGAACACCGTCGAACTGGACGCGGGGGAGCAGGGTGGCTTCTTTGAGACTCCGAACCCAGGTCACGTCGAGTTCAGGCGCCTCGGTCATTCCGCTTTCGCAGAGACCTCGGCCCGAACCAATCCAAAGCAGGGAGCGAATAGTGCGCACAGCATCCTCCGTTACTTCGCACCGGGGGTGAGCAGGGCGCGAAGGCAGAACATGCCTAGCAAACGCGAAAACCGCGCTTCAATTCGGCTCCAGAAAGTCTCGAGTTATCCGCAAGCGCGGTCGGAGGTCTGAAGTCAGAAGTCAGAGTTCTGGGCTCTGTGGACTAACGGCTATGCCGTTGGCGAATAGAGTTCAGCCTCAGAGAGCGAATCGGTCTCCCAAGTCTCCAGGATCCGATCGAGGCCGTCGATGGCTTCCGCGGCGAGAAGGTCAGGCTCGGTTTGGGATTCAAGTTCTGCGAGTTTGATATACGCAATTTGCTTACTCTCACAGGGGACGACCATGTGATGTCCCAGCAGGTACCACTCGCCTCGCAGCAGCGAGATTCGCCATGGGCCTTCGAGCGGGATGCACATCCCACCGGGCAATACGAAAAATGGACGTTTCGACACGCGCTCTCTCCTGAGACACCAATCTAGCAGAGTGAGGGGAAAAGGATGCGCATTTATAGAGCAGCGAATGCTCTAGAGGGCTTCAGGCAGCTCTTAGCCTTCATGTTTACTTGCCTCGCCTGCGAGGCCTCGCAGATAGCGCCCGTAGGCCCACATTATGCTGGCGTGAAGAGGGGCCTGGGTGATCGCGTAGAACCACCAGGGGATCCGGGGCTCGAAATCTTGGAGGGCCGCGATGACATATTGGCCTTTGAGTGTCGATCGGAATTCGAGCCGGGGATCTCCGCCCGGATCCTTTCCCGCGAGCAACCCACCATCCACGCTCAACAGAAAGCGCGAAGAGTCACTTCGGTTCGGCCGCCGCGAAAGAACCAACAAGGGCTTCTTGATGAAGAATACGCCCAGACGCATGCCGTCCTCGTCTACATCTGCGGTGAAAAACCCCGGCAAGATGCGTTTGAGCCAACGCGGGTACTCCTCGCCAACCCAGGTGGCGGATCGTCCCTTTGGGCAGGCCAGGCGCTGCACCGAGCGGACCACGGACTTTTTGTAGATGCGGGAATGGCGCAACGAATCCCGGAGTGCTTCCTCAAAGGTTGTCCCTTCGAGCCCCATCTTTTTCTGTACCCAGAGATCCTCGGCCACCATCGGATGCCGCAGGCTCTCGATCAATGGCCGAACCAATTTCCGCGAATTGCCCGTCACGATCGAAACCCAAAGCTCCGAGAGCGCCGGCGTCACGAACGGTACGGGGATCATTGGACGCTTTCGACCCAGGACCCGCGCCGTCTCTTGCATCATCTCTCGGTATGAGAGCACATCGGGCCCCCCTACATCGCAGACGCGTCCGGCGGTTTCCTCGTCGTGGCAGCAATGCACGAGGATCTCAACCACATCGCCAAGCGCAATCGGCTGGGTGCGCGACGCAGTCCAGCTTGGGCAGATCATGATCGGCAAGCGCTCGACGAGATGGACGAGCAGATTGAGAGAGGATCCCTCCGCACCGACAACGAGGCCGGCGCGCACGGCGGTGACGGGAATGCCGGTGGAGCCGAGGGTCTGCTCAACTTCGAAGCGGCTCGCGAGATGCGGGGAGAGTTTGGTGCCATCGCTCGGGAGGAGGCCTCCTAGGTAAACGATGCGCTTAACGCCTGCGTGCTTCGCCGCTCGCGCGAAATTATCGGCAAGAAGCAGGTCGAGATCCTGGAAACTTCCCTGCTGAAGGCGCGCATTCGGACTCATCGAATGCACGAGGTAGACCGCTACGTCGACGCCCTGGAGTGCCTTTTCCGTTTGCAGAACCGAAAAAAGATCACAGCGCTTACGCAGTATGCCCACGCGCCGCCCGGTCGAGTCGCCCTCTGCGGGAGATCCGTCCGCGCCGCCTGCGATCTCTGCACTCGGGTAGCGACGACCGAGCGCGATGACCTGCGCTTCTTTCGCGACCCGGGTCGCGAGCGCTTGACCCACGAAACCGGCCGCTCCTGCGATCGCGATGCGCAGAGGTTCCATCGTTTCGAGGACGTCCGTTCCTTCTGTCTCGCTGTCTGCCTGCTCACCCACGACGCACTCCAATTCGTGTCAGCGCCTCACTAGGCCCGACCCACCGCCGGATCTTAGCCGCAGGAGCGGATCGTGGGAACTTCCGGTCCGCGCGCGGAGCGTGGACCCGCCGCGTCGCGCCGCTCGCGGCAGGTGACCCGGTCGCGACTTAAGGCGCGGGAAAGACGTGCGCAATCATCGTCATCCCTTCGAAAACCGCTTTGTCGAGCACGTTCCGCTCGTCCACGAAGACGAAGTCGAAAACTTGGTCCTCGTTCACGTCGCTATGCAGCATGACCAGGAACATTTCGCCGGGCTTAGGCTCGGCATCCTGCGTCACGGCGATAGTGATGTCTCGGTTCACGCCGTCGCGCAGGTAACTCGCGCCGACGTGGATGGCGCCGTTCGGTTTTCCGTCCTTGAAGGGATGCAGGACGAGCCAGCCGTTGCCGTCGATTCGAGCTTCCTTGAAAGTGATGTGACGACCGTTCCGCGAGAGACCTTCGGTGATGATCCAATTGGCCTCGCCGTTCGCGAATGAAATCTTGGCAGCGGCAGCGGCTGCTGCAGCTTTGGTCGAGTCCTTTACGTCCTGGGCAACGTCCTGGACAACCTCTTGGACAGTGGTTTCGACTGCCGCCTTCGAGGCCATCGCTGCGTTCTCGGCATCGGTCGCTCCGCCCGACATCGTGCTGCAACCGGTCGAAATTAGAGCGAGCAAGAGCAGGGACATGGACTTGGACTTGGACATGACTAAGGCAATGCCGAAGGGCGCGAATCCGCCAGCGGATTGCGAAGGGCGAAGGGAAGCGGTCGAGCGAAACATGATTGGGCTCCTCGTGAACGTGAGCCCTTAAGGATCGGACAGGCGGGTCGAAGAGGCCAGAGATCGCGCCGTGTCTAGAGACGTGGACCGATAATTGCGCCTGGGGTGACGGTTCGCTGAATCACAGCTAAATGAGACCTTGCGTTCACGTGGTTTGCTGCCCTGTGTGGACGGGTGTACCCAATTCCATAGACTATTATCCCGAGAATCGACCGGCGAGCAGATGCTGAAGACAGGCGCAATTAACGGTCCACGTCTTACGTCTCGACCCGACGACACCTCGAGTCCCGTCTAATCCCGACTCGGCTCGTCTCTAAGCCGCCCAGGCCTCTGACGCGCGAGACTGTCGGTCCGAAATTAGGCTAGGCCGCGCTTCCGGACCTCTGCCTTCGCTCCATCGCCGATAATAACTGCGTCGGCCATCCCCAAGAAGAAGCCGGTGCCGAGAACGCCGGGCATGCTTGTCAGACTCTCCTCCAAGGCCTGCGCATCGAGCGGCGGAGACAGCTTGGCGTCGAGGATCCAGTTTCCGTTATCGGTGGTGAGGGTTTGTCCATCCGAGTCGACGCGCAGATCCGCATCGACGCCGAGCTTCGCGAGTTCTCGCCGCACGAGCTCCGCCCCAAAAGGCAGGACCTCGATCGGCAATCGTCCTCGCTCGCCGAGCTCCGTCACGATCTTTTCAGGCCCCACCAGGATCACGAGCTGCTTTGAACTCGCAGCGACGATCTTCTCGCGAACCATGGCCGCGCCGTAGCCCTTGATCAAGTTGAGTTCGGCGTCGACTTCATCCGCTCCGTCGAATGTGATGTCGAGCTCCGGCTCTTCCTCAAGCGTCGCCAGCGGAATAGAGAGCCGGCGAGCGAGATCGGCTGTGGCCTCGCTCGTCGGCACACCAATCACGTGAAGGCCTGCGGCGACACGCTCGCCGAGCGCCTCGACGAAGGCCGATGCGGCGCGTCCCGTTCCGAGGCCGAGCTTCATGCCGTCTTGCACCCACTCAAGCGCCGCTTGCGCAGCGGCATCTGGGGCCGGGGCGGAAGAGGGAGTGGAGGCGGAAGAGGGCGATAAAGGAGGCGATAAAGGAGGCGAGGAAGGGGGCGAGATCATGTTAGGCCGTGGCCTGCGCGATCCATTCCTCGAGCGTCTTCAGGAACGCCTCGGGGGCGGCGCCCACGTCGATGCCGACCATGCGCCGTTGGCGGTCGCAGAGCACGTCGAAGTCGCCAGCTCCCTGGGCTTCGGCCAGCACGTCGAAGGTTCCGCCCATGCCGGGAATGGCAAGCGCCTCGCCCGTCCGTGCGCGGGCGCTTTGCCATAAGTGGAGCCCGACGAGCTTGTTGGGCCCGCCCTTTTGAAGCTGTCCCGTCGAATGCAGGTAGCGCGGGCCGAAAGCCAACGTCGTGGCGACCTTGCACGCGGCCCCGACCTTTTCGCGGATCGACTGGAGTCGGCTTCGCGTCTCGGGGGTATCGGGAAGGAAGGCGTTGACTGTGAACGTGTCACCTTCGTCGAGGCTCGCAACCAAGGCGTTGATGAGCGCACTCGCGTCCGCGCCGTCCGCGCTGCCCGAGAAAGCCGCGCCGCCCAGGGCCGGGCTTACGAAGAGGCTGGCTCCATCGGCTTCGAGGTGTGCCGTTCGTGCAGCGAGCCCGCTGCCTTTTTCGGATTCTCCGGATTCGTCGGCCTGATTCATGAGCTCGCGACTGGCGATCTTGGCGGCTTCGACATCGGGCTGGTCGAAGGGGTTGAGTTCGAAGAGGGCGCCGACGACGGCCGTCGCAATCTCCCAGCGGAACACTTCCTGGACGAGGTCCTCGGCATTCGCGATTGCGAGCCGAATGACGGGATGTCCCGCGGCTTCGAGCTTCGCCAAGGCTGCGTTGCGCGACGCCGTGGTGGCGTCGCCCGCCAGAGCGAGGTCAACGAAGACGCGGTCCTTGCCGTAATGCGCGGGTTCATTGATGGACTCGCCCGCGATGGGGGTGAGGCCCTGGCCGCCCTTGCCCGTCGACTCCGCGATCAGCTGTTCGATCCATCCTGGGAACGAGGCCAGCTCGGGCGAGGTCGACAGCGTGATCTTGTCGCGGCCGCGGCGAGCCAGAGTGCCGAGTGCGATGCCGAGGCCGACGCCGGGATTCTTCTCCGGCGATACGAAGGCCGCGCATGCCGCGGACATCGTTCGCGCGCGCGCCTGAAGCGCCTCGGGGTCGAGGCCCATGGCCTCAGCCGGGAGTAGGCCAAAGGGCGAGAGGGCGGAAAAGCGTCCGCCGACATCTTTGCGACCGAGTGCCGTGCCGAGAAAACCGAGCTCTGCGGCGCGGGCTTCGAGCGCGCTGCCCGGATCCGTGATCGCGACAAAATGGCGCCCGGCGGCGGTGGCGCCGACGGCTTCTACGAGCCTGGCGTGAAGCAGTTCGAAGATCGCGTTCGGCTCGATGGTCGAACCGGATTTCGAAGCGATGAAGAAAAGGCAGTTTTGCAGGTCGAGGCCGTCGACGAACTCGAGCACCGCGTCGGGGACCGTCGTGTCTATGACCTTAAGTGTGCGGGCCTTGCGACCGTCCGCTTCTGCCTCCTCGACTCGGCTAAGAGTTTGGCCGCCGAAGGTTTTGGCGAGCACGTCGGGCCAGAGCGAAGAGCCGCCCATGCCGACGACGACTGCGGTATCCGCGGGATGCTGTCGTACGGCTTCGCGAAGCGCAGGGCTGGCAATCGCGTCTTCGGGCGCGGCGGAGGGCAGGTCGAGCCAGCCCATCCAGCTCGATTCATCCGCGTCGGAGAAGAGCGAAGCCTTCTTGTTCCAGAGCTTTCGCGAGAGTCCTTCTTCTTGCCAAGCCTGTTCAGCCGCTTCGACGTCGTCTGCCGCGTCGCCGAGCGCGTACTGCGTCTGCGAGAGCTGGTCGCCTAATAAGATCTGTCGCTTGCCTTCGACGGAAAGCAGGAGCGAGTCGAAAGCATCGCTAAAGAGCGCGCAGCCCTTGGTCAGCAGGCCATCTGTGATTTCCTTCAGAGAGATCCCAAGCGCATCCACCTCGGACAGAACCAATTGCGCTTCGGCCTTGAGCTTGGAAGCGTCCTTGCCCAGCGCATCGCGCACCTGACCTTCTTCGCGAAAAGCATCGAGCGTCGCGCCAGGCAAAGTGTTGACCGTATGCATGCCGATCAGCTCGTTGACATAGAGCGCCTTCGGAAGCGAGGGATCCTTGGTACCCGTGCTCGCCCAGAGCACGCGCTGTGGATCGGCGCCCGCCGCTTCAAGCTTCTTCCAACGGTCCTCGTCGAGCATTTCGAGGAAGCGCCCATAGGCGAGTTTGGCGTTCGCGATGGCGACCTTGTTTTTTAGCGCTTCGAGCCGTGCGCGGGTTTCTTCGTTCTTTTCGTCTTCGAGCGCCGCGTCGACGTGCTGGGCGGCGGCCGCATCGATGCGAGAGATAAAAAAGCTGGCGACGCTCGCTATGCCCGAAACCTTGTCGCCTCGCGCATGTCGTGCTTCGAGTCCGCCTATATAAGCGTTGTGCACCGCCTCGTAGGCGTCGATGGCAAAGAGAAGCGTCACGTTGACGTGAATGCCTTCGGAAATCAGTTGCTGGATCGCGGGGATGCCTTCGGGCGTCGCCGGAACCTTGATCATCAGATTATCGCGGGTCACCGCCTTCGCGAGTCGGCGCGCTTCTGCGATCGTGCCTTCCGTGTCGTGGGCAAGATGGGGCGAGACTTCGAGGGAGACGAAGCCGTCAGAGCCGCCGCTTTTCTCCCAGACGGGGCGGAGCACGTCGCAGCCGAGCTGGATGTCCTGGACGGCAAGTTTCTCGAAAACATCGAGGGCATCGCTCGCGCCTTGGGCGATCAGTGCTCGGGCGGCGGGATCGTAATCCGTCGACTGGGCGATGGCCTTTTCGAAGATCGCAGGATTCGAGGTGACACCGCAGATGCCTTCGGTCTCGACCCAGCGTCGCAGCTCACCAGAGAGCAGGAGATCGCGGCTGATATTGTCGAGCCAGATGGACTGACCATAGGCGTGGGCTTCGAAGACGGGTGTCTTCGCGGGAGTTACGGACGAGGGCATGGGAGGAAATCCTCGGTATGGACGCAGGGGGACGTCGGGGGGGCGTCTTGGCCGTAGACTATAGACCGTTCTCGGAGATTTCGGGGACTTGTGCTGCGATTTGCGGCATGTGGTTTCGAGTGTGCTGATTCGCAAACAGAAAACCCGGCGAAGCATTGCGCTCCGCCGGGTGGGGTCTCGGCCTGATTCTTTCAGAGCGGCCCGGGACCGGGTGCTCGGCCGTGGGCGGGATGGGGTGTGCCTCGCCCCTGTGACCCGCTTGATTCAGTCCGTGTCAGGCCGCCTCCACCGCGATGCGACGCGGCTGTAGTTCGGCCGTCTTGGGAAGTCGGAGCTCGAGGACACCGTCTTTCATGCGGGCGCTGACGGCGCTCACATCGATATCCTTCGAGAGTCGAAACTCGCGTCGGTAGCTGCCGACTCGGTACTCGGCGTGTCGCACGACGGCGCTCAGGGCAGCGGATTCGCCTCCTTCTCCTTCACCTCCTCCTTCAGCGACATCTGTCGCTTCGGCGCCGTCCTCGTTCGGCGTGACATCCACTTCTTCAGAGACGAGCCGTCCCTCGAGCGTGAGGACGCCGTTGTCAAGTCGGATGTCGACGGTGTCTTCGTCGGCGCCTGGCATATCCGCGTGAATCACGAACGCGTCGGAGTGCTCGAGAATGTCTACATCGGGTCGGAAGACCGGCACCGGCCGGGTTTCCTCCGTAGTCAGTTCGGATTTCTCGCGGGCTTCAATTTCACGTGAATGAATCGTCATTGTGCTTTTCTCCTGAGTCCTTCTTTTCGTTTTGGATCTCATGTTCATTTTTGCTCTCGCTTGCGAGGGCCTAACTCGTTTCCACCACAATCTGACGCGGTTTCACAGAGTCGGCCTTGGGCAACTTGAGCGTGAGGACTCCGTTCTTATGCGTTGCCTTCGCTGCATCGACATTAATCTCGGCCGGTAGCTCGAAGGCGCGACGGAACGTGCCTGATTGACGCTCTCGACGATGCACAGCTGTGCCGTCGCCGGCGGCGTAGTCGATCTTGCGCTGTCCACTAATCGTGACAGTGGATCCCTCGAGCGTGACGTCGACGACGTCGGGCGCGACGCCCGGGAGCTCCGCTGTGAGGACGTAGCCTTCCGCGTCCTCAGTCAGGTTGACGGGGGGGTAGACGCCTCGGGTGCCTTGATAGGCGGCGTTGTACTGCACCGCCGCAGGGCGCCGAGCGGCGTCGATGTCGCGGCGCATATCGGAGAGGATATTCGACAAAGGTGAGCGGTTAGAAGAACGCTGAAAGTGATAGGTTGCCATGGTAATGCTCCTCGGCATGGACGTTTCGCGTCGCAGGAACGGACCGGTTGGGCCGCTCTCACGTTGCGGGAGAACGGAGCGGCGATGGCCTGACTCCGTTTCCTTTGTTGTCAGAAGAGATGTTCACGGCGTAGGGGGTGTCAACTCTGCGGCTCATTTTTTTCGACAACGATCCTGCGGGGCACAGTACAGAGGGCGAGGGCGAGGCCGAGGCCGGTCTCGCGCGGGATGCCGTTCGTCGGCGCGCCCTGAAACGCCAAAGCCGGCTTCGTCCATGACGGGAACGAAGCCGGCCTCGTGTATGCGCGGATGCGTGCGACGCGTCGGGCGTGTTGCGGGTTATACGAGCGAGCGGTGGCCGCGTCTGGCGAAGCCGATGAGCCAGAGCAGACCCGCCGTCAACATCGCCGCCGATCCGGGCTCAGGAACCGGAACGTTTCCTCGAGAGAGCTCGCTGGTATTGCCTTGAGCGTCGGTCGCTGTCGCCCGAAGGCCACCGAAGAGGTCGCCGAAGGAATTCGGAACGAAGGTTCCGGGGGTCGGTGTAATCGTCGTTGTCACAAAGGAGCCCGCGTCGAGTGCGTCGTACGGAACGGATCCGAGATGCGCTCGGGCTTGGTCGCCCGCGTTCAGCCATGGGTCGTGGATATAGAAGTCGACCGTAAGCGGGTAGGCGGCATTTGCAACGGCCGAGCTGACGCCGAATCGAACCTGAAGCTCTCCTGTGCCGGGATTGAAGAAGGTTTGTGCGGTGTTGAATACCGGGGTGTTCTGGCGTTCGTTCGCGCCGGTATCCGGATCGAGCAGATCATTGGCCGTCGGGCCGTCTCCCTCAAGATCGAGGCCGGGACCGTCGTTGCCGATCAGCTGATTGCCTCGGACGGGGAGGTCGCTCGTATTGTCGACGACGATGCCCTGAAGGTTGTAGCCGACGATATTGCCCGCGCCGTTTACGTTTGCATCGAGAGTGGCGAGAGTGGCTCCGATGCCGGCATCGGGGCCGGCAATCGTTTCTGCGTGAATACCCGCTCCAGCGTTGCCCAGGTCTGCACCGCTTGCGTCGGTCCCGACGTAGTTGCCTTGGATCGATGTGGCGAAGCCGGTATCGACGATGCCGTGGCCACCGTTGAAGCCGATCGTGTTGGCGAGCCCGAGGGTTCGGGCGTTCGTCAGGCCGACTTCGTATTCCGGGCCAACGATGTTAATTCCGTCTCCAAGGTTGCCGAGATCATCTCCTGCCGGATTGGTGCCGATATAGTTGGCGTAGAGGTGGTTATTATAGCTTGAGCCGCCGCCCACGATGCCTGCGGCGTTGAAACCGATGACGTTGCCTGCGCCGACCCCGCCGATGGTCTGATTGCCTTCGGACATGATCAGGCCGACGCCGCTATTGCCGAGATTTTCGCCGTTCTCGTTGGTGCCAATGTAATTGCCTAGCATGATACTGCCGTTGCTGGTGTCGGAGATGCCGTGGGCGGAGTTTCCGCCGATGATATTATCGTTGATCTCATGGTCGCCGCCCCAGAGCAGCATGCCGTGATTGCCGTTTCCGAGCGGGGCGTCTGCGGTGGCGTTGACGCCGATGCGATTGTTAAGGATTGAGAGACGGAAAGGATCTCCGCCGGTATCGGTGTCGACGGAGATGCCTGAGCTGCCGTTGCCGGAAATCAGATTGCCGCGGAGTCCCGTGCCGCCGATGACCGTATCGTCGCCACCGACGAAGATGCCGCTGCCCTGATTACCGAGGGTGCTGGTACCGGCCGCGTTTGTGCCGATCATGTTGGCGATGACGGTATTGCCGGCGCCTTGGATATTGATGCCGCTGAGAGTGTTACCGGAGATGAGGTTGCCGGCTGCGACGGTAATGAGACCCCCGCCGGGGGCGAAGCTGGACCCGATGCCTCCGATGATATTGCCCGTTGAAATGGCATCGACAAACACGCCGTTTTCGCCGTTCGGGCTGGAACCACCAAAGGGGACGAAGGTGGAAGTGCCCGTGGTGGTCACGCCGATATAGTTTCCTGCGATCCGGTTGCCATTGCCGTTGCTGATGTAGACGCCATGGTTTGCATTCGCGGCGATGACGTTTCGCTTTCCGCTGCAACCCGAGAACGCCCCGCAGACTTGTCCGATGATACTGTTGTCGACGAGGGCGATGCGGACTCCGCTGAGTCCGTTCCCTGTGTAGAAGACGCCTCGCCAGATACCGATATGGTTACCCTGGATTCGGATATTGGCTGGGCCCGTGACAATGAAGCCGGAAAGCTCGATGCCGTGGCCCGGGAAGCCCGAAATCGCGAGGCCATTCACGACGGAGTTGTCGGAGCCGGGAAGAAATCTGAGCCCGCTTGCGAAGCCAGAAGTCGAAGTCCCTCGAAGATTGATAATGGGTGTCGCTGCGGGGTCGGCATCGTCGTAGCTCGGGTGGCTATAGCCGTCGATGATGACCGAGTCTTGGATGGCCGGGTAGCTGAGGGCTGGCGTGAATTCGACGACGCCGGCGACCGTGGGAAGGATTGAACTAAACTCGATCGTATCCTGGCCCGGATTGCCGTTCGACTCTGAAATCGCGGCGCGGAGCGTGCATTCGGTGGCGAACAGAAGGGGCACCGTCGAAATAATGATGATGTTGCCTGTAGAGCAGATGCCATTGCCGCTCGCGTTGTCGGTCGTGTCCGCGTTTGAGTTCACGAGGAATACGCCGGCGCTTGCAGCCGAGCTTGTGAGGACGAGTGCACTGGCGAGGCAGACGGCCCGCCGCGCATGTTGCAGGAAGAGAGATCCGTCTCTCGGCGTTCGTATAAGTGACATGATGCGCTCCTTGAATGTCTTGGAGAGGCTGATCCGGCGCTTCACCGGTGAGCCCTCTTCGACGACAATTGAAGTTCATCACGCTCCGCCGGTTCAGAGTGTGAAGGTCTTCACAGAGTGAGACGTGGACCGTTAATTGCGCCTGCCATGAGCATCTGCTCGCCGGTCGATTCTTGGGGAAAAAGTCTATGGAATTGGGTACATCCGGCCACACAGAGCAGCAAACCACGTGAACGCAAGGTCTCATTTAGCTGTAATTGAGCGAACGGTCACCCCAGGCGCAATTAACGGTCCACGCCTCTTTGTTTGCGGCCGTCGGCCCAGCAGGGCTGAGAGGCCGCAGATCCCGCCGAGAAGCATTAGGCCGCCGCTCGGCTCCGGGACCGGCACGTTCTGCACGGAGAATTCGCTGGTATTGCTATTCGCATCGGTTGCTGTCGCGCGGAGTCCGCCGAAGAGATCGCCGAAGGAATTGGGCTCAAAGGTGCCGGCGGTAGGCGTGATCGTCGCTGTCACGAATGAGCCCGCATCGACTGCTTCGTACATAACTGAACCGAGATGGGCGCGCGCCTGATCGCCCTGGGTCAGCCACGGGTCGTGGATGTAGAGGTCGATTTTGAGCGGATAGGCCGCGTGCGCGATCGACGAATCGACTGCAAACCGAACTTGCAGATCGCCCGTTCCCTCATCGAAGAAAGTTTGGGTGATGTTGAATTCCGGTGTGTTCTGCAGTCGATTGGGTCCGAAATCAGAGTCGTTCGGATCATTGGGTGTCGGGCCGTCGCCCTCCAGGTCGATGCCCGGTCCGCCGTTGCCAACCAGCTGGTTTCCGCGGATGGAGAGCGCCCCGCTGTCTTCGATGTAGATGCCGCGGGCGCCGAAGGCGATGATATTGCCAACCTCATTCACGTCCGCATCGGGCGTGGACAGCTCGGCACCAATGACGGCCTCCGGGACGATAAAGGACTCCATCCAAATGCCGATCGATTCGTTCCCGAGATCCTCGCCTGCGGCGTTGGTTCCGATGAAATTGCCTTGGATCTTGACGTGATGGCCTACGTTTCTGATGCCATAGAGGTTGAAGCCGATCACATTTCCGAGTCCGTTCACGCGCCCGCGAGGGTCTCCGATCTCTGTGTATGCAGAGCCATTATAGATGCCTGAGGATGAATTTTGTAGATCGTCTCCGCTTGCGTTCGTACCGACAAAATTGCCCACGACCCGGTTGTCGTTGGAATCGAAGATCGTGATGCCACCGGTGTTGAAGCCGATCGTGTTGCCTTGGCCGGCGCCGCCGACGAGATTGCTTCCGACCTCAGGGAGGCTGCCGATACCGGCCAAAGACAGGCCAGCGGACCCGTTTCCGAGATTGTCTCCGTGCGGATTTGTGCCGATGAAGTTGCGGGCGAACAGACTGAGCCGACTTTGGCCTAGGATTCCGTCAACAAGATTGCCGCTGATGATATTGTCGGTGACCTCGTGGTTGGAGCCCCTGAGGATGAGGCCGTAGGTGTTGCTTAGAGGGGCGCTCGCATCCACGTTGACGCCTACGGAGTTGCCATTAACGATGAGCCGGAAGATGTTGACTCCTGATTCGAGCACGACAAAGATTCCGCTTCCGGCATTGCCCGAGATGAGATTGCCGAGGAGACCCGTTCCGCCAATCACGATATCGTCCGCCTCGACTTCGATTCCGTCGTTTTGGTTTGGCAGGGCAAAGGTACCGTCCGCATTCGTGCCGATTCGGTTGCCATAGACTCGGTTATCGGCGCCTTTGAGGTAGATCCCGTTGATTCCGTTTCCCGAAATCACGTTGGGTGCGGAGGAGATCGGTGTGAAGTCGCTGCCCGGGAAGGTGAGCCCGCCGACGCTGCCGATGGTGTTTCCCTCGGAGCCATGCGGAATGAAGACGCCGTGTTCGGCATTGGCTGTTGCGCCGCCGAAGGCGACGGAGGTGGTGGTTCCGGTTCGGTCGACCCCGATATAATTGCCGCCCAGGACATTACCCGTTCCTCGGATGGACACGCCGTGGCGACCATTTGCGGAAATGACATTTCGCTTGCCCGTGCAGGAAAACGCGACACAGACCGTGCCGATCCGAGCAAAGTCTGCGTTTTCGATTCGGATGCCGTCTTCCCCGTTGCCGTTGGTGTAGAAGAGGCCCCGCCAAATGCCGAGATGACTTCCTTGGATGCGGATATTGTCCGGGCCGCGGACACCGAATTCTGAAATGAGGATGCCGGAGCTTGGAAAGCCCGAAATGGCGAGACCCCGCACGACTGAATCGTCGGCTCCGGGCAGAAAGATCAATCCGTGTGTGTCGCTCGGGGTTCCGCCACCGAGAATGTTGATGATGGGGCTCGCATCGGGATTGGGTTCGTCGTAGCTCGGGTGGCTATAGCCGTCGATCGTGACTTGGGAGAAAATCTGGGGGAGGGCCGACGCGGGTGAGATCTCGACCACGCCCGCGACGGTGGGGAGGAAACCGCTGAAGGTGATTTCGTCTGCTCCCGCATTTCCGTTGGCTTCTTCTATCGCGGCCCGGAGCGTGCACTCCGCGGCGAATAGCAGAGGCGTCGAAGAGATGATGATGAAGTTCCCTGTCGAGCAGACGCCGTCGCCGGCGACGGCGTCGGTATTGTCGGTGGTCGAGTTGACGCCGAAGGTGGCTGCGGTGGCGAAGCCGCTGGAGAGCACGATGGCCGTGTTCAGGACGGCAATGGCGACGGCGACGGCGAGTCCAGCCGTGTCCAGTAGGCGAAAGACGGAGGGGATCGGTTTTTGGATGATTAGGCTCGGATCTGCATCAAACATGGTCACTCCTGCGGCTCTGCTGAGAGAACCGGCTCGCGAGAGGGTGAGGTTTCCGCGCCTTTCGGACGCAAATACAGTTCACCACGAACGCGGTCGCGAGAATGTGAAGCGGTTCATAGAGGGGGCGGTCTAGGCCGAATGGGGCGTTTTTCTGGCGGAAGGGCCTGGATCGAATGCGAACTCAGGGGGCCTGCAGGAGACCGTCGCCTAGCCACTGCGCGAGCCACCCTGCGGCGAGAGTGGGCGCGTCGTCCTCTCCGACGCGGGTCGCTGCGAATTCGCAAAGCGCGTCAAAGCGAATTCCGTCCGGCGCCTGGGCCAGGGCCAATGCGAGGTCTTCCCCCTCGTCTAGAATTCGGTGAACGGGCTCTTCGAGCTTGCGCCAGATGAGCAGACGCGTGGGTCGGGGGCCAGTCTCAATATCCTCGATGGATTCGCCGCGAATCGCAGGTCGCCAGAGGTCCGCGACGGGGCAGGCGTACGCCCCCCGCCGAACCCAGGGGCCGAGCTGGAGATGAATCGCGCCGAAACTCTCCGGCGCGAGAGTGGCGAGCGCGGCCTGGCTGAGGACCTCACTCTCCGGAGCATCGAAGACTTCGGACCGCGTCCATTCAAGATGCGCGAGTTCGCCCGCCCAAGGCGCTCTTGCGCGAATGCCACCGGCCGCTTCATGCTCAATCAAAAAGCGGGCAAGCCGCGCACCGGCATAACGTAGGGACGGATGCCTCGAAGGTTCGACCAGCACGTAGGAAGTGACGAGGTCGTAGAAGAGGTCGGTTCCCAGAGCGAATTCAAGCGCGGGGTAGTCGCTTTGAAGCACCCCGAAGATGCGCTGGAAATAGGCGTTGGCGTAAATTTCGAGGCGACGCACAGAATCGAGGGCAGCGTCGCCACGGAGCATTTCTGAAAGCGTCTGCGCCGCGGTCCCTGGCGCAGTCTCGGGGTGCGCGGCGTCCTCGTCGAGGAGTGCTTTCGCGACACCCTCGGGCGCGCGGAGCCATCGGTCGATTGCCAATTGCGTATCACGCAGCGCCATGCCGATCCTCCGCAGGCCGTGCGGCACGATCGAGAATCAGGCGTGCTTTGTCTGCTTCTTCGAGTAGGCGCGCATAGGTCGGGATCTGGTCATCCCATTCGATCAGAGTCGAGACGGGGCCCAGTCGCGCGATCGCACGTTCGTAGAGCGTCCAGACTTCGTCGCAGACGGGGTGGTCGTGGGTGTCAATCAGGATCTCATCGGAGCGACTATGTCCGGCAAGATGAATTTGGAAAACACGTCCCGGCGGAATCGAGTCGATGTACTTCGCGGCATCAAAGGAGTGGTTATGCGCGCTCACGAAGATGTTATTGACGTCGAGAAGGATGCCGCAGTCCGCCTCTTCGACGATGGCGAGAAGGAAATCCCATTCGTTGAAGGCATCCTCGTGATAGGCGACATAGGACGAAACGTTCTCAAGGGCGATGCGGCGTCCCAGTCGCTCTTGAACTTGACGCACGCGCTGGGCGACGTGGTGGATGGCTTCTTCGGTGTAGGGCAGGGGGAGGAGGTCATGCAGGTTGCGGCCGCCGACGCCGGTCCAACATAAATGGTCGGAGATCCAACTGGGGTCGACGCGCCGAATCAGAGTATCGAGCGCGTTGAGGTAGTCGGCGTCAAGCGGGTCGGTGGAGCCGATATTGAGCGAGACTCCGTGGAGAGCGACGGGGGTGAGGGCGCGCACTTCTTCGATGATACGGAGGGGGCGTCCGCCGTCGACCATATAGTTTTCAGAGAGCAGCTCGAACCAGTCGACGCCGAGCTGACTGGGTGAGCCTGCTGCGAGGGGCTCTCGAGGTACAGGCGAGCTGGTGTTTTCGCGTTTCTCGCGTTTCTCGTGTTGTCCGCGTTCGAGCACGTCGGCGTAATGCGCCGTGCGCAGCCCGACCCCAACGCCGAGGTAGGGGATCTCGAAGGGATTCAGGTGCATTGCGGGGCGATCGATTGGGTTTGCTGCGGCGGAGGGCATAGAGGCCTCGAGTCTGTTCGGCTCGGGCGGGCGTGCTCATGCGTTAGGCGAAGAACGCATAGAGCACACCCGCCCGTCCGATCCGAGCTCCTCCCCAGGCTTCGCCCAAGCAGGACAAGCAGGAGAGGTCGACCCTTATTGATCGTCCATCGCCGCCTTGGCCTTGTCGCATTCTTCGGCGGTCATGGAGACCCAGCCCTTGCCGGAGCAGTCATTATGGCCGTGGCAGGCGCTGTGATCGGTCTTGCATTCAGACTGACCCTTGCATGAGTTCACGCCCTCACACTGAACGGTTTCGCCCGCTTCGTGGTGGCCGGCGGTGGCGAGGGTGGCGGCGCCACTGACGAAAATCGCGGCCGCTGCGGCGGCCAAAAGTGCACTCTTCTTGTCCATGCTTCGGGTACTCCTTGTTCTGGGGTGATCTTGGATGATTGATCTTGGCTCGTCGGCCCAGTCTATCCGGGCCAATCGCTGATCTCTGTGATCGGGTGCTGGGTTATACGGAGCTCGCCGGCGAGGAGTTACAGCTCTTCAAACGCTTCGAAGTAGCGAGGCCAGGTTTTTGACACACATCCCGGGTCAAGGATCACGATTCCGGGGACGCGCAGGCCGGCGAGGGCGAAGGACATGGCGATGCGATGGTCGTCATAGGTCTCGATTTTGGCGCCCCGCATGGGGCCGGGCTCGATGCGCAACCAGTCGGGCCCGGTCGTCGCGCGCGCGCCAAGCTTCGATAGCTCGTTTTGCAGCGCATCCAAGCGGTCCGTTTCCTTGATGCGGAGGTTGGCCACGTTCGTAATGGTCGTGGGTCCGTCGGCAAAAAGGGCGACCACCGCGTAGGCGAGGACCGCATCCGGAAAATCGTTCATGTCGATCTCGCCGAGCGTGCGGAGATGCGTTTCTGGGCCGTGGACTGTGACGGTCTCGTCCCCGTCGCCTGCGCGGTCCACGCGACAGCCCATGCGTGCGAGCAGGTCGAGAATCTTGAAATCGGCTTGGTTCGAAGTGGGCGAGACACCGGAAACAGTGACGCTGCCCCCCGCGATGGCCGCTGCGCAAAACGGATAGGCGGCCGAGCTCGCATCCGGTTCAATCGTGTAGTCGTGGGCTTGATAGGGGCGTCCGGCCTTGACCCAAAGCCGTTCGTCGCCCGGCGTGCCGCGCCATTCGACTTCCGCGCCGAAATCGCGCATCACCTCGAGGGTCAGGTCGATGTAGGGGCGCGAGACGATCACTCCGTCTTTGAAGGCGAGTTCGATATCGCGCTCCGCGTAGGGGGCGGCTTGCAAGACGGCCGAGACGTATTGGCTGGATTGACTGCCATCGATCAGCGCGGCTCCACCTGGCAGACCGCCGCCGTGCACACGAATCGGCGGGCAATCGTCCTGGCCTTCGACCGTCAACTCGGCGCCGAGCGCACGGAGCGACGTCACGAGATCCGAAATCGGGCGCTCGCGCATGCGCGCATTCCCGTCGACCACGATCGGCCCCGAGGCCAGGGTGAGTGCCGCGGTCAAGAAGCGAACGGTGGTGCCCGAATTGCCGCAGTCGAGTGCGTGGTCCGGGGGGAGGAAGCGTCCGCCCTGACCGTGGACCTGCCAAATATCCTCTGCCTCATGCTCATGCGTCACTTCGATGCCCATCGCACGGAGGGCCGCTCGCATGACGACGGTATCGTCCGAATCGAGGCCACCCCGCAGAGTGGACACCCCGTCGGCCATCGCAGCCAGCAGCAGGGCCCGATTCGTGATGCTCTTGCTCCCGGGAACAGAAACGGTGCCCTCCAGGGGACCGCGGGGATCGATTTTGAGTTGCGAAGGCCGGGCAGTGGGCGCCATGTTTTGGGGCTCCGTGCGCGTCGAAAAGCCCAGATTTGGGACTCAACGGAGGATCTGACGGGATCCAAGCGGGTTCGTTGCGATGGAAAGGGCTTGACCGGGGTCCCTGGGCTGGGTTGGGCTGATCAGTGATGAGTGATGAGTGACCGCGGCATTCTAGCACGCAAGCGTGACTGAGAGGCCGCAGGCGAGGGCGGGGCCGCCCCCCGCCGTTGACACTCCGAGGGCGCTCCGGCACACTCCGTCACCGGTTGGAATCCCTAAGTTTGTCAGCGACTTAGCCGTGCGAAAGGCTGTGTGAAAGAGAACCCAGCAAGCCCCCCGGATCCCCGGCCCAATCTGATTGACCAGTCTTTTTAGGCGGAACTTTTCCGCTCATCATCGCTTTCGCTCGCCCCTGCATGACATTGCAATGCATTGCATTAATAGGGGTGAGCTTCTTCGCGCGCGGCCCGGTCGCGCCTGCAAAACCGCAAGGTGGAGAACAGAGTCTCGTGCCGAAAGTCCTCATCTCTGACGCCATGGCCGAACAGGGCGTCAGCGTTCTCGAACAAGCCTCGGGCATTGAAGTCATCAATCACCCCGGCACCTCGGCCGACGAGCTGCTTGAGCTGATCAAAGACGTCGACGGCCTCGTGATCCGCTCGTCGACGAAGGTCACTGCCGACGTGCTCAAGGCCGCCAAGAACCTGCGCATCATTGGCCGCGCCGGCATTGGCGTCGATAACGTCGACATCGCGGCCGCGACCCAGCATGGCGTCGTCGTCGTGAACACGCCGGAAGGCAACAACATCACGACCGCGGAACACGCGATCTCGTTGATGGTCTCCCTCGCGCGGCATATTCCCCAGGCCACCGCCTCGATGAAGGCCGGCAAATGGGAGAAGAAGAAGTTCGAGGGCATGGAGCTCTACAACCGCACCCTCGGCGTCCTCGGCGCGGGCAATATCGGACGTTTTGTTGTGTCCCGCGCAAAGGGCCTCGGCATGAAGGTGATCGTGCACGATCCCTACCTGACTGCTGAAGCTGCGGCTCGCTTGGAAGTCGAGCGCGTTGCACTCGACGAGATGATGAGCCGTGCGGATATCGTGACTGTGCACGTTCCCAAGACGAAGGAAACGACGGGAATTCTCGGCCGCGCTGAATTCGCGCACGCCAAGCCCGGATTGATGGTGATCAACGCCGCACGCGGTGGCATCGTCGACGAAGAAGCGCTTCTCGAAGCTCTCGAAAGCGGGCAGGTCGGCTGTGCCGGACTCGACGTGTTCGTGGAAGAGCCGCCGCCGGCGGACCATCCGCTCGTGAATCATCCGAACGTGATCTGCACGCCGCATCTGGGCGCCTCAACCGAACAGGCGCAGATCAACGTCTCAATCGCCGTCGCCGAACAGATTCGCGACTTTCTCTTGAAGAACGAGATCCGCAACTCGATCAATGTCCCGAGCGTCTCGCCGGAACAGATGGCGGAAGTCGGTCCCTATATCACTCTGGGCGAGAAGCTTGGCTCCTTCCAGGGCCAACTCGCTCAGGGCCGCGTTGACGTCGTCGAGGTCGAGTACTCCGGTGATGTCGCCGAACTCAAGGTCGCGCCGATTACGATCGCCGTCCTGAAGGGCATCCTCTCCTCGGTCCGTGAGAGCGTGAACCTCGTGAACGCCTCGCATATCGCCCAGGAACTCGGCATCAAGGTCATCGAGAGCAAGGTCGCCCGCTCGACCGACTTCGCGTCGGCCGTCACTGTGCGCGTGAAGGGCGTCGTGAATCGCCTCGTCGCCGGCGCCGTCTTCCACGGCGACCAGCCGCGGATCGTGCGCTTTGATGACTTTATGCTCGAAGCGATTCCCGAAGGCTGCACTCTGCTGATCCATAACCATGATCAAAGTGGTGTGGTTGGTCGCGTCGGTCAACTTCTGGGTGATGCCGGAATCAACATCTCTCGTATGCAGCTCGCCCTCCACGAATCTCGTGGCGAAGCCTGCATGCTCGTCAACGTCGATCAAATGCCGAACGATGAAATTTTGGCCTCGCTGCGTGATGCAGACAATATGATCGCCGTTCAACTGCTGGAGCTATAACTAACATGTCCACCGTCGTAGCGGTCGGCGCCCAATGGGGCGACGAAGGCAAAGGTAAGATCGTTGATTGGCTCGGCCCGCAGGCCGACATCGTTGCTCGTTTCCAGGGCGGCAATAATGCCGGTCACACGCTCGTTGTGGACGGAGAAACGACGATTCTTCATGTTGTGCCCTCCGGTATTCTGCATGCCGATTCGGTCAATCTGATTGGCCCGGGCGTGGTCGTCGATCCCGCAATTCTCTTGGGAGAGCTGGACGCGCTCGAAGCACGCGGCATCCTGAAGGATCCCTCGCGTATTCGCGTCTCCGGTCGCGCGCACGTGATCCTTCCCTGGCATAACGCGCTCGACGCAGCGCGCGAATCCGCCCGCGGTGCAGGCAAGATCGGGACGACCGGTCGGGGCATAGGTCCCTGCTACGAAGATAAGGTCGCACGCCGCGGTATCCGCATCGCCGATCTCCGCCAGGTCGACACGCTGCGCGAGAAGCTCGACATTATTGCGGATCAGAAGAACTTCGAACTCACGAAAATGCATGGTGCGGATCCGATCGACGTTGGCCAGCTCTTCACGCAATGCGTCGAATGGGGCCGCCGGCTCGACCAATACATCGATCACACGGGCCGCATCATCGACCGCTCCCTCCGCGCCGGAAAGAACATCCTCTTCGAAGGCGCCCAGGGCACGTTCCTCGATATCGACCACGGGACTTATCCCTTCGTCACGTCCTCGAACTGTGTCGCTGGCGCCGTCTGCACCGGCAGTGGCATCGGACCGACATGCATCGACCGGGTCATCGGCATCACCAAGGCCTACACGACCCGCGTCGGAAGCGGCCCGTTCCCGACCGAGCTCGAAGACGAGACCGGCGAAGAACTCCGCCGAGCAGGCGCCGAATTTGGCGCCACGACGGGTCGCCCGCGTCGCTGCGGTTGGCTCGACGCGGTTCTGCTGCGCGAAGCGGTCACGGTCAACGGCCTGACGGATCTCGCCATCAACAAGCTTGATATCCTGAGCGGGTTCGGTGAGCTCAAGATCTGTGTCGCCTACGATATCGACGGCAAGGTCACGGAGGATTTCCCCATGACCCTCTCCGAAGCCGAGCGTGCGAAGCCGATCTACGAGACGATGCCGGGCTGGACGGAAGACGTCAGCAAGCTCAAGTCGCTTGAGGAATTCCCCGAAAACGCCAAGCGCTACATCGCCCGCATCGAGGAGCTCGCCGAAGTACCGGCGGCACTGCTCTCGGTCGGTCCTGGCCGCGATGAGACGATCATCGTACGGGAGCTCTTCGAGTAACCGTACGCGCCCCGCGCGGGTCAACGCGACCGACTCAGAACAAGCGGCTGGATTCGAACGAGGTTCGGGTCCGGCCGTTTTTCGTTTGGGCGCGGCGGGTGTCGGCGGGACGGATGTTCCGGGGTGGCGCGGAGTGGGGTCCTCGAGGCGCTCGGTCTTGGTTTTTGCTCCCGAAGTAGGGGCGGCGACCCGCAATTCCGACTCACTTAAGCTGGGCGGGTGTCCGGGTGGGGTGAGCGGGGATGA
>JBDNFB010000094.1:0-11794 GCA_041690055.1 Myxococcota bacterium | reverse complement strand
GAAGTCGAGGTGGCTTGGGGCATCGTGGATCCGCTGCTGTGCGCGCCGTCGCCTGTGCGCCCGTATGCGCGCGGGACCTGGGGACCCGCCGAAGCGGATCGCATGGGCGCCGCCATCGGCGGCTGGTCCAACCCGCAGGCGGCGTCTGCCGACTGCCCGTGAGCGAGAGGGTTCGCTTTGGAGCGAAAGCCCATGAGGTGTAGACGATGAACTCAAGGCTGTGGCCTCATCGGGCGAGCACGGCCTCTGCCCTCGCGACGATGTGCGCCGTCGAGAACCGGTAGTGCGCCATCACCTTCTTCTCCTATCCGAGCGTCGTCGGCCGATATCCGGCCGCATGGGCGCCAACATGGATCCCGGCTTCGCTCTTGCCCGCCTGAAGCGTTCGACCCATCTCGCAACGCCTAGTTCGTGAGATCGTCCTTCACATCATCGACCTTCTTGCCGGCCTTGCGCGCGGCCTCCTCGATCGGTCCTTCTCCCGGATGCGTGATGTTGTCCACCGCCTCGTCCACCTTCTCCGCAGCCGACTCGAGCGGACTCTGTTCTTTGCAGGCCAGTGCGCCCGACGCCAGGCCGAGCGCCACTATGACTGCAACGAACCCATTCTTGATCTTCATGACTCTTCTCCTTTTTGGTGAGGTGCGACGCGGATGCTAACGAAGTGCAGCTCAATGTGGGTAGTGGACGAACATACTCGGAAGGGCAGACCTTCAGTATCCAGGCGGCGGGGGTGAAGCCACTTCGGGGAGTTGTGATCCAGAATCGTAGTGGGTGGCGTCGATCGTGACGTCGATGCGTCGGTTCTGGGCTCTCCCTTCGGATGTACGGTTCGAGGCGAGCGGCTCGCTGAAGCCACGACCGACGGCTGCGATTTGCTCCGGGTTGACGGTCTGGTTCGCGACCAGGTAGTCGCGAACGGCATTTGCTCGGAGATCGGAAAGGTGGTCGTTCAGCTCCGCCGAGCCGGTTGCATCGGTGTGCCCCTCAATGACGACTCGTGGATTGCCGAAAGCGCGCACGGCGCGCTGGACCTTGCTCAGCAGCTGATAGGAGTCGGGCTGAAGGACATATTCGCCGACGGGGAACTGGACGCGGCGCAGTCGAATCACGAGTTGCTGACCCTGTTTGTAGACTTCGGCCTCTCCCGGTTCGAAGTAGGCACTGACCTCGCTATACAACTGATTGAATCGGCGCTCCGCCTCCAGACGAGCGATTTCCCCCTGCTCCGAGACGGATTCCCCTTCTAGGCGCGCGATCTTAGTCTGCGAGTCCTCGAGCTCTGCGCGGAGGAGTTCAGTGCGGTTGACGAGAAAGTTCCGGTCGTTTCGAAGCTCACTTGCACTTGTCGCAACTGCTTTTCGACGCGTCGTCGCGGATTGGTTTCGCATATCAGGCAGCCCGAGTGTGTCGGAGAGCTCATTCAATCGTTGCTCTTCTTCAAGGTAAAGGGACTCAGGTGTTTCAGTCTTGATGCGTTGAGTTTCGGTCGTCATGTGGGACAAGCGCTGAGCTTGAAAGAGAGCGCTCTGTGCGAGCTCGTTCGCGCGAGCGCGCGCGTAGCGATTCTGAGTGATGAAGGCCTCCGCTTCGGCAAGCTTGGATTCCGCTTGAGCGAGTGCTTTGGGTGCAAGAGTCTTCGCGTTCGCCGCACGTGCGCTCGCGATCAGGGTACTGACCTCGCTCAGAGTCGTTTCCTTGATCGCCCGCAGTTCGACGTCGCGAAACGTCTTTGCGACGGCGTCTTGCCGACCTTTGGCCCAGCTCGCGTCGTCGTTCTCAACGGCCCGGGTGAGTTCAAGAAAGCGCTGCTCAACGTCGGTGTAGGGTTCGCCCAGTGTGGTTGCGCCGGCTGTCCGCGCACCATCGCGCGCCTCGATCGCTCGCGGCAAAGTGACTCGGGTGATCTGGGCAAACTCTTCAGCACGTTGAAGCTGCGCGAGGCCCTCTGCGACATGCCCCAAGATCTCCTCGACAGATTCGCCTTTCGCTAGCTGACGCTTCGCCTCGTTCAGAGAGGCCTCGGAGTTCGCGAACCAGGTCGGAGCGAGGGACTGAGTGTCGTTCGCCCGGGCTCCCTTGAGCTGCTGCTCCAAGCGTCCGATTTCCTGGCTAGGTGCGGCGCTGAGGGGAATATCTTCAATGGAAAGGGGCATGACGGCACAGGCTGCCACGAGTGTGGCTGTCAGGATCAGAGCCGAGAGTTTTGGGATGAGCGTTGTCATTAGTTAGACCTCCTAGGAACAGACTATGCAGGCCTTATGCCAAGTGGGTAACGGACGTGTCCGGCTGCCAAGGGGCGTCTCTGGAGGTCTCTTCGCCTAGCAGGTACATTCTACGGTCCACGTCTTTTGACTTGTGCCAATTCACCTCAGGCGAACGCCGTTCGGTGACAATTGGGGACAGCGCCTTCGCTCGCTGTCGTCACCGCCGAGGATCAATGTTCGTGCGACACGCACGGCGTTGGCTCCGAGGGGGCTCCGCCGATGTCGGACCGCCGGCCCCAGTTCGAGGTCGAGAACCTCACATCTAAAATTCAATAGAGCCCACTCAAGATGGAGGCCGTCGATAAGCTCGAGAGGAACTGGCACGGGAGCTGCATTGATACTCGGTACTGAGTAACGCGGTACAGCCAACATGGGCGAGGAGGGTGAGGAGGGCTGCGGCATTCTTCGTCCGAACAAGTTCGAGGTGATAAGGAGGAGGGCACCATGACCAAGCGCTTGGACATGACGGTCTTGAAGGACCCGAATCGCTTCCACCCCGTGATGGACACGATCGACCGCCTGCCGGAGATCCGTAACGGGCGGTGGAGCATTCCCTCTGGATGGCTTTCGACGAATAACCATGAGCGATGAGTCCAGGACAGCGAATCTCGGCGCCGTCACCTCGGTGCGCGGAAGCGTCGTGGAGGCCCGGTTCGACGAGCATCTGCCGCCGATCTATTCCGTGCTCCGTGCCGGAGATAAGAGTCAGATCGTGATCGAGGTGCTTGCACAACCTGATTCTCGACATGTTCGCGGGATCGCGTTGACCCCCACTCAGGGCCTTGCGCGCGGGATGGTCGTGGAGGACACGGGCGGGCCGCTCAAGGCTCCGGTGGGCAAGGGAATCTTGTCACGTATGTTCGACGTGTTCGGCAACGCCATCGATCAACAGCCGGCGCCGACGGATGTGCAGTGGCGCTCCGTGCATAGGGCCCCGCCGCCGCTCGCGCGCCGCTCGACGACCTCTGAAATCTTCGAGACCGGCATCAAGGCCATCGATGTCCTCGTGCCGCTGGAGCGCGGCGGTAAGGCGGGGCTCTTCGGCGGGGCGGGTGTCGGGAAGACCGTGCTGCTCACCGAAATGATTCACAATATGGTCGGACACCACGAGGGTGTAAGCATTTTCTGTGGCATTGGGGAACGGTGTCGCGAAGGCGAAGAACTCTACCGAGAAATGAAGGCGGCCGGTGTATTGCCTAATATGGTGATGGTCTTCGGCCAGATGAACGAACCGCCCGGCAGCCGCTTCCGCGTAGGTCACGCGGCGCTCACCATGGCCGAGTATTTCCGGGACGATGAACATCGCGATGTGCTGCTGCTCATCGACAATATCTTCCGGTTCATTCAAGCCGGCTCAGAAGTCTCGGGGTTGATGGGGCAGATGCCGTCGCGTTTGGGTTATCAGCCCACGATGGGTACTGAGCTCTCGGCGTTGGAGGAGCGCATAGCCAACACCGACACAGGTGCGATCACCTCGCTCCAGGCCGTGTATGTGCCGGCTGACGATTTTACGGACCCCGCGGCAGTGCATACGTTCTCCCATTTGTCCGCGTCGATTGTGCTCTCGCGCAAGCGGGCGGGCGAAGGCCTCTACCCGGCGATCGATCCGCTGCAATCCAGCTCCAAAATGGCCACGCGAGAAATCGTCGGCGAGCGGCATTACCGCCTGGCACAGGAAATCCGTCACACGCTTGCGCAATATGCGGAGCTCAAGGACATCATTGCAATGCTTGGGTTGGAGCAGCTTTCGCCCGAGGACCGCAACGTGGTTGCCCGCGCGCGGCGGTTGGAGCGTTTCCTGACTCAGCCGTTCTTCACGACTGAACAATTTACCGGTCACGAAGGAAGGCTCGTCAGTCTCGAGGACGCACTGATTGGTTGCGAGCGAATTTTGAGCGATGAGTTCAAGGACTATCCCGAGAGTGCGTTCTATATGATCGGGTCCGTGGATGAGGCCCGGCAGCCATGAGCCCAAAGATGAGCCTTAAGATGAACCTCAAGATTCTACTGCCGTTCGGAATCTTCGCCGACGAGACCGGCGTGGCGCGCATCGTTGCGGAGACGAGCGAGGGCTCGTTTGGACTCTTGCCGCATCGACTCGATTGTGTGGCCGCGATGACACCGGGAATCCTGATCTACGAAACACCAGAAGACGGCGAGGTCTTCGTCGCCGTGGATCAAGGTGTGCTGGTCAAGAGCGGTCCGGACGTGCTCGTTTCCGTGCGTCGGGCGATGCGTGGCCAGGAACTTGGCCAATTGCACGACGCGGTGGAGCGGGAGTTTCTGACGCTCGACGAAGACGAGAAAAGCGTGCACAGGGTCTTGGCGCGACTGGAAACCGGCTTCCTGCGGCGCTTTGCGAGCTTTCAGCATGAATGACGAACCGACCGAGGAGGCCGCAGAGAGCGACCCGCAGTTCGTCCAGCAGATCGGCGCGAAGACGCGGCGGAAGCTAAAGGCGCGGCGCAACCCCGCGCCGGGCGTCTGGTTTGGTCTCGGAATGATGGGGCTCGTCGGGTGGTCGGTGGCGATCCCTACACTGTTAGGCGCGGCCCTCGGGCACTGGTTGGACGGGCACCACCCGGTGGCGTTTTCATGGACCCTGGCTCTGCTGGTGGCGGGGCTCGCCATGGGCTGCTTCAACGCATGGCATTGGGTTGCCAGGGAAGATCGGGCGATGAGCGAGGAGGAGCAGGTGGACGATGAGTGAAATTCTGCATCTGGTAGCCGCGTGCGCGGGCGGGCTGTTGCTTGGCGCGATGTTCTTCGGCGGACTCTGGTGGACACTTCGCCGCGCTCTTGCGTCCGAACGGGCGGCCCTGTGGTTCTTGGGCAGCTTACTGCTGCGAACGAGCGTCACTCTGAGTGGATTCTACCTTCTCGCGCGCGGCGACTGGAAACGTCTCTTGGCCTGCCTCCTTGGCTTCGTAATCGCACGCTTCCTGGTGACGTCTCTCACGGGCGCGTCGGCCGGACACCAGAACCCCCAGGCGAACCAGGCGAACGAGGCGGTGCATGCGTCTCAGTCCTGACGAGATCATCTTTTGGCAGTACGGGTTGCTGAAGCTCAACGCCACCATTGTGTTCACGTGGGCGCTGATGCTGCTGCTGGCCGCCGGTTCGAGACTCGTCACGCGCGGCCTATCCGACACCTCCGAGCGGTCCCGCTGGCAGAACCTCCTGGAAATCATCGTCACCGGCATCAATCAGCAGATTGCCGAGGTGGGCCTGCGCCACCCGGCGAAGTATCTCGGCTTCCTCGGCACGCTCTTCCTGTTCGTCGCCACAGCGAGTCTATGCACCGTCTTTCCTGGCTTCGAACCGCCGACGGGCTCACTCTCGACCACCGTAGCGCTTGCACTCTGCGTGTTCGTGGCTGTGCCGCTTTTCGGAATCGAGGAAAAAGGAATCGGCGGCTACCTCGAGTCCTACCTCAAGCCAACGGTCATCATGTTGCCGTTCAATCTCATCAGTGAATTGTCGCGTACGCTCGCCCTGGCCGTGCGTCTCTTCGGAAACATGATGAGCGGGGCGATGATTGTCGCAATTTTGCTGAGCATCACGCCCTTCATCTTTCCGGTCGTGATGACACTGCTCGGTCTTCTGACCGGGATGGTGCAGGCATACATCTTCTTCATCCTGGCAACGGTCTATATCGCTGCCGCCACGCGAGTTCGGGAGGGTGGCTCCCAAGGTGAAGACCAAGCGGAAACGGAAGCCGAACCCGATCCCGAACCCGCGTCTTGAATCACAACGGAAATAGTCGGAGAGGACAACTATGGAAGGCATGACGATGATCTTGGAAAGCATGACGACGATCGCTGTGGCATCAATCGTACTCGCTGGAATCACCACGGGCTTCGGGACCATGGGGCCGGCATTCAGCGAAGGGCGCGCGGTTGCCGCAGCGATGGTCGCCCTTGCGCAGCAGCCTGACGCATCGGCCACGATCACGCGCACGTTATTCGTCGGCTTGGCGATGATCGAATCCACCGCGATCTATTGCTTTGTGGTCTCGATGATTCTGATTTTCGCCAATCCATTCTGGAATTACGCCATCGCTGCCGCCGCCGCCCAAACCGCAGGGAAGTAGTTCGATGCTCATCGATTGGTTCACCGTCGGCGCGCAAGTGCTCAACTTCCTCATTTTGGTGTGGTTGCTGAAGCGCTTTCTCTACAAACCCATTCTCGACGCGATCGATGCGCGGGAGACGAGGATTGCCGCGGAGATCGGGGACGCCGACGCCAAGAGAGTCGAAGCCGAAAAGGAGCGGGAGAACTTCGAGAAGAAGAACGAAGAGTTCGATCGAGCGCGCGCCGGGTTCCTGCTCCAGGCGGAAGGCGAGGCTGCGGCCGAGCGCGAGCGGCTTCTTGAGGAGGCGCGGCAGGCGGCCAATGCCTGGAGCTCGAAGCACCGAGACGCTCTGAGTAACGAAGCCCGCAGTTTGAACGAAGACATCAGCCGCCGAGCCCAGGAGGAAGTGTTCGCGATCGCGCGGAAGACGCTTCTGGACCTCGCCGGATCGACGCTCGAGGAACGCATGAGCGAGGTGTTCACGCGCCGGCTGCGAGCGCTCGATGACGAGGCAAAGCAAGGCCTCGCCGCAAGTCTGAACGCATCCTCTGAGCTGCCGCTCGTGCGCAGCGCCTTCGAGTTGCCGCCCGAGCAACGTGCCGCGATTTGCCAGGCGCTGAACGAAAGCTGTGGGGTGGAAACGGAGCTCCGGTTCGAGACCGCCCCGGAGCTCGTGAGCGGGATCGAACTCACCACGCATGGACAAAAGGTGGCTTGGAGCATCTCGGATTATCTCGGGTCTTTGAAGAAGAGCGTCAGTGAACTTCTGGAGGAGGAAGCCAGCTCGGAGACCGTGAATGACGGAGACAGCGGGCCGAAGCGAGAAGCAATTCAATGAATAATGAACTCGGAACTCTGCAAGGCGCTCTCGATCGCGCGTTCACGAACCTGAGCCGGGCACGAGATCGCCACGCGCCGGAACTGAAGCCGCGCGAGGTGGGGACGATCACGAACGTTTTTACGGGCATCGCGAAGGTCTCCGGTCTTCCCAGCGTCGGCTTCGAGGAGATCGTCGAGTTTCCCGGAGGCGTTTCAGGTATCGCCTTCAACGTGGATGAGGAGGAGATCGGCGTCGTTCTGTTAGGCAATTACTGGCATCTGCAGGCAGGCGATGAGGTCCAGCCCACGGGCCGGGTGATGGACGTGGCGGTGGGCGAAGGTTTGCTCGGCCGCATCCTCGACCCGCTCGGTCGGCCCCTCGATGGCAAAGGCCCGGTAGCCGCGCGCCAGCGCTTACCGATCGAACGTCCCGCTGCGCCGATCCTGGACCGCGCGCCCGTGACCGTGCCGCTCCAGACGGGAATCAAAGTCATCGATGCACTGATTCCTGTCGGGCGGGGCCAGCGTGAGCTGATTCTTGGGGACCGGCAGACGGGAAAATCCGCCATTGCAATCGACGCCATCCTTAATCAGGCGGGTGAGGATGTCGTGTGCGTCTATTGCGCGATCGGCCAGAGGGCGTCCGCCGTGGCGAAGGCATTGGCCACCCTCCGGGAGAGGGGCGCGCTCGACTATACCGTCGTGGTCGTGGCCGAAGGAAATGACCCGCCGGGACTCGCGTACATCGCCCCGTATGCCGCGACGAGCATTGCGGAGCACTTCATGGAGTCCGGTCGAGATGTGTTGATCGTCTACGATGACCTAACGCATCATGCACGATCGTATCGCGAGCTGTCTCTCTTGCTGCGGCGCCCGCCGGGTCGAGAGGCCTTTCCGGGCGACATTTTTTACCTTCATTCGCGCCTGCTCGAACGGGCGACACATCTCTGCGAGGAGCGCGGGGGCGGATCGCTCACGGCCTTGCCCATTATCGAGACCGAAGCGCAGGACATTTCGGCCTACATCCCGACCAACCTGATTTCAATCACCGACGGGCAGATCTATCTCTCGCCGTCGCTTTTTGAACTGGGCGTGCTGCCTGCGGTGGATGTCGCAAAGTCTGTTTCACGCGTCGGCGGAAAGGCACAGCTGAAGGCGTACCGCGCCGTGGCCGGTGATCTAAAGCTTGCCTTCGCACAGTTCGAGGAACTCGAAACCTTTGAACGATTCGGCGCGCGCCTCGATCAGCAGACGCGCAAGGTGATTGAGCGCGGACGGCGTATTCGTGCCTGCTTCAAGCAGCCAGAATTATCTCCTGTGCCCGTGCTTGGACAAATCGCGGTTCTGGTGGCGCTCACCGCGGGACTCTTCGACGATGTGCCGCTCGAAAGGATGACAAACGCAGAACAGGCCGTGCGCGAGGCGATCACGCGCATCCCGGCCGACGTGCATGCCCGACTTTTGTCCGCGGACGGACTCCGCGGCGACGATCGCGGAACCGTTACCGAGATCGCGCGACAGGCCCTCGAAGGGTTCTCCTCCGACGCGGAAGGCGAGGCTCGCCCATGACCGAGACCCTGGTGAGCCTGCGACGGAAGATCGATAGTGCCGCCGACCTCCAATCGGTCGTCCGCACCATGAAGGCGGTGGCCGCCTCGAGCATCGGCCAATACGAGCGGTCGGTGCTCGCACTGAGTGACTATTATCGGACGGTGGAGCTGGGGCTCGGTGCATGCTTTCGGGAGAGTCAGCCGGCGGCCTCGATGGCGGCGGGAATGCGTGGCGCCGAAGGGAGTGTCATCGGCGCGGTCGTATTCGGTTCCGACCAGGGGCTGGTGGGACAGTTCAACGAGGTGATCGTCGAGTACGCCGGTGACTTCCTCGCATCATTGCCGCAGAAGCCCCAGGTATGGGCCGTGGGTGAGCGTGTTTATGCTCGGCTGGCGAATGCAGGTCTGCCGCTTTCGGGACTCTACGCTGTACCGAGTTCCGTTCAGGCCATCACGCCGCTCATCGGACAGATTCTCACGGACAGCGAAGCGCAGAGCGGTCAGCGCGAGATCGGAGAACTCCATCTCTTCTACAATCGCCCGAAGTCCGAGGCGGTTTATGCGCCCGTCCATCAGCGCCTGCTGCCGCTGGACGAAGCCTGGCGGCAGGATCTGGCCGATCT
Organism: Myxococcota bacterium; assembly: GCA_041690055.1. Classification (GTDB taxonomy): domain Bacteria; phylum Myxococcota_A; class UBA9160; order UBA9160; family UBA4427; genus UBA4427. The sequence goes on along the minus strand of JBDNFB010000094.1, from coordinate 2,460 downwards.
GCCTTGGCCGACGAAGCGTGTGCCCCAGGTCATCGGGGGCAACACCGGGGCCTTGGGAGCGCTGATTCGGGAGTACGTTTTCGTCTCTCTGTTTCGGGCTTGCGCCGAGTCGCTGGCGAGCGAAAACGCGAGCCGCCTGGCGGCGATGGAGCGTGCGGACAAGAATATCGACGAACTACTCGAGGATCTCCAACGAACGCTCCACCGTGTGCGTCAGAGCGGCATCGACGCAGAGCTCTTCGAAGTGTTCTCCGGCTTCGAGGCGCTCTCGGAGTCGGATGTCGGATGAGGCCGGCGTGACGAAGCGACAGCCTAACGCCAACGCCGCGGTAGGGCTGATCTGACGACCTGGGCGCAGGCGTTCGGCGGGCTGGAAGATTTTCGAGAGAGCGGGTCTATCGCGGGTCTATCGCGCGCGGCTCGGTCGGCCCGTTCGCCAGCGCCCATTCAACGAGCTCCGGCGTCAGCTCGGCGAGCGCATCATCGAAGGCCGAAACCAGCGAAGCCGCGCCGCGCCCTTCGACCGGTTGACTCGCCGTGAAGGTTCGCATCGCCTGGACGGCGTCGCTGGCACCGCATTGCAGACGGACCGCCATCGTGAGGGTCGCCTGCTCCAGGTGGGGCGCCCAGTGGAATTCGCGGAGCTCGCCGTTCAGCTGGCATTGGCCGCGGAGCATGCTCGAGGGACCCACACCCGGAACCCTCGCGCTGCGCTCGAAGGCTTCGACGAGAACCGCCTGCACCAGTCGTGGCGCCGGCAGGCTCCATCTCGCACCGGTCAAGACGCCGTAGCTCTGGTCGCGGTTGCGCACGGCGATGCGGACGCCCGCGACGGGTTCTCGCGCGGCGAATTCGCTCACGGCCAATTCCCAGCTCACTGCGGGACCCTCGTAGGTCGACGCGTCGGCGCTCGCCGTCCTATCGAATATCTGCAGCATATTCGGCTCATTGGGGAACAGGGTGCAGCCGACGAAAAAGACGGCGCCGACGGCCCACGCGCTCTGCCCGGCGATGTGCCGAGGCCCCATGCGGAGACGAGCCGTCCGGGTAGATCTCTTCAAACTTCTCATGGTGGCGATTGCTCCAGCAGTTGACTCGTTCCCTGCAGGAGCAGGCCGGGCTCGGCCTTCAGCTGATTCGCGAGGTCGCGCAGCGGGCGCAGGGTGGCGCGCAGTTCATTGAGCACTGGCCCCATATCGGCCAGGCCTTGGTGCGAAAAGGCGGAGATGGCGGCCCGATTTTCCTCGACGAGAAGGCTTAGATGCTCCCCTGCGCGTTGCGCCGCCAGCAGGCTCATGCGCGTCTGCTCGAGCAACTGCGGGCCGTCGCGTTCGATTAACTCCTGAGCCTGAGTGGCGCTCTTATCGAGCGTCGTCATCAACTGATTGGCGTGGGTCACCGTGCTCTTGAAGTCCTTGCTGGCAGCGGCGATGTCCGCGAGGGCCTGACTGATGTCATCGCTGCGGTCGGCGACGCTCCCGCTGAGGGTCTCAAGATGAGCGAAGGTCGCAGACAGCGCCGAGAGATTGTCATCGCGCAGGAGCACAGGCAAGCGCAGCAGCAACGCGGTGGCGCTCGTGACGATGTCTTCGCCCGATGCGAGCAGGGTTTGTAGTGCCGAGACATCGGCGACGATCACGGCGGCGTCTCGATCCGGTTCGGGGCGCAGTCTCGCCGCTTCGGGGGTGCCGCCGGTTAGCTGGATGATGGAGACGCCGGTGAGCCCCGTGTAAGGTCAGCGTCGCGCGGGTATCCACTTTGATCGGGGTCTCAGATCGCACACGGATGCGCGCAATGGCTCTGCGGGTTGGAACTCGTTCCACGCGGTCCATCTCCAGAGAACACCGAGCACTCGGTTCGCGGCGGCGACGAGTTCCAGAATCGGTAGACGGATATACATGGAGCTGTTCCCCTTTAGTGAGAAGGATTTGCAACGGACATGCCAAGCCTCACCCGCTCTCGCGTCCTGCGTCGTTGGCGAGAGGGGGCTGGCTGTGGCATTCGTCGCAGTGGAGAGGTCGTATGCCCCTTATTTCTACATTTCTGATGGGACCTACCCACGAGTGAGGTTTTGTGGTGGCTGGTTGTTTCGGACGCGGGCTACCTGGAGCGCCATCTGCTGCGAGTAGCAGCGATTGCAAAGGCCGTGCGTGCGCAAGAAAAAGTTTCCCGACCACGGCCAGAGGGCTAGGCCGTAGGGCCTTGCGCACTCGTAGCAGCACCGAAGCACGATTGTGAACCGATGCACCATGCTAGGCGGACCAGGGGAGAGTTTCGGTGCCGACAGCTTCGAATTGAACGTGGCCGGTTTCGAGCATGTGTCGAAGCGTTGCCATCATCTCTGATTCGTTGTCTGCGGAGTCCTGGACGGCAGCGACCAAGTCGAAAAGCGTGAGGCGGTCTTCTCTGTTCATGTGCAGCGAGCGTTCGGTATTTGTAAGCGCCATTGGGTTCCCCTCT
>JBDNFB010000093.1:0-9469 GCA_041690055.1 Myxococcota bacterium | reverse complement strand
ATCTGCGTCGAGAACTGCATCCGTGACAACGATCCAACACCGATCACATTCTCTCGTCACGTCTGGTCTACAGACGGCTCGACCGAAGCGCCGCTGGGAACGGGCCTTGATCCTGGCCGCCAAGTGGAAATACCGATGGGCGATCCCAGCTTCGATACAGACGCCGGTCCCGGCTATCTCGTGGGCTTCACGTTCACCGTCACCTTCGCCGACGGATTCTCCCATACGTTTGCCTACGACAATGACGTAAGTAAAGAGATTGGCAGCATGTACCAGCAGTACCTCTATTTCGCTAGCAGTCCGACCGAATCGTGGAACCGACCTGTCGACTACTATGAGTTTGCGTCGCAGGGCCCTGTGCCAGTTCCGTCGCTGTCCCCGCTAACTCTCCTGCCCATGATGGCGCTTGTACTAACCACCGGCGCATACCTGGCCCGCCGGCGAGTGGCGGTCAAGTAAAGCCAACGATCACGTCGACGACCTGGCTGCTCTAGAAGCCTCTCGACAGATCTCCTAAAAAACGGTTCTACGGCTGTGCCTCGTCATGATTCGATAGGGAGCCGAGTCTGAAAGGTTTTCCGGCGTATCGGGGCCAGGCCTATCGTTCGCTGAACGTAGTTCAAGCTTGCACTGTTTCTTTCCATTGCTGCTGCCGTTTTCGAGGATCGCGCAGATCTTGTCGCCGAGAACGTGGCGCTGCGCCACCCACTCTCGTGCCTGATACATCGAGGGCCGCGGCCCCAGCTTCGTCCCGTCGATCGTGTCTTCAGGGTGCTGCTGTCTCGCTTCCGGAATGGCTGGAGGGAAAGCCTGGTTATGATAAAGCCGGCCACCGTTGTGGCCTGGCATCGCAATGGGAGGGAGTTCCGCGATCGGATCGATGGGCTTGGACTCCTGCACATTCCCAGGGCTTTTCGATCGCCATGGCAGAACGGATTTGCCGAAAGGTGGATTGGCAGCCTACGAAGAGACTGCCTGGACCATGTGATCCCGATCAACGAGCGCCAGCTTCGGCGAGTGATCCGGATTCTAACACTTTGAATGAGTCAGCTTCTTCGGGAGCAGGTCAGCTTGCAGAATCGTTGGGCGGGGCGGGAGTTCGCCTAATGGTGCCCTACGAAATGTCGCCTGAACCGCGCCCCTGTCATTAGGTGACGGTGTTCTGTAGAATTCCAAGATTCAATTCGGTAGGCGCGACCGTTTCGACGAGAGAAGCGATCCGTCCCCGATGTGCAGGGGTGGCTTGGGTGCGCCCATACGGATGGGTTGTGGATGAACCGGAGAACAGCACTCGTCACCGTGATCGTCAGCGCTCTTGCGATGAGCTGTGTCTCTGCTGGAGGCCCCGTCGAGCCGGCCGTGCCCGCGCGCCCAACGCCCATTCCGATTGGGGACTCAGGCAGCGATCCAATGGTCTTCCAGTCCGTGCTCTTCCGAATCTCGTCGGGAACGGTCCTCGGCGAGGCCCGGATGCGTAATAGGGTGATCGACGAGCTCCGCTGGTCCCGGCCCTCCAAAAAGTCGACTGAGTTCAACGTGGCGATCACCGACGCGTTCCGGGGGCTGGGATACGACATGCGCGACTCGGCTGACGCTTTGTTCGCGGGCGACCCGACGGTCAAGGTTCGCTACGAAATGGCTGCCATCCTCCACAACGTCGAGCTCGACTTCGAGTACGAATACGATCGACGCTCATATCGCACAGGCGATGGCTACGGAACAGCAAACGTCGAGGTCGAAGTGCTGCTGAGAGATGTGACGCGTGGCGAGGTCATCTACCAGCGCCGCTTCGAGGGCTTCGGAGAGGATCGGGGTCGAGAGCCCAATCCGACCGCACACGCGATCGTCGATGCGATCCTGCGGACTACGTCGGACGGGGACTTCGTCGCCCAGATCGCCGCTGGCTCGATCGGATCGGGGGATGCAGCCGAGGAGGACAAGTCGACTAGCGTCGCCCTCTGCCGTCCCGACTCCAGCCGCGCCCTCCCGGGGGCGATGAACTCGGTCCTCGACTCCGTCGTCGAAATCCGCGCGGGAAATTCGATCGGGACGGGCGTTCTAATCTCTCCAGAGGGTTGGGTCCTCACGGCCCAACATGTGATCTCTGGGGCGCCCGAAGTCTGGGTCCGGCTAGGCAACGGGATTCAACTGCCGGCGACGGTGACGCGCGGCGACTACCAGGCCGACGTCGCGCTGCTCAAGCTCGACGGACGGGAATTTCCGTGCACAGCGCCGCGCAGAGATAGCGGGGAGCTCGAGATCGGAAGCGAACTCTTTGTCATCAACGCGGCCCTCGATGAGGGGAAGCCGACAGTCGCACGTGGCATAGTGGCAGGCTATCCGAACAGCCTGGAGCGAAAGCTCCTGCAGACGGATGCCAGCCTCAATCCGGGGAGCAGTGGCGGGCCGATCTTCACTTCCGATGGGTCGGTGAGCGCGATCGTAATCTCGAAGATCGTTGGAATTGGCTTCGAAGGGCAGGGATTTGGGATCCCCGTCTACGACGCCCTCCAAAGTCTCTCTATCCGTTTCACGCCGCGCTAGCCGACCCTCCCAACCGCGCAGCTCCGCTGGCAGCCCGTTGTGTGCCAAAACTCGGCCGATCACTACTAGGCTCTCTGACAACCAAGCCCCGGCGGGGCTGCCGGACTCCTTCCGTGGCGTCCGTTTGGCAACGCCATGGATTCGGCAACACCATCGATCGATTCGAAGTGAATCACCCGCCCTCCTCCGGTCTTCCAAGTGCATTCCATTCATTCGGAGGATCTCGCAGGCAGGTGAGAAATTCGCCGAAGCTTGAGGCGAGGGTAATCCAGCGGTTCGGTTCGCTGCTTGGCGTCCATAGAAGGGTGCTGACACGAGGCGGCTCGGCGCGGTATTCCAGGCCTATCCGTCGGCCGAACCAGCCGCCCCGGGACGGGCTCCTGTATCGCGATCGCTCCTCGCCCCCGGAAGGTGCCGAGTCGCCCCGTTGGGGCTTAGTTGTCCCCTTCCGGGAAAGGACGGCAGAGATCTTCGCCTTAGCCGCGCGCTTGCCAGCGGCTCTCGAAGGTTGTAGGAGCCTCGTACTTCCGCAGCTCTACGTAGACGCGTTCATAGCCCGTCAGAGAGATGAGCCACTCCCCGCTCTGCTTCACGTACTCGTCAGAGTAGAAGGCAGTTCCCGAGAGGATGGAGCGCGCCGGCATCTCGGGCGTGCCCTCGCCCGGGTTGATGACGCGATCCTCCAGGTACCAACGCCCCTTAGCCGTGCTTGGACCCGTCAGCTCGATCTCGGGGTGATGCACCTGGTGTAGCGTCACGATCTCGTTGTCTACGGCAGAGCGAAGCCAGTCGATGATCGCCTCCCGGCCATGATGGCTCTGGTTGCCGCCGTCGTAGGCCGACACGGCATCTGCCGTGAAGGTACTTGCCAGCAATGCGAAGTCTTTCAGGTCGACGGCGCGCAGGTAGCGGTACTTGAGTTGGCGGATGGCTTCGATTTCTTCGAGATCGTTCATGTGGTCTCCTGGCTGGGCTTCCGACGCGAAATCCTCCGCGTCCAAGTGTGAACTTCAGTACGACTGGTGGTCGGTCATTGTGGATGCGAGCTCACCGGACAGACCGGGATTCGGTAGCTTCATGGCGTCGCCGCGTCCCTTCCGATGACATAGCCCGTCATCATGGCCGACGCGATAGGGCCGCCGCTCGACCAATAGACGAGACAAAGCTCAACGCGGTGACGAGAATAGGCAAAACAAGCCCCGCTTTCCGCACCACCGGTACTAGGTGTTCTGAAAGCTAAGCCTCCAAGGGCTACTCGACCCCTTCGGAGCCCTGCTTGGGCTGCAGGAAACCGATCATCGATTCAAAGACAACGACGAGGCAGGCGTAGCCGATTAGGACACCGATGAGAGTTTTTGCGGGCTTTGCCATCGTGACATTCCAGGGTGTGCAAGAGGTCTCAAGGGCGTGGCCCTCGAGGAGCCGAGACGCTCGCCCGTTCGAGGCGTGGGCGCCGCCCTACCCAACTCCGGGGTGCTCAGTTCAGTACGTTTTCGACGCCCGCAACGATTTCTCTCGCGAGTTTCTTGAGCAGCGCGCGTCGCGCGGGCGGTACATAACCGTTTGGAGAAGCGAAGAGCGCATGGACGATCGCCGCCTGGTCGTCCAAGCTGAAAGTGCCAAGGACTTCGCCATCGCGCTTTACGGTGACGTCGACTTGAGCCTCATAGTCTTGGAAATACGGCAGGACAGGCGCTGGTAGGAAAAAGAAATAGCCGGTCGCAGCGCTTGCGATGGTTGCCCAAACGACGGCTTCATCGAGGTCGCCGATTCCAGAGACCTCGATCACCGTGCTCGGCGGGGACGCCGGCTCGACGGGGTAATAGACCTCGCGAAAAATTCCGCGCGCGAGTAACTCTTTTTGAATGGCGGGCGCAAAGGTTCCGTTCGCCCAGGGAATCCCTGCCTCATTGACTCGCAGGATCGCCTCAGCGTCGCTGCGGGATTCGGGCGGTCGAGCGAATTCAAAGTCGCTCGGCCCGATACGGAAATGCCAGCAGCCGCTATTCGACAGGACTAATAAGATCATCAAAGCCAGTAGCAAGACGCGTCGCATTATGATCTTTTCTCCTCGAGTTCGTCGCGCTCGATGGCAGGGGCATCGGTCGCGGGATCTGGAGCTGATGTATCAGGTTGCGGTTGGGGTTGATCGTCTCGTGGTGGATTCAGGATCGTCCAGTCGAGATCGTTTGCCTCACGGGCCATTTGTGGAGTCGCTACGTACACCGCCGTACATCCGCTGCTCAAAACGCAGACCAGAACGAAGAGGAATAGCAGCGGCAAAATTCGGGAAATCAATTTGCGGTTACCTCAGGGATAGACGGGGCATCCAGCGTTTCCAGAATTTCATCAATAGCCGGAGAAGTCGGAGCAGTCGGAGCTTCCACAGGCGCGGTCGGGTAGCGATTGACGAGCGAGAGTACGGCGGCGGTCATTTCGACAACTGCTCGATCGGAAACTTTATTGAGCACGTCTTGAAGAGTCTTAGTCGTGGTGCCCAGGGCAGATTCTTGAGACTTAACGTGAAAGCTACGTGTGGCGCGAAGTCCAGATTTTTGTGAAATATGGAGTACGACTTGGATGTCGCTCTCAGCGAGAACGCTTTGCATCTTTGCCATCGATTCAACCGCCACCATCTTCACCTCTCCTTCGATGGTGAAGACACGTCTCTGGTCGCTTTCAGAGAGTCGATCGATGGCTCGCTCATCGATCACTGAGAAGCCGGCCGCCACGAGACCTTGCGAAAACCGGTCGGCAATCCATTCAGGCGGCAAGCTGGAGCATGCGAGTTGGTGATATGCGCCGCTGTAGGTTCGCTTGGGACCTTCGAGAGATTCGGGCCCGCGACTACAAGATTCTATTGGGCGATCGTCGATGAAGGGGCTCACGATTCGCACGAGGTGGCCTTCGCCGCCTTTGAATCCGACGTTAACGAATCCCGGCGGACTCGAGAGCCGGATGGGCTCAGCGCATCCCGAGGGCCACATGCCGGCGCAGCAAGCGATGACGATCCAAAGTCGATGAGAATGCTGCCGTCTCAGCCTTTGAGTCGATTGGATTTGGTTGGTTGAGGAACGAGCTGATTGGCTTCGCATAGGTTTAGGCGATTCCTGAAAGGCGATATTAGGGCAATCATGGCAGGATTGATGGCCTACTGCCAATTTCATTTCACGGAGATTAGTCGGACAGGCGGCATATCATTGCGTCTATGACTCTGATGAAGGAAGTGGGGCTGTCGAGGGGGTAGGAAAAACAAGCTCCGTTTGCAGCACCCCCGACACTAGGTGTTCTGACCACTAAGCCCCGACGGGGCTACCCGACCGCTTCGGGAGGCGTCGAGCTACCGGAGCGTACCTGAGCGGTCGCTGAGCCCGAGTGCAGTTTGCGCCGCTGAATGAGATTCCTCCGTCCTGATCTATTGGACAGAATGTTCCCGAACGCTGCTGCGCAATCGGGCTCTGTGGACCGAGAGCGCGAGGCCTCTCAGATCGGTCGATGTGGTAGGTGTATTCGACCAGCTCGTTGAACCTCACGCCGCCACAGCGACAGTGAAGTGCGACACAAGAGCCATCGTACTCGGTCAGCTTGCCGGCTCCTTTCGTATGACCGGTCGCCGCCCCACTCTCCATCCAGCCGATTAAGGCAGCGGGAACCCCTTGGGATCGAGCCCCCTACGAGGAGTTTGCTGCCGAATGCCTGACTAAACCGGAACCGGAACCGGATACGTCGTGAGCCAGTCGGGCCGAAGAGCTCAACGCTCAGCCAGACTTCTGCCATGACCGAGCAAGCGAGCGAGCGGAGCCGTTGCAGAGTCGATTGAAGGGGCCGCTCGGATTGCGTCGCTGGTGTGCCTGGTTTGTGCAAAAATCTTCGCATGACTTCGAAATTGAAATCTACTGATTCCTCCAACGTCGAGTCCAACGTCGAGTCCAGCGTCGAGTCCAGCGTCGAGTCCAGCGCCGAGTCCAACGCCGAGTCCACCGGCGGTGGCCCTCTGGATGCTGTCATCGTGGGTGCCGGATTCGCGGGCCTCTACATGCTGCATCGCCTTCGAGCGCTCGGGCTCGAGGCCGTCGTGTACGAGGCGGCTTCGGGGATCGGCGGGACCTGGTTCTGGAATCGCTATCCAGGGGCCCGCTGTGACGCCGAGAGCCTCGGCTACTCCTTTTCATTCTCGCCCGAACTCGAGCAGGAATGGGAATGGAGCGAGCGGTATGCCACCCAGCCGGAGATCCTTCGCTATCTCGACCACGTGGCCGAGCGCTTCGACCTGAAGCGCGACATCCACTTTGAGCGACGCGTTGCCCGAGCCGACTGGGACGAGGCCACACAGGGCTGGACGATCGAAACCGAGCACGCCACGGCCGGAGGAGAAACCGCGCGTGTCGACGCTCGCTTCCTGATCATGGCGACGGGCTGCCTCTCCGTTCCCACGCTGCCGGACATCCCGGGTCGCGAGGACTTCAAAGGGGAGACCTACCAGACTTCGCTCTGGCCTCATCAGGGGGTCGACTTCACGGGCAAGCGCGTCGGCGTGATCGGAACAGGCTCGTCCGGCATTCAGTCGGTTCCGCTGATCGCCAAACAGGCGAGTCAACTATCCGTCTTCCAGCGCACGCCTAACTTCAGCGTCCCCGCCCATAATGGCAACCTGGAGAGCGACTTCGTACGCGGCCTCAAGGCGGAATACCCCGAACACCGCGAGCGCTACCGCCGGGGCGAGGTCTCGACCTTCGGTGATATCACCCTCCCCCTCGAGGACTGCGCCCCGGTCGCGGCGAAAGCGAGTGATCTCTCGCCCGAGGCGCAGCGAGCGGCGCTCGAGGCGCGTTGGACCCACGGTGGCATCCGCATGCTGGCGACCTTCGAGGACGTCATGACCGACCCCGAAGCGAACGAAGTGGTCGCCGAGTTCGTGCGCGACAAGATCCGCGAAATCGTGGACGATCCCGAGACGGCGGAGCGCCTCTGCCCAAGCTCGCATCCGATCGGCTCGAAGCGCATGTGTGTCGACACCGGCTACTACGCCACCTACAACCGGTCCAACGTGGAACTCGTCGATCTGCGAACGACCCCGATCGAGGAGATCACGCCAGGGGGGATTCGCACGAGCGATGAGGAGTTCGAACTCGACGCGATCATCTTCGCGACGGGCTTCGACGCATTGACCGGCGCGCTCCTTCGCGTCGACATCCGGGGACGAGACGGCCTCGCCCTCCGTGACCACTGGGCAGAGGGGCCGCGCAGCTACCTCGGCCTCTGTGTCTCGGGCTTCCCGAACCTCTTCACGATCACGGGCCCCGGCTCGCCTTCCGTGTTGTCGAACATGGTCATATCGATCGAGCAGCACGTCCAGATGATCACGGATTGCCTCGAACACATGCGTGAGAGCGGGGCGGCCAGTTTCGTGCCGGAGCGCGAGGCCGAAGAGGGCTGGCTGGGGCACGTGAACGAAGTGGCCGACGCCACGCTCTACCCGAAGGCCGGATCATGGTATCTCGGCGCCAACATTCCAGGAAAGCCACGCATTTTCATGCCCTACGCCGCCGGGATCGATATCTACCGCCAGGTCTGTGACGGGGTCGTCGAGAAGGGTTGGGAGGGTTTCGCTTTTAGGGGTGAAGCGGACGAGTGATCAACGACAATTGCTTCTGCCGCAGGATCACCTCGTTGACGCCCTCGAAGGCAGGAAGGGGCTTTGGGGGAACAGCCGACCCGTGACGGACCCGCATCCAGTGGCCATGGTCCGGCCTCGGAATATTGTGGCGGTCGCAGAGCTTCGCGAGGCCAACATCAGAAATCGCCAGATCCTTCGCGATCTGCGAAAGCGGTTTCGTCCACGCCAGCTCGTGAAGCTCCTGCCTGGACATCCGAACAACTTCGTTCATCATCGCTCGCCCCTCCTTGGCCCTATGATTTCAAAAGCAATAAACGGGGTCACCCCCGTCTACCCGCCCCTCTAGCTACCCTTGCAGCCTAAGCGGTTATAGAGGGGAAACATACAGATGGTGCCGAGGATCTCGGTCGCCCCGGGAGCGATCGCCGCGAGATACGCGGAGCTTGCCGACTATGCCAGCGACCGCCTACTCGGTCCGGACTGCGCGTTTCACTACCGACGCGACCCCCTCTAGCCCAAGACCCATTAGGTCGGCGGTGGACGGTTCGGGGATCGCGCTACGCTGCCATCACATGGGACGGGTCAGTTCGGAGAATCGTATGTCCAAGAGCTCAACAAAATGCTGGATCTGCGACGACGAAGGGGCTGGAACCCGCGAGCACAAGGTTAAACGATCTTATCTAAAGGCCGAATTCGGTAGACGCTCGCAGGACAAACCGCTGTATCGCAGCAGTGCACGTGAACTGAACAAGAAACTTTCCGGGCTTAGCGCCGCGCCTCTAACCTTTAGTCAGCCCATCTGCGCCCACTGCAACAACGTTCAAACCCAACCGCATGATCGCGCTTGGCAACAGATGTCCGAATTCTTTCGCACCTCCAATCTGCCCCGGACGGCAGGCACCGGCATACCCGTAAATAGAATCTTTGGCACCCAGTCTGTACCGGAGATGCTTAATGTTCATCTATTCTTCGTCAAGAATTTTGGCTGCTGCGTGCGGGACAACGATCAAAAAATGGAGATCGACCTCAAGCCGTTTTCCGATGCGATTCTGTATGGGAAAGCCTGTCCGAATGTCTTCCTGAAGTTCGGGCCATCAGTCTCTGGCGAAGTCGTAGCGGCTGGCCAATCAGACATGATTATCAGACGGCTAGAGTCAGACGGTTCTTGTGTGTCCGCCTCCTACTTCTATTTCGTCGGCGAGTGGGCAGTCATGGTGCTATTTGTGACAACAGGCGCGACTCTCGATCCTATTACAAATGCCTGGCACCCAAGCATGGGGAATGACGAATTGACTCTTTCGAACTTTT
>JBDNFB010000092.1:0-16979 GCA_041690055.1 Myxococcota bacterium | reverse complement strand
TCACCCCATCGTCGAGGAAGAGATCGCCGCACTCGACAAGACGAAGACTCAGCTCGCCAAGATTCCGCCGACCAAAACGGCCAGCGAAGCGCCGATCGTCAAAGAACTCGACCGCATCCGCGCGAGCCTGCTCTCGGGCGACGAGAATAAAGATCTCTCGGCTCTGACCGAGCAATATCACAATCAATCCTCGATCCTGAATCAGCTCCGCAGCGCGGGGCAGACGGTCCGGGTCGATGCATCGTCTCCTTATTTTGCGCATCTGCGCCTCGAAGAAGAGGGACGCAAGCGCGACCTCTTTCTCGGACGCACCACCTGTCTCGAGAAAGGCGTACGCATCGTCGATTGGCGCGACGCCCCGATCTCGAAAATTTTTTACAGCTACCGACAGGGCGAAGACTACGACGAAGAAATCTCGGGCCGGGAGCGTATAGGTATCGTCCTGGCACGCCGGATGGTTCGCGTGCGCGACGGAAACATCGAACGCGTTCAAGCACCGGAAGGCGATTTCAGCCTGGTCCCGAATTCGGGCGGTGTCTGGCGAGAAGAGAAGTTGGGCATACCGAGGCTCTCGGGCGGCGAGGCGGCGGCGCTCCGCTACGAAGGCGAGGATGCCGGCGCGGATCGTCGCATGGGGCAGGGGCGTGACGGTGAAATACTCCGTGCAGACAAGCATCTTCCCGAGATCACGAGCCTGATCGACCCATCGCAGTTTGAGCTGATTACGCGTCCCGCCGCGGGCTATCTCGTCATTCGTGGCAGCGCCGGCTCTGGCAAGACGACGGTCGCTCTCCACCGCATCGCTTACCTCGCCTTCGACGACCCGCGCATCGATAGCGGCGAGACTCTCGTTGTCGTCTTCTCCAAGGCGCTCGCGCGTTATGTCGCGCATGTACTGCCTTCACTTGGACTGCGAGGCGTGCGGATCGTGACCTACCACGACTGGGTGCACGAAGAGCGTAAGAAGCACTACACAAATCTTCCCGGCACTGCCCGCGACGATACGCCGGCGATCGCCCAGCGCATCAAACTCCACTCCGCCATGGAACTCGCGCTCGAACGTCAGGTCGAACGCGTCAGGGGCCCGCGCAACGCGACGCAAGCCTACGATGATTGGGCCAGCGTAATCACGGGTCGGGTGCTGCTCGGCGAGGTCTTTGGCGAGATGGCCCCTGGCCAGTTCAGTGACCGCGACCTTGATCGTTTCGTCGATTGGAATAGGCGCCGCATAGACGAACTCGGCCTCTCCATCGCGGGCGACGACGAAGCCGACGGAGCCCTCGACCCCGAAGACGATGCGCTCCTGCTTCGCGCCTGGCAGCTCCGCGTGGGCAAGCTGATGGGGAAAGGCAAGCGGCCGATCGCCTATCGCCACGTGGTCATCGATGAAGTCCAGGATCTCGCGCCCATCGAAGTCCGCGTGCTTCTCGACTGCCTCCAGTCTCAGGCAAGCATCACGCTCTCCGGCGATACTCAGCAGCATCTGATGGAGCATTCTGGGTTCACGTCCTGGACGGGCTTCTTTGATGAGCTCGGCCTGGGCGGGGCCGAAGTGGAAACCCTTCGAGTGAGCTACCGCTCCTCCGCGGAGGTCATGCAATTCGCAACGTCGCTGCTCGGGGCACTGCAAGAGGATGATGAGGTCGTCACGACGCGGACAGGGCCGCCCGTTGAGTTGTTCCGACTGACGGACCGGGGCGCCTGCGTTGCGTTCCTCTCCGATGTCCTCCGCGACCTGATGACGGCGGAGCCCAATGCGTCCGTCGCCGTCCTCACGCCCAACCCGACCATCAGTGATCTTTATTTCGAGGGGCTCAACCACGCTGAGCTCCCGCGACTGCGCCGGATTCAGGACGGGGAATTCCCTTTCAAAGCAGGGATCGAAGTGACCGAAGTCACTCAGGCCAAGGGACTCGAATTCGATTACGTCATCGTGCTCGATGTCGATACGACGAACTACCCGGACACCCCCGCGGCCCGGCGCATGCTCCACGTTGCCGCCACTCGGGCGGTCCACCAACTCTGGATGATGAGCGTCGGCACACCTTCGGTGCTCGTCCAGGACGTGTCTGCGCGCTAACGTTCAGCGACAAGTCTCATATGACGAGGAAATCCATGCCCTTCCAGACCGGCGATCGAGTCCGCATCAAGAACCCGCATAGCGAGTACACGGGATGTCGAGGCACGATTGCAGATCGGATTGCAGATCAGCCGGCGTCCGACTCGGTCACGCAGCTCGGTCATCTCGTCGCGATTGACGGCGAAAACGGAGTCGCGCGTCCCTTCCTGGTCGGCGATCTTCTTCCACTCCGCGCGGCCAGCGTCCGCGGACTTACCGCGACGCAGTTTTCAGCGACCCCGCTCAGCGCGGGCCAAACCGGTCGCGACGGCCGCGCTAAATAGGCGCATGATCGAGCGGATTCGCGTCTCGCCGACGGGCGCGGGCCTTTTTGAGGTCACAGACGACATCGTCTCGGCCGTTCATAGGGCCGCGCTCGAAGAAGGCCTCTGCACACTCTTCATACAGCACACCTCGGCCAGTCTCGTGATTCAGGAGAACGCCGATCCCTCCGCGAAACGGGACCTCGAGCGCTGGCTCGTTCGGCTCGTTCCTGAGGACGACCCGCTCTATACACATACCCAAGAGGGCCCGGACGATATGCCCGCCCACGTGAAGGCGGCGCTCACGGCCACTTCAATCTCCATCCCGATCGATGCGGGCCGGCTCGTGCTCGGCACCTGGCAAGGCATTTTCCTTTGGGAGCATCGACATCAGCCGGGGACTCGAACCGTGGTCGTTCGGATCGGGGCCTAGCTCGCCTAGCTCGAAGTCGCGCCGCTCGGGGAAATCGCGGAAGACGACGAACTCGCACCGTCTTCGATGATCCGAAGATCTACCTGCGTCCGTCGACGCGCGACTTGTTCTCGCAGGGCCTTGCGGGATTCGGCTTCGATCCAGTCTTCGCTGACCCGAGCGCGTACTTCTGAAAGTTCGGGGATTCGGCTCTCGACGCGGTCGTGAATCCAGACGACGTGCATTCCGAAAGCAGAGGCGATCGGTCCAATCCATTCTTGTGTCGGCGCGTCCTCGACGCCGGCTGCGAAATCAGGCCCTAGCCGTGCCACGATTCGGTTGGGTGTCGCTCCGCGGAGTCGGTGACCCGCCAAAAAAGGGTCGCCAAGCGAGAGCGCGTCCTCCGCCGGGAGCGGATCCTTGATGAGACGAGCCCGCACACCTCGCGCGTCATCTAAGGCAGCGGCGCCTCGCTTATCACGTGAAAAGTAGACGTGGGTGAGATCGAGCATTGCCGGTTCGCGCCAGCGTTCCGCGGTCTCCTCGAAATAGGCTTCGAGGGTGGCATCGTCGACCTCGCGCGCCCGGACGCCGGCGCGGACGATCGCCTGAACGCGGTCGATGAGCCGGCGCTGAACGACGGTATCGCTCTTATCCATACCCAACTCGAAAGCGCGTGCGAGCAATTCTTCATCGCTCGCCTCCGTTTCACCTTCGAGAAAGCGCATGTTCAGAAGCAGGCGCTGATGAACGACGGAATCGATTTGCGGAAGCCCGATGGCCCAGGCTTGCTCAAGCCAAATGGCGTTTTCGATGGCCTGGTTTTCGATCGCTGCGGCTTCGTTCTCGTTCGGCGCGCGACCCATTTGGGTTCGGTAGGCCGCGAGGCTTTCCTCGATCGCGCTGCGCTGGACTTCAACGATGGGTGTCTCGGGCACGCTCGACCAGGCGGCCTGGAGCATGAAAATGAGACTACCGAGCAGAAGAAAATGCAGCAGAGGAGAGCGAAGCAAAGAGGGCGGGACCTTTGGCTGTAGGCGCGTTGGCTAGGCGGTCAGTCGGTATATGGGCTGTGCTTGTTTGGGCAAAAAGCCCGACGGGCGAAAACTTTGGGGCAGGGTGCATGCGCCACGTCGAGCGAAAAGGCTATCGTAATCCAATGGATGAAGCCCTGTCCGAACGCAACCGAGCACTGCTCGATCGCTATTTTGAGATGATGAGCACCGGCGATCCCGAGATCGGATCGCTCCTCGCCGACGACGCACGTTGGCTCGCGCCCCAGAGTTCCCCCGTCGGGCGCGTACACGAGGGCAAAGCCGCCGTCCTGGAGCTCATGGGAAGCGGCGTTGGCCTCTACGACCCCGATGTCCCGATGCAGATTGAGCGGACGGCGACGGCCGCCACCGAGGACCACGTTTTCATCGAGATGACGATCACCGGTCGAAGTCAGCAGGGCGAACCCTACAAGAATCATTACGTGATGGTTTTTCAGGTCAGGGACGGCTTGATCTCTGAAGTACACGAGCATCTCGACACGCTTTATGCCCAGCGCGTCCTGTTCGATCCCGTTGGTTGGGCTTCGCCCCTGGACGCGTCATAAAAGGAGTCGATTGCGCTTCGCGCGCCGGATGCCTCCCCGAAACAGAACGCCCATAGAAATTCGGCGGGGGACCTCGGGAGCGCTCGCCAGAGTGCCCGTATTCGGTCTAGAATGCAGCGCATGACCCTCGCACCCGAAACGCTTTCGATCTCGACTCTGACTTCGACTCTTCGCATGGACGCATGGCGCGTACGCAGCGCCTTATTTCCGCTGTTTTGGGCTGCGCTCGCGATTTGCGCGGCGGGCTGTAACGATTCCGCCGCACCGCTGGCCGAAGGACCGACCGCGGGTTGGCCGGTCTATGGCGGCGACGAGGGAGGGACGCGCCATTCCCCGCTCGATCAGATCACGCCTGAGAACGTGGATCAGCTTGAGGTCGCGTGGACCTACAATACCGGCGACATCATCAAGGGCGGTCTCTATACGCCGCAAGAGGAAGATTCCGGCGGCGAGGCCGAGCCCCCGTCCTCCCACGCCTCGACGACGTTCCAGAATACGCCGATCCTGCTCGATGACACGCTCTATACCTGCACGCCGTTCAACCGCGTGATTGCTTTGGACGCCGAAACGGGCACCGAGAAATGGACCTTCGACCCGAAGGTCAACCTCGAGGGTTTGTACCTGCTGAACTGCCGCGGCGTGAGCGCCTGGACTGACTCCCGCGCTAAAGAGGACGCCGTCTGCAGTACGCGCATCTTCACGGGCACGATCGATGGCCGCATGATCGCGCTCGACGCCGAAACGGGGCAACCCTGCGAAGAATTCGGCGAGGGCGGCACAGTCGACCTCGCGGAAGGCGTAGGCGATCCCCAGCCGGGCGAATACGGCGTGACATCGCCGCCGGTCGTGCTGGGTGACCGAGTGATCACTGGATCGATGGTGCTCGATAATCGGCGCGTGGATGCGCCGAGCGGTGTCGTACGCGCCTTCTCCGCGCGGACAGGCAAGCGAATCTGGGCCTGGAATGCGCTGGTCAAGGGCGAGGACACGAACGCGGAAGGCGAGTACCGCCCGGGCACCTCGAACGCATGGTCGGCTCTCTCTGCGGACTCGAAACGCAATCTAGTCTTCGTTCCGACCGGCAATACCTCGCCGGACTATTTCGGCGGCTACCGCGCGGGCCTCGACGATTTTTCGAGCTCCATCATCGCGCTCGATGGCGACACCGGAGAACGCGTCTGGAACTACCAGACCGTCCATCACGATATCTGGGATTACGATGTCGGCGCGCAGCCTGTGCTCTTCGATTTCCCGACCGACGAGGGGCCCGTGCCCGGCGTCATCGCCGCAACGAAGATGGGCCATCTCTTCTTCCTTGACCGGCTCACAGGCGAGCCGCTTCTGCCTGTCGAAGAACGTCCGGTGCCCGGTCGCGGAGTGCCCGGCGAAGCCACGCTCTCTCCGACTCAACCGTTCCCGATCAAGCCGCCCCCTCTGCATCCGGCGACGTTCACACCGGACGAAGCCTTCGGCTTCACGCCCTGGGATAAGCGCGCCTGCCGCAAGATCGTCGAGTCCGCGCGCTCGGAAGGCATCTTCACGCCGCCGAGCACCCAAGGCACGATCCAGTATCCCGGCATGGTCGGCGGCATGAACTGGGGCAGCCTCTCGGTCGATTCCGGCCGAAGCCTCCTCGTCGTGAACAACCAGCGCATCGCAACCTATATCCGCATGGTGCCTCGTGAGGAGTACGACGCGATGGTCGCGGAGCAGGGCGGCCAGCCCGCCTTCGGCTACGAGCCCCAGGAAGGCACGCCCTATGCCCTTGAGCGTGTGCCGCTGCTCTCGCCGGGACTCGGCGCCCCCTGCAATCCGCCGCCCTGGGGCACGCTCAGCGCGATCGACCTTGCGACCGGAGATATTGTCTGGGACGTCCCACTCGGCAATACCCGCGATCTCGCGCCCTGGCCGGTCTGGCAGATGCTCGGCGATATTGGCGTGCCCAATATCGGCGGTCCGATCACGACCGCGAGCGGGCTCACGTTCATCGGTGCCACGACGGACGGCTACCTGCGTGCGTTCAAGACGGCAACCGGCGAGGAACTCTGGCGAACCCGCCTCCCCACGAGCGCGCACGCAACGCCTATGACCTATCGCTTAAAGCGCGACGGCAAACAGTTCGTCGTCGTCGCGGCCGGCGGGCATATGCTGTTGGGCACGCGTCCGGGCGATGCCTTGGTCGCATACGCCTTACCCGACTGAGCCCAACTGAACCGACTGAACCGAGTAAGCGGGTTGAACCGACTGAGCTGACGATCCGGGTGACACGGCTGCGGATCGCGGGGCTCGCGGAAATCTACGTTCGCTAGCGCAGGCCACCTTTGTCCAGAAGCTGGGTCAGAGCAACTGCCGCCGGATTATCGCGCCAGATCGTGTGGTCTTCGGGCAGAATCCCGCGATTGACGAGCCGATTCATGACACGCACAACGATGGCCGCATAACGTACGCCACCCAGAACTTCATAATAGTAGGTGTCGGGCGCGGGGAGGCCGGCCGCATCGCCGTAGATCGCGCGCTGTTCCGCGCGGGTCGGTTCGCCGGGCAGGCGTTCCACACCGATGGCCTCATGCATAGTGCGATCGAAGAGCATCCACCAGCCGACGTCGATCTCATTCGGCGCGATCGCCATATTTTCGAAGTCCGTTATGCAGAGGACTTCACCGTTCGGCCCATAAATAATGTTGCCCGGCCGCGAGTCGCCCCAGCTGAGCGCCGAGGCAAGATCCTTGGGTAGATTCGCGCGAAGCCAGGCGACGCCCGTTTCGAAATCAGGATGCGCACGATCCCCAAGCTCACGTCGGCCATAGGACTCCCACAAATCGATTTGACGTTCGAGCGTCGGCGCTTCGTCGGGATGTACCAGCCAATCGAAGCCATCCTTCTGCCAATCGAGTGTGTGAAACCGCGCCATCATTTCGACGCCGCGGCGCACGATCTTCTCGCGCGCCGCGGGCGAGGCATCAAAGAAAAACCCTTCCTGTCCATAGGGCGGATCCTCGGTCATGACCTGACCCTGCACGAAGCGCATGGCGAAGAAAGGTTGTCCGAGGACCGAAGCATTCCCTTCGTATCCAATCAAACCCGCAAGGGGCACCTTCCCCGTCGCTTCAAGTCTCGCCATCGCGCGATATTGCAGGTCGATCTCAACGTCGAGCCCGGGTGCCTGCTGCGGATAAATCGCCGGCTCGGGATTCTCGATCCGAAGCACGATCTTCTCTTCCGCGAGCGCGCCCTCTCGACGAAAGCGGAGCGGGACAAACACCGTCTTCGCCGAGAAGCCGGATTTCGGAGGTTCGAAGACCCCCACCTCTAGATCGGTTACGTCGGGCCATCTCTGCGCGAGCCATTTCTCAAAAGGGGCGCGAAGGGCCTCGTTCTCATCGATCTCGGTCATGGTTTCGGTCATGGTCTCTATCTCTCAATCAGGATTTTGAGAGATCCTAACCCGCTCAGAATCGCGACGGCAGGCCCTCGCTCGTGCTGCGGCCTAGTGCGTTGTCGAGGCGGACTCCTTGATCCAAAGTGAGGGGTCGAGGTTGCGGTCGCGCCATTTGAGCCGCCAGCAGAGATGCGGTCCGGTGGATCGGCCCTTGGATCCAACGGCGCCAATGATTTGGCCGCGCTGCACGCGCTCACCGGGTTCCACGTCGATGCGGCTCACGTGGAGGTATTTCGAGAGAAAGCCCTGTCCATGATCGAGCACGATCATGGCGCCTTCGAAATAGAGCGCGTCATCGGCCAGCGCCACAAGACCGTCGGCGGGCGCAACTATCGGAGTCCCCCTCGCAGCGGCCAGATCGACGCCGTAATGCGGACGCTTCTTTTCACCGTTCAGAATCCGCTGCGCCCCAAAAGCGGAGGTCTGACGCCCCTCGATCGGCCAAGTGAAGCCCCCGGCGAAGGCCGCGGTTTCCCAGCGTGAGGTATCCCCGGCACGTTTGCGTTCGGAGGAGGACTCAATCCTGGTAAGCTGGGCGGCGCTGTACTCGCTGACTTGAGAAGGGGGCAGTCCGTTAATCCGCGAGATCGTGTACTCCCGCGGCGCGATTTCAAAGACACGCTCGGCCGTCGCTCCGCCGGGTGCCCAGAGCCGCATGGTTTCCGAGGGCGGCGCATCACGATCGAAGCCCACTACGAAGATGCCGTCGGCATCGGCCTGCGTGCGCGCGCCTCCCATCACGACGCGCGTGCCGGGCGCTGCGCGACACACACTCATTCCACCTTGCCTATGAATCCCGGCGCATTCCACGCGTACGGTCGCAGCCTCCACGACGCCCTGACTCGCGTTTCCAGCAAACGGACCGACGCCTCCGTCTCGGTCCGGCGCAAGACTCGCATCTCCCGCCTCGGGAGACGCATGTCCCACATCACAGCCGAGCAGGAGAAGGGCGCCAGCAAGACAAGCGAAAAGCGGAACACGGTACGGGCGAACAAAGGGAAGACCTCGAAGCATGATGCGAGTATCGCAATTCCGGCTCGCGACCGGGACCACACTGCCTATAATTTTGGCCATGACTTCATCCCACGTCTTTTTGGCTTTGAGTGTGCTCGGCCTCACCCTGAGCATCCTCACTTATTTCCGGCTCCGCCTGCACGCTGTGCAGATGATCCCGACCTTCTTGGTGGGTTGGCTTCGCGGCGAGCTCGCGATGCAGACCGTGGCCCTTGAGGCCCTCGCGACGATCGCTTTCGTGGCGGGCGGAGTGCTTGATACGGAGCCGGGACGAATCGGGATGGGGCTCATGCTGGTGTCCTGGACGCTGCTTTTCCTGAGTCACCTGCGCGGCGTGAATGCGGGGGCTGAGATCGCTGCCGCCCTCGCGCCGGAAGGTCTCGTGGCCGGCAAGGACGTTGGATTCTTTCACGGCTTTTGGAAGCCGTTTGCGTTTAAGCATCCGGGCGTAAAAAAGGTCTCAGACATCGCGTATGGCGAATCCCTTCCCGGCGATAAAGGCGGTCGAAACCTACTCGACCTCTACCTCCCCAAAGAGGGCTCCCCGAGTGACCGACGGCCCGTGCTCTTGCAGGTGCATGGCGGTGCTTGGTTAATCGGCGATAAGCGAGAGCAGGGCAAGCCGCTCATGAATCACCTGACGGCGCGCGGTTGGATTTGCGTCGCGATCAATTACCGGCTGAGTCCGCAGGCGACGATGCCCGATCATATCGTGGACGTGAAACGCGCCCTCGCGTGGGTTCGCGAACATATCGCCGAGTACGGCGGCGACCCCGACTTTATTTGCATTACGGGCGGCTCCGCGGGCGGACACCTGTCCAGTCTGGCCGCGCTGACGGCGAACGATGCCGCTTTTCAGCCGGGCTTTGAACAAGTCGATACACGCGTGAAAGCATGCGTTCCGATCTACGGGATCTACGATTTCCTTGATCGTGCACAGCTACGCACGCTGGGTTCGCTGGCCGAGTTCATAGGTGAAAAGGTCTTCAAGTGCATGCCCGACGATAACCCCGCACTCTGGGACTCGGTCTGCCCAATCGAGCGGGTCCACTCGGAGGCCCCGCCGTTCTTCATCGTGCAGGGAACCCACGATTCGCTCGTGTATGCAGAGGAAGCTGTGACTTTCGCGACCGCGCTCGCCGAGAAAAGCCAGCAACCCGTACTCCGCGTCGAACATCTCGGGGCGCAGCACGCCTTCGAAGTCTTCCACTCGCCGCGGAGCGCTCATCTCGTGCGCGGCGCGACCGCGTTCCTCGAGAAAGTTCGCTCGGATCACGAAAGGGCGCGGGCCAGCGCCTAGCGCACGTCATGCAGGGAACGGAATGCGGAGCTGCGAAACTGCGAAACTGCGAAACTTAAGGCAGCTCCAGCATGGACAGCCCGCCAAGGATTCGGTCTCGAAGCTCACACGGATCGATGATGTCGTCATACACGAGGCGATCGGCCATTTTGTAAGGACCGGAAGCCTGCTCGGCCTCCGCCGCCGCCTGTTGAACCGCGTCGAGCTTGGCCGTCGGTCCACCGCTCGAAGCGGGCATGGCAGCCAGCGTCACGCCCGGCAGCGACAGGCTCAGCGTCTGCCGATCAAAGGGATTATGCGCCATCACTACGGAGCCAAAGCCGAAAGCTTTGCGCATAGTGACATGAATCTTCGCATTTTGCAGACGGCGTTCAGCGCGGAACATCTTCCCGCCCCATTTCAGGATGCCGCTCCGTTCGGCTTTGGTTCCAGCCATGACGCCCGGATTATCCGCGAGGAAGATGACGGGGTGTCCGAAATTCCCGAGGTGATCAAGAAAATCCATGGACTTGATCGCCGCGGCACTATCCACCGCGCCGGCGTTGCGCGCAGGGTTATTCGCAACGATCCCAACTGGGCAGCCACCCATATACGCGAGCCCCACTACGATCGCGCGGCCGTAGCCCGGCTGCACCTCGAGAAAGCTGTCGCGGTCGACCATGCGCTCTATCACATCATGAATATCGTAGGGCTTTCGATCGTCCGGCGGAATCACTTCGACGAGGTCGTCCAGCGCCCGCGGCCCCGTATCGCCACCATCGCGCATCGGCAGAGGCCCGCCCGAGCACTGCGGAAAATACGCGAGGTAATCACGCGCCATCGCGCACGCCGCGGAATCATCTTCAACGATGTTATGCGCTGATCCTGCGATCTCCGCGCAAATCTGGGCACCTCCGAGCTCTTCTTTGGTGACGTCTTCGCCGGTCGCTGCCTTCACGAGCGGAGGACCGCCCGTAAACATTGAAGCCGTCGTCGTCATGATTACGAAATCGGAAAGCGGAGCGGCGAGGGCGCCGTGCCCCGCGGACGCGCCTAGGACCAGACACACCATCGGCACGTGACCGGAAAGATCGGCCATCGCCTGGAGATCGCCGGGGGCGCGACCGCCCCCTTCGGTATCCGTGAGACGATGCCCCGCACCCTCGAGGATCATCACGAGCGGAACCTGCTCCTGCATGGCGAGTTCAGCGATGCGGAAGCGCTTGGCCGTCCCACCCGCCCCGATCGAGCCGCCGAGCACCGTAAAGTCTTCGGCCCCCGCCATGACCGTTTGGCCGTTCACCTTGCCGCTGCCACAGACGAAGCCCTCGGCGGGGATGCCGGCGAGAGTCCCGACAAGCTGACCGATCTCCTGAAAAGTCCCTTCGTCGAAGAGCGCTTCCAGGCGCTGTCGCGCGTCGAGCTTGCCGCGGCCGTGCATGTATTTCTTAACGCGATCGGGCCCGCCCATGGCGGTCATCCGCTCACGGCGCTCCTTGAGCTCCGTTTGCATCGGCTTCCAAGCCGCACGATTCGCGATCGCCTCGCGCTCACGTCGGCTCTGTTTCTTGGTCTTATTCCTGGTCTTCTTCGTCTCGTGCTCAGGCGAATCGCTCAAGGCGGATCACTCCAATCCATTCCATTCCTGTTGAGAGGAAAGGGCGCGTTAGGAACAGAGCCCGGCGCTGGTTATCAAAGGCAGGTCACGATAGCCCCGGATGCCCGGCTCCGCGCGACACAGATGCGGAATCGCGTTGATCGCGGGCAGCGAAGTGATGATCATGCCGAGCACCATGAAATCTTCAAAGTTCTTGCCGACGAAGCCCTTGGGCGGGCGAATTTCGAGCTTCGTATGCACCTCTGGCTGGCCTTCAACATGAACGATATAGCCATGCTCGAGCGGCCAGTCGGGTTCCATATGCTTGCCCATCTTCCAGAGCACGCGACACTCGATCTTTGAATCGGCTCCCACCATTCCGTGCCAGCTCGCTTTCACGCCGGCGACACAGCCCTCGTCTATGCGCATAAAGCCGAGGTCATGGTCCTCGGTTGCGACAGCGAACTCGGATTCGCATTTCACGTCGGTTAAGTCGAGCCCGAGCGCGTCGGCCATCATATACACGCCATCTCCGAATACGGCCGTGCCGCGCTCCACCATGTCATGCAGATCAGGATGCGTGATGGGATGTCCGAAGCCCACGCTCTGCTGAGTCTCGGCCGAGGCGTAGCCACTCGCGTCGACAGATTCTGTCACGGTGATACGGTCAACACGATCACAGATGCCAGCAGACACGAGCGCCAAGAGATTGGCGAATCCGGGGTTCATCCCGCTGCCGAAGATTGCAGATTGTCCCGTCTGGCAGGCGGCTTCGATCCGGCTGCGAGCTTCTTCGCCCATGCCGTGTCCCGTGATGAAGGCGGCGGTCGTCGCCACATTGACGCCTGATTCGAGAATTCGACAGAGATGGTCGACATCGGGCCAAAGCGGGTTGTAACTGACGCAATCCGGCTCCAGCGCGAGCAGCGCGTCAATATCATGGGTCGCGCTGATCCCGAGCGGATCCATTCCTGAGAGGGTGCCCACGTCTTGGCCGACCTTATCTTCGCCGAACGCATAGCAGCCCACCAGCTCAAGATCCGCGTGTGCCACGATCGCACGTACGGATCGGCGACCTACATTGCCCGTCGTCCACTGTACGATTTTGAGGGTCATTCATTCTCCTGTCCACAAGCTGCGGCGGGACTGTCTCCCGCGTTGATCACTTGAAAGTCTAATCGTTTCCAGCTGCCTTTGGACAGGGTCTCGAAGCGTGCCCAGAGGAAGCCCATGAGGCCATTGCAATGACCAACGCAATAGCCAAGGCGATGACCAAATCCGTGGCCATGCGATGCACCACCCGGTGACCCCAGGTTCAGCCGGACGGGCGCCGCAGCCGGCCTGAGACCGCTACGCTCGCGCGCTATGGATATTCGACTCGACGGTAAGGTGGCATTGGTAACGGGCGGTTCACGGGGCATCGGGCGCGGCATTGCCGAGGTTTTCTCGACCTCGGGTGCAAAAGTGATGATCACTTCCCGAAATGAGGCGTCCTGCGCGCAGACCGCGAAGGAACTCGGCGAGAACGTGGCCTATGAGGCGGGGCATATCGGCCGTGATGAAGACGCCGAACGCGTGATCGAAGCGACGATGGAGCGCTTCGGGCGCATCGATATTCTCGTCAACAACGCGGCGACCAATCCCTATGCCGGCAAGACGATCGATGTGGACCGTGGTCGTTGGGACAAGACCTTCGAGATCAACCTGACGGCGCCGATGTTCTGGACCCAGCGTGTTTGGAATCGCTGGATGAAGGAGAACGGCGGCTCCGTAGTGAATATTTCGAGCGTCGGGGGTCTTACGACCAATCCCATCCTCGGCGTCTACGATATCTCGAAGGCGGCGATGATCCATCTCACAAAGCAGCTCGCCGCGGAGATGGCTCCGCAGGTCCGCGTAAATTGCCTGGCTCCGGGCCTGGTCAAAACCGACTTCGCGAAGGTGCTCTGGGAAGACGGGAAAGGCGACGAAGTCGCGAAGGCCTATCCGCTGAATCGCCTCGGCGAGGTCGAAGACGTGGCCGGTGCCGCGCTCTTCCTGGCCGCGGACACGGGGCGCTGGATTACGGGGCAGACCTGGGCGCTCGACGGTGGCGGCCTGGTGGCGTTCAGCCGCGTGGCCTAGCGCCTAGCAAATAAGTACTTAGCTAGGAGCAGAGAGCGAAGTACCGTCCTTCGCCGTCAGGACGAAGACGGGGAGCTGGCGATGTTTTTGTGCGCGGCGCTGATACTCGAGGTAGACGGGCGAACGCTTGGTGATCGAATCCCAGAGCGGTTCGCGCTCGGGCCCCTCGGCGACTTCGACATCGACTTCGATCTCGCGTTTTTCGTACCAAATGCGCGCCTCGGCGTGTGCCTTTAGATTCTTGGCCCAATGCGGATCCGCCGGCATGCCGCCGCGCGATCCGACAACGGCGATCTTGCCAGGCAGGGCGCGGAAATGGGGCAATACGACCGTGCGCGGCTCACCCGTCTTGCGACCTCGGGTCGTCAGCAGGATCGGCGGGTTGTACTCAACGCCCTCGGATTTCGCGAAAACCCAGGACACAGGGGAATCGCCGAGGTAGCGCACGCAGTATTCGTCGAGCGCAGCGCCGAAGGGCGTCACAGCGACACGCACAGCAAGTTCTGAAAATTTCATTCGATCCCCCAAGATCGGGTTAGGCCTTTTTCGATCGCCGTTCCGTCGACGATCCTGCCGAATCCCCCGGTGACGAGTCTTTGTTCGCTCGCTCAAAGCCCGGTCCCAGCTTCGGCTTCAAATCACGCCGCTGAAGCTGTTTCCCTGACGTGTTCCGAACCACGGTTTTCGGGACGCGCTCGCCCGTCTCACGATCGCACATTAGAAGAGGCTCCTGTCCTTCACCAAAAACCCATTCGTCTCCCCACTCGCGCAGGGTTGTCAGGACGGGCAGCAGCGATTCGCCTTTGACGCTGAGCTTGTACTCGTAGCGCTCACCGGCCTGGCCAACATTCACCCGCTCAAGGATGCCGTGCTCGACGAGATTGCGGAGGCGCTGTGTGAGGATATTACGGGCGATGCCGAGATGCTGCTGGAAATCGCTGAAGCGGGTCGCGCCAAGAAAAGCGTCGCGGACGATCAGCAGCGTCCACCAGTCCCCGAGCACATCGAGGCTGCGTGCGATCCCACAATTGGCTTCATCGAAACGGACCCGTCCCATGTCCTTTAGTCTAACGCGCCCCCGAGCATTTTGGTTGCGTGATGCAACCAAATCGACAAGAATGCCGAAGCGCTGCCTGATGAAGCATCCAATCAGGTGTCCAATGTCGTCCCGGTGGCGAACCCGCCGAGACGCCGTCCACACGCGACGAAGGAGGGATTTTCATGTCAACCCCGGATCACGAGGGCGAAGGCCCGCCGAAGGCCAAATCTCCCTGGAAGCCCACCGCCTGCATCCTCTGCGAATGTAATTGCGGCCTCGAGGTCCAGCTCGGAGGCGAGGACGGTCGACAGCTCATTAGGGTCCGCGGCGACAAAGCCCACCCGTCCTCTGAAGGCTATGCCTGCGAAAAGCCCTCGCGACTCAACTTCTACCAGAACGATCCCGATCGGCTCACGAAGCCGCTCCGCCGACGCGAAGATGGCGGCTACGACGAAATTGACTGGGACACCGCGATTCGAGAGGTCGCCGAACGCTTCTCTGCAATTCGCGACGCGCATGGCGGCGAGTCCATCATTTACTACGGCGGCGGCGGGCAGGGCAACCATCTGCCGGGTGCATATTCACGATCGACCCGCGCGGCACTCGGCTCCCGCTACCGATCCAACGCGCTCGCCCAAGAAAAGACCGGCGAAGCCTGGGTCGCCGGCCAGATGCTCGGCAATTTCACGCGCAGCGATTTCGAACACTGCGAAGTGGGCGTCTTCATCGGCAAGAATCCTTGGTTCTCCCATGGTCTTCCGCGCGCACGAGTGCTCCTTCGTGAACTCTCCAAAGATCCGAAGCGCTGCATGATCGTCATCGATCCGCGCCGCACGGAAACCGCCGACCTCGCCGATATCCACATCCAGGTGAAGCCCGGGGGCGACGCATGGCTGCTCTCCGCGATGTTTGCTGTCCTAGTGCAAGAAGGCCTGCTCGCGAAGGACTGGATCGCGGCGCATACGGACGGGCTTGAGGAGGTGCTGCCGTATTTCAAGATGCTGCCCGTCGCGCAGTACTGCGAAACCGCTGGCGTTTCCGAAGAACTTGTCCGCAAGGCCAGCCGGCGCATCGCAGAAGCTGAGAGCGCGGCCTTCTTTGAGGACCTTGGCGTGCAGATGAATCGACATTCCACGCTCGTGAGCTATCTGCATCGGCTCCTCGCCTACGGCACGGGCAATTACGGGCGGAAGGGCACGGCGTATCCAGTCACGTCCCTGCAGCCGCTGCTTTCGGTGTCGGGCGGTGCGAAGGACTACCGAACCCCCGTAACGAACTCGCGCATCATTACGGGGCTTGTCGCCTGCAATAAGATTCCGGACGAGATCCTGACAGATCATCCGAAGCGCTTCCGGGCCATGCTTGTCGAGGCGGCGAATCCGCTGCATTCGCTGGCCGACTCGAAGCGCATGCGAGAGGCGTTCGACGCGCTCGAGTTTAAGGTCGTGATCGATGTGGCGCTTACCGAGGCGGCCAGACGCGCCGACTATGTGCTTCCGGTGTCGACGCAATTCGAGAAGGCGGAGGCCACCTTCTTCAACTTCGAATTCCCGAACAATTATTTCCATCTGCGACATGCGCTGATGGATCCGCCGGAAGGGCTTTTCTCTGAGGCGGAACTGCATGCGCGGCTGGCAGAGGCGATGGGGGCTATGCCGAAGCCCGCGGTGGACGCCTTACGGCAGGCCTGGGACGAGGGGCGGAAAAACTTTCGCAATACGTTTTTTGAGCTGATGAGCGAGGATCCGTCCTTCGTGGCAATGGCGCCAGTGGCGCTATTCCGTGCGATTGGCGCCAAATTGCCAAAGGGGACAGCGGAAGGCGCGGCCCTCTGGGCGCTGGCCCAAATCGCATCGCAGATGATCGGCGATTCGGTCCGGCGAGCAGGCATTGGAACCGATCCCAATGAGAATCTGGGCGACGCACTTTTTGATGCAATTCTGGCGGCGGACCGTGCACTGATTTTCGCGGTCGATGAATGGGACGAGGATCTGGAGAAGGTCCGGACGCAGAACAAGCGGATTCAGTTCTCGGTCCCGGAACTCTTTGAAGAACTCGACTCACTTGCGACCGAGGATCGCATGCCGGCGAAT
>JBDNFB010000091.1:0-24906 GCA_041690055.1 Myxococcota bacterium | reverse complement strand
GAGAGGTCACCCGCGACCGCCGCCGCGATACCGGGGCTCTGGGCATCGAGGGTGATCGCCGACCAGCCAAACACGGTAAACCAGAGGAAGCTGACTAACGTCGGCACCAGAAGCACGCCCAGAACAAATTCGCGAATGGTTCGCCCCCGCGAGATGCGGGCGATGAACATTCCCACGAAGGGCGACCAGGCGATCCACCAAGCCCAGTAGAAAAGGGTCCAGGACTTCTGCCACTCAATGTCGCCGAGCTGCTCATAGCCCGTACTGAGGGGAATCAACGCAATCAGGTAGTCCAAGGTGAGCGCCGGAAACGCCTTAACCAGAACGAGCGTCGGCCCCGTAGCTGCAACGAACACCAATAGAAGCGTCGCGAGAACGACATTCAGCTCGGACAGACGTCGAATACCCTTGTCCAGGCCGAGAACGAGCGAAGTGGTCGCCCCCGCCGTGATCAATGCGATGAGCACAACCTGGACACCCGCGGATTCCGGAGTCCCGAAGAGTCGATGGAGGCCCGCGTTGATCTGCATCGCCCCCAGCCCGAGCGAAGTCGCAAGCCCGAAAATCGTGCCAAAGACCGCGAACGTATCCACGCTGTGCCCGATCCAACCGTGGATTCGATTGCCGAGCAATGGGTAGAGCGTCGATCGGATCGCGAGCGGCAGACCTTTGCGATGTCCAAAGTAGGCGATTGCAAGGCCCATCACGGTGTACACGCCCCAGGCGTGCAAACCCCAATGGAAGAAGGTGATCGTCATCGCCTGCTGTGCGGCTTGGACGCTCCCGACCGCGGCAGAAGGCGGACTGGCATAATGCGTCACGGGTTCGGCTACGCCGAAGAACATAATGCCTATGCCCATCCCCGCGCTGAAGAGCATCGCGAACCACGAGTGCAGCGCGAAATCGGGCTCCTCTCCTTCCGGACCCAGACGGAGGCGTCCGCGTGCACCAAGCGTGCACCAGACCGAAAAGACTAAGAAGAGAGCGGTCGAGCCGACGAAGAGCCATCCCCAGGTCCCGACGATCCAATCCTGGAGGCCGAAGAAAACGGCTTTCGAGCCGTCCGGGTCGATGACTCCGAACGCGAGGACTAACACGACGACAGCCGCTGAAGAAAGAAAGACCGCGGGCTCGACACGAGACCAGTCGGCCTTCACAAGCGCCCTCTCACACCAAGGCCCCTCACAGTAAGGTCCTCCTCAGCCGCGCTTCTGGAAGTGGAAAATGCCCCAGGTGAGGTGACCGCGGTCCGCGCCGTTCACCCAATGGCCGAGTCCTTCGATCATCTGGGTCACGTAATCGAGCCCACAGCGCTCGATCATCTCTTCGCGACGTGCCCCGAGTTCTTGGCGGACTGTGTCGTAATGATTTCGGAGCTGCTCGGTCATCTGATTGAACCCGATCTCTTCGAAGCCCAGCCCGGCCAGGTTCTTGCGGTAGAAGCCGGGCGACGCCAGCGAATCCAGGTGGATGCGATCCAGTACGGGCTCCAAGACGTCCGGTGGACAATTGTCGGTCTGCATCGGATCGGTGAACACGAAGTGTCCACCCGGCCTGAGCACACGCGAAACCTCTGACAGCACTCGCTCGCGGGCCCCGCTATGAAGGATCGCGTCCTGAGACCAGACCGCATCATACGCTCCGTCTGGCCCGGGCACAGATTCGAAGTTTGCGTGGACGACGCGTACGAGATCAGTGAGCCCCGCTTCGCGCGTGAGGTCTCGATTCCGATCATTCTGGACTTCACTCAGGTTCAGGCAATCCACCTGACACCCGAAGCGCGTCGCCAGCGCACGGCCCGCGCCCCCGTATCCCGCGCCCAAATCGAGCACCCTAGATTTCGGCGTCAGCATCTCAAGCTGCTCGGCAATCGTCTCCACAGTACGCACGCTCGCCTGCGCGACCGCCTCGCCGGAATCTTGATAGATCCCGATGTGGATATCCTCTCCACCCCAGATCGCGGCGTAGAACGAATCAGCCTCCGAACTGTCGTAGTAGGCTTCGGTCGTCGCAGTCACCGTCGCGGCTCCTGCCTCTTCACTCTTCATCCGGGTGTTCCATATGCTTCTCGGCGACGTGCACAAAGAAATCAGGATCGGCTTCCTGATACGTCTCCTGGAAGTCGCCATACGTCTTGACCGAAGCGAAACCGGCCTCTCGGATCAGTCGCCGCGTGTAGTTCTTTCGAAGCGGATACATATTAAGTCTGAAATTCGAGCCATCGGGGAAGGTGTATTGGAAGCGCGCCAAGCCCTCGTCTATATGCTCCGGCTCGGCCACGACGTCATCACCGCAGTAGTAGTACTGATGCTTCGTCGAGAATCCATGATCGAGAATCGAGTCATAGTTTCGCTGGTCGAGAATCAAGATGCCGTCGTGCTTGAGCGCCGCGTAGAACTCAGCCAATGCACGCCGACGATCTTGTTCGTCGAAGAGATGCGTAAACGAGTTGCCTAGACAGATGATGGCATCGAATTTCCCGTGAACCTCCCGGTTCAGCCAACGCCAATCCGCATGGATCGTTTTCAAGATGAGATGCCGACTCGTCGCATTGTCGAACGCCTTGGCGAGCATCGCGGCATTGCCATCGACGCTCGTCACTTCAAAACCCGCGTCCGCGAGCTGAATCGAGTGGAATCCGGTACCGGTCGCGACGTCGAGCACCTTCATCTTACTGCGGGCCTTTAGCTGATCGATGAAGAACTGGCCTTCGCTTTCGGCGCGGGATTCCCAGTCGATCAGTTCATCCCATTTCTCGACGAAACTTTGGACATACTCGGCTTGATAGTGATCCGTCTCTCGGACGGCCGTCGGGTCAGCACCGAACTCCTGCTTTGCGCCATGTGCATGTCCTGCGGCCCGAAGCGATTTTTCGGCCTGCTCACGCAAGGCAATTGACGGATTCGATGACATTTGGCCCTCTGATCCGGACGCTCCAAAAGCCCAATATCGGGGCAAGGTCGCCGGAATTTCGATTCAGAGAGTAGGCATGAACTACATTCGACGCAATGTACTTTAAGCTCGCACACAATTGAATAGAGGGTACAAGGTGGTTTTTATTGGTATTCGAAGCATGAAATGCTTCCCATCCTATGCATTTATCAGTTCTGCACGATGCATAGGGCGAGCAATCCCTGCCCCTTATTCCTGCTCAGCGTCCGCATCGTCCGCACGAGGGCCATCCTCGCCAGGCTGAGACAGGGGGCCCACTTCGAGAATCGCAGCCGCGTCGATCCCTTCTGCGTCCATCATGGACGCAATTCGTTCGAGCGCCGAGAGCATCCAGTGGCGCTCCCAGTCTTCGAGTCGCGCAAGCTCTGCGCGAAAGCGATCCTGCAAAAGAGACGGGGCCTCCTCGAGGACGCGCAGCCCTTCCTCGGTCACGCCAATCACGACGCTGCGGCGATCGCCCGCGGAACGCTTGCGAACCACGAGCCCGCGACGCTCCAATCGATTCAAGATCCCAGAAACGGTCGGCTGACTGAGATGGACTGCCCGCGCAAGGGTGCTGATCGAGATCTCCCCCAGCTTTTGTGCTTCACGAAGAGTCGCGAGCTGCGGCCCAGTGAGCTTGTGTTGTTCCAGCAGACGACGGGACTGTAAATCGATCGCGCGAATGATTCGCCGAATCGACGCGACGATCTGGTCTTCAACTTCGTTGAACGCAGGCATTTTGTGGCCTCCCCACGCAGGCACGGGGCTTCCGATCCCGCGACATGTGATCCGCCGGTATTGATTCGCTCACCTCTCCATCATCGCGCAACCCCTAGAGTCTTGCGCGGACTTGCCGACGCCGAGAACGGGTCCCACAGTTACGGTAGTCGAGGGCATCCGCCAACACCTGCCCGTGGTGGACCCTATCGGCTCCAGTGGCGATCATTCATGCAAAGGCCATGAGCGAGGACGAGGATTCTGCCGGTCGGTCCGAAGCCTGCCTGAACAACGCCGAGCGGTTTCGATCTCGGGTACAGGGTCACCGGATGCGTCGCCTAGGCCGACATCGGCTGGGCATTCGCCACCGCCACCCGACTCTTCGAATGGGAGGCGTCGTGCATAGGCCGGCTGCGCTCATAGTAGGTAGGCCGTTTGAGACCGAGTTCGCTTCGTACCTCTTCAAAAGGCCGTGCGAGTAGCGCCTCCCAGTCCTGCGCCATCAACGACTCGGCCTTACGTCCGATCCAGAAGCCCTGGAGCACAGCACGAATCGACGGCGCGCCGGGATATTCGAGCCGCACCTGGAGCATGCCCAACGAGGCGATGAAGCCCGTACCTCTGCTGTTGATCTGGCTGTACAAGACGCCTAACAAGCAGAGTTCGCCGAGCGGATCCCGGCCATAGCCCGTGAGGACATGCCACAAATCGTGACTATCTCGTGCCCAGGTCGTGAACGTGCGCATTTCGGGGTCGAGTCTGCGGCCGCGATATCCTTCGCTCGAAGCGTCGGCCAGGCCATCGGCGCTGAGGCCTTC
The DNA here is from genome assembly GCA_041690055.1 of Myxococcota bacterium. Lineage (GTDB taxonomy): Bacteria > Myxococcota_A > UBA9160 > UBA9160 > UBA4427 > UBA4427. Next base: position 20,437 of record JBDNFB010000091.1, on the reverse strand, counting down.
GCTTTCCATGAACGCAAGGTACGTACGACCGAGCGAATCTTCCGGGAGCGCACGCAGACGCTCTCGATCCGACAGGACTTCGAGCAGGCTGCGGTTCTCCTCGATGATCTGGCGGCCGATCGGGGTCTCCTTCATTCGGGCCAAAGGCGCTTCTTCCGAGTCGCCGCGCAGCGCGTCCACGATCTTGAAGACGTGGGTAGTGTCGTCGTTGTCCTGGGCCAGATCGATCAATGCGCGAAAGGCGGCGCCCCAGCGAACGGGGTTCTTTGCGGGCATCTCTTGGTCCGAAGTCTCTTGCTTTGCTTCCATGGTGTGGCACTCCTCATGGGATATTCGTTTGGGGCCCGACCTCTCGTCGGTCCACGAGTTACGATACTGTAACTTACATTAGCGAAACTTACATAGACGTAATATGCTTGTCAACGATGCCGCGCCGAAGCTCACCCAAACCCGAAAAAGAACACCGCGAGAAGCCCGTCAGCAAGCGCCGCGAGCGCATGCCCAAGGAACAGCGGCGCAAGCAGCTTGTCGAAGTGTCCCGCGGGGTATTCGCCGAGCTCGGATACGAGGCAGCGAGTCTCGAAGAGATCGCCGAACGTGCCGGTGTTTCCCGGCCGATTCTCTACAGCCATTTCGGCGATAAACACGGACTCTTCGAAGCGGTGGTCAGCGAGCAGATCGCTTTGGTTCGGCAAGTCATCGAGCAGTCGCTGATGGGTCCGGGCGAACCCCGTGAGGTGGTCGAACGCAGTATGCGCGCCTTCTTTACTTACGTGCGTGATCACCCGGACGGCCACGCGGTGCTGACGCGCGACGCGCCAGTACACATTTCCGATTCCGGCCTCGGCCTGATGCTCGACGGCCTGGCGAAAGACATCGCGCTAGTGATTGCCGCGCAGATCCGGGCGATGGGACGCGACCCCTCCCCTGCGCCGATCTATGCGAACGCGCTGGTCGGCATTGGCACGCACGTCGGGCGCTGGTGGCGCGACCACCCCGACATTTCTCTCGACCAGGTCACGACCCAAACCACCGACTTCATTTGGAGCGGATTCGGCGGACTGGCGGCAGAGGCCGCAAGCGAACCGGACTCCACAAAGCCTAAGCCCGCAGCACCAAACGATTCTTCTGACTGACAATTTGTCCAGCGGTTGTCCGACGAAACTCGCTGCCGGTCGATAGCGCGGTCATACGACACAGTCGCCACCGCCACTCCCGACCCGTGAGTCAATCAAAAGCCACACGAGCCGGCCGGCGCGAAGCCAACCCTTCGTCCCAGGACGGGTTCTCTCCGCAGTCCGATACCAAATGATCGAGCAGTAGGCGCACTTTTGCTGAGAGCAGCTTGCGGTGGACAGTGACTGCCCAGATCACCGTGTCGGCCTCGAGCTGATCCAGAAAGAGCGTCTTGAGCCGCCCGGCCCGCAGATCGTCTGCGACCAGAAATGTGGGCAGCAGCGCGATCCCCATGCCGCCAAGAAGCATGCTGCGGATCATCTCGCCGTTATTCGCGCGGTGGCGCGGCGGGACCCTCACGGTCATTTCCTCCTGTTCCGTCCCACGAAAGCGCCACCCTCGCGATTGGTCGTAGGCATAGCCGATGACCGAGTGGTCACTCAGCTCACTCGGCTCTGCGGGGTAAGCGTTGGCCTCCAAGTAGGCGGGCGCAGCGCAGAGCACCCTGCGACAAGGGCCCATCCGCCGGGCCACCAAGGTCGAGTCAGCCAGGTTCGCGATCCGAATCACGATGTCGAAGCCCTCATCGACCACGTCGACGAAACGATCGGAGAAGTCGACCTCAAGGCGGATGTCGGGATACCGCAATGCGAAACGCGCGAGAGTATCGGCGAGCTGCAACCGACCGAAATCCGTCGGGACGCTCACCCGGAGCACGCCCCGCGGCTCTTCGTGAAGCTGCGCAACGGCGGTCTCGGCCTCATCGAGATCACTCAGCACCCCCTGCACCCGGTCGCGAAAGGCGACGCCAATCTCGGTGAGCGAAACGCGGCGCGTGGTTCGATTGAGCAGCCGAACGCTGAGACGCGCTTCGAGGGACTGAATCTGCTTGCTGACCGCAGACGTCGTGCGGCCCAGATTGCGGGCTGCCGCGGTGAAGCTCTCGGTCTCGGCGACCGCCGCAAACGCCTCAAGCTCACCCAATCGGTCCATCGGTACCCCTGATTATATCCGTTTTGGACATAGTGATATTACATATTGCCTAATTATCAATCACAGAACCATGCTGCATTGTCAGTCCCAAGGTTCAGAAACAACGGCATCACGAGGGACACGAGGAACAGCCATGCAGAACTTTTTCAAGGCAAGTGATCGCGGCGCGGAACGCCTGGGATGGCTCGATACCCGATACAGCTTCTCATTCGCGGGTTGGCACGACCCATCCCGCATGGGATTTCGCTCGCTGCGCGTGCTGAACGAAGACCGGATCGCGCCGGGAATGGGCTTCGGCAGCCATCCCCACCGAGATATGGAGATCCTGACCGTCGTCCTCGGCGGCGCACTCGTGCACGAGGGCAGCGAGGGTTCGCACGCGATCTTGCGGGCCGGCGACGTCCAGCGCATGTCCGCCGGCCGCGGCATCAGCCACTCGGAGTGGAACGCCTCGAACGACGAAGCGCTCCACCTGCTTCAGATTTGGATACAGCCGGCTCGCCGCGGCATGGCGCCGAGCCACGCGGAAGCAATTGGACTGTTTCCTGTGGGCGAAGACGAAAAGGCGGGCCTGCGGACACTCGTTGCGCCGGCCGGCGCCGGCCGGCCGCTCGAAATCGGCCAGGATGCCGCCGTCTACGGGGGCCGCGTCCTCGCTGACATGCCGCTCCATCACGCGATCGAAGAGGGTCGTGGGGTATTCGTACACGCGGTGCGCGGCCGGCTCCTCGTGAACGATACGCCGCTTGAGCCGGGTGATGCCCTCGCGCTGGAAAACGAATCGGCGCTGGAGTTAGTCGGCGATCCGTCTGCCGACTTCCTGCTCTTCGACCTGGCCTGAGGCCCGCGGAGAAACAGCGAAGAGAATCAAGTTCAATCAATCGAAGCCAATAAGCAATGAATGGATCGATACAGATCTAGACAGAGGAGCCTAACATGGGAAAGTTGATCGACGGTGTCTGGAGCAACGAGTGGTACGACACAAAATTAACGGGGGGCAAGTTCGAGCGCAAGGACAGCGCTTTTCGGGACTTCGTGCGAGCCGACCATTCGACGCGCTTCGCCCCCGAATCCGGCCGCTACCACCTCTACATTTCGCTCGCTTGCCCGTGGGCACACCGCACGCTGATCCTCCGCAAATTGAAGGGGCTCGAAGACGCGATCTCGATCTCGATCGTGGATCCGTATATGGGAGAGCACGGTTGGAAATTCGGAAGCAGCCCGGACGCGCTCTCCGACAGCGTAAACGGAGCAAAGAAGCTCCACGAGATCTACACGAAAGCCGACCCCCACTACACGGGCCGGGTCACCGTGCCCGTGCTGTGGGACCGAAAGCTCGAAACGATCGTCAGCAACGAATCGGCTGAGATCCTCCGCATGTTCAACACAGAGTTCAACGCGATCGCGAAGCAGCCGGATCTCGACTTCTATCCCGAGGCCCTGCGCCCCGAGATCGACGCGATCAACGAGTTCGTCTACCCGAACATCAATAATGGTGTGTATCGATGCGGCTTCGCGACCACGCAGGACGCATACGAGGAGGCATTCGCGGCTCTCTTCTCGGCCCTCGACCGGCTCGAAGAGCGTCTCGGGACCCAGCGATATCTCGTCGGCGACAAGACCACCGAGGCGGACTGGCGACTATTCACAACGCTCGTGCGCTTCGATGCGGTCTACGTAGGGCACTTCAAGTGCAACCTGCGCCGCATCGCCGACATGCCCAACCTGCACGGCTATTTGCGCGAGCTCTACCAAGTGCCCGGCGTTGCCGGGACCGTGAATCTCACCCATATCAAGCGCCACTACTACGAGAGCCACGGAACCATCAACCCGACGGGCGTGGTGCCTGTGGGACCTGAACTCGACTTCGAGGCGCCGCACGGGCGCTCGTGATAACCGAAAAAACAAATAGCTAACATATTTTTCAACTGTAGAAGGAGAAACGAAATGAGCAATCGAGACAACGTACAGGCCGTGATCGACGGCATCCTGAAGGGCGACATCCTTGGCACTTTCGACCGCTTCTACGCCGACGATGTCGTGATGAGTGAGAATGGGGTCGATGAGCGCGTTGGCAAGGCGGCCTGTCGCACCTATGAGGAGGCGTTCGTGGGAGGCGTCGAGTTCCACGGAGCCACCGTGGGTCGCGCGATCGCCGAAGACGACCACGCGACCATCGAGTGGGCGTTCGACCTGACACCAAAGGGCGGCGAGCGGGTCTTACAGAAGCAGGTGGCTGTCCAAACTTGGAAAAACGGCGAAGTCGTTCGCGAGGATTTCTACCACGGCTGAGCGGACGGGGGGGACCGACCGCCCCGCGCCGCCCACTTTGAAAGGACACGACCATGAAGCAAATCACGGGAATCAACCATGTCGGCCTACGGGTTCGGGACTTAGAAACTGCTCGCAGGTTCTACGAAAAGCTCGGCTTCGAGTTCATCGAGGGCCCCATTGGCCCCGAGCCCGTCGCCGTGATGCTGCACCCAAGCGGCGTCAATCTCAATTTCATCCTGAACGCGTCGGAGAGCGCTTCCAAGGACAATCTCCTGATGGACGTGCCCGAGAAGCACACAGGGTTTACGCACATCGCACTGGAGATCACCGATCGAGTCGCAGTCCTAGAGCACCTGGAAACCGTGAGTATCCCGATCACGGAGACCGTAGAGCTTCCCGACGGTGCGGTGTTTTTCTTTATTCGCGATCCAGACGGGAATGTGATCGAACTACACCAGCCAAAGCCAACCGACGATTGACGGAGCTGATCGAAAACGCCGACCTTTGGAACACATGAAAGTTTCGGATGCCCGTCGTCATGAACCCAGAGCAGTAGGAGCGAGGCGTCCCAAAGCGCAGGACAGCGGATTTCGTACCGCCACACGGCGCAAACAGCACGGACTATTAGGCTGCAGCATCTGCTGCATAGCAGCGCGTGCTTCGAGCAGAAACGGCCCCTCAACGGCTGGACCCTGAAGGGATTATTCGACATCTTACGCCCCAGCGGTGCTGCTACTATGCAGCATAAGCTGCTGCCTTCGAGATCGGAGGATTGCAGCCTATAGGCAGTTAGCCGGCGTCAGGAGGTGAGAGACGGGCGCATCAGATCTGATCAACGCGCACTGGTCGCGGTTTCTAGGCGTGCCCCGCTCGGCCCTGCACACTCCCGGCGTCGTAGTGACTCCTCATGCTGAGCTCGCTGGCTATCGTGGGTTTTGGTTCTTCGTTCGCGGAGATTCCGCAGTGGTTTCGGCTCCAGCCGAATGGGTTGGTCGGCTTTCGGAGATCTGCGGCGCGACTCCGCCGGAAGAGCTTCTCTCCCCGGCCACGGCAAGCCGGGGGCTGGGTCCCGCCGCCGGTGAGATCGTCGGTCCATCTTTTCAGGGTTGGCTGTCCGCAGAAGATTTCCGCCCGGCTGCTCCCAACGGCGTGCGGCGCCTTGCGGAGTCCGAAGCGGAATGTACTCGGGCCCTCCAGGCCTCATGTTCCCATGAAGAGTGGGAGCACAGCGGAATCAACCCTGTCCGGCCGGATGTCTTCGCGTCTTTCCAGGGAGCCCGAGTCGTTGCTCTCGGTCAGCTCCGATCACGCCCTGGCAATGCAGTCGACCCCTGCGTCATCACACACCCGGAACACCGAGGCCGCGGGCATGCCTTGCGGCTAGTGAGCGCCCTTGTGGAAAATGCCCTCTCGGCCGATCAACTCATCTTGTATCAGACGCTCATGTCCAATGCTCCGGCCGTTTCTCTTGCGCGGCATCTTGGATTCGATCACTACGCCACGCTGCTTGCGGTGCAACTCGCGTCGGATGCAGACTAACAATCGCGTGCAGCCGACAGCAGATGGCTGGGCGTTCCTAAGTCCAGTAGAAATCTGGCGGCGAGGCTTCTTTGGCAAAGCGCTGACCGTCAGCGCTGTCTGTTGCAGCTGAAGCCCGTATCCGTTGGGCGGAGCCCCCAACCCAGAGGCGGATCAAATGATTGACCATGTGAGTACCTATGCGAAGAACTTCGACGCCACTCAATCGTTCTATCGCGCGGCTCTGGCGCCCCTAGGATTCACCATCCAGCAGGAAATGGTCGCGACTTGGGACGCCGACTTTCCCACGCGTCGAGCGTGCGCTTTTGGGCCTCCGGGCATGTCCACATTCTGGGTAATTGAGACGAAGCAAGACGTGACGCCTCGACACACAGCCTTTGAAGCGACCACTCGAGCGAGCGTCACGGCCTTCTACGACGCTGCGCTCGCGGCCGGGGGCCGAGACAATGGCGAGCCCGGTCTTCGCCCGATCTACCATGAGCACTACTACGCTGCATTTGTGTTCGACCCTGACGGGAACGACGTTGAAGCGGTCTGCCACACACGCAAGTAGCGAACGCCGCGCAGCTGAGCGCTAGGTCCGTTGGGCGGATGTCGCGCTGAAAGAAAAATTCGCACCAATCGGCGCAGGAGAGATTTGCCCCAACAAAGCGGTGTCCGCTGGCAATCGGCACCCCATGCCAAGGAAGGCCATGGACGAGCCGCCCGCGGATATGCCAACATCAACCTCATGCAGAGACTCGACGGGAAGGTGGCACTCATTAGTGGCGGGGCGCGTGGGCAGGGAGCCGCCGAGGCGCGGCTCTTCGTGGCCGAAGGGGCTCGGGTGGTCTTGGGCGACGTGCTCGAACCTGAGTGCGTCGCGCTGGTGAAAGAACTCGGAGACGCCGCGCGAGCAGTGCCCCTCGACGTGACCAGTGAGGCGAGCTGGGCGGAAGCGGTACGTGTGGCCACGGAAGAATTCGGACGCCTCGATGTGCTCGTGAATAATGCCGGCATCGTGCGGACGGGCTTGCTCGAGAACATGCCGCTCGAGGAGTATATGGCGGTGGTTCAGGTGAATCAGGTCGGGACTTTTCTCGGTATGCGTGCCGTGGTTTCGGCGATGCGCGAATCGGGTGGCGGGTCGATCGTCAACATCTCCTCCAACGCCGGGCTGGAAGGCGTCGAAGGCGTGATGGGCTACGTCGCAAGCAAATGGGCCGTGCGCGGAATGACTAAAGCCGCGGCCCTCGAACTCGGAGTCCATGGCATCCGCGTCAACTCGGTACACCCGGGCGCGGTCGACACGCCGATGATCAATGGACCCGAGTTCGCGGCCGTCGATCAGTCGACGACCTACGCAGCACAGCCGATCCCGCGCGTCGGGCAGCCTGAGGAAATCGCGCGACTCGTCCTCTTTCTGGCTTCCGACGAAAGTTCGTACTCGACTGGATCCGAATTCGTCGCGGACGGAGGTCGCATGGCCGGGCACCGCGACCCGGGCATCGCTGCAGACTGACAGACAGATGCGCCGTGCGCGGTTAAGGGAGCAGCATCAGCCGTTGTTGACCCCCCTGCGTGGCGCTAGCGTCGAGTGCTATGGCAATGATTGAAAAACCTCTGAAAGACTGCACTGCGATCGTGACTGGGGCAACGCGCGGTGTCGGCCGCGGCGTTGCGGTCGAACTGTCGGCGCAAGGCGCCCACGTCTATATTACCGGACGCACCGTGCGCGAAGGCGACAGTCGCTGGCCCGGAAGTCTCGAGTCGACGATCGCGGAGGCGGAGGCGCTCGGCGGACACATAGAGGGAATCGTCTGCGACCATCGCGACGACGAGCAGGTTCGGGCCGTCTTTGATCGGGTGCTGAGTGATCGCAGTCGCCTTGACGTGATGGTGAATAATGCCTTCCTGATCCCCGACGATATCGACCCTAACGCGCCGTTCTGGGAAACCCAGCTCGACTGCTGGGATGACATGCATCAAGTCGGCGCGCGGTCCGCCTATGTCGGAACCTGGATGGCCGCGCCGATCATGATCGAGCAGGGCAAGGGGCTGATCGCGAGCGTGAGTTCGCACGGGGCGCGCTACTTCACACTGCACGCAGCATACGGCGCCGCCAAGGCTGCTCTCGACCGCACCACACGGGACTGCGGTCATCAGCTCCAGCCGCACGGGGTCGCGACGGTCTCCGTCTGGCCGTCCTTCGTGACGACCGAACGCCTGCTGGCACTGGACGCCGAGGAATGGAACCTCGACCTGGACGGCGCCGAGAGTCCTCGCTTCACGGGGCGAGGCATCGCGGCGCTGGCCCTCGATCCAAACCGGATGTCGAAGAGCGGGCGGGCGATCACAACGCGCCAGCTCGCTGACGAGTACGGCTTCACAGATATCGACGGCAGGCTGCCGGATGGCGCGCCCGACCCTGGGGACCCAGGCCCGCTGCTGGCGCCCGAATAGGTCCGGCTCGAAAGAATCGAGATTGGGATCGCAATGACGCTCTGTGCGTTGAGCGGCGCCGCGCAACGCGAGAGAGAAAGCAGGGAGACGCATGTCGAAGCGACCGCTCAACCGCCCCGGGGCCCGGATGCTCAATCATCTCGAACTGTTCTACGCACCCGGCGAGCGGGCACTCGCTCGAATGTTCTTGGAGGCTTTGGGGTTTCGGGTGCTCGATCCACAGACCGACCCGATCCCCGAGAATCTCGGCCCCGCCGCTGCTCCGTTCTTGATCGTCTACCTCGATCCGGACGACGACGACGTGATCGACAATGTGCTCTACGCCTCGGAAGCGCCGCCCGCACAGTGGCGCTTCGAAAGCGCTCTCAAGGAACGCTTCGCGGAGGACGAGTCCCTGGCGGCGCTGCATCAGGACCTGCGCGATGCCTTCGCGAAGGTTCCACAAGCGATGACGCATTTCGGCGTGGGCTATCCATCCAAACAAGAGATTCAGACGGCGCTCGCAAGACTCGAGGCAACGCCCGAACTCAAAGGTCGGGTGACGCTCTCGCAGGTCTACGAGCCGGGCGGCCCGGGATCGCTCGACGAAAGGGTCGTACAGGCCTTCGTGTATACCGACTTGGTTTCGATCGGGCTGCTCTTCGCGGGGCAGCAAATCGAACTCCAAGTAAGGCTCGACGGCGTCTGAATTCCCGGCTCCGGCATCCGAATATACACGCGATTGCCTAACACTATTGCCTCATGATAGGAGAATCTTTTCGATGGACAAAGCTTTGCAAGATCTGATCGACCAGAACAAGATCCAGTCGATCCTGACGCAGTACACGAAGATGGTGGACCAGCGCGACTGGAAGCAGATGGACGAGATTTTTGCACCGGATGCCCTGCTCGACTACGCGTCGAGCGGCGGCCAGGCGGGGGCCTACCGAGAGACCCTAGACTGGCTGGCGCGCGCGCTGGAACCCTGGCCGCTCAACCTGCACGTGATCGGAAATTTTGAGATTCGGATCGACGGCGACACGGCGCACTCGAGTTGTTATTTTCTAGCACCGATGGGACGAGTCGAGCCGGATGGACGCCAGATCATGACGACGAACGGCGGCTCGTATCACGATGAGCTGGTGCGGACAAAGGATGGCTGGCGCATCCAGAATCGAGTCTGTGACCAGACGATCCTGACCGGACTGCCCGAGGATTACGTGATTCCGAGCTGATTCGCCGCGAGTGGCGCGAATACGCTGGCTCGTGGTTGTGTTGTAGGGCGGCCAGCCTGCACGATTTCGGGGAGATGGACCATGGTCGAACTTTGTTTCAATTGCATGAATCGGTCGGCTTTCCTGCTGGGTGAGGAAGACCCAGATCTACCAGGGCAAATCGAAGCGGCTCGCGCGGCCGGCTTCAAATGGATCGGCCCAGATTTCTTCTCAATCCATCGCTTTTGCAAAGAAGGCGGTCGAATCGAGGATCTCGCCGCACAAATCGAGGCCGCGGGGCTGCGCACCTTCGAGCTGCCTACGCTGATGATCGGCCAGGATGTCAATCGGATCCGACGAGATGTCGAAGCCATGCTCTCGGTGGCCCGTGTGCTCCGGCCGACATTCGTGCAGGTCAACGTCGAGTCGAAAGTGGACGATGCGGTCATTGCCGAGACGCGAAGGGCTGCAGAACGCTTTGGGGAAATCGGGGCCGGGCTCGCGATCGAGTATCTGCCTTGGCTACCGGAAATCGACAGTATGGCTGCCACGCGATCCATGATCGATCGCGTGGCCGACGCACGCGTGGGCCTACTCGTCGACACCTGGCATTTCTTCCATAGTCGGGACACCTGGCCGGAACTCGAAGCGCTCCCGCTCGAAGAAATTGCGTACGTTCAATTCGACGATCATCCTCCGCTTGAGAGCGACGATCTCGTTGCCGAAACCGTCGGTCGGCGCGTGATGCCGGGTGAGGGCTGCTTCGAACTCGATCGCTTCTGCGATGTCATTCGCGCGAAGGGCTTCGACGGCATAGTCAGCTGCGAAATCCTCTCCGAGCAGACGAGGCGGATGGAACTCCTCGCCTTTGCGGAGCGTGTCTACGAAACCTGCAACCGCTACTGGTCCTGAACGCGCAGAGTCCTCCGCGCACCGCACGTAGTGGCAGCGGCTGCAGGCCGTCCTATCGTGATGATCGTGACTCTCGTGACGATCGTGACCGCCAGCATGCGCCCCTGTGATCGACCCGCCCTTCCCCACCCGCCCTTTCTCGACCGGCAAATGCCGATTGACCTTCGACGGAGTTCCGACTGATGTCGGACGCCCCGCTTCCGTTTCGAAGCCGCTTTGCCTACGGCATCGGCGCGACCGCCGAATCGTCGATCACGATGGCGTTTAACACGTTCAACTTCCTCTACTACAACAACGTCCTCGGACTGTCGGGAACGCTATGTGGGCTAGCTGTGACGATCGCGCTTGTGTTCGACGCGATCTCGGATCCGCTCGTGGGGTCGATCTCTGATCGCTGGCGCTCGCGACTAGGGCGCCGGCATCCCTTCCTGTACGCGGCACCGATCCCGATGGCCCTCTTTTTCTTCGGGATCTACTCACCTCCAGCAGACATGGAGGGCTTCCCGCTCTTCCTCTGGTTCACGGTCTTCACCGTGCTGCTGCGCACGGCGCAGACGCTCTATCAAGTGCCGCATCTCGCGTTAGGGGCGGAGATGACCTCGGGCTATCGCGAGCGATCCGTGCTGATGAGCTACAACACGATCTTCGGCCTGGTCGGCACCTTCGGCGTCTCATATCTCGGCTGGACCTACTTCGGTGGCCTCGAAGGCGGCACGCATAATAGGCAGGGATACGCCGTCATGGCGGCCGTGATCGGACTATTCTCCGTCCTCGTCGTCTACGCCTCGGCCTTCTTCACGCGCGACCAGATCCCGAAGCTCTCGGTCCCACCCAATGACTTACCCGCCTTCAGCTTCGCCGAGCTCGGACGCGAGATCGCGCAGTCTCTGCGCAACGATAATTACCGGACGCTTGTGCTCGGGATCTTCTTTCTCTCTGCGACGCTTGGTCTGCACGAGACCCTGGGCTCGCACCTGATGCTCTTCTTCTGGGAGCTTCCAGAAGAGCAGATCCGCTACATGGTGATCGGGGCGCCGTTCGGCTTGGTTGCGGCGAGTGTGCTGACTCCGTGGATCCATACGCGCTGGAGCAAACGCAACGCGCTCATCGCGGGGATCCTGGGCATGTCGACGGCGGTCGGTACGCCCGTCATCCTGAGGCTCTTCGGACTCTTTCCCGAGAACGGCAGCGGGCTCGTCTTCCCGATCCTGTGCACGCTTAAGGGTTTCTCGTACTGCATGAGCGCGATCATGGTGATCAGCATCGCCTCGACCCTCGCCGACGTGACGGACGAGCACGAGCTGCTCACCGGTCGGCGTCAAGAGGGCGTGTTCTTCGCGGCGCGATCCTTCTTCGGCAAGCTGACGACCGGACTCGGTCACCTGCTCGCCGGCATCGGTATGGATTTCATCGCCTTCCCGACTGGTGCCCGGCCGGGCGAGATCGCGCCCGAGATCGTGACACAGTTCGGGATCCTGGCGGGGCCGCTGACGATACTGCCCGCTTTGGTATCGATCGTGTTCTACCTGCGGTACAAAATCGATGAGACGCGGCACGACGAAATTCGCGCGGCGCTAGACACTCAACGACTAAGGAGTTAGGCCCAATGAAAGCTGCTGTCTGCCGCGAAGTTCGACAGATCGGGATCGAGAAGCTAGACGAACCTGAGCCGCGTGAAGGCGAGATCAAGCTCCGTATGGTTGCGACCGGCGTCTGCCGCACGGACCTCTCGATCTTCCAGGGACATTTACCCGTCCCGTGGCCGATCGTGCTAGGCCATGAAGGCGTGGGCATCGTGGAGTCCATCGGCCCCGGCGTCACGCGATTTGGTCCGGGCGACGCGATCGTCTGTTCGATCATCGCGGGCTGCGGTGAGTGCTTCCAATGTCTGCGCGCGGCCTCCTCTCTTTGCGAGAACGTCACGTTCTATACTGGCAAGATGCTCGACGGGACGACCCGACTCTCGCGCGGCGGCGGCGCAGAGGCGATCCACAGCCTCTCGTTCCAGGCCTCCTTTGCCGAGAAGGCGATCGTGCCGGAGCGCGCCGCCGTGCGCGTGCGGGGCGACGCGCCGCTCGACAAGCTGGCGGGGCTCGCTTGCGGGGTGTCCACGGGGCTCGGTGCGTCGATGGTCCGCAATCCGGTCGAGCCGGGCGCGAACGTCGTCGTGATCGGGACGGGCGGCGTGGGCCTCTCGGCCTTGATGGGCGCTCGGCTGCGGGGTGCGGGGAAGCTGATAGCGGTCGACATCGTGGCTTCAAAGCTCGAAAAGGCGCGGGCGCTCGGGCTCGCCACCGAGACGATCGACGCGAGCCGAGAAGACGTGGTAGAGCGCGTCCGAGCGCTCACGAACGGGCGAGGTGCCGATCACGCCTTCGACGTCGTGGGGGCTCCAGGCACCCTAGAACAGGCGCTCGACGCGGTCCGCCCGGGCGGAAACGTGGTCATCATCGGAATGACTTCGGGCGCCGTTCCGGCGAGCTTTGCCACGAGCGCGCTGCTGCGTCAGAAGACGCTGACCGGGACCATGGGCGGCTCGATCGAACCCCGTCGACACATCCCGGAATTCGTCGATCTCTTCCTAGCGGGGCGCCTCGATCTCGCCAGCTTGATGGACCGGACCTATCGGCTCGATGAGGTCGGGCAGGCGCTCGAAGATCTCGAGCAAGGGCGAATCACGCGCGGCGTCATCCGCTTCGATCTCTAACGATCCCTAAATCGGGCTCGCCGGCCGATCGCGCCTCTGCGACCATCGGGACTCCGCCGTGGATCCAATCACGACCCACTGTCACGGCCAATTATCACGACCACCAGCACCACCACCTGTCACGACTAACTGGGAGCATGAACTCAATGGATGCGGAAGCCGTCGTCCGATCTCTGTGCAAAGCATTTTCGCGAACCGATATCGACGAGTTGCTCGCGTATTTTACGCCGAATGCCGTCTACGAGAAAATCCCCGTCGGTCGCTTCGACGGCGAGGACGAGATCCGCGGAACCCTCGACGTGTTCTTCGGACCCGAGGTGAAGGTCGAGTTCGAGATCCTTCATCTGGTCTCGGACGGCACGATTGTCTGCGTCGAACGCATTGTCCACTTCGAAACCGCGAGCGGAAAGATCGATCTCCCGGCGATGGCGATCTTCGAAGTCAACGGGGTCGGGAAGATCACGGCGTGGCGAGACTACTTCGATCGTCGTCAAGCGGGACTAGAGTAACGGCGAGGCGGGCTTCGGTATGCGGACGACGCCCCCGGCGACGGTAAATCGCACGATCCGTTCGAGCGCACTCGGACGAGAACAGAACCGGAGAGAAGATGTTTCGCGCGAGTACAGACACGAGCCATCCACAGAGCGCTGACGCCGCAGGCGGCGGTTTCTCAGCTGAGGTCACCCGCGGAAAGCAGACGCGTCGGGCGCTCTCTTCAATTCTATTGCTAGTTGTTTTCTTCGGTTGCGCGGAGAAGCTCCAGCCGGCGGAGACTCTGCCCTCCGGAACCACGCCCTCTGGAGCAGCCGTCTTCGCAGAGAACTGCGCCGTCTGCCACACGCTCCCCATTCTCTCATCCATGTTCGAGCAGAATCGAGGTCGGCCCCCCGGCTTCGTTTACGATGCGATCACAGAGGGCAATATGCGCCGCATGGGGGCGTCGCTCGACACGGCCAGCCGAAGGGCCGTTGCCGAGTTCTTTACCGGCGTCGCCTTCGATTCGGCCGCGGCCAACGCGACTTTCGCGTCTCACCGAGCTGTAACGAGGAACACAGCCGCTTCGATTGGGACGATCTCGCCTATCCAAGCTGGGGCCGCAGCCCCCTTAACCATCGATCGATTCCCGCGCCCGAGGGCTTCCCCCGGAGCGAGATTGATCGGCTCTCGGTCGATTGGGTCATCGCCTTTCCGGAGGCCTCGCAGCTCCGGTCGCAACCCACGGCCGCGGGCGGCGCGCTCTTCGTGGGCAGTCATAACGGGTCAGTCTATGCCCTCGATCAAGCCACCGGCTGCACCCGTTGGCATTTCAAAGCGGCTACGGAAGTGCGCTCAGCCGTCACAATCGACCTTGTCTTTGCCTCTGCCCCTCCCCCTGCCTCCGCCCCTGCCCCTGCCGTCGCGCGCGCGATCTTCGCGGACCGTGCGGCCAATCTCTATGCACTCGATGCCACGACCGGCGCCCTGCTCTGGAAGCAAAATGTCGACGCACATGCGAACGCAGCCATCACCGGCTCCATCACCTCCTTCGAGGGAATGTTATTCGTGCCGATCTCTTCGAACGACGACATTAATGCGATGGACCCGAGCCAAAGCTGCTGCACGCACTCGGGCGCGGTCGTGGCCGTCGATGCCACGAACGGCGAAATCCTCTGGACGACCCGCACCGTCACGGAGCCGGCGCAGATCACCGGCCGCACCAAGATCGGGACCACCGTCTGGGGTCCCTCCGGCGCGAGTGTCTGGAACACCCCGACCCTGGATATCGACCGCCGTCTGCTCTTCGTCGGTTCTGGCAATAACCACAGCGTCCCCGCCACGGCCATGAGCGACTCTGTCCTGGCGCTCCAGATCGACACGGGTAAGGTGGCCTGGACCTATCAATCGGTCGAGGGCGACGCGTGGAACGCGGCGTGTATCTATGGCGTAGGAGTCAGTTGCCCGGATCCCGAGGGACCCGACACGGATTTCGGCGCGACGACGATCCTCGGCAAGATCGACGGCCGCAAGCGGCTCTTCGCTGGACAGAAATCGGGCTGGCTGCATGCGCTCGCCCCTGAGACCGGCGCGCTAGCTTGGAAAGTGCGCGTCGCGATCGGTGGGGCCGAGGCGGGCATCCGCTACGGCATGGCTCTGCAGGACGAGGTGCTCTACGTCTCGAGCACACATCAAGCGGAAGGGGACGCAAACGAGCCCCGCGTGCAGCCCGGGCTCGTCGCCGTTTCGGCGCGGGACGGATCGATTTTGTGGCAGGCGGACGGCGAGGCGTTATGTGCCGGGGACGCAGATTGCGACGGAGCCGTGACGGCGCCGCCGCTTGCAATGAACGAGATCGTTTTCGCGGCCGGCCTCGACGGCGTGCTCTTCGCGCTTGACCGGAGTTCGGGCGAACGGCTTTGGAGCTTCGATACGGCCCGGGACTTCACAACCCTTCGCGGAACCACGACCCGGGGCGGCGGCATCGCCGGCACAGCCGGCCCGATGTTCGCCAATGGCCGGCTCTTCGTGAGTTCGGGGTACGGTCAGGCGCTGCGTCCCGGCAATGCCTTGATCGCCTTCTCGCTCGACTAGCCCCCTGGAAGGGCTTGGGCGGGTTGGATTGGAGTAGACAGTATTAGGAGGACGAACCGCCTCCGGGAGAAAGTATGAAACCCGAGAAGTTTCAGATCGAGATTCCGCAATCCAAACTCGACGATCTGCATCGTCGAATCGACCAGATGAATTGGCCGCATGATTTCGACAATGCCGACTGGCAATACGGCGTCCCGCTCGATCTCCTGAAAGGTTTTGCCCAGACCTGGCGCCACGATTTCGATTGGCGCGCCCAAGAAGCAAAAATGAATGCTTTCGAGCATTACCGGACCGAAGTCGACGGCTTACCGATTCATTTCATCCATGAGCGTGGACGAGGCCCTAATCCGATTCCGCTCGTACTGACGCACGGCTGGCCCTGGACATTCTGGGATTTGAAGGACGTGATCCCGGCCCTCGTCGACCCCGCTGCACACGGTGGCGACCCGGCGGACAGTTTCGATGTCATCGTCCCGTCCCTACCCGGGTTCATCTTTTCGACGCCCCTCGCGCGTACGGGAATCGGCCCCCTCCGAACCGCTGACCTCTGGCTTCGCCTAATGAAAGAGAATCTCGGATATGAGCGCTTCGGCGCTCAGGGTGGCGATTGGGGAGCACTCGTCACGACTCAGCTCGGCCACCAATACCCCGAGAGCCTGATCGGCATTCATCTCACGAATGCCTTCATGGTTCCCGCGTTCAACGGCGACCGTCCCTGGTCGATCGTTTCCGTGGGCGGAGGCGATGGCAACGATCCCGCTCGGCTGCCCGAGCAGGTCGACTATCAGAAACGATTCGCCTCGCATATCGCGACCCATGTTCTCCACCCGCAGACCTTGAGTTACGGACTCCACGATTCGCCCATAGGGCTGCTGGCCTGGATGCTCGAGAAGCGATTCACCTGGGGCGACTCACGCGGCGACGTCGAGCGGCGATTTACCCGTGAACATCTCTTGACGACGATGAGTCTCTATTGGCTCACGGATTCATTCGTCACGTCGGTCCGCTTCTATGCGGAAGCGGCCAATGAAAAATGGACGCAAGCAAGGGAAGGCATGCCGCAGATCCCGACGCCCACCGCACTCTCGTTTTTCGAGCACGATATGGGGCCGGGCTCGACCGACTGGACTCGGGACTACTACGACCTTCGCCAGCTTCGAGTTCACAAAGAGGGCGGCCATTTCGCCCCCGCGGAGAACCCGCAGGCGGTCATCCAAGATATCCGGGACCATTTCCGGACGTTGAGGTAAAACTCTGCGCTCGACCTATGGGCGACGACGACCCTGACGCCACGTCGCGTCAAAAGGCACGTCTATCTCGACCGAGGGGCCCATGAGAGGCTTCTAAACTATGCCCTTGTTCACAATGAGCGGGGAACACAACGACAGGAGTCCCGAAATGAGTGACGCCCCCAACCTCGCGAGCAATTTTCCCGGCGCCAGGAAATGGCGGACAGCGCCAAGCGACGCGCAGACTCTGGGCTGGATTCGCGATCGCGAACTCATTCGCGATTTGCCGCTTCGCTACGCCCACGGCATCGACACCGACGACTGGGAGAAAGTCGCCTCGGTCTTCCACCCCAAATGCCAGGTCGAGGGCACCATGAAGACCTCCGCGATCGAGCCCTACCTTGAAGGCCTCGAACCGGGCGTCAAACAATATGAGGCGACACTGCACTTCATGGGCAATCAATATGTCGAGCACGAGATCGACGAAACGCCGGACACCGCGCGGGTAGAGACATACGCCGTCGCCTATCACATCGAAGCCGACGGCAGCCCGCACGCCGACCTCGTGATGGGCGTCCGCTACTGCGACACAGTCATTCGAGTCGAGACACTCGCGGACTGGCGGATCATCCATCGCAAGGTCGAGAAGCAATGGCATCGCGGTCCCTTGCCGCGACCGAGTTAGTCCGAGTCCGCCGGTTCTTCGCAGATCGAGTTCGAAGGCCCATCCATCCATCGCTGGCCGCGGCCCTTGCCCGCATTGGCCTAGTGGGAGGCGTTAAACCGTCCCTCACGCAGCAGGAGCGCCCACGAATCGCTTCGTAGTGCGAGCGAGAACGCGTCGACTCATCTTCCGCCGAGATTGCCGCTTCTCCTCAAGAGATGTCAATTTCAGTTAAGCGCGTCACCGTACCCGCGCGCTCTGAGTGCTCGTGCGATCTTCATCTTTGGTACATGGGCCATGAGCTTCGTCGTCTCAAGATCGGAATACAAATGTGAAGATGCATTTTCGCCACCGCCGATACTCGATGATCTGACAACTAAGCCTCGGTGGGGCCACTCGTCACCTTACGGGCAGCCCGAGATCACGCCCCCGGTCCATGAAGCCGGATCGGGCGTGCCCGCCTGATTGGCCAAGGTCTTTCGGAGCTCGCGTACCCATGCAAGCATCCAGTCCGGGTTGTCGCAGACGATACCTTCCGAGCGATCGTGGCTGATCAAAGGGGTCAAGGCACGAGTGCTATCCCATCCAAAACCATGGACTACGACCTGGAACATCTGACGGACCCCATGGTGCACCTGCTCGATCTGCCCGAAATCGAACGAGCGGTCTTTGCTGGGTATGACTGGGGAGGCTTCATCACGCGGCGGATTCCTGCCCCCCGCCCCCCGACCGATGCCTCGTTGTGATCTGTGTCAACGCGTCTGACCTTGCTTCCTCCACCCAGTATGAGGTCGTTGGAAGGAGCTCGGGCGGCCCCTGGACCGCCACTCCACTGAATATCTCGTGTGGGCAGTGTGGGGATAGCGTCGTTTTTATGCATGTAATGGATTGAGCCCGGCTACTTGGCAGTAGACGACGGCGTCATCTTCGCGTTTAGGCGTGGCGCCACTACTAAGCATCTGTGGCCATGATCGGGGATCTAGTCGGCAGGAAGATCTCTGCGGGGTCGGAAAGCAACCAAGCAGCACTTCCAGGTACGCAGTCGGCGTATCGAGGGGCTGGCGAGTAATGCGTAGAGACGGGCTCTAGTTGCTTGCGCAACTACCTGTTATTTGTGTTGCGCGAACCGCGCCTTCCTCGCCCGTGCCACTTCGGCGAGGCGGCAACGGCTAATCACCGGAGTTCGGGGCTTTCGACCACCGCGGCTCTAGAAGTGGTCGCATCCTGCAACACACACGTTGATCGTTGCGGCGTCAGACTCAGCATGGCGACGCAGCGACCAGTTGAGCGGGCACCAGGGGCCCCGAGGCTTCACGTAGATGCGCATGCCAGTGATTTCACTTTTGGCACACAGCTTGCTCTCAGTGATATGGCTAGGCCTAAACAACCAGATCTAGCGCTACCCCACACAGCTCGTACGCATGCGATGCATTGCAGAGCAGGAGATCAAACAATGAAGTCCATTAAACAGTTCATGAAAGATGAAAGTGGTCTTGAGACCGTCGAATACGCGCTTCTTGCTGCATCGATCCTGGCCGTCGTAGTCGTCGGAGCGGACACTCTCGCGGCTGCTGTCGCCGCCGCTTTCGATACGGCCTCCGGCCAACTCTAATCGGACTGAAGGTCTTTCTGCGTAGTCCCTCTATCCCCGTCCATGAACTGGCCCGTTGGCAGGGAGGCTACAACGTAAGTCCGTACGATTATCGTTGATACTGGAAGCGTCGCGCGAATGAGCCTTTTGAGGGTGCGCGTCGCTTCCATGTATCTCCCGGAACACCTGATCAGAGACACTGACGCCCGCGCCACGGGGAGAGACCGTTTTCTCACCCGGCATACGAGGCGCCCTTAATCGCAGACGATGACCGTAAGCAAGAACCTAATCGGAGTAGTCAATGTCACACGACGAATCCTGTCGAGAATTGAAGAATGACAGCACCCAAGGACGATCTGAGTTTACGGCTCAATCTTTCGTCCCTGTCGTGATCGCTGGACAAGCATCACTCGCCAAAGGCACCAGCAGAATCATTGGAGATACGACTTCAGAAGTAGCTGGACAGAGCGGGAACTGATTACGCATGCAAGAAGCGGCGACTAAATCTGCCGAATGCGAAGGCGGCCATTCCCCTATGTCGGTGAATCTGGAAAGCTCATCTTCGTGGAGCGCCTTTCTTTGGAGTGGCCTGATCGCTTCAGTGGCTTTGCACGCGGAACTGCTAGTTCTCGACCAGGGCGCTTTTCCGGACCGAAAATGGCTATTGGTTCAGTCCGCAATCCTGCCCACTTATCTGGCTATTGCATGCTACTGGGACCTTAGGTGGCGGCTAATCCCAAATTGGCTGAACTGCTCCACGTTCGTTCTGGTGTTTGCTCTGGCCGCGCTCAACCTAATCGTTGGGCCCACCCTAATCGATCGGCTATTAGGGGCGCTGACGGGATTCGGTTGCATCTTGTTTGGTCACTCATTTGGAATGTTCGGTGCCGGTGATGTTAAGGCCGCAGCGGTGCTCGGTGCTTTCTGGGGACGCGAGTTTGTTCTTGACGGTCTGACCTATTCGATTCTTGCAGGTGGCGGGATCGCCGTTCTGTCGCTTGTAGTGAGCCCCCTGTGCCAGGGTAGTTGTCGCCTCTAGTTGATCCATCCCCCCGGACCTCGAAGAGGTCCGGGGGGATGGTGATCGCCCCGCGCAGGGGGTTGTGAGGTTAGATTGAAGATGGTGCATTCAGAGAAGTTCAAAGCACG
>JBDNFB010000090.1:0-6126 GCA_041690055.1 Myxococcota bacterium | reverse complement strand
GTGCCCGTATTCGGATCCACGAGGTAGGGGAATTGCGCCTTGCCGGCGAGCTCCATGAGTACGCTTCGATAGCGCTCGCCGGCTTTCGGACAGGGATGAATTTCGGCTTCAAGGTCGAGCATCGTCAGCGCCTCGCGCACCTTCCGACAAAAGGGGCAGCCCTCAAACTCGTAGAGCTGCAACGGCTCCGCCGGTCGCGGACCGACCTGCCCCACACGCAGCCCGAGACCACCCCGAAGTACCGTCGTCATCGATGCAGATGCGATATCCCACGCTCTCATTGCTGTACCCCTGGTAGGTCAGACAGATCTGACAGGCCTGAGACGCCCGAGATGTGACCCAGCCGAGTTTCCCTCGCGTTCGCAGGCAAACGGTGCACGACGCGCGCGGGCTCGGCGTCGCCCTCCCCTCCGCGATGCGAAACGCGCTCCCACGCACCGCCGTTGCGGCGGAGTTCGTAGGTCGGCCAATACTCCAGATCGAGTTTCAGCGTGATCACGTCGGGCTTCCCGTCCAGATCAAGGGTTTCAAGGCGCACAGCGTCGCGGTCGCCCTTGTTCTGCACCGCTTCGAGGAACGTATCGAGATCCGTCACGGGCTGTCCATCGACCGCCACGATCCGGCTTGTGGCCGCGATGCCGTAGCGCGTCGCCGGCGAGCCGTACCAATGACGCGAGACGTACACGCCACCCGGCGGAATCGAATACTGCGAGGCCAGCGCAGGATGCGGCGCCTGAAGCAGAGCGCCCGACCACAATACAGCGCGCTTCGTCCCCTCTCCCGACATGCGCACAGGCTCGACTTCGATCTTCCGCGCTTCCCCGTCGCGCAACACTTCAACAACGAAACGTCCGCCCAAGGTCACACGCTGAAGATCCAGAGGCCGCGTGACAGGATCGCCGTCAATCGAAAGAATCAGATCGCCCTCCCTAAATAGGCTCTCTCCCGGCATGCCCACCGTCCGACGCAGCACAGAGAGTACACGCCGGCCTTCCGGATCATGTCGCTCCAGTCGGCGCGCCTGCCGATCCGAAAGTCCGCGGTCACGACCGTCCGCCAAAGTCAGAGGATCAAGTTCGATCCCAAGCGAATGCCAAGCGACGTCGGTCCCTGCCCGCAAAGGCTCGATCATGCGCAGCAAATGATGCCCCGAGATCGCACCAAAGAAGCCTTCCGCAGACGCCCCGCTCCCGGTGCTAAAGGAAGCCCAGAACGCAGTCACGCGTCCCAACCGATCGGTCAGCACGCCGCCTACGCTCTGCGCTGCGTCTTCAAGCGTCGCCACCTCGAGGTTCATTTCACGAAAGCGCGGAGGATGCGTCAGCGGCATATGCATAGGCTCACGCCGCGCGACCCGCGTCCGGCGCGAAACAATGCGCTCGGTCGACGTCAGCCCCACCATCCAAACATCATCGCCGACCTCAAGATCCGGGCTGGTAATCGTCGCCGCACGCACGGGCGTATCCCCAATCAGCTCCGGATCGTATCGCACGACAGCGAGGTTCCGTTCCGGATGCAGATAGACCAACTGGCCTGGCACTTCGAGCGAACCCGCGAACGTGAGCGTGATATCGGCCAGCGCAATCGGCACCGTCTCCCGGTCCACGACCACCAGCCCGCGCTCTTTATCGACCACCAGTCCCGTCCCGTGGAACTGCTCACCATGCACACCATCGAGGCGATACGGCACAGAAGTCCGCACCATCACGAGCGAGGGAGCAATCCGGCGGACGGCCCATGCGCCCTCCGCGTCGAATCGAGTCTCGCCCTTCTTCGCCATCTCCGTCGGCGGCGGCTCAGGCGACTCTTGGCAGGGCCAACGCCCGGTCGAGTCGTCCCGCTCGCAGCGGCGCATCGAGAACCAGCGTCGATCGTTGCGCAAGACCGCGACGTTCTCCGCCTTCGGCTGGCTTAACAAAAAGAAACGAACGGGAAGCCGCGCATCATGTGCCTTCGAAGCAAGTACCGCCTCAAAACGCTCCAGCGTCGGAGTCGGCTCACCGGCAAGCTCCGTGATCACCGCACGCCGCGGCACGCCTGCTCGCCCGAGCGCGTACCCAGAACTCGCCACGAAGACGCCGCCTACAGGCACCGAGGCGTTCCGCGCCTGATGGTAGGAAAGCGGATTTAACACCCCACCGGCGTATTCAAGATACGTTGCCGGCGTAATTTTATGCAGATCCTCGATCGGGATCTCCACGCGCATAGACACGCCACCGCGCTCAAGTTCGAAGGTCACGCTTTCACCGACGTTTTCATCCAACGTCGCTTCGATAGGCAAGAACGCATTCACCGGCACACCGGCCACGCGCACGATCACGTCGCCCACGCGAAGCTTTCCGGCCGCCGGTCCGTTCGGCACCACTTCTCGCACGACGATCATGCCCGTGCCGTCCTTGAATGACGAGCGCACCGAAGCTTCCGTCTCCGAGCGCAGGCCAAGGCGCCGCACTTCATCAAAGGGTAGATACGTAAAGACGACCTGGACCGTCCCGCGTGTCACCGGCTCCCCGCGCTGGATCAGTTCGACGGCGCGCTTCACGCGGTCAAGCGGCAGATAGAAGCTCGACGCCGCCATGCGCTTTCCACCGGCATTCAGCGCGACCACACGCCCATCAATATCGATCACGGGCGAGCCCGAAGAACCGCCGGACGTCCCCGAAGCGGCCTGGATATAGAACGTGTTGAAATCGTTGAACGTGGTCCGGCCGTAATCCGGCGCGTCGCGGTCCAGCCGTGCGATCGTCGCTTGCAGAATCGAAAGTTTCTCTCCGGCATCGTTGCCCACGACGCGGATCTCAGTGCCGACGCGAGCCCCTTCAGGAGCCAGCGTGAGCTGTCCTGAGCTCATAAACCGCACATCCTCGGGCTTGTACCGAAAGATGCCAAAATCATGTACTGGGTCCCGGTAGACCGCCTGGACCTCGACCTCTTCGTTGTTCTGAAAGACCGCCTCAGCCACGACGGGCCCAGGCGTGACGACATGCCGATTAGTCAGGATTAATCCGCGCTGGGCATCCACCACGAACCCAGTCGCGGTCGACGTCCCCGGCGTCAGATCATCGAATGCCCGCGGTGTGCTCACCCGCAGCACCACCACCGCATCAGCCACTCGGTCGAGGGTAGATTGCCAAGCACTGGCCTCAGTCTCGGCGCTCACCGGTGCAGGATTCAGCACGGAACTCAGCGCAAAAAAAATCCCGAGTAACACTCCCAGAACTCGCCCCGAAAAAACACTGAGACGATTCAACCCGCAGCCCCCATCACTCTTCCGCATCCGACCTCGCACCAGCCGCGCCCGCTACCAGATTGGGCAAGACGCGGTCCAGGTATTGTTTCACATATTTTCCGAAAACATCGACTTCAAGATTCACCGGCGAGCCGGCCACAAGCTTCGAGAGCGTCGTCACCCCGAGCGTGTGCGGAATGAGAGCGACGTGAAATCCGTCCTCGACCACGCGCACAACCGTCAAAGAAACCCCGTCGATCGTGACCGAGCCCTTGTCGACGAGCTGCACCGCGAGTTCGGGATCACATTGGATATGGAGTTCGACGTCATTGCCCGCGCGATCCATGCGGCGCACCTGCCCCATGCCGTCGACGTGCCCCTGCACGATATGCCCATCAAAGCGCGCGCCCGCGCCCATCGCCCGTTCGAGATTCACGGCATCCCCCTCTGCGAGGCCGCCGAGTCGCGTCACCTCCAACGTTTCAGGAATCGCCTCGAAGCTCAGCCGCGCGCCCTCGATCTGCGTCACCGTCAGGCAGGCACCCGAAACCGCGATGCTATCGCCGAGCTTCACGCCCTCCGCAATCGGACCGAGATCAATTTCGAAAGTTGTAAGATCAGGCAGAGTCGTGATGCCCTCTATGCGCCCCACATGCTCCACAATACCCGTAAACATCAGCCCTCTTTTCTGAATCGCGAATCGATCTCGCGCAGCATTTGATCGCGCACCGCCTGATAGTCGGCGTCCAGCTCAATGGGCGGGTTCGGATGTTCCGAGACGATGCCCTCGAGTTCCATATTGTGATAGGCGAGCTTCGAATCGACGAACTTGAGGCCATGCGCCGTCGAGATCACGACGACCTGATCGCTCGACTTCACAAGGCCGCGCGCCTGCAGCTTGCGCAGCGCGACGAGCGCGACTCCCGTATGCGGGCAGTTAAACAGACCCGTTCGGTCCGCTCGCGCACATTCTTCCATGATCTCCGCCTCACTGGCCTGCTCAACGACTCCGTCATAGCGTCGCAGGGCATCCACTGCCTTGGCGTAAGACACCGGATTTCCGATCTGGATCGCTGAGGCCACGGTTTTTCTGGCCGCGATCGGCTCAAAGACCTCGAAATCTCTCTGGTACGCGAGATAGAGCGGGTTCGCCGCCTCAGCCTGCCCCACACAGATGCGCGGTCGCTTCGAAATCAGCCCGAGCTCGAAAAGCATGTCGAGCCCCTTCGCGAGCGCCGACACGTTGCCGAGGTTGCCGCCGGGAATGACCAGCCAATCGGGCATGCTCCAGTCGAGCTGCTGCGCGATCTCGAGACCGACCGTCTTCTGGCCTTCCACGCGGAGACTGTTCATCGAGTTCGCGAGATAGACGCCGTCCTGCGCCGAGACCTGCTTCACAATCTCCATGCAGCCATCGAAATCCGTATCGAGCGCAAACACGATCGCACCATTGGCCACGGGCTGGATCAGCTGAGCAAGCGAGATCTTGCCGCGCGGCAAAAACACGATCGCCGGGATCCCCGCCGCTGCCGCATAGGCCGCAAGCGCGGCCGAGGTATCTCCCGTCGACGCACAAGCCACGGCGGGAATGTCCGCGCCGTTCGCGATCATCTGTTTCACCTGCGAAACGAGGACCGTCATGCCGAGGTCCTTGAACGAGCCCGTATGTGAATTGCCGCAAAGCTTCAGCCAGAGATCTTCGATCCCAATCTCACGACCGTACCGTTCGGCCCAAAAGAGATTTGTATGTCCCTCGTACATCGACACGACGTTTTCGTTGTCGATATCGGGAAGCACCCAATCCTTCTTGCCCCAAACGCCCGAGCCATACGGCCATTCGTTCTTACCCGCCCGCTTCTCGAAGATCGCTTTCCATTCATCGGCGGAAGTCTTCTTGAGCTCGTCCATGTTATGCACGACCTGCAGCAGGCCGCCATCACGATCCTGATAGACTATCTCGTCGAGGCCGTAGCGTTCGTCGGGCGAACTCAGGCTCTCGAACCAGGCGCGGGGCGCCGGCTTTCCGGATTCCGCTGCGCTCACGACTAGACCTCCTCTTCGATGCGAATCATCCGCGGCGCTTCCGTCACATCCGCCAGGCCCGCAATTTGCTGAAGGGCAGTCGCAAGCGCGGCCTGGTTGGTCGTTTGCGTGAGGAGGATGATCGACGCGTTCTCCGAAGCATTGTCGCCTCCCTCCTGCTGTCGCTGGACCATCGTCTCAATGCCCACAGCCGCCGCTCCGAGCGCCGCCATAATTTCGCCCAGCACGGCAGGTCGACTCTTCACGGAAATCCGTAAATAGACGCGCCCGCTCAGTTCTTCGTCGGGCACGATAGGCTTCGGCACAATGTGCTGAGGCAAGTACGAAAGCGGTGCCACCGGCCCCGCTCCCCCGCGCTTAATCTCTCGACCGATTTCCATCAGGTCCGCGACCACCGCGCTGGCCGTCGGCATCTCGCCCGCGCCGGCTCCGTAGTAAAGGGTCGGGCCAACAGCGTTGCCCCGCACCTCGACGGCATTCATCGCACCATCGACACCGGCCAGCATGCTGCGCTTGGGCACCATCGTCGGCTGCACGCTCGCTTCGATGCGTTCGGTGCCGTCCGCCGCACGATGGCACTTGGCGATCCCGAGCAACTTGATCCGGTAGCCAAACTCGTCGGCCAGTTCGAAATCCACCGGCACCAACCCACGAATTCCCTGCGTCGGGATATCCTCAAAAGTCATCTCGGCGCCGTAGGCCATCGTCGTGAGCAGAGCGAGCTTATGCGCCGCATCGATCCCCTCGACGTCGAAGGTGGGGTCCGCTTCCGCATACCCAAGGTCCTGTGCGCGCTTCAGGACGACATCAAAATCTTCGCCCGTGGCTTCCATCGTCGTCAGCACATAATTCGT
>JBDNFB010000089.1:0-20888 GCA_041690055.1 Myxococcota bacterium | reverse complement strand
GCTTCCCGCGAGGCATGCCGAAAACGGCGTGCCTTCCCGCAGCCGTCTACATAAACCCGCCCAAAGAAACGATGGCGGAGCAAGGAGGTCTACAGTAAATACCGAAACGAGGTGTCTCAAAGTCGTTGGCAGGTTCCGCGCGGGCGATCGTGTTCGCTTACTCGAAATTTTCGCGTCCAACTTGAGATGGCGCGTGCCACAGGGGGCGATCGAACCCTATGCCGGCCTCCACGAAGGCGGCGAGTATGTCGCAGACATGATGCTCGGCGCGGTCGGTCAGTCCTTTGTCCCGGGGAGCCAGAAAACCGAGCTCAAGACGATGCTCTTCGGTGACCAGATTCTCGTCGCGGAGACGGTCATGACAGCTAAAACGCTCGACGGCCGCTCCTACCGAAACGATTACACGTTCTTTTTCGAGTTCGAGGAAGGGCGGATCGTCGAGATCCGCGAGCATGTGGACACACGCTACGCCGCCGAGTTCTTTTCATGAGACGTGGACCGTTAATTGCGCCTGCCATGAGCATCTGCTCGCCGGTCGATTCTCGGGGAAATAGTCTATGGAATTGGGTACACCCGGCCACAAAGGGCAGCAAACCACGTGAACGCGAGGTCTCATTTAGCTGTGATTAAGCGAACGGTCACCCCAGGCGCAATTAACGGTCCACGTCTCTTTTCATGAAGAGGGCCGCAGGCGCTTCTTCATGTCATCTAGAGGGCCCCGGGCGATTGGATGCCTGGCCACGAGCGGTGCGTGCGGCGCTGGCCGGCCTGAGGGCACCCGCAGGGCGATCCGTGGATCTTTTCGAGAGGCTTTCGCTGAGCGTTTGAAACTCCTGCTCGCGACCTGTACTTTCCCGCTTAGATGAGAGAACGCCGAGTGTTGACCGCAGGGTCCCGCTCGAGTTCGGGGTCCTGTGAACCCGGTCAGATCCGGAAGGAAGCAGCCGTAACAGAGCCTTGGCTGCGAGAGGATTTGGCTCTGCGGTCAACCCTCGGCGTTTGCTTATTCTAAGAGAGCCCCAGGCGCTTTATTCTAAGAGAGCCGCAGGCGCTTTATTCTAAGAGAGCCGCAGGCGCTTTATTCTAAGAGAGCCGCAGGCGCTTTATTCTAAGAGAGCCCCAGGCGCTCATCGAAGAACGATCGCTTCTACGGATCGACTCTATCCCGAGTCGCTCCCCTGATCGCAAGGGATCCCCCCTCTTGAGCTACCAGGTCATTGCCCGCAAATGGCGGCCCCAAAGCTTCGACGAAGTCTCGGGCCAAAGTCATGTCACGACCGCCCTGCGCAACGCGATCCGAAACGATCGCATCCCGCATGCGATCCTGCTGACGGGACCGCGCGGTGTTGGCAAGACGACGCTGGCCCGGCTGATCGCGCGCTGCCTCAACTGCGAGAAAGGTCCGACGGACGAACCCTGCGGTAGCTGCATCAACTGCAAAGAGATCACTGAAGGCCGCTCGACGGACGTCCAGGAAATCGATGCCGCGAGTCGAACCGGCGTCGATGATATTCGCGAAGTCATCGAGTCGATCCGCTACTCCGCCGCCCCCGGCAAGTACCGCATCTTCATCATCGATGAGGTGCATATGCTCTCGTCGTCCGCGTTCAATGCTTTGCTCAAAACGCTCGAAGAGCCGCCGCCGCGGAGCCTCTTCGTCTTTGCGACGACTAATCCCGAGAAAATCCCGTTCACAGTGCTCTCGCGCTGTCAGCGTCACGATCTCCGCCGCATCGCACTCACGAGCGTGGGCGACCGACTGGCCGAAATCTGCAAGGCCGAAGGCATCGAGATCTCATCCGGCGCGCTCGCTGCAATCGCGCGCGAGGGCGACGGGTCAATGCGCGATGCGCAGACTCTGCTCGATCAGATCGTGGCCTACGGCGGCGAGACTATTACGGATGAGACCGTTGCCGAAGTGCTCGACCTCGTCGATCGACGAGTGCTCCACTCGATCATCGAGGCGTGTATCGAAGGCGACGCCAAAAGCGCGCTTGAGCACATCACACGCGCGACTTCGGGTGGCTCGGAAGCGCGGCGCATCGCGGACTCGCTCCTTGAGACCCTGCGCAATCTGGTCGTGCTCCGCGTCGCGCCCGAGGGCGAAGGCCTCTACGAGGGGCCGCAAGAAGAGCGCGAAGAACTGATCGCGCTGGCGAACCGAACGGAGCCTGCGCGTCTGCGAAGAATGTTCCGCGCGCTCGTGCGCGAGATCGAGGATTTATCCTGGGCACCGCAGCCGACGGCCGTGCTTGAGATGGCTGTGATTAGGCTGGCGACGATGCCGGCCGGCGACGATGTGAACCAGCTCCTCGCTCGCCTCGACCAGCTCGAGCGGCGACTCGCAGCAGCACCGCTCTCTAGCTCTGCTTCCAACTCTGCCTCTAGCGGCGGGGGCGGGCGCGGCGGGCCAATCGGCGAGCGCAATCGTCCGCGGCGCGCTGAACAACAGAGCGAACAGCGCAGCCCCGGCAACTCTGGCAACGCTCGCAACCCCGGCACCCCCAGCACCCCAAGCGGCGGCAGCCCCAAAAACGAAGCCAGCGAGGCGGATCCCTTCGACGGTCCACCAGCCAACGCCGGTTCTCCGCGAGCCGGCGGGAACTCTTCATTGGGTAGCACCGCTCAACCTGGTGGTAGCGCCGCTCAATCCGGTGGCGGAGCGCAAGCTAGCGCACGTCCGGCGGCGCGCGCCGCCGAGGGACCGATGTCGGAGGAACCGCCTCCGATTGGATCCCGATCCGGAAATTCCGCCCCGCGCGGCGGAAAGCCGAGCGGAAGCGCCCCCCTCAACTCTGCGTCCGCCAATCGAGGCGGGCCTACGATTGGGGGAGGCGCCGCGCCGGACGTGATCTTCGATCGGTTGCGGACGAAGGCTCTCGAGCAAGATCGATCGCGTTTCGCGAGCCTCGAAGGCGCGAATTTGATCGCGATCGAGGGTGATACGATTCGCCTCGGTGCCACTGCCGCTTTCCATGCCGAACGTATCAAGGCCAAGGCCGCGGACCTCGAGGCGGTTGCCTCTCAGCTCTTTGGCCAGCCCACGCGCATCACCGTCGAAATTCAAACCCGCGACACGCGTGCCCAGCAGACATCGACCTCGCGAGAACATTCGCGGAAGCGGCGCCAGGAGGCACTGAATAGCGAGCCCGTGAACCTCGCCATCGAGGTGCTGGAAGCGGAGATTGTCGAGATCAAGCCGCTCGGAAAGAATCGATGAAACCAGACGACCTAAAAGACATGATGCAGCGCGCCCAGGAGATGCAGTCGCGTATGGGCGACCTCCAAAAGGAACTCGCCACGCGCCGCTTCGAGGCGAGCGCCGGCGGCGGCATGGTGAAGGTGACTGCCTCCGGTGCGCTGCGCGTGCTCAGGATTGATATCGAAGACTCGCTGATCGGCGGCGAAGACAAAGCCATGCTTCAGGATCTCATTGCTGCCGCCGTGAACGCGGCGATTCATAAGGCCCAAGAAGGGGTCGGACAAGAAGTGGCCCGCATGCAGCAGTCGATGATGGCCGGGATGGGAAACTAACGTGGCGCTCTCCTCTTCATCTTCTTCGCCCGCTATGGACCGGCTCGTGACGAGTCTCAGACGACTCCCGGGCATCGGCGAAAAATCGGCCACCCGCCTTGCCTATTTCTTGCTCAGCGCGCCCGAAGACGTCTCCCGCGAGCTCGCCGAAGCGATCGACCGGCTCCAGCGCGACACAGTCGTCTGCGAGACCTGCTTCACGCTCTCCGATCGGACGCCCTGCCCCGTCTGCGCTCATCCTGACCGAGACCGCACGATCGTCTGCGTCGTCGAGGAGCCTGCAGACATGGCCGCAATCGAGCGCAGCGGCGGCTTCCGTGGCCTCTATCACGTCCTCGGCGGCGCTCTCTCGCCGATCGACGGAATGGGTCCGGAGACGCTCCGCGTCCGCGATCTAGAGAATCGCGTTCGTGGGGCCGAAGTGAAGGAGCTGATCCTCGCGACGAACCCGACGGCGGAGGGCGATGCCACAGCGCATTTCCTGGCCGATCGACTCCGCGGATCAGGAGCCAAGATCACACGCATCGCCTACGGCATGCCCCTGGGCGGAGATATCGAGTACGCCGACCACGTCACGGTCAGCCGAGCCATCGAAAACCGTCGCGCCTTCTCCGACTAATCCTGGAACCGGGTGTTGAGACCCCGTTGAGGGACCCCATTTGGGAGCTCAGCCAGAGGAGAGGCTGCGCCGGGGCTTGAGGCCCGCCAGAGCCGCCGGACCCGAGGTCGCACTAAAGGCAGCGAGAGCACCGACCGATCCTAAACCCAACATCCCGACTCGGCGCGCGAGCGGTCGGTGTTGCCGGCTCGTCCCCGCGCGGGTTAAGCTGGCAAAAAGCGTCCATTTCCCGGACGGTTACAGAGGCAGGTGCGGATTATGCAATCCCAGCTCGTGATGCAACAAGAGGACTTCGACCAAGTCCTCGGGACCATCCAAAAGCTGGTCCGAGACGCCAACGCAAAGGGCGTCTTCGTGGTCGACAAAGCCGGACAGTTGATCGGTGAAGCAGGTGAGATGCAAGGCATCGACAGCACCAGCCTCGCCAGCCTCACAGCCGGCTGTATCGCTGCAACCAGTGGCCTCGCCAAGATCGTGGGCGAAGAAGAATTTCCGATCCATTTCCACCAGGGTCAGGTGGACAACCTGCACATGACGCTCGTCGGCGATCGCATGATCCTCGTCGTCGTCTTCGATGAACGCAGCTCACTCGGCCTCGTCCGTCTCCGCGTGAAAAAGGCCGGCAACGAACTCGCCAAGGTATTCGAAGAAGTCCGCAAGAAGTCCGAAAGCCAGGAAGCCACACATGGCTCGCCTTTCGCTGAAATCACGGATGACGATATCGACAATCTTTTTTCCTGAACCTTTGATGACGGCGGTTCGGCCAACTGACTCGCTGAACTTTTTGCTTCTCTTTTCGCTTCTTTCTCGATTCTTTCTCGATTCGTCTAAGTCTCCCAACCAGACGCCCGATCGGACCACAGCATGTCGTTCATCAATTACAGCTCGCGAGAGATCAACTGCAAGATCGTCTACTACGGCCCCGGTCTGTGTGGCAAGACGACGAATCTTCAGCACATCTATCAGAAGACGAATCCCGACGTCAAAGGCAAGATGATCTCGCTCGCTACCGAAACCGAGCGCACCCTCTTCTTCGACTTCCTTCCGCTGGCGCTTGGTGAGATCCGCGGCTTCAAGACGCGCTTCCATCTTTACACCGTGCCCGGCCAGGTCTTCTACGACGCGAGCCGCAAGCTGATCCTCAAGGGCGTCGATGGCGTTGTGTTCGTGGCCGATGGCCAGATCGAGCGCATGGAAGCGAACGTCGAGAGCCTCGATAATTTGAAGATCAACCTGCGCGAGCAGGGCTACGACCTCGACAAGCTCCCGTACATCATGCAGTACAATAAGCGCGATCTGCCGAACGCGGCTCCCCTCGAAGAGATGCAGCGACTGCTCAACCCGCAGGGCGCACCCGAATTCGGAGCCTGCGCCACGACGGGCCAGGGCGTTTTCGAAACGCTCAAGGCGACCGCCAAGCTCGTCCTCGCCGACCTCAAGAAGATGGGCGGCTGAGCCCTCACGAACGGCCTTTCCCGATCAAGCCGATCAGGAGATCTGGTTAGGCAGCTTCGGCTTCGCAGGATCGACCGGCACGCCCGTCGATTTCGCCACCATCGAGAGCATCGTGTACTGCCCCACGACGAAGGGGATTTCGATGAGCTGCGCCTCATCCCACAATTGCTCGAGCGTGGACCACGTCGAATCCTGAATATCCTGCCCGGCGTGCAGCTCATCTGCCGCGCGAACAAGCGCCGCGTCTTCAGGCGCCCAGCCTTCGTCGGGATCCCCGCCGGCCAGCCGAGCGATCTCTTCCTCGACGAGCCCCGCATCCAGGCCGTAGCCCACATGATGCGACCACTCGAACTCCGACTGACAATTCCACGATGCGCGCAGCGCCAAAATCTCGGAGGATCGGCGCGGCAAAACACCGCCGGCCAGCGCCGCCGAGAATTGCAGCATCGGCGGGAGCAAATGCGGATGCTTCGCGACCGTCCCCAAAATCCGCGGCGACGGGCTCGAAGGGTCTCCGCCCATATCTTGCGGAACGATTCGATTTCGCTCTTTCAAGCCGTCTTGATTATCCTCGCTCATGCCGTCGCCCTCTCGCGAAATTCCGCAATCTTTCGATTGATATCATTGGCCGCAACGTACAACGAGGGGACAAGGAAGAGCGTGACTATGGACGAAAATGCGAGGCCCCAACCGAGCGCGAGCGACATAGGCGACATCACAGCGTCATAGCCGCCCAGCCCATAGGCCGTCGGCATCACGCCACCGAACGTCGAAAGACTCGTCACGAGCACAGGCCGCAGGCGCGTGACCAGTGCATCGATCACGGTATTCGTTCGGTCCTCATCGCTGATCCCCGGCGCGAGGCTGCGCTGCGCCTGATGAACGGAGTCGACCATCACGATCGAAGCGTTCACCACCACGCCCGACAGGCCGATCGTCCCGATCAAAGGCAGGAGCGAGAAGTTCATGCCATGCGCCCAGAAGGTCAGCACGACCGAGACCGCCGCGAAAGGAACCACGGCGATCACGAAGAACGCCTCGAGGAACGATCCCAGCATGATGGCGATGACGGCGCCGATACCGAAGAAAACGACGACACCAACGAAAGCTAGATCCCCCGTTGCTCGCCGCGACTGCACGACCTCTCCCGACACCTCGAGTTCCAAATCGCTCCGGCCTTCGTAGAGCGGAAGGAATCTACTCTCGATCAGCTCGGCGACCGACGTGCCGGTCTGTCCGCTATCGGGATCGAGGCCGCCTGTCACAGAAACGGCCCGACGCCCGTTACGATGCTGAATCTTCGCAAGCGCCGGAATCTCCACCGGATCCACCACATCGCGCAGCATAACAAGTTCGCCGCGCTGATTCCGAACAGGGGTGGAGAGAAGTGCGTCGATCGAACGCCGAGAGACCGGATCGAGGGAAACGCGAATCTCGGTCGTCTCGTCGATGTCCCGAATTTCTGAGGCGATCAAGCCGTAGTAGGCAGCCTTGAGCGTGAGGCCGAGATCGCGCACATCGAGCCCTTGACGAGCCAACCGCTCCGGATCCGGGTTCAGATCGATCTGTCGCATTCCGAACTTTTCGTCGACGCTGATATCGACGACACCGGGGATGCCCTCCAAAAATTGGCGGAGAGCCAGCGCCGTTTGGCGGCGCGTAATGTCATCATTCGCGAGAACGAATACACTGATCGGCTCGAGTCCAGGTGGCCCATCAAGCTTGGCCTCATAGACCACCTCCGCGTCCAGCGGGATTCGGAGCTGCGAACGAAGCACCTTCATCCATTCGGCGGAAGTGCGCTCCTTTCCATCGAGATCGAGGTAAACCGACACGATCGCCTCGTTCTCCGAAGAACCGTATTCGCGACCGAATCCCTGGGAATCCATATGCCCGATTCGAGAGGTCATGGCGAGCAAGTCGCGTCCCATGATGGACGGCAACTGAGACTGGATCACGTTCGTGACGGCTTCGGTTTGCTCGATCGGCGTACCGGCGGGCATCTCGACCTTGATCGAAAATCCAGGCGACGATTCCTGAGGCATGAACTCGAATTCCATCTGCGGGACTATGAAGACGACGATCGCCAGAAAGACGAGGCCGAAGACGCCGATCACCTTCCCGCGATGCGGGAGCACCGTCCTCAAGGCACTCCGGTACCGCTCCTCGATGCGCACGACGAAGGCGCGCTTGGGGCGCATAGGCGTATTGGCGCTCACCATGGACATATGGCCGGGCAGAATCAAGAAGCTCTCCAGCAGAGAAAGCCCGAGCGCCAAACACACCACAGCCGGAATCTGCCAGACCAGCTTGGAAGGCATTCCCCCGATCGCAAGCATCGGCGCGAAGGCCAACAGCGTCGTCGCCGCCGAAGCAATCACGGGCCGAGCCACCATGACCGTTCCCGAAACCGCAGCCTCGACCGGACTGAGTCCTTCCTGTCGCCGCAGCAAAATTTTCTCTGCGACCACCACCGCATCATCTACAAGCATGCCGAGCACGATCACAAAGGCCACCGTCGAAACGAAGTTGATCGTCATCCCCGTAAGTGGCATCGCCGCAATCACGCCGAGAATCACCAGCGGCACGCCCACGCACACCCAGAATGCCGCCGAGGGCGCGAGGAAGAGAAAGACGATCACCGCGACCAACGCGATGCCCATGAGCCCATTACTTGCGATCACGTTCAACCGATTGGTCATTTCGTAGGACGCATCGTTTACGATGGACCAAGAAACGCCTTCCGGCAGAACGGCCGACTCAAGCGCCTCTCCGATCCGGCCGCGCACCCGCACGAGATCTGCATCTGCAGTTTTGACTGCGATCAGGGAAAGGCCGGGCTGGCCGTTTGTACCGGAGATCAGGCCCATATCCTCGCGGCCGAGTTCCAGCCGCGCTACGTCTCGCACGCGAAGGGGACCCGCTTCGTCGAAACGAAGAATAGTTTCGCCCACCTCGCTCGAGTTTTGATACCGACCCCACATCACGATTTGGCGGCGGCTCTCCGCGCTCTCGAGAACGCCCCCCGTGTCGGATACGTTTCTTCGCTCGATCGCTCGCACCACATCGAGAATCGTTATGTTATGCGAAAGCGCCGCCCCCGGGTCCACCAGAACCCGGAGCTCGGGGTCAGGCAGTCCGACCGTGTTGATCTCGCCCACTCCTTCGATGCGGATCAGTAATTGTTCGATCAGCCGCGCACTCTCGGGCAGCAGCTCTTCCGGCCCTGAGAGAGCCACCTCAAGAACGGGCTGCTTCGAGGGGTCCATCACGAACACGCGAGGGTCATCGCGCATATCGTCAGGGAAATCGTTGATCGATTCGATCGCGTTCCGGATCTCGCGCTCTTTTTTGAAGATATCTTCGTCCGACGTATCGTCGTCGAGCTTCACGATCGTGACGCTGCGGTTGTCCGTGATGATCGTTGTAAAACTATCGAGCCCGTCGATCTCCCGGAGCTCATCCTCGATCGGGATCGTCAGCTTCGTTTCGATATCCTGCGCCGCCGCCCCGGGCAGCGTTGCCTGAATCGAAAAAATCGGCATCGTGGCTTCGGGAAAGCCCGCGACATTTGTCCGGATCAGCGAGAGCACGCCGAGCATGACCACGCCAAGCGTCAACACGTTGACGAGCAGGTGTCGCTCCACAAAAAAACGAACTAGGCGTTCCATCGCGGCTATTCCACAGTCGCGGCGGAAGACACCGTCTCCGCGGAGGCCGGCGGAGAAGCAGGTGAAGACGCGGGCGCAGAGCCGGCCGTCTCCGCGGGTGTTTGCGGCGGCGGAGGCGCGGCTTTCGGAGGCGAAGACACGCCGTCCACAACCACCACCGCACCGTCTTCGAGCGCGAAATGTCCGGCGTAGACCACTTGGTCTCCCTCGGAGAGCCCCTCGAGAATTTCAACAAACTCGCCCTGACTCCGCCCGGTCCGCAGTCGCCGTGCCCGCGCGACGAACTCGTCCCCGTCACGAGCGACCACAAAGACTTCGGGATGCCCATCCCGCCTGAGCAGAGCAGACCGCGGCGCCAGTAGTTTCGGCGTTTCATCCGGATCCGGCAGGTCGATCTTCGCAACCAATCCGTCTCGCATGCGGCCCTCCGGATCATCCATCCAGAGTTCGATTTGATAGGTCCCGTCCGACGATGCCGCTACGCGACTCACACTCTTCAGTGCAACATCAAAAATCTTACCGCCCAGATCCGCCACGCTCACCCGCGCCGGCATCCCCGGCGAGAGGCGCGCCGCTTCCTGCGCGGTCACGCCCGCGAAAATGCGAACTCGCGACAGGTCAACCACCGTCGCAACCGGCGTGCCCGGCGCCACGAAATCTCCCGTATTGACTGCAAGTGAATCAACCATGCCATCAAAGGGCGCCGAGATCCGCGTGTCCTGTAGGTTCCGCCTCGCCGTATCCCGCGCCACCTTCGCCAGCGCCAGCTCATCCCCTGCACGCTCGACCGCGTTGCGCAGATCATCATATTTCTGCGTGCTCAGCGCGTTCTGTGCCCGAAGCTGCTCAGCCCGCGCAAACTCGCGCTCCGCATGCGAGAGCACCGTCTGCACAGCGCGAAGGGACGCTTCAGTTCGTCGCAGCTCAAGTTGCAACCGCGAGGATTCGAGCTCGATGATGAGCCCGCCCTTTTCGATCCGAGTTCCCGGTTCCACGCCGCGTGAAATCACCCGCCCCTGGGTTTCCGCGGTCACATCCGCACGCCGAAACGCGCGAATCGTCCCCGTTACCCGGTCCGAACCCGCCAGTCGGGCCAGCCGAACCGGCTCCACGCGTACTCGCAGCCGAGTGCGCAGACGTTCGGGTTCTGCCGCGCTCCCCTTCGGCACATTCGACGCATTCGAGTTTTCACAACCAAGAGGGAGGCAGAAGAGCGCAAGGGCGAAGAGCATCCCGATAAGTTTTCCGAGGTTCATTTTTCGTTTTCTTTCGCGGGCGCGCGAAGTCCATGTGCAAGAAATTTCTGGTTATGCGCAGCGAGGTGGGCGGCGAATTCCTCGCCCTCTGCCAGACCGATTTTCTTTCCGATCAACGAGACCATAAGGAATGGAAAAGCCGTCAGGCTCGATACTGTGAGTGCCATCAGCGCCGGGTCGAAATCCGATCGCAGAACGCCTCGTTCCTGTTCGCCTCGAAGCCACTCTGTCATCACCTTCAGCGGTCCACCGCTCATCCGATCGCCCAGACTCTCACGCACCGTTTCATCCGGGTTCGCCAAGAGCTCGCGCAGCAGTAACTGCGGCAACCAGGGATCTTCCGAGAGCGCCTCGACCTGAATTCGGACCAGCTCATCTAATCGGTCGCCGGCGCCTTCGCCGTAAGCCTCGTCGCTGGCCGAGGCGGCCAGGCCTGCGATGCGGGTGGCGATGCGGTCAAAGGCGCGCTGCACCATCGCCTCGTAGAGACCCTGCCGATCCTTGAAGTAGTAGGAGATCATCCCCGAGCTCACTTCGGCGCGGGCCGCGATCTCGCGTAGTCCACAGCGCTCGAATCCCTGCTCCACAGCCAGCTCGGTCGCGGCGACAAGCAGCCGGTCTCGTACGTCCGTGCCCTGCTCCTCATCCTTGCGAGGGCGGCCTGGCCGGCGCGGCGGCCTTTCCGTGTGAAGAGATCCCGACATGCTCCATAAATTAATCGAACGTTCGATTAATTCAAGTCAGAAGGCGCTGAGATCGAACTAATGCTCGGATTCACTCACCCCTCAGCCCGATCGCCGACAGACCCCCCTTTTTTGGGGGGGGCTCAGCTATCAGCCCGAGCGAGTCCGAAACGAGAGCAAAGGCAGGCTCTCCTGCAGAATCGGCGACTCGGACACTGCCCTGCGAAGCGCTGTTCCGGAGAGTCCCTCGGGGCCCGCCACCAGAACGTGGTTGTCATAATCCTCAGTAAGAATATCCACCACAGAGGGAAAGCCCTCGCTCATCGCCCGAGCCACCCGGCCATGCTCGTCGAGGGTATTGCTCACGAGGATGCCCCCCGCGGCGAGAAGCTTCCGCGCTTGGCGATGTGCGGGATCCGGAATCCATTCGGGTTTGTGGACGGCGTCGCCGCTGCCAATGAAGACGTCCTCAAGGATCACGTCGAAGCGGCCGAGCCCCTTGCGCGTACCCGACTTCACGAGCCACTCGCGGGCGTCCGCGATTTCAACGTCGATCCCCAGCGCATCAAGCTCAAAATGTTCGCGCGCAAGCCGAACCACATCCGCATCCAGCTCCACTCCTAGGATCTCCGCATCCGGCGCCATCGCCCGGGCGAGCCGCGCCACCGAGCCCGCTCCCAGCCCGAGCACAAGCACGCGTCGCCGCCGCTTGGGTGGAAGCCATAGAATCGGAGCAGCGATCGCGTCCCACACACAAAGCGTCGCCACTTCGCCGTGCCGATAGAAAGAAGCGAAGGTTTCATCCACAACGAGGGTTTTCGTGTCGCCGTCGTCGTCGATTCGGACCCGTGGCCTTTCCTCGCCCGCCTTGCGTGCATAGGATCTCGCCATGTCCGCCCCCCTTTTCGACGGCCTCGATGCGGCCGGCCGCAAGCATGCCGCAGACGAGCACATCGTGCGCGTCGCGCTGCCCTTGCCGCTCGATCGACTCTTCGACTACCGCGTCGACTTGCCCGGCTCGTCGAGGGAAGCCTCTCAGAAAGGCGTAGACGGCGCGGCAGCAGCGATCGCGACGGAAGCCATTGCACCGCTTCTTGGTCGCCGCGTGCGCGTCACTTTCTCAGGACAGGTTTTGGTCGGGCTGATCGTGCCGAGCG
Source organism: Myxococcota bacterium (assembly GCA_041690055.1). Lineage (GTDB taxonomy): Bacteria > Myxococcota_A > UBA9160 > UBA9160 > UBA4427 > UBA4427. The sequence continues at coordinate 8,513 of JBDNFB010000089.1, read as the reverse complement.
ATCTTGAGGACGGTGAACCGACGGAGCCTCATGCCGACGATCCCAAAAGCGTCGCGCGAGGCCATAGTCTCGGCGTGCACGAGCTTGCCACGATCGACGCCTTAATCGACGAGGAGCCTGTAGTTTCCGAGTCGATGATCCGGCTCCTCGCGGACGCCGCGCGTGAGATCTTCTGTCCGGTCGGTCTCGCGGTCGCGCATGCGCTTCCGCCGGGTTCGACGCCGCGCACGGCGCGCCCCTACGCGCTCACGCCCCGCGGCCAACGGGCGCTCGCCCACGGCGCGCTTTCAAGAGAATCCCTGGGCGGCGACGCACGTCCGATTCTGCAGCTTCTCGCGGAACGGCCGCTCACGCTGGCGGGGCTGATTCGAGCGATGCCCCGCGTGCCTATGATGAAGCGGCTTGAGAGCCTCTCCCGCGATGGCCTGATCGAGCGGCGCACCGAAATTCGCTCTGCCAAAGCGCGCGTGCCGATGGAACGCCTCGTGCGCCTCGCCCCCGGCGTCGACCCCGTCGAAACCGTCGACACAATCCTCGCGAGGGCCGGCAAGCAAGCCGCCCTTCTCACGCGCATCGCGGCCATACCGAGCGGCATAACCACCCGCGCGCTCACGGCCGCGGATGCCAATGCCGGCGCCGCCCTCCGCGCCCTCGCTAAACGTGACCTCCTCCTCTTCGAAGAGCGGCCGCGCCTAAGTCAGTTCGACGATTTCCTCGACGGCGGCGAACGCGTCGCACTCACAGATGATCAAACCGATGCCCTTGTCCCTCTCCGCGATGCGATCAAGCGCCAGGTCGCCGAGACCTTCCTGCTTCACGGTGTCACAGGCAGCGGCAAGACCGAGGTCTACCTCCAGGCCATCGAAGAAGCCCTCCGCGCCGAACGCCAGGCTCTTGTGTTAGTTCCCGAGATCACCCTGACGCATCAACTCGTCGCCCGCGTCCGCGCTCGCTTCGGCGATGAAGTTGCGATCCTGCATAGCGGCCTCAAACCCGGCGATCGCCTGGCGCAATGGGAGCGCCTCCGTACAGGCCAAACAGCAATCGCCGTCGGCGCACGCAGCGCGCTCTTCGCCCCCCTGGAGTCCCTCGGCCTGATCGTGATCGACGAGGAACACGACGGCGCCTACAAGAACGACGAGGGCTTCCGCTATCACGCGCGCGAACTTGCGCAGCGACGAGCGAGAGAAGCCTCGTGCCCCCTGATTTTGGGCTCAGCGACCCCATCCCTCGAAACGCGCTATCTCGCCGATACCGGCCAAATCCGGCGACTCTCTCTCCCCCGCCGCGTCGGCGGCCGCCCGCTGCCTGCCGTCGAAATCGTCGACCTGGCAAAAGAGAAGGACAAGAACCCGCTCGGGCGAAAACTCGTGTTGTCCCGCCCCATGCGACGCGCCATCGAACAGACCATGAAGGACGGCGGTCAGACGATCCTCTTCCTGAACCGACGCGGTTTTTCGACGCGAATCTTCTGTTTTCAATGCGGGCACGCGGAACGCTGCAATGATTGCGATGTCGCATTAGTCTTCCACGCTTCGGATCATCACCTGCGCTGTCATTATTGTGATCATGTACGCGCCGTCCCCGAGGAATGCGGCGGATGTGGCGATCCCGAAACGGCTCTATTGGGCGTCGGCACGGAACGTCTAGAAGAAGAGGTTTCCACGACGTTTCCAGAAGCGCGGGTCATGCGCCTTGACCGAGACGCGGCGAGCAAGCGTGGATATGTCGAAAGCGTCCTGCGCGCGATCAAGGAACGCGAAGTCGATATCGTGATCGGCACGCAAATGGTCGCGAAGGGGCATGATTTCCCGGGCGTGCAGCTCGTCGGCGTGGTCGCCGCGGATATCGGCCTCCATCTGCCCGACTTCCGCGCGGCCGAGCGCAGCTTTCAGCTCATCACCCAGGTCGCCGGGCGAGCAGGGCGCGCGAATCGCCCCGGTCGCGTTGTAGTTCAGACCTTCGTGCCCGATCACTATGCGCTGCGCCCGGTCGAGACCCATGATTACGAAGGGTTCTACGCCGAAGAAATTCAGTATAGAGAGACGCTCGGCTATCCCCCCTTCGGCACGCTGACGCGCGTTGTCGTCTCGGCGGAGGACGAGAAGCTCGCGCATGAGGCGACCGAGACCCTTGCCAAGGCGGCCCGCGCCGAGTTGCCGGACGCCCAGGTCGAACGCGTCGGCATCGAAGTCCTCGGCCCCGCCCCGGCCCCGCTCGCCAAACTCCGCGGCCGATTCCGTTTCATGATCCTATTGAAGGGTGGCCTTCGCGAAGGCGACCAGGCGCTGCTACGCCGGATTTCAAGGCGTGTCCTCGATGTCTCGCGACGCCAGGGCAAAGGCGTGCAAGTCGCATTGGACGCGCGCCCGATCAACATGCTATAACTCCGTTTTCCCGTTCTTATCCAATTAGTTAGCGTCTCTGATTTGAAGGCCTGAAGGCTCTTACCGCAAGCATTTCAGACGGAGCACGAGCCTCTCAGAGGCCATAAAAGCTCCGGCGATCCCCCGCCCACAACCTGAACGCCGCTCCGCCGGCCTTCTCACGAGAATTTTGCATGGCACTCCGCGAAGTCGTCCAGTTCCCCGATCCCCGCCTGAAGAAGGTGTCGGAGCCGATCAATGAAATCACGGATGAGATCCGCGAACTCGCCCGAGACATGATCGACGTCATGTACGACGAGCCGGGTATCGGCCTCGCCGCGCCTCAAGTCGGCGCCTCCGTGCGCATGTTTGTGATCGATACGGAATGGAGCGACGAAGAAGTCGGCCCGAACCCTGCCGTCATCATCAACCCCGAGATCAGCGACCAAGACGGCAAAATCACCTGGGAGGAAGGCTGCCTCTCTGTCCCAGACTATGAGGCCAATGTCGAGCGCGCGGCCACGCTTACGCTCCGCGGTATCGACCTCGACGGCAAACCCATCGAAGAACGCGCTGAGGGTCTCCGCGCCGTCTGCATTCAGCACGAACTCGATCATCTCGATGGCATTCTTTTCATCGACCGTATTAGTCGATTGAAGCGCGGCCTCTACGTCAAGAAGCGCAAGAAGCAACTCGCCGAAGAGCAGGCCTGATTCACTTGCGCATTGTCTTCTTTGGCACGCCCGATATCGCTGTGCCTACCCTCGAGCGCTTGATCGCCGGCCCCCACGACGTCGTCGGCGTGGTCTCACAGCCGGACCGGGCGCGCGGCCGCGGCCGCAAACTTTCGCCGTCCCCGGTCTCGGCCGTGGCACTCCGTGAAGAAATCCCTTTGCTCCGTCCGGAGAAAGTCGGCGCCGCAGAAGGGGTCTCCGAACTCGCGACCTGGAACGTCGACCTTGGCGTCGTCGTCGCCTTCGGACAGTTCCTACCCAAGAAGGTCCGCGAGCTCCCGAGCCGCGGCTACCTGATCAACGCCCATGCGAGCCTGCTCCCGAAATACCGCGGCGCGGCCCCCATCTCCCGCGTGATCATGAACGGCGAACGCGAGACCGGAATTTCCGTCATGCGCATCGAACGCGAAATGGACGCCGGCCCCACGGCCCACGTCGTCCGCACGCCGATTGGACCGCAAGAGAACACCGCCGAACTCTCCGCACGGCTCGGCGCGCTCGCCGCGGAAGCCATCGCCAATGCGGTCGAAGTGATCGCGCGAGACGAAGTCGTCTGGACAGAGCAGGACGTTTCCGCCGTCACCTACGCCGAGAAGGTCGAGAAGGCAGATGCGGTTCTCGACCTGCGCGAAAGCGCTCGCACGTTGGCGTGCCGAATCCATGCCTTGTCACCGAAGCCGGGCGGAACGATCACACTCGCCGACGAGACGCTGCTTAAGATTTCGCGCGCGGACGCGGCGGCCTTCGACGGCGATGCAATGCCGGCCCCCGGCGTGGTCGAACGAGACGCGGGTGGCGCGGCACTGCGCATAGCGACAGGGCAAGGCTGGCTGATCCCGCTCGTCGTGCAAAAGCCGGGCGGCAAAGCTTTGCCCGTCGATGATTTCCTGCGCGGGTTTGCGCTTTCGGCCGAATCAGGGCCCTGCCAAATCGTGCCGCGGGATAGACAGGAAGCGGTGCAGGCGTGAGCGGCGACAAGAAGGACGATAAGAACAAGAAGGGCTCGGGCTCAAGCGGCGGTGAGGGTGGCGACGACGGCAGTAAGGGAGGCAAAGGCGGCGGCGGAAAACGCTGGCCCGGTCGCGGCAACGGGACGCGCAAGACGGCCGGCCCGACTGCGCCGCGCATGATCGCGATCCGCGTCGTCGAACGCGTGCAGCGCGCCGGCGCCTACGCCGACCTTGCTCTGCATCACGCCCTCGTCCAAAGCCGCATGCCTGCACAGGATCGCGGCCTCGCAACGGAACTCGTCTACGGCACGCTGCGCTGGCGCGGCCGCCTCGACTTCCTGATCTCGAGTGCCCTCGACCGCGACCTTAAGAAACTCGACCCCCTCGTGCTAAGCGCGCTACGCGTCGGCACCTATCAACTCTTCTTCTCCGATCGCATTCCGCCTAACGCCGCCGTCGACGAAGCCGTTCGCTGTGTCCGCGCCATGGGACTCGAGCGCGCTACGGGACTCGTGAATGCCGTGCTGCGCCGCCTCGTTCGCGAAGGCGAGAACGTCAAGTTCCCCACCCTCGAAGAAGACCCGCTCGGCCATCTCGTCGACGCCTGCTCCTTACCATCTTGGATTGCGCAGAGATGGCTCGATCAATACGGCGCCGAAGACGCCGCGAAGCTCGCGCTCACCATGAACGAACCCGCGCCCGTCACCGTGCGCGTGAACCGCACGAAAAATACCCGTGACGAGCTTCTCCCCGATCTCGTCACGCGCTTCCCCGATGCCAAGGCCTGCGTGTATTCGCCCGACGGCATCGTTCTCGGCCGAAAAGGCGATATCGGCCAGGACCCCACCTTCCTCGGCGGCAAACTCAGCATCCAGGACGAAGCCTCTCAGCTGGTCGTGCATCTCCTCGACCCGCAGCCCGGCGAGCGCATTCTTGATACCTGCTCCGCCCCCGGCACCAAATCCGCAGCGATCGCCGAGCGGCTAGCAGGCGATGGCCATATCCTCGCCCTCGACCGACACAGCGGCCGGCTCGGCCTCGTCGGCCGCGGCATGCGGCGCCTTGAGATTGGCGGCGTGGCGACGCTGGAGCGCGATGCCACTAAATCCCTCAAGGACCTGGCAGAAGACGATGGCCCCTTCGACCGGATCCTCGTCGACGCGCCCTGCTCCGGCCTCGGCTCTCTGCGCCGTAATCCCGACGCGCGCTGGCGCATCAAGCCGGCTGCCCTCAAGGAACTCTCGGGAATCCAGCGCACGCTCCTCGAATCCGCTTCGGCTGTCTTGAGGCCCGGCGGCAGTCTCGTCTACTCTACGTGTACGGTCACGCCGGAGGAAAACGAGAATGTCATTCGTGGCTTCATGGCTACCCGGACCGGATGGCGCGTCGCCGGCCGCGATGAGGCCCCGAAAGAAATCCAGGAACTGCTCGACGACGAGGGCTTCATGCGGCTCCTTCCCCATCGCCCAGAATGCAACGAAATGGACGGCTTCTTCGCCGTCCGCCTGATCCGCGGCGAGTAGCTCTTTACACCGCCCCTCTACACCCACTTTCTACATCCAATAGAACCGGCCTTACTTAGGCCTAACGCCGTTATACCGGAGCTCCCATGACCGCCAACGCCTCCTCCAACGCCGAGCGCGAGATCCTGATCTCGCCGTCGATTCTCGCCTCCGACTTCATGAATATGGCCAGCGAACTCCGCAGCATCGAGTCCGCGGACCTGATCCACGTCGATGTCATGGACGGACACTTCGTGCCGAACCTCACGATCGGCCCGCCTATCATTGAGGCGATCAAGGCTGTGGCGACCCGCCCGCTTGATGTTCATCTCATGATCGAATCCCCCGAGAACTACCTCGAGCTCTACATCGACGCCGGCGCCGATATCCTCGGCGTGCACGCTGAGGCCTGCCCCCATCTTCATGGAACCCTCGGCCAGATCCGCCGCATCGGTGAAGAGAAGGGCCGCCGCGTGCGCAGCTGCGCCGTGCTGAACCCCTCGACCCCAGCCGAAGCCCTTGAGTACGTCCTCGAGGAGACGGATCAAATTCTCGTTATGACCGTGAACCCCGGTTTCGGTGGCCAGTCCTTCATCGAAGCCATGCTCCCCAAGATCGAAAAGCTCCGTGGCTGGATCGAAGCCCGCGGCCTCGACATCGACATCGAAGTCGACGGCGGCGTGGGCGAGGGCAATATCGGCCGAACCGCTTCCGCCGGCGCAAATATCTTCGTCGCGGGCACTTCGGTCTTCGGGCAGGACGATAGGAAGCTCGCCATTGAGGGGCTGCGCAAAGCTGCCCGGGCGGGGCTCTCCTAGGCCCTCGCGCCGCGGATCGTCCTAAAATCCAGAGCCAGACCGTCTCCAGCGGACGAATCCGGCAGAAGATGCCCGAGAGATGCCCCGCAGTCGCGAAAAGCGCAACGATTTCGCTTGAGAAGGCATGGCGAAGCCTTATAATGCGGCGCTCGGTCGGGGCGTAGCGCAGCTTGGTAGCGCGCTTCGTTCGGGACGAAGAGGTCGCTGGTTCGAATCCAGTCGCCCCGACCATTTGCATCGTCCCTGCTCTTTGTACTTAAGGCCTGCTGATTCGCGTGCGCCCGCGTAGCCATCCGCCGTGCAGCCCCCCTGAACATGCCTCCGCGAGCATTGACCGCCTAGCGACTCGCCTGCCTCAGGCCCGCCCCCCGTTCGCCCGAAAAGCCTAAGAGTCGCCGCGCGCCCCCGCGAGCGATCCAGGGCCCGACCATGCGAACTCAATCTGAAATACCCCCCGCCTCTCCGTCCCCGACAGGTCCTTCCGCCACCGCGCGGCGTCTTCCCGCCCTCGTGCGGCGGCACCCATTAGCGCTCGCGGCGCTGCTCGTGATCTCTTGGATCCTCACCGGCTGCGACATGATCGAGTTCAAGGCGATCACCTCGGCGAAGGACACGGCGGAAGCCGAACTCCTCGCAGCCGCCCGCGGCGCGAAGAACAACGTGGCCAGAGCGACAGGTGCTGACGGGGCCGCAGACTCCGGCGCCGCCCCGACCATGGATTCGATCGGGCCGGACTCCGCGAAGCGCATCTACTACCAGTTTCTGGACGATCGGGGCGCCGTGCGGTTCGTCGAGCGCCTCGAATTTGTACCCGAGGCCTGGCGAAGTCGCGTCGGCTACGTAGAAATGGATCAGCCACCTCCGCTCACACCTGCGGCCGCCCGCGCTTCCTGGAAGATCAGCGAAACCCGCAAGGCAGAACTCGCCCATTCACCTAACCGGTTCAAAAACGCCAAGCCCAACAAGAAGGGCAAACGCCGGATGGATGATTTCCAGAGCGGAAAAGTCGTGCTCTACTCGGCCACCTGGTGCGGCTATTGCACGAAGGCGCGCAAGCACCTTGATCGTAAGGGTGTCGAGTACGAAGTCCGCGACGTCGATAACGGCGGGATTGCACGCGAGCTCAAAGAGAAGACCGGCCGCGGCGGCGTCCCTGTCATTGACTTCGAAGGCGAGGTTCTGCGCGGCTATAGCGCGTCGCAATACGATAAGCTGATCAAGGCGATCAAAGGCTAGGCACTACGAAGCCTTCGAGGGTTTCGAGGATTTAGGCGGAGCGATGAACGGGTAGAGATGCTGCGAGACGAAACCCTTTGGCAAGGGCTTACCGACAACGCCGTAGTTATCCGGCCAGCGGTCGTGGTTCCCGCACAATAGAGATCATCGAGTTCGCGAGGAGGACCAGCCGAACGAAACTGCGGGCTGGTCGAAATCCTCAACGTAGACATTCGCGCCGCCGAGCCACTGTGCCGCGCTCGTCTCGCGCGCGGTGGAACTCGCGCGCGCCTATGGGGTTGAAACGGACGGTCAGCTTAAGACGGCGATGACCGACGAACCGCTTCACGCGACGATCAGTCCAATCGAACTCGAACAGGCTCTGGTCAACCTGATCCGGAACGCGGCCGAATCGCTCGAAGCCGGTGGACAGATCGAAGTGCGGACGACCCGAATTGAAGATGTCGTCGAGATAGAAGTTCGAGACGATGGACGAGGCATTCAGGAAGAAGGAATCGGTCACGTCTTTGAGCCCTGCTACACCACCCGCCTACGCGAAGGCGGCACAGGACTTGGCCTGTCCTTCGCACATGGCGTCGCGATGGGGCACGGAGGCGAGCTGATCCTCGATAGCAGTCCCTAAAAGGGCACCCGTGCCCGACTTCGACTTCAGCTCGTGCCCCCCACCGGTGCATCTCTCGCGCGAAGCACTCACGCTGAGCTGAACCGAGCTGGACTGCTCGATGGGCTAGCCCAGGGTTCGCCGAGCGGGGCCGCGGGGCCCATAAGACGTGGACAGTAGAATGCGCCTGGCACGAACCCTGCGATGTCAGGGGGTATGTCCAATTCTCCTCCTCTCCGTCGCCCTCCGTTTTGCCCTAACGCTCGCTGTAAATCCAGAAAGAATCCAAGCACTTGGCGATACATC
>JBDNFB010000088.1:0-4972 GCA_041690055.1 Myxococcota bacterium | reverse complement strand
GGCGCGCCGGGCTCCGTACTCGAGCGGAATCGACGAGCACTGGTCCAAAAAGTGGTCCATCAGGGATTCACGCCCGGCGACGCGGACGATGGCTGGGGAATGGATTCAGTCTGGCTGCGAGTCCGGAGCACAGTCGCACTCGATCGGCTGGAACTGCAACCCAATGACAGGCTCGTATCGGTTCAGTGGGACGCCGCGATCGAGATCACCGATGTAACGGGCGGCGGAGACATCGTTGCCGTTCTCGCAGCCGAGGGACGCGCCGTGCACGTCACGGAACGCGAAGCACGACGTCAAGCCGAGTCAGCCGCGCGCGAATTCGCTGCCTCCGCCTTTGAGGAGTGGCTCATCGACCGCACGACCCAAGCCAACCCGAGCTTCTAGAGTCGCGATGCGCGGAATCGACAGTTTCCGAGCCGTCACTCCCGGAACCGCGATGAGCTAATGGAATCGACGACGCCGGGGACGGCTTGATCGAGATTGACGGAACTGGGACTATGCGCTCGTGTGGCGCAGTCGGTGAGCGACGTAGAAACCGATGACGAAGACAAAAGCGGCGATGCCTAAGAGGAGAAGGCGGTTCTCGACGCCTGCCGATCCCGCTCCGCCTAGGAGAACAAAGGCAACCAGCGCGGGAATGATTCCAAGGAATGTTCCAACCGCGAAATCGCGTTGGCGCATGGAAGTCATGCCGCAGCCATAGTTCACTGCGTCGAAGGGCAGGAGGAGGAGCCGCATAAGCAACACGCTCGTGAGCGCGCGCTCGCGGATCTTAGTGTCCCAGCGACTCAGCCAACCTGCGTCCTGGTCTTCAACGAGCCCTCCCCCCAGCCAGCGGCCGATCAGGAAAGCAAAGTTGGCGCTGGCGTTCTCGCCGATGATCGTAAAGAGAATGCCGAGCCACGGTCCGAAGAGGAGCCCCGACGCGACGGTGAGGACGGTGGCGGGAAAGAGGATGAGCGGTCGGAGCGTGTAGAGCACGACGTAGATGGCTCCAGCGCGCGCCAGGCCGAAGCGCGAGAGCCAGGCGTCGAGGGCTTCGGGGACGTCAATGAGTTCGAGACCGCTGTCTCGCCAAGCGATGAGGGCAAGGCAAAGACCGACGGCCCACAGGATGCCAAAAAGGATTTTGACGGTTTTGCTGGTCACGCCGCTTGCCCTGCGCTGATCATCATGGCCCGGAGTCTAGGGATAGAAAAACCAAGCTGCGTTTTCCGTACCGCAAATTATGCGACGGGGTTGTTGTTTACTGGAGCACGAGGCCAGATTCGAACTGGCTTTCCCTCCCAGGTCGAAGACCTCTCATACTCGCTGCTCGTTTATAGCTCTCAGCTCCCCCTTCCGTTGGCAACGTGATGCGATCGTTGAATTCATTGATGTTTACGCGGTTTACCGTGCGTAGATATGCGTGACGAACACTTCGGTCAATTCTAAATTTCGACTTAAAGGCGACTCACTGGTTCGGCGCATACGGTCGGGTACCTGACGCAATGCTCATTTGCGACGGGCGCGCTCCATGAACTGATCGATCGCGTCCAGAACATCGGGAGCAAGCCAGATCCGGTTTCGCTTGGCCGGTGAGTTCTGGCGGAGGATCCCGACCGCAGTGAGCCGATCGATGGCGTTCTGAGCCGCGACATCCGATACACGGAGAGCAACTGCGACGGCGGAACCTGTGACTGCAGGGCGGCCGATGCAGTCGTCGAGCAGAGGCCAGACTGTGGAGTCCGCTCGGGCCGAAACGGCGTCGTTCCAAGATTCGCGAACAGAGGCGAGGTCCTCGGCGAGGCGGCTGGCATTGTCGAGCGACTTGAAGGTTGCATCGATAAACGTCGAAACGATCGGCTGGATGTCGCCGGTTCTGTAGGCATTGAGCGACTCGAAATAGCGGGCAGTGTCGGTCAACAGTCCGGCAGAGAGCGGCAGGATCACCCGCCGAGTGAGTCCGGCGCTGCGCAGCATCCGCTGGATGATGACGCGTCCGGTTCGGCCGTTAACCTCGGAGAACGGGTGGATCGTTTCAAACTGGGCATGGCTGACGGCGATGTGGGCCAGCCGACCTAGATCCTGTCGGTTGATGAACTGCACGAGATCGTCAACCGCTGCCGGGACTCGTTCGTGATGTGGAGCAACCTGCGTGGCACCGTGGGGCGAGTACCCGTCGCCGCCAACCCATACCTGCTCGTCCCGGAATTTGCCGGTCAACTCAGCGGCGGAGTCCTTTAGCAGAATGACCCCGCACCGAAAAGTGGACTCATCAGAGAGAGCTGGTCTTTCTCGAGGAGTCCAGAATGACCAAAAAAGAAGCAACCGAGAAGGCGGTTCACGGAAGAGTTCAAAGCTGAGACCGTGAAACTGGTGAAGCAAAGCGATCGTGCGATGGCCGGCGTAGCAATGGAGCTGGGCATTAGCGCGAAGTCGATTGGTGAGTGAGTTCGCAAGGCTGAAAAAACAGGCGACACGATCGATGAAGACGAACGTGCAGAGCTGAGACGCCTCCGCGAAGAAGTGCGGGAACTCCAGATGAAACGGGAGGTCCTCGCAAAAGCGACGGCCTTCTTTGCCAAGGAAAATCGATGAGGTTCGCATTCATCGATGTGGAGAAGGCGTCTTATCCGGTGCTAATTCTCTGCCGCGTGTTTCGTGCCTCAAGGAGCGGGTTCTACGCTGGGTTGCTAAGGAAACCCTCGAATCGAGATCTCGAGGATGAGAAACTTCGTCCGAAGATCGTGGAAGCGTTTAAGAAGGGCCGTGGAACCTTCAGTAGCCCTCGCGTAAAGAAGGATCTCGTTGATCAGAGCTACTAGATCGGCGGCGTCGCGTGGCTCGGTTGATGCGCGATCTGGGCCTTCAGGGCGTCTGTTCCCGCAAGTTCCGGAGGACCACAGACTCCAATCACTCAAAAGTAATCGCGCCTCACGCATTGGATCAAGACTTCACGGAAAGGAATTTGAACGAGAAGTGGACCACCGACATTCCGTACATTTGGACGGCCGAAGGCTGGCTCTACCTGGCAGCGGTGCTGGATCCCTACTCGCCTCGCATCGTGGAATGGTCCACGGCCGATCACATGGAGACGAGTCTTTGTCTCGAAGCTCTCTCCACGGCGCTCAAATCTCGAGCGAACGTTCGAGGCGTGATCCATCACTCGGACCGATGGCCGTCAGCCCTTCAACGAACGAAGTTGTTCGAAAGGCCGCTTGACACATAGGAGCATCAACGCGGTGGCAGAGAGTTTCTTCGGAACGATCAAAAACGACTTGATCTACCGACGGCCGTGGCTAGAGCGCCAGAGAGGCAATCAGCGAAGTGTTCTACAATCGAATCCGACAACACTCGACAATCGGTTATGTGAGTCCAGCGGAGTTCGAGGAAATGAATCAAGCCGAGGCGGCGTAATCAACTTGTCCACTTTTGAGGTGCAACGTCATTTCTATTCGACATCCCTAAACGCTCTGTAGCTTGCGACGAGTTCGGGGCAGGGATCAGGGGCAGGTCGTCGATCCGTTGCATGCGTTGCTGCCCAGGTTCAACGGCGCGGCGCAGCACACCCCGGTCACGGTTCCCAGGCTGTTTCCGTTGATCGTGTTCTCCCGATAGGCGCATTGAGCGGAGAGGTACAAGCCATATCGACCGTTATTGCGCACCGTGTTGCGCTGCACGGTGGAGCCGATTCCGGTTTCGATCCCGTCGCCACCATTGGCGGACGCGGTATTTCCGGAAACGGTCGAGCCGCTCCCGGCGACAATGCCGTCGTCGCCGTTCTGGTAGGCGGTACTGTCCGAGACGGTCGACGCGACGCTCGCGTGGATGCCGTCGCGTCCGTTCAGATACGCCGAATTGCTGACCAGGGTGGAGCCTTCGCCGGCAGAAATCCCGTCGCGTCCGCTTCGAGCGACCACATTATGTCGCAGCAATGAGCCCGCGCCTGTCACGAGGCCGTCGAAGGCGATCCCGCCATTTGACGAAAATCCGTTCCTCTCGATCATCGCTTCGTCGCCGACCTCCGCACCTCCGCCCGCGTTGCCCTCGAGAGTCATGTCTTCGATGCGCACTCCGCGAGCCCCGCCAACCGCGATGCCCAGCGCGCGAAAACCGCGAATCACGCCGTTCTTGACGACCATGAATCCGGCGAACGCACCGTCGACGCCGGTTCCCGTGATTCCGTTTCCAGTACCACTGCCGATCGCCGCGCCGACCAGTGAGAATCCATTGAAGTCGATGATGACCCGGGCGGTGCCCACGTAGAGGCCATCTGAATCCGTCCCCGTCGACAGATTGCTGGTCAGCAGGTAACTGCCGCTGCTCGTGATCTCCACAGGATAGCCCGGCGCATCCCCTGGAAAACAACCGGTCGCGACGCAAGCCTGGTTGATCTCCATGACGCCGTCGGTGGCGAGCGCGGGCGTCGAGAAAACAACGAAAACGAGGGCGCGCAAGAGCGTGCGCATGGCGGGCTTCTTCCTGGATGAGCGGAGGTTCATCCGCCGGATTCTGAGCCTTCATTTCCTCGAAGTCAATCGGAATCACTGCGCGGCAAGCCGGCTGTCTCTCGCCGGCGGACGCTTCCGCCGGCAAGTGACGTGCACGTCACCCCGCTCGTTGAAAATTTGCCGGCCGCTGATCCCGACTCTCGTTGGGTCAATCCATCGACTTCGGCAGGGAGTAGGAAAAACAAGCTGAGTTTTCCGCACCACTGATACTCGGTGTTGAACTAAGCCGCTTCCGCGGCAGGGCAGCTGGACGTGGCGCTGGGAGCTAAGACCGCCTCCTGGGCCAGCACATCTGCTGCCGCCCGCCGTCGTCCTCTCGCTCCTCCACCTTGACCTCCACGTGCGTCATTTCGCGCACGCGATTGGCCGTGCTCATGCGCGGCCAAGGAGGTCCCCCCATGACAAAGCTCCGCGAACAGATGATCCAGGACAGGGTCCTGCGCGGCATGGCTTCCAGCACACAACGAGCCTACTTGCAG
>JBDNFB010000087.1:0-8725 GCA_041690055.1 Myxococcota bacterium | reverse complement strand
GATCTCGACTGAATCTCCCGGCCCGAGGACCACCCCGACCTTCAGGTCCACGTCCCGACTCTCCTCGGGAACCTCCACCGCGCCAAAAAACAACGGTAAGAATTCTTCCATGAAAATCCGGCTGAGGATCGGCGCATCGGGAAAGATCGTCATTATGGGCGGAAGCGTAGGTTCTGGATCGCCGCGGGGCTACCGAGCGCCTTTAGAGCGCAGATCGAGAAATGGTGGGCGCGCACGGATTCGAACCGCGGACCCCCTCGGTGTAAACGAGGTGCTCTAACCAACTGAGCTACGCGCCCTCAAAAACGGGAAGGAAGCCTTCCCGAACCCTCATCATCTTAGAACGCCCGACCTCTTCTCGCAGGTTCTCGCAGGCAGGCGCGGGAAACAAGGGCCGGTTCCTCGCCCCTAAAGTTCAAAAAGGCGCGAAAATCAATTGACGCCTGCGGGATGCGGCATTTCGGCCGTCGCCTGGGCGAGGCCGCCCGGCGCGAGGTAGATGTCTTCGATCTCGTGGATCCCGTCGGCATCTTCGAGGAAATGATCCGGGTACGGGACCGCCAAAGAGTTGCGTAGGACTTCGTCCATATGCTCGGCGCAGATGATCTTGAGATTCTTCTTGATCACGGGCGGGAGATCCTTGAGATCCTTCTCGTTCTCCTTGGGCACGATCACGGTATCGATGCCGCCGCGATGCGCCGCGATCAGCTTCTCTTTCAGGCCGCCAATCGGAAGGACCCGACCCCGCAGCGTGATCTCACCCGTCATCGCCACATTCGAGCGAACCGGAATCCGAGTAAGCGCCGAAGCAATCGTCGTCGCAAGCGTGATGCCTGCGGACGGACCGTCTTTCGGCGTGCCGCCTTCGGGCACGTGGATGTGGATATCGACCTTCGTGTGAAAGTCGCTCGTTAGGCCGAGCTGCTTCGCCCGCGAGCGGATATAGGTCAACGCCGCATTCGCAGATTCGGTCATCACCTCACCAAGGCGACCCGTGATCTGGAGCTTGCCCTTGCCCGGCGTCACCGCGACTTCCGTCTGCAGCAGTTCGCCGCCGACTTCGGTGTAGGCGAGGCCGGTGGTCACGCCAATGCGGTCCTCGGTCTCGGTCTGGCCGAAACGGTACTTCTGCACGCCGAGGAATTTCCGGACGAGCTTGGGGCTCACCTTGACGGGCTTGAAATCGTCTCCGTTTGAGACCTTCTCCCGCGCGACCTTCCGGAACACGGAGGCAATCTCGCGCTCGAGGCCACGCACGCCCGACTCACGGGTGAAGTGTCGGATGATCTCAAGCAGAGCGCCCTCGGTCATCTGGACATCGTCTTCGGTGAGGCCGGTATCCGTGCGCACCTTGTCGACCAGATGCGCCTTCGCAATCTCAAGCTTCTCGGTCTCGATATAGCCGGGAATCTGAATAATCTCCATGCGATCCATCAAAGGCCGCGGAATCTCACTCAGCACATTTGCCGTACAGATGAACATTACGCCCGAGAGATCGTACTCGCAGTCGAGATAATGATCTTCGAAAGAGTTGTTCTGTTCGGGATCGAGCACTTCGAGCATGGCCGAGCTCGGATCTCCCCGGAAATCCATCGACATCTTGTCTATCTCGTCGAGCAGGAAGACCGGATTCGAAGAACCTGCCTTCTTTAGTCCCTGGATGATCTTCCCGGGCATCGCGCCGATGTAGGTGCGGCGATGGCCGCGGATCTCCGCCTCATCGCGCACGCCACCGAGCGAGATGCGCACGAAGTCGCGTCCCGTGGAACGCGCAATAGATTTACCAAGAGAAGTCTTGCCGACTCCAGGCGGACCGACCAGACAAAGGATCGGCCCCTTCAGCTTGTCGACCAAAGTCTGCACAGCGAGGTATTCGAGGATGCGTTCCTTCGGCTTATCAAGGCCGTAATGGTCCGCATTGAGAATATTCTCGGAGACGTTCAGATCTGCCTCCTCCTCCTTCTCGTAATCCCACGGCAGGGAAAGCATCCAGTCGATGTAGTTCCGAACCACTGTGGCTTCCGCCGCCATCGGCGACATCTGCTTCAGCTTCTTCATCTCCTTCTCGATTTTTTCGCGCGCTTCGTCGGGCATCTGCTTCGCCGCGAGCTGCTCTTCGAGTTCGGTAGTCTCGTCCTTTTCCTGGTCGCGGTCGCCAAGTTCCTTCTGGATCGCCCGCATCTGTTCGTTCAGGTAGTACTCCTTCTGGGAGCGCTCCATCTGCGTCTTCACGCGGCCGCGGATCTTGCGCTCAACCTCGAGCACCTCGATTTCCGCCTGCATCCGGCTGAGGACCTCTTCGAGGCGATCGGCCGCGGAGAGCACTTCAAGCAGCTTCTGTCGATCGGGCAGCTTCAGATTGAGATGCGCGACGATCGTGTCCGCGAGCTTGCCAGGATCGGAAATCGCCGCGACCGAGTTCACGGTCTCCGGAGCAATCTTCTTATTCAGCTTCGAGTACGAATCAAAGGTCGTATGAATCGAGCGGACGAGGGCTTCGGCCTCGGGCGTGTCCACGCCTTCGTCGGGAAGCTCGTTGATCTGCACAGCGAAATAAGGATCGAGCGACGAGAACTCGCGAATCTCTGCGCGCGTCTTGCCCTCCACGAGGACCTTGACCGTTCCGTCAGGGAGTCGAAGCAGCTGGATAATAGTGCCGAGCGTCCCAATCGAATAAATGTCTTCGGGAGTCGGATCTTCTTCGCCGGCGACGCGCTGTGCCGCGACAACAAGCTGGCGATCTCCTGCCATGGCGTCTTCCAGCGCCTGGATCGACTTCGGCCGGCCTACGAACAGCGGCACCACCATATGCGGAAAAACGACGATATCGCGCAGCGGAAGCAGCGGGATTTGTCCGCCCTTGTTCTCGTCTGCGGTTGAATCACTCATGCCACTTCCCCCTCGATCTTCGATCGAATCTGTCTTCAGCATGTGGCGCCAGGTGGTTCAGCGAATCGAGCAAGGGCCATCTGCCACGTTTTACATTCAAACCTTAGCCGCGCAAACGACCCCGGTTTTCCCGCAGAGAGCGACCAGGCGCTCTCCCTTCGGGTCCAGCAAAACTAGGCGGTTTCGGACTCCCGTTTCAGACCGAGCACAGCCTCAGCGCCATTCTCGATCACTTCTTCACCAACCACGCATTCTTCCACGTCATCTCGTGAGGGCAGCTCGTACATCAAATCCAACATCGCGCTTTCGAGAATCGCGCGCAGCCCCCGAGCGCCCGACTTCTGAGCGACCGCCTTCCGCGCAACCGCGGCAAGCGCCCCCTCCGTGAACCGAAGAGCGACACCCTCAAATTCGAAGAGCTTCTCGTATTGCTTCACGAGAGCGTTCTTCGGCTGTGTGAGGATGGCGATGAGCGCTTCTTCGTCCAGCTCTTCGAGGGTGGCCACAACGGGAAGACGCCCAATGAACTCGGGAATCAATCCAAAATGCAGCAGATCCTCTGCCTGAACTTCGCTCAACATCTCGCCCTTCTTTCGATCACGCTTGTTCTGGATATCGGCAGCAAAGCCCAGTCCCTTCACCCCTACTCTGCGCTCGATGATGCCTTCAAGCCCCACAAAGGCCCCACCGCAGAGAAAAAGGATGTTGGTCGTGTCGATCTGAAGGAATTCTTGCTGGGGGTGTTTCCGCCCGCCCTTCGGCGGAACACTCGCCATCGTACCTTCGATGATCTTCAGCAGCGCCTGCTGGACGCCCTCGCCAGAAACATCTCGGGTAATGGAGGGGTTCTCGCTCTTCCGGGCGATTTTGTCGATCTCATCGATGTAGATGATGCCGCGCTGTGCGCGTTCCACGTCGTAGTTGGACGCTTGCAGGAGATTAAGGACGATGTTCTCCACGTCCTCACCGACATAGCCCGCTTCCGTCAGAGTCGTCGCGTCCGCGATGGTAAACGGCACGTCGAGGATCTTCGCCAAGGTCTGCGCGAGCAAAGTCTTCCCCGAACCGGTCGGACCGAGCAGAAGAATATTCGCCTTCTGAAGTTCGACTTCGGAGATCCCGCTGCTCTCTATGCGGCGATAGTGATTATGCACGGCCACTGAAAGGGCGCGCTTCGCGGCGTCCTGGCCAATCACGTATTCGTCGAGCGCGGCCTTGATCTCTTTAGGCTTCAGCACGCGCTGCGGCGTATGACTGCTTTCGTCCTGACCGTACTCTTCCGCGATGATGTCGTTGCAGAGCTCGATGCACTCGTCGCAGATATAGACCGTCGGCCCTGCGATGAGCTTCTTCACTTCCTTCTGCGATTTTCCGCAGAACGAGCACGAGAGGTTCGCGTTGTCTTCTCTTTTTTTCATCTATCTTTCACCCTCCGGTGATCGTGATCGATCTAGCCGGTTCTATTTTTCGTCCGATTCTTCCGAATCGGCGCCGCCTCGAGCGCTCGCCACCGTATCCACGATGCCGTACTCACACGCTTCCTCGGCGCTCATATAATAGTCCCGCTCGGTGTCGCTCACGATCTGGTCGAGAGGGCGACCCGTATGATCCGCAAGAATCTCATTCATCTTATGTCGAAGCTTGAGAATTTCCTGCGCCTGAATATCGATGTCCGAGGCTTGCCCACGGGCGCCGCCCATCGGTTGATGAATCATCACTCGCGCATTGGCCAACGCCGTGCGTTTGCCCGGCGCACCTGCGGCCAGAAGCCAAGCGCCCATCGAGGCCGCCTGCCCGATGCAAGTCGTATGCACATCGGAGCGGATGAACCGCATCGTGTCGTAGATGGCGAGCCCCGCTGTGACCGACCCGCCCGGAGAATTGATGTAGAGGTGAATATCCTTGTCCGGGTCGTCGGCTTCGAGAAAGAGAAGCTGCGCAACGACAACGTTGGCCACCTCGTCATAGATCTCCGAGCCGAGGAAGATGACCCGATCGCGAAGCAGGCGCGAGTAGATATCGAAGACGCGCTCGCCCCGCTGGTTCTGCTCGATCACCATCGGGATCGTGTATGCCTTCGGCTCCATGCGTTCCATCTTGACTCGCGTCCCCACTTCTCAAAGCTCTCTATCTCTATTTTCTATCGAAATCGAAAGCGTCTTGTTTTGTCTTGAAACCCATTCCGAAAAATGAGCCCCAGGAGAAGATGCCCCGAAAAACTCGTTTCGGAGCATCGCCCTTAAAAAAACTGATCGGCTGTCTGCGTAGTCTGAGTCTTTCGGGGGGCCTTGGCAACTCGTGAACGAACCTCCTCGCTACACGGGAAGGTGCCCGATTTGCACGCAAGGATTTCCCCTGATCGCCCAGGACGATGAACTTTGGGCATGACGCCCAGTCGCCCGGAAGACCGCCTACCGATCTGAACCCGAGAAAGCTTCAAAGGGCCGGCGGGTCAAACCGGCCCTCCAAGTGCGCCCCGCAAGCTGCGCTCAGGTGCGCAAAGAGGGACACGAATCGTTCAGAGTCGAGCCTGTGCGGCCCAACCCTCAGGCTTCTTCTGAAGCCTCGACTTCCGTGATATTGGCCTGCTCGATCAGATGCTCCATGGCTTTGCGGTCAACGACTTCGGCGCCAATCGCGAAGCGCCAACCCTGTGCGTTCGCCATATCATGCATCATCTTCGGATCAACACCCTGACCGACTGCCATCTCATCGAGACGCGCGTCAATTTCTTCTTCGCTCGCTTCAAGCTTGGCATCCTTGGCGATGGTCTCAAGAAGCAGCGCTTCCTGCACCCGCCGCTTCGCGTCGTCCCATCCTTCTTCGCGCATCTGCGCCGCGCGGGCACGCAGGTCGGGCTCGGGCAATTGGTTTTGCATCTGCTGTTCGAATTGCTGTACCTGGCTATCGAGCTGTCGCTCGACGAGCGTCGGCGGCACCTCGAAGCTCGTGCGAGCAACGAGATCGTCCAGCAGGCTGCGGTGTAGAGCGTGATCCGAGGTCTGCTTTCGCTGCGTTTCGATCGACTCCTTGATCTTCGCGCGCACGTCGTCGAGCGTCTCGAAATCAGGTCCGAGATCTTTCGCGAAATCATCGTCGAGCTCGGGCAGCTCCTTGCGCTTAACCGCGGTCACAGTCGACGCGAAAACCGCCGCCTTTCCTGACAGTTCTTCGTTGCCGTAATCGTCAGGAAAGTTCACGTTCAGATCGCGCTTTTCGCCAGACTTGGCACCGAGCAGCCCCTCTTCGAATCCGGGAATCATCCGCCCCGAGCCGAGCTCTAGATCGACGCCTTCCGCGGAGCCGCCGTCAAAGGCAACACCTTCAATCGTGCCGACGAAGTCGATCGTGACCTGGTGGCCGTCTACAGCCACGGTGTCTTCCGACTCTTCGACCCAATTGATCTGCTGCTCACGGACCGTCTCGAGTTCGGTCAGAATCTCATCTTCACCGACTTCGACGCGAGGACGTGATCCGGAAACTGCAGATAACTCGGGCAGTTCGATCTCAGGCTTCACCTCGATTCGAGCCTTGTACTTGAACGATGCACCTTCGGTCGGCGGCTCCGCTTCGATCTGCGGCTCCACGACCGGCTGCAGGTCGGCCAATTCGACCGCATCGGCGAGCGTCTCGCGGACGAGCGCGCGCTCGATCTCTTCACCGAGTCCCGCTCCGTACATCTGCTTGATCACGCCCGTCGGAACCTTGCCCTGGCGAAACCCTTTAACCTTGGCTGTCTTCTTGAGATCCTTGATCACTCGGCTGAAGGCGGCGTCTACGCGCTTCGCATCTACCTCGATCGAAAGTTCGCGGACGACCGCGGAAATTTCGTTCGTCTCGATCTCGATCCCACTCTGGCCGCTTTCGACCTCTGCCATTTTGATTCCTCTTTATTCCTGCCTAATCAGCCACCAGTCGTGGCCACAGCGATGAAGGGTAATGTTTCGTCCGCGCGGGCGAACCCGGCGACAACGCCGGCAACTCTATCCTCGGTTCCGCAGAGAGGCTGCGCGGAAGAACGCGGCGTCAGCGGTGGATGGGCTTATGCCCCTGCATTAGATGAGTCTCATAAAGTGAGTCGATGGTACCGGGGACAGGACTTGAACCTGCACGCCCAGAAGGCGGTGGCTCCTAAAGCCACTGCGTCTACCAATTCCGCCACCCCGGCCCACAACGTCACTCGATCGAAGCCCGGCCGAAGGCCAAGAATCCGATCAGACAGGAATCTAGGGGAGTCCAGCCTCCTGTCCACGCCTGATAGCCGTCCCGAGGGCGACTTACCGGCCAGAAAGCCTGAAATTCACGAAGAAGGCCCAATGATTCGCTCGAATCCGCTGCAGGCTGGCATAAATCAGCTGGCTACGCGCCGAACCAAGCTTCCCCATGGTGCTGCGGCGACCCAACCCTGCGGACCGTCAGCGCGCGAGACTTTCAAGGGAGGTCCTGCGGAGCCGTCCAAGCTCCGCAACTCAGAGACGTCACCGCGGAGCCGTCGGCTCCGCGGTAAAAAGCTCAGTCGCTAAAATTGGCAAGCGCGACTGAAACAAATCCTTGATCAAACCGCCCTCAGCCTGTGGCCAAACTGTGATCAAACTACGGCCAAACTACGGTCAAACTACGGTCAAAAAAAGGTGGGCTGAGTGGTGAGCGCGCGGGGAATCGAACCCCGAACCTAGTGATTAAGAGTCACTTGCTCTACCAATTGAGCTACGCGCCCAGCCGGAGATTAGAGGGATCTGTGTCTGAGAGCAAGACCGGGGCGGCATAAGATCGTTCTTGATCTCCCGCGCCCCAAGTCCCGGTCGAGGATCCGCCGGGAGCGTTCAGTCGCAGGCGCCGAATCCGCCGCCGCCCGGCGTCTCGATCCACAGTTGGTCGCCACTCGTAAGCTCGACCTGCGTTCGTCCCGCCAGCTCCTCGGGCTCGCTCTGCCCAAAACGGAGGATGCGGTTCCGCCCTTTCGCTCCGGGACCGCCGCCCTCAAGTCCGAACGGCTCTCGCACGCGACGCTCCGTCAGTAGCGAGACCGTGACCGGACGCAGGAACACATAGCGACGAATGATGCCGTCTCCACCGCGCCGTTTCCCTTCGCCGCCCGACCCCGGCCGCAGTCCGAACGAAAGCAACCGGACAGGAAAGCGCGACTCCAGAATCTCAGGATCGGTGATTCGCGTATTGGTCATATGCGTATGCACGCCCGACGCGCCGGCGGCCTTGGCGGTCGCCCCGGCGCCGCCCCCGATCGTTTCGTAGTAGCCAAACTCCGCGTCACCGAAGGTCACGTTATTCATCGTCCCCTGACTCGCTGCGGCGCGCCCCAGAGCCCCGAGCAGCACGTCGACGACGCGCTGCGATGTTTCCACGTTCCCACCTACGACCGCCGAGCCTGGCGGCGGGTCGAGAATCGAACCGGCCGGAATCTTCAGCTCAACCGGAAGCAGGCAACCTCCGTTCAGAGGAATGCGCTCAGCGACGAGCGAACGCAGCACATAGATCACGGCCGCTCGCACGATGGAGGAAGGCGCATTGAGATTGCCCGAAGAAGCAGGACCGCTGCCCTCGAGGTCGATCCGCATGCGTGCGGGGAGCTCGTCGACTACATGCTCGGCCGCTGGGTCCGTCGCTCGATCCGCCGGAGACAAATGCTCCACTTCAAGCTTCACACAGATGGGCGTCCCGTCGTCGAGGGCGTCTTCGAAACGATGTACGCCCGGTTCAAGGCGGGCCAGCTCACGGGCGACCTTCTGGGCGGCGCCGCTTTGAAGCTGTCGCATTGTGACCTGCACAACCTCATGCCCGACCTCGTCGACCAACGCGCGCAAAAGCTGTGCGCCTG
>JBDNFB010000086.1:0-120999 GCA_041690055.1 Myxococcota bacterium | reverse complement strand
GAATACCTGTAGAGCCGAATACCTGTAGAGCCGAATAAAAGACGGGAGGAGCGCAGCTGCGTTCCTGCCGTTTTGTTTTTTCGATTGCGTGTTCGCTCGTGCGGATTCGCCGCGCGCGCGCGTTATTTCGCGTCGAGAAAATCTTCGAGTGCCGGCCAATCGATCGAAGCCTGTGCAGTGAAGACCTGGAGCAGGAGCCTGCGGTCATCGTCGTCATCGGCGCCCAAAAACTGATCCACGCCCTTCTTCAGCTCGGCCGCGTCCGGACAGGGAATCTCGTCCGCCTGCAGGATGCCTTCCTCGTGCTCAAGCTTCATGACATCGAGCCACTCCTCGAGCAGCGGGAGTCGACACTTCAAGAAGTAAACTGCCAAGATTTCTTCGGCGAGCTGGTTAGACCCAACGCGCGAGAGCGCTCGGCGGACCGAGGCGACCTGCTTTTGCTTCGGCTGCTTGAGCAGATACTGAGGGCGAAATTTCATCGCGGTTGCGGCGGAGACGACGGTCTCGCGAAACGCTTCCGGCGACTCATCCGTAATCTTGCCCATAAACTGCTCGCATTTCTCGGGGCTCATGGCGGCGAAGATCTGGTAGGGGCGCATGCTGATTCTCCTGTCGGCCACCGCTAGCTCGCGGC
Source organism: Myxococcota bacterium (assembly GCA_041690055.1). Taxonomy (GTDB): domain Bacteria; phylum Myxococcota_A; class UBA9160; order UBA9160; family UBA4427; genus UBA4427. The sequence goes on along the minus strand of JBDNFB010000086.1, from coordinate 120,362 downwards.
GGCGTCGCAGGGGTGTAGCATGATCAGCGGCCGGTGGCCTAGATGATCTAGGCGCTGCGCCATACCTCTCGGACACTCACCCCCATCGTGCAGACTAGGCCGGCCGCGAGGGCGGAATGGGTCGCCGTGACCTCGACTGGCAGGCGGAGGAGCACGTTCGCCACGCCCACTGCGACCTGGCAGGCCGCAAATATCGCTGCCACGAGGAGCCAGCGGCGGGAGCCTGCGTGGCTGCGGGCTAGCCAGGCAGCCGCAGCGATCGCGAAGACGGTGATGTAGCCGACGGTGCGGTGGAAGACGTGGAGGCCTTGGATGCCGCTCCAGGTCGGCGCGAATTCGCCGTTCATGCAGGTCGGCCAATCCGGGCAGACCAGGCCGGCGTAGCTCGAGGAAACGAGCCCGCCGAGCACAATTTGGACAGCAAGCAGGACGCCCGCGAGGCTCGTCACGACGCGCTGCGTGCTGTTGGCTTCTGTGGCCCCGGTGGTCCTCCCATCAGTCCCGGTGGTCGCCGCGACGCGCCCAGCAGCGGTCCCCGTACGGACGGCCGTTCCGCTCGCGAGAGACGCGTGCTCGTCAGAAGAGAGGCGGAACAGGCGTCGGCTGAGCAGGACCAGCGCGAGAGCGAATGCGTTGCCCGTCACGAGGTGCGAGGTCACGGTCCAAGTCGCGAGCAGTTCAAGGACAGTCAGGCCGCCCAGGACTACCTGTGTGGCGAGCAAGACCGCCGCGATCCCGACCGGGACGAGCATGCGTGGGCGAAGTGCTGCGTCGCGAAGGGTCAGGCCAGCGAGCACCGCGAAGACGATGCCGACACTTCCGGCGAGGACGCGATGCCCCCATTCGAAGGCGACCTTGAAATCGAATTGTGGAATCACCTCGCCGAAGCAGAGCGGCCAATCGGGGCAGGCCAGGCCCGCACCGTGCGCGCGGACGAGGGCGCCCAAGACGACGAGGATATAGGTCACGCCCGCCAGGCCGAGATAGCCGTACGCGAGGCGATAGGCGAGACGGTGGGCGAGGCGTCGCGCCGGGGCGTGGCCGGCGAGGGCGAGAGGGGAGGTGGGATTATGAGCGCTGACCAAGAGGCTTCTCCGGCGCGGGTGAGGGCGGGGCAAGGGCGGGAGCCACTTGGCCCTTTTGAGGGTCTGACGGGCGACATCAGGACCTTAGAAGACGAAGGCGCCAGATGCCGTCATCGAACGGTTGCGTCGCGGTTTGGCTCGATTCCCCTCGGGGCATGAACTGTCGAGCAGGTTGCGGGATCGACTCTTCAGAACCGCGCGCCTCAGGTCGATAGGAAGACTGTTATGGTCCAAGCACAAATGACTCGTGATCAAAATGACGACCCTCGCAAGCTTTCCGCAATGATCGCTCGCGTTTCCGAGCTAGCCGAATCGCATTCGGTGAGCTCGGTGGTTGTAGGTGTTGCGGCGGAGGAGGGCGACCTCCTTTTCCCCGACTATTTGGCCTACCTCGAAAGCGCGCTGCGCGTCGAGGACCAGATCTTTCGCATGACGCGAGAGCGGGCCGTCCTCTATCTGGCCGATGTGAACGCCACCGCGGCAGCGGAAGTTCTCGTTCGAATCTTCGGTCAGTTCTGCGACGAATTTCCGACGGCTGAACCGCCGGAATTCGAGCAGCGTATGCTCGAGGTTCAGCCGGGCGACAGCGAGCTCACCGTGAAAGACGTGCTGACGTCAGTCTTCGGTAGTCGCGAGGTTGTGCACTAGATCCCGAAGGTTTTCCTTCTGGACTCCCGCATGCCGCCGGATCTGCGATCCTGCGCGCATGCTTCCTCGTTTGGACCGCGTGCGCGCGGCGATACGCCCTAGTCTTGCCTGCCTTGGGATCGTTTTGATCGTGCCGGTCTGCGCGACGCTCTGGTTGGGCGGCGCCGACTGGGCGGTCAGCGATTCCCTTCGGCTCTCGTGGTACGGAGAGGTCATCGCTTGGCCGCTCCTCGTCGCCCTGATCGGGTGGATACTCGTCGCATGTTCGACGGCGCCCGCAGGAATTCCGCCGGCTGAATTTCCCGCGGCCCCGACGTTTCGACGGGCACACGCTTTCGCTTCCCTCGGCCTGGGGCTGACTGCGCTGGCGGTCGGGATCCTTTGGTCGGGTGGCGTCCGTCTTTCCTTCCTTTCCCTGGGAAGTCCTGTGCTGAGTGCATGGGGGGCGATCGGATTCTTCTGCGTCTCCGCATTTCTTTTGCTCCGATCGCGGCGTGCGGCGGATGTAGTGCAAACCGCCCAGGCCAGGGCGGAGCCTGCCGACGTCAGGCCGAGCCCCTCCTCGTGTCGGCCGAGCTGGATCGCAATTGCTGCGGTCCTCGTCTCGTTGGGCTTGGGCCTTCTTTTGCAGATCAGCCTGGCCTCCCTCGATTTACGCTCGATGACTCGGGCGATAGAGGCGGCGCCTGCTTTCGATGAGTCCGCGCAAGGCGCGGCTGGAAAGCCCGACGTTCTCTGGGTGGTCGTAGATACGCTGCGTGCCGATGCGTTAGGTGTGTACGGGCGCGGCGGCGCGCGGACGGGCGGCGCGAAAGCGAGTGTCTCGCCCACCCCGTTTCTTGATGCACTGGCGGATAGGGGTGTGCTCTTTGAGCGCGCTTTAGCGCCGGCGCCCTGGACTGTGCCCTCGATGTTCAGCGCATTCACGGCGCTTTGGCCTTCGAGCCTGGATCCGGAAGGGCGAGGCCGATCGCGGTCGGCGGAAGAACGGATTGGTCTGGATCAGGGCGTGCCGACGTGGATCGATGTGATGCGCGAAAACGGGTATCACGCAGCGGCTTTTCAGAAGAATCCCTTTCTCGGTGAAGGCACCGGTCTGGAGACGCGCTTCGATCTGTACCGAATGGTGGGTGGAGATCGTGCGGAAGGAGAGTCGGCGGGGCAGCTGGTCAATGCGGCGCTTCGCTGGGGCGACGCGATGCGGACCCATCGTGATCGCTGCCTGAATAGCGGAGAGGCGCCCTACCTGCTCTATCTACATTTCATGGATCCCCATATCGATTACGCGCCGCCGGCGGGCTGGCTTCCCGAGGAGACGAAGCGCGCTCCCGGATCGATCGACGGGCGTGCCCGCACCTTGCATCAGCGTCTTGCGGAAGGCCCTGCGATCACCGCTGCCGAGCGCGCGCGGTTGGCCAGCCTCTATTCTGCCGAGGTAGCCTACCTCGATGCGGAGCTTGCTCGGCTCTGGGCCGGGCTCGAGGAGAGGATGTTAGTCGATCTGAATACGCTTGTCGTCGTGACGGGCGATCACGGCGAGCAGTTCGGCGAGCACGGGGGATGGGAGCACGGCGATCTCTTTTCTGAGAATCTGCATGTCCCGTTCATGATCGCGGGAGCGGGGGTGATGCCTCGCCGCGTTTCGGAGCCCGTCTCTTTGCTGGACCTCGGCCCGACTCTGCTTGAGCGACTTGCTTTGCCAGCAATCGCAGAGGCGGAGGGGCAGAGTCTGCTCAGCAATCGTGGTGTGAGCGATCCCGTTTCGGCGCGGCCCATCCTGAGCGAGTACGGAGCGCGTGCACGCGTGGAGCTAGGCCGATGGGTATGGGTAGAGGGCCGCGTTCGCGGGGCAGCGCAGAGCGCCGCGCTTTATGACCGTGTGGAGGATCCCGGCGAAAAGAAAGATCAGGCGATGCTTCGCCCGGAGATCGCAGAACGGCTTCGTAAGCAGCTTGCCGCGCATCGGGCCCGAGGGCGTGCTGCAGGCGAGCACGTCCGCCCGCTGTCTGACGACCGCCGGCTTGAACGAGAACTCAAGGCGTTAGGCTACGACGGATCGTCCGAATAGAGGAGCGAGGGCGGCGGCGAATGGGCCTGTCGATCCTGTGCCGACAGGCATGCCGTCGAGCTCGACAATTGGGACGACGCCGCGCACGACGTTGGTGGCCATGATTTCGCGGGCATTCAAGAGCGATGCCTTGTCGATTCGAACGAACCTAAGGTCTCGACGGTTCTCCCGCACGATCTCGAGGCCAATTCCCTCGACGCCGCCGAGTGCGAGCTCCGGTGTGACGATCGCGCCGTTATCCAGGACGACCAGAATATTGGACCGGCAGCCTTCGACGAGCCATCCCTCCGCTTGGAAGAGCAGGACCTCTTCAACGCCCGCGTGTCGCATTTCTTCTCGGCTTGCATCGTACGCCGCTACATCAACCGCTTTGGCATTTCGGCGCATTTCTGGACCTGGGTGAAGCGTTTCGGCGATGCATGCGCGCCAAAGGCCTGGGAGGTCGCCGAGCGGTCGCGTCGTAGCGATCAGCTCCGGAGGTTGGCCGGGCGGGTCGACCGGACAAGACCATTCGACGCGAATGATGCCATCGGCTTTGGGGAATTCGGCCGCGGCTATTTCCCAAAGGAGGGCTTCTACGTCGCGCGGCGGAGGCGGCGCCAGGCCGAGCCTCTTGGCATCGCGAACGAGTCGAGCGAGGTGTCGCTCGACTCGCGCAACGCGGCCATGATCGACGCGCGCGGTCGAATACGAACCGAGGCGTCCGAGGCGTCGAAGCTTGCGCTTCGACACCTCGGTCATGTCTTCGGCTCCAAACGACTCACCTAGCGCTTGTCGATCGGCAAGTAGTCCGTTTCTGTCGGGCCAGTGTAGATCTGGCGAGGGCGGGCGATCTTGAAGGCGGGATCCTCGTGGAGTTCCTTCCACTGTGCGATCCAGCCCGGGAGGCGACCGATCGCGAACATGGCCGTGAACATATTGGCCGGCGTCCCGATCGCGTTGTAGATCACGCCCGAGTAGAAATCGACGTTCGGGTAGAGCTTACGCTCCACAAAATAATCGTCCTTGAGCGTGATCTCTTCGAGTTCCTTGGCGATCTCAAGCAGAGGGCTATGGATGCCCATGCGCTCAAGCACATCGTCGCAGGCCTTCTTGATCACCGTCGCTCGCGGATCATGGTTCTTGTAGACGCGATGTCCGAAGCCCATGAGGCGTGCGCTCTCGTCGCCGCTCTTTGCGCGCTCAAGGAATTGCCTTGCCGTCTGGCCTTCCTTCGCGATCTCTTCGAGCATTTCGATGACGGCCTGGTTGGCGCCGCCGTGGAGCGGGCCCCAAAGTGCGTTGATCGAGGCGGAGATGGTGCCGAAGAGATTGACCATGGAGGAACCGACCAGTCGCGTCGCGCTCGTCGAGCAGTTTTGCTCGTGGTCGGCATGCAGGATGAAGAGGAGATCGAGCGCGTTCCTGACGACCGGGTCGACCTCGAAGTCTTCACAAGGATTGCCAAACATCAGCCGCAAAAAGTTCCCGACATAGTCGAGGTCGTTCTTGGGATAAAGGAAAGGCTGGCCAATGGAATGCTTGTAGGCATAGGCGGCGAGGGTCGGGAGCTTGGCGATCAGGCGATGTACCGAGACATCGACTTCGCCCGGATCACGCGGGTCCAGCGAGTCAGGGTAGAACGTGGCGAGGGCACCCACGGTCGCGGAACAGGCGGCCATCGGGTGTGCGTCCTTTGGCAGCGCCGAGTACATCTTCTTGAAATCCTCGTGCAGCATCGTATGTCGGCTGATCGACTCGGCGTAGTTCTCAAGCTCCGTCGTCGTCGGCAGGTGGCCATAGATCATCAGGTAGCTGACTTCGATGAACGTCGATTTTGCTGCGAGCTGTTCGATCGGGATGCCGCGGTAGCGGAGAATGCCTTTTTCACCGTCGATGAAGGTGATGGCGCTCTGGCAAGAGCCCGAGTTCGCGTAGCCGGGATCGAGGGTGATATAGCCAGACTGGGCGCGGAGTTTGGTGATGTCGACGGCGTGTTCGCCCTCGGAACCGACGATGATCGGGAGCTCGAAGATTTTATCTCCGATGTGGAGTTTGGCTGTTTCAGTCATGGCAGTCTCTTCTCTCTAGTCTCAGGTTTGCTCTGGGTCCGCCGCGGCCGATTTAAATGAGCCCAGTCGGCGGTTCGGTGTCTTGTGTTCTATTCGGTGAAATTTCGGCCGGCGAGAGACCCTGCGGCCCATTCCCAAAGAGCCTCATTCGGCGCTTCGGTTTTCGGGATGCCGGGGGGCTTGGAGCGGCCTCAGGATCAGAGCTGATTCGCCTGACTGCCGGCCACTTTTCCTCGCCTTCCGCTCTCCGCCTGTCCTCGCCGTCTCGCCGTTTTCGATTTCGCTCCACGCCTGTCGCGCAGGGTGATGCAACGCTGCGTTGCGGTAGCTGCCGATCCACGCTGATCACAGTGACCTGGGACGGAAAGACAGTGATGCCGTCCTGAAGCCGTCCCAAAGCGAGCGAAGTCAAAAGGATGGGTCGATTTCCGAACGATTGGAGCTTAGCGGAGCGAATCCTGCGATGGGAGGCCATGAGGCAGAAATGTCATCAATATCGGGGATATACGGGATTCCGATGCCAGTAAAAACTGTGCCGATCCAGTGCGTAGGACTGAGCAATTGCGTCGTCCCTAGGGGGCTTCTGGGCTTCGCTTCGCCAGGATGAGCCGCCTTCGACCCTTCCTGAAAGCTCCGATTTGCTTGAGTCGTAGGCGGGGGGAAAGCGCTTCGAAATGACGTGCGCGCATGAGGACCAGTCGACCCGAACCCTCGAGGAAGCGTTCGAGGCTGGGCTCGTCGCGAAGCGAGGCAATCTGTACGCCGCCGTAATAGGCGAGTCCGCCTTCGATCGGATTCAGGCCGTACACACCGACGTATTCACCGGGCGTCGCAGCCTGGGCCGCGGCCAAGGCGATGGGGCGCGGCGATTTTTCCGCGTCAAGCAGGGGGAGGCCGAGGGTGACCCCCCCGAGCTCGATCAGAGCGACGGCAGCCACGACGAGGGTGGCGCTCTGAATCCAAGCGCCTGCCGCATCCCCAGGCTTTCGAATCAGGGGCAACGCGAGGAGGCTCGCGATGGCGAGCGCTGGAAAGATCGGCAGCAGGTACACGCCGCGCTTTCCCGCAGAGAGCGTGAAAAACAGAAGCGGGACGAAGATCCAGCAGAGCAGAAAACGGGCGACGGCCTCGGCTGTGACTCCGCTCTGGCCGAAAGGACCTGCGTCGCATTCGGCAGTGCTTTCGCGCGGCTCGGCTTCAGCCTCGGCAATGCCTGCCCCTGTTTGAGTGCCCGTCGCCGCGTTCTTTCGTGCGCTCCTCCAGAGTCTTGGGAGCGCCCACGGTAGAGCGAGGGACCAGGGGAGGTAGTCGAGCGGGAGCTGAAAGAGGAAATAGTAGAAGGGACGAACGTGGGAGGTGCCCGAGAAGAAGCGGCCGAAGACGTTCTCGCCCACGGCCACTTCGGCGAATCCGGGCGGCGCCAACGCAATTGCGACGCTGATCCAGAGCAGCAGAGGACCAAAGGAGAGGGCATACGACCATGCGGGCGCGTAGAGGCGAAACGTGCGAATTCGGCCCTGCCACGCGAGATAGACAGCGATGATCAAGAGGGGGAGCCAGCCGACGGGGCCTTTGACGAGCGCTGCGGCACCGAGGGCGGCGTGCATCCCTGCGACCTGAATCGCGGACGGGGCGGACGCAGCGGACGTTGCTGGTGACGTGTCGCTCGTGTCCCGGAATTCGAACGATAGGAAGATCGCGAGGGCGATGAGCTCGAAGGCGGTGAGCAGGACGTCGAGCTGAGCGCGGCGGGCAGTGAAGATGAAGCGGAAGCTCGTGGCGAGGAGGGCGGCGGCGAGTAGCGCTGCACGGGGGTGTGCGCCCAGGCGTCGCGCGAGCCATGCGGTCAGGCCGACGCAGAAGATGCCGGCTAGGGCGGAGGGCAGGCGGGCAGGGATTTCGCTGACCCGACCGAAGGGCGATCCCGCGAGCGCTGCGAGCCAGAAATAGAGCGGCGGCTTTTGGGTGTAAGGCACTTCGTTGAGATGAAGGAGGACGAGGCCTTCCGTGCTGTGCTGCCCTGAGCGGATTTCTTCGGCAATTGCGCCGTAGCGCGGCTCATCCGGGGCCCAGAGGTCGATGTTGCCGAGACCGAGGCAGAACAGAAGCGCCGTCGCCGCGAGCAACGCCCAGAGGCCGCGCGCGTGTGTGTCGGCGGAGGTGCCAACAGGCACGCGGGAGGAGGGCGCCGCTTCCGGCGAGCTGTTTTGGTCGGACGACTTCTGCACGAATGCCACCCACGGTACCGTCCCCTCCAAGGAGGTGCAGCGTGGCAGAGCAAACGAAGGGCGACGAACGGGCGCTGCATGAAGCGCTGACGACCCAGATTCGGGATACGGGCAGTCGGCCCGAGGCGATCGCGGCGCAGCTCGATGCCCTGCCGGCGGTGCTACGGGGCCGAGTGGTCCGCCTCTTGGCCCCCGCGGATCAGCGCGCGCTCTACGAGAAAGTGGCGGGATACGCGCCGCTTCATCTCTCGGATCTCGTGCCTGCTTCTTGTGGTGAGCTGGAAGAGGTCCGCTTTCTCGGGCGCAATACGCTGCCCGCTTTTCGGATCTTCGAGAAGCGCTTCTGCCGGATGCCGGGAACCGGTGCCGCGCGGCCCGACCGATTGGCGGGGTACAATTTTCAGACGATGTCTCCTGTGACCGGTCCTGGCTATTTCGTTGCGGTCGAAGATGCCGAGAAGGGCGAGGTGCTCGTCGACTATCACCTGCTTCCGGAAGCGACGCCCGCCGAATGGCCCCGTGTGAAATCGAATGAGTCGGGGCTCGGTCGCTTTGTTTACGGATTCATGGTCGATCGGCTGCGGCGGGTTTCGGAGCATGTCTTGATCGGATCCGCCGCGCGTAACGGCCAAGATCTCGGTAGCTACTTCGTCCTGAGTCGGTCAAACTAACATGGAAAATATGCTCTCCGTTGTGATTCCGTTTCGAGACGAGGCGCTCTCGCTTGAAACGCTTTATGAAGAGTTGGATGCGGCGCTTCCTCGGGAAGCATTTGATGCTGAATTTATCTTCGTGGATGACGCAAGTGAAGATGACGGGGCGGAGCGGGTGCGGGGGCTGGCGATTCGGGATGCGCGGGTTCGGCTGATTACGATCACGCCGCATGTCGGTCAGTCCGGCGCGCTTGAAGCCGGCTTTCGCGCGGCGCACGCCCCGAACGTGGCGATGTTGGATGCGGACCTTCAAAATGATCCAGCGGACCTACCCCGGTTGATGGCGGCGCTTGAGTACGCCGACTGTGTCTGCGGAGTCCGCGTGAAACGGCAGGATTCGGTCGCGAAACGGCTTGCTTCGAAGGTCGCGAATGCGCTTCGCCGTCGCGCTCTGGGGGATGGCGTGAGCGATATCGGCTGTTCCCTGCGCGTGATGCGGGCTTCTCACTTGAAGCGAGTCAAACTTTTCCGAGGGGGGCATCGCTTTCTGCCGGCTCTCCTCGCGATCGAAGGCGCCCGCGTCGTCGAACTGCCGGTGGCGCATCGTCCGCGCCGCCACGGCAGCTCGAAATACAGCATTGGGAACCGGCTCCGTGTCGTTTGGGCTGATCTGTTAGGTGTAATGTGGCTCGCGCGGCGGATTGATCGCTACGACGCAAAGGAACTCAACCGACGCGCTTGACCTTGAAGCCGCGCTTCTCGAGCTCACTGACGAGCGTGTCGCGATGCTCGCCTTGAATTTCGATCACGCCGTCTTTGAGTGCGCCGCCCGTGCCGCAGGAGCGTTTGAGATCGCCGGCGAGCGTGCGGAGTTCGTCTGGCGGGACAGGGACGCCCGTCACGATCGTGACGACTTTGCCTTTGCGCCCCTTCGTGGATCGGCCGACGCGAACGATGCCGTCGCTGGCCTCTGCTGCTGCGGCGACTTCTTTGGCTTTGATCCGCGTGCGTGCGCTTTTGCCGCGGCATTTGCATCGAATCTCCGACCGGCGGCATTCGGGGCAGATCCGTCCGTCAGCGCTCGAGTAGACAAGTCGGTCGCCGTCGTCGCGGGTCATGATTACGCCTCTTTGCGCGCGAGCGCGCCGAGCAGTCGGCGATGGTCGACCATGATGCATCGGTCCTGAATCACCTCGATCCCCGCCTCACGAAGACGCTGGGCAGAGGGTCCGTGATGAATCCCGAGCTGCATCCAGACCGCTTTTGGGGGCGGATCGAGGGCGAGAATTTCGTCCACGTGATTTGGCACATGCTCCGAGGCGCGGAACAGGTTCACGATATCGATCGGTTGACCGAGCTCGCCTCGGTCTTCGATGGCTCCGAGACTTTTGTGGCAGGGCACGCCCAGCACGCTCTCAAGCTTCGGGTTCACCGGGACGATCTCGAAACCCACATTCTGCAGATAGGAGGGGACGCGGTAAGCGTCTTCATTCTCTCGACCTTTGATTCCGATCACGGCGATCTTGCTCGACGATTCGAAGAGCGCTTTCAGGCTTGCGTCGCTTTCCATGAAACCCTCTATAGAGCTTGCTACTCAAGCCCGGTGACGTTTGGCGGGCATGCCAGATTAGCTCTTTTACGCCGCCGAATCCGCAATAAGGGGAATATCCGCGTGTGTTTCGTTTCAGACTTAGTCTCGGTTTCGCGGCGCGCTGCGTCTCGGATGGAACCTTTCGAGCGCGGCAACCGTCGACACCCCCGGGTGCAAAGGATACGGTCCAGCAATGCATAAGTCGGCCTCTACAGCGTTTCTTCTTTCGATCCGGGCGCTCGGCGCTTCTGTGGTTGCGAATCCGGTCGCGACTCTAGTCGGGGCGATCGTCCTGACGGTGGCGCTCCTGACCGGCGCCGCCTGGGCCGAGGAGCCGATTCGAGATCCCGTCGAGAGCCTCTTTGAGACGAAGCTCGAGAACGGACTCCAAGTCGTTCTGCTTGAGGATCATCGGACGCCCGTCGTAGCTTTCCAAATCTGGGTCGATGCCGGCTCAGCGGACGAGTCCTTTCATACCGGGATCGCGCATCTCTTCGAGCACATGATGTTCAAGGGCTCGAAGAATATCGGTGAAGAAGTCCATGCTCAGTTGATCAATGAGCGAGGGGGCCAGATCAACGCCTACACGAGCCGGGATGTCACGGTCTATCACGAGGACGTCACGGCTGAGTCGCTGCCCCTGGTGATCGATCTCGAGGCAGAGCGATTCGCGAATCTCGATATCTCAGAGAAGACGCTCGAGAGCGAGCGCGAGGTCGTGCTCGAGGAGCGCCGTCTGCGCACGGAGGACCGGCCGGATGGCTTGGGCTTCGAAGCGCTCGCGGCGTTGGTGTGGCAAGCACATCCCTATCGCTGGCCCACGATCGGATGGCGCAGCGACGTCGAGCAGGTCACGGTCGAGGCCTGTCGCGCGTTTTTCGACACCTATTATGCGGCGAATAACCTGACCGTCGTGATCGTCGGCGATTTTGAGACGGAGCCGACGCTCGCGCGGATCAAGCGCACTTTTGGTCGGCTTGAAGCGGCGGACGAGATTCCGCGTAATCCCACGACCGTGGTTGAGCAGCGCGGCGAGCGCCGCGCGGAAATCCTATTCGATGTGCAGGTGCCTCTGCTCTTCGCGGGTTGGCATACGCCGCCGTCAGGGCATCCCGACGGCGAGGCGCTCGACCTCGCGAGTGAGATCCTCTCGAGCGGACGCACGAGTCGTCTGTACCGCAAGCTTGTCTACAGCGAGGAAAAAGCGCTCTACGCCTATGGCGGATATATGGAGTTCGTCGACGCGGGCATGTTCTACGCCGTGGCCGGCGCGCGACCGGGAACGCCGTTAGGCGAAGTAGAGTCGCTCTTTATGGATGAAATCGATCGCGTCGCGCGCCAAGGCGTGGACGAAGTCGAGCTCGCCCGGGCGAAGCGCCAGATGGAAGTCGGTCTGGTTAATCGGCTCGCCACCAATCACGCGCTGGCAAGTCGCGTGGGTCGCGAAATTTTGGCCTTCGGCCGCGTTCGCCCCTTGGCCGAACGGATCGCCGCGATTCGAGCGGTGACCACAGAGGATGTCCAGCGCGTCGTTCGCACTTACCTCCGCCGCGACAAACGAAGCGTCGTGCATGTGATCTCCCCACCTCCTCCGGATTCGGCCGATCCTGAAGCCACCCTTACTGAAGATGGGGAGGGTGCGTAATGCGTAGCCAGTCCAAGACTTTGATTCGCTGGACCTCCTTTTATGCGTCGCCTGATTTCTCTGGGCAGTCGTCTGCTCGTATGTCCGCCCGCGGCGTGATTGTGGCGGTCACCCTCGTCCTGCTGCTTTCGGGCTGCTCTTTGTTTGGGCCCAAGCCGGCCTGGGAAGAACCGCCGCCGCCGCCTGTCGAACGGGCGATCGTGGCCGCTGAGGACCTCACGCGCACGAAGTTAGCCAACGGAATCGAGATCCTCGTACTCGAGGATCATCGCTTGCCGCGTGCTTCAATCGGCCTCACGCTGCGCCGCGGCGCGGGCAGCGTGCCGCCCGAGCAAGCGGGACTCGCGGAACTGGTCACCGAGGTCATGCAGCGCGGTGCCGGCGAGCGCGATGCGCTTGCCCTGGCACAGATCGTCGAAGATGCAGGCGCGTCCCTTTCCGTCGCGGCGGATTGGGATACGACCCAGATTTCGATGAGTGGACTTTCGAGCGACCGCGCGCTGCTCTTCTCGATTCTTGAAGATGTCGCTCTGCGTCCGCGTTTCGAGGCCACGGAATTTGAAAAGGCGCGCTCGGAGCAGATCGCCGGGATTCAGGGAGCCGTTGATGATCCGGCGACACTCGTGACATGGCATACGTTAAAGGTGCTCTACCCGGGACATCGATACGGACTTCCGATCTCGGGGACGGCCGAGACGCTTGGCCAGCTGACGGCCAATGCGGCTCGTCGCTACTGGACTGATCGTCTCGTGCCGAGCAGCATGATCTTTTGGGCAGTCGGCGATCTCGACGCAGAAGAAGTGGTCGCCGAAGTGCGCGCGCGATTCGGTTCGCTGCCTGAATCAGCGGAAGTAGCCAAGACCCCACCCGTTCCCGAACAGACGCCGCCGAAGCGCCGAGTGGTGATCGTTAATAAGCCGGACCTGGGGCAGGCGCGGATCATGCTGGCCCACGAAGGGATTGCACGGACGGATAGGAACCGAATTTCCGTCGACCTCATGAACGACGCCCTCGGTGGCAGCGGCTTTTCTTCACGGCTGATGATCACGGTGCGCTCCGATGCGGGGCTCACCTATGGGATCGGCTCCGGGTACTCGCTACGCAGCGAGGCGGGCCCGTTTTCGGTCTCAACTTTTACGCGGGTCCCCGAGGTACGTCGCGTGATTGATCTCGTATTAGGTGAGATGGAGGCGATTCGGGGCGACCGCGCCGTCGGCGCGGAGGAACTCGCGAAATTCATCAGCTACAATGTGGGCCGCTTCGGCCTCTCACTCGAAACTTCGGAAGCCGTACTCGGATCGCTCATCGATCTTCGCGTGCATGACCTGCCGGATGATGCGCTTGACACCTTTCGAAGTCGCGTTCGGGAGGTGACTCTCGCGGATGTGGCCGACGCTGCGCAGATGCATTTGCATCCGGACCGAGCGGCGATCATCGTGCTCGGCCCCGCTGACCAGCTCGCGCCGCAGCTCGAAGGCCTCGGCGAAATCGAGATCGTCGAACCCTAGTCGGCGCTTTAGTCGCCGTTCCTTTTGCCGGGCGCTAGCGGCCGAAGATGTCGAGGATATCGCTGCCCCGCACATAGCGTGAGGGGTGGATGGCTTCCGCGAGTTCGTCGAGGCTGATGCCATCGGGTTGGATCTGTCGGAGCCAGCCGGATTGCACGCGTCGGAATTCGCCGGGGGAGAGCCCCAGCCGTCGGTGATACCGGAAGAGGGCGTCGAGCGACTCGAGCGTCGCATAGGCGTCGAGCAATGTGCTGGGCCGGTTCTTGACGAAGCGGCGCAGCTCAAATCCGACGACGCGTCGGGAGCGCGTCGTTTCAAGGTACTGGTCGAGGGCATCCTGGAGCAGTGCGCGCACATCGCCCGCGCGTTCGCCTTCTGCCCCGAAGAGTTCCTCGTAGAGCTCAATCGCAGACTCAGCGTCCCGCGCGTCGAGTCGAGAAGCCGTCACAATCGTGCTCTCGTCGTCGTTCGGAAGATCGAGATCGTTGATGATGGCCGCGCCAAAGAGGCGTGCGAGCTGGACTTCCTTCGTCGGTTCGCGGATTTCAACGCCGAGTTCGTGAAGGCGTTTGGGATCGCGCGGGAGCCTTGGCACCTCGATCTCCATGTTCGGGCCGGGCAAGACCTCAGGGCCATTGGCGCCGGAGAGGTCGGAGCGTGAAGCACCGGTCGGGCGGATCGACCGGACCTGGTCGGCGAAATCGCTGCCTCCGCTGTTGAAAGTGAAGTCTTCCGCGGTGAGAGGCGAGCCCGTCGGGTTGATCTCGAACACGGCGAAGTCATCGAGGAAGGCGGGCTGGCCGTTTGTATTGAAGGGATTCGGAATTCCGAAGATCGGCTGCCGACCACTGCCGATGAGCTGCGGGGTCAGGCCGCCAAAGTCGAGGATATTGGCGACGATCGCAACGCCGCCGTCGCTCTGGCTCGCACCACTGCGGTCGCGACTGCTGCCCGAGCCGCGGCGGACAATGCCGATCGCGGCGGCGACGATATCGAGGTTGATGGCGGCGACGTCGCCGATGGCGGCGATGCCCGTGCCTGCATTGATCAAGAGGTTGCCGGCGACGGCGATGCGCTCGCCGGAGGTGACGCCGACGAACCCGCTCGCGGTATCGAATGTGAGATTGCCGCCGGTCTTGCCGACTGTGGCAATCGAGGGGATCTGGGTTCGTCCCAGATCCAGGTTCTCGGTCAGTTCCGCAAGGTCTGCGAGGGTGGCCACGGGGTCGATTTCCGCCTCGATCTGCTCGATCAAGGTGCCATCGGTCAGGTCGCCCGCGGTGAAGAAGATGTCATTGGCCGTGAAGACATTCTGATCGCCGTCTCCATCGAAGGTGAGGGCAGGTATATCGTCCTCGACGTCGGTGTCGAAGAGGGCCCAGAATCGGTCGAGCGGATTAGCCATGCTGCCGACATCACCGCCCACGCGCAGTTGACCGCGGGAGGCGATGACGAGCCCGGCATCCGGTGTGCCATTTTGCTGCACGCCGCCGACGAAGGTCATGTCGCGGCCGGTGAGCTGAAGGGTTTCCTCGAGCACGACTTCGCCGTTAAACTGCTGATCGCCCTGTGTTTCGATCGAGAGATTGGCGGGCGTTCCTTCTTCGGTGAAATTGCTGATCGTGATGTCGCCGGTACCGGTACTGATGCCGGTCATGATGTCGAAGTCGGTGTCGATTTCGAGCGAAGCGAGCTGGAGCGCGGCGTAGCCTTCGATTTCCCCGAAGCCTTCGGTTTGGTTTGTGAGGGTAATGGCGACATCGCCGGCGGAAATCAGTCGAAGGTTGGCAGTTGAGACGCGCGAGCGGATGTCATTGTCGAGGATGAGGGTGTCGCCACCGGTGGATTGCAGGACGATCTCGATGTTTTCGAGTGTTTCGCGCTGCTCGAGCTGGCCGGCCAGATCGGTCGTCCAGTACTGCGAGGGGAGCGGGATCTCACTGCTTGTGAAATTGGCGACCTGGTCGATTGTGATCGTGGGGCGTTCAAGGACATCGGGGTCGCTGTCGACGCGGAAGCGGTCCGCCTCGGTCTCGGTGCCGTCGAGGAAGTCCCCGGTAATGATGCGCAGATTCTCGCTGGCAAGGTTGATCGAAGTGCCCGGGTCGGTCGTCCTGAACGTGATCTCGTTCGACTCGATCCGTACCTCGTCTTCGAAATCGTCAAAGGGGGCCGCGCTCACGCCCGCGTTCGGCATGTTGACGAGGACGCTTCCGTCGATTCCCGAAGCGGCGATCAAGGTACGCGTGTCGGCAGAGAGTGCGTCGACGCCCGAAAGTGTCATCTTGCCCTGGAGTGAAGAGACTTCAATTTCGTCCCAGACGGCGGCGTCCGCGGCGAGTGCGCTCACGAAGTCTCCTTCGGCCACACTGGAATCGAAATTCCCACTCTGTTGGATGCGGATCGAGGAGCCCGTTTCGTCTCCGACTAACGTGATCCCCGCGAGGCCGCTGAGGTCAATGTTGGGAAGCAGGGCCGGGTCGATGTCATCCCGTTCGTCGTCGTTGTCCGCATCTGGATCCGTCAAACTGAAACTCGGTCCCGAGGTCAGTTCAATCTGGTTGGCCGCAAGCGTCGTTGTTCCACCACTTCCGGCCTCAAATCGGATCGATCCGAATTCCTCTGTCGTCAGTTCGTCCGGGCGTACGCCCACGAGCGCCGCCGAGAGTGCGAGCGTCTTGTTCGCCTGGATCGACGTGCCGTCTTGCACGACGATCGAATCGGGCGTGCGGGCGGTCAGGCTTTCAAGGAGGTAGTTGCCTGAGGTGAGTGTGATGGCTGCATCGACAAAATTCTCGACATTGGCGAAGAGTGTCAGTGCGCTGCCATTCACATTCTCGGCCGCGATGGTGAGCGAGTCGAGCACCGATTCGATCCTATAGTTCGTCGCAATCGCGTCATCGTCTTCATCATCCTCGACCGTGCGTCCAAGCAGCCCTGACACTGAAGACTGGAGGAGGAGATCCTCGGCGGCGATCGCACCGTCTTGTCGGACGGAGATCGTGGCAGGCGCGCGCCCCTCTGTGAGGTCAAACGCGTCCGCGTCCGTGGGATCTTCAGAAAGCTGACTGAGGTTGGCGGCCGTCGCGACTTCCGCTTCCTCGTCGAACGCTTCGATGAGAAGGGAGCGAGCGGAGAAACTATCATCATCTCCTGTGAGCGCGGTGCTATCGCCGGCCCGTGCACCGATCTTGATCGTCGCATTGTCTGAGTCGCCGAATGCATCGTTGTTGTTCTCAGTCGCGTCCAGGATCAGGCTATTGGCTCGGAGGCGGAGATTGAGGTTGGGGTTCGACGTGAGCTCGAGGTCCGCGCCGTCCGTGCGCGAGATCTGCAGGAAGTCGGCTTCCAGGACGAGGCGTCCCGTATCATCGGTGAGATCGAGCGGGAGAGTCGATGCGTCGAAGTCTTCGAGGTCAAGGACTCCCGAATCGTTTCGAATCGCCAGCACGTCCGGAAGTGCCGCGGTGCCCGCTCCGAACTGGTCGGCGTCGGGCAGATCGCTTAGGCGGAAGGCCGTGTCGTCTACCTCATACACAAACGTCTGGAGCGCACCGCCAGGGCCGGCGAGGTCGAAGGACGCATTGTTCACGTTGATGTCGGAGTTGGTGCCGCTGCCTGCGATCGCACCATCGCCGGCAACCAGGTTGATGCGAGGCGCTTTCACGAGCACGGAACTCTGGCCGCCTCGGTTGAAGTCGAGGTTTCCATTGACGCCGAACCCGGCGCCCGCGCGAAGCGTGATTTCTTCGTCCACGTCTGTGCCGGAACGGTTGAATGCGCTTGCGAGGGTCTGTGTGAAGGTGAAGTTGCCTACGCCACCGAGTTCGACGCGCTTGCCTTCGAATACGAAGCCGTCTGCGATCGCGATGGCCGGGTTGCCTCCTGATTCAGAGCCGATCAAGGAAAGAGCGGAGTTCTGAAAGCGATTGGCATCGGCAGTCGCGTCGCCGCTATCGAGGTCGATCTGCCCGAAGTCCGAGCGGACGCTGTACTCGACGTCGCCGTCCGTGCGGAAACCCACGCCTTCGGTAAGGCCAAACTGAGTAACGTCGGCCAGATTCGTCTCGCCGTCGATCGCCGCGTCTTGTCGGTAGCTGAATGCTGTCGCGGAAGATGCGGCATCGCCAAAGGTGTTTCCTGCACCGTCGCGCAGCGCGACGGCATTGCTCTGCAGGTTCAGGATTGCTGATCGCGCATTGCTGTCCGTGTTCTGTGTCGTCGCGCCAGCACCCGCGCGCAGTTCGATCTCGTCCGACGAGAGCGTATTGCCCGTGCCTGCAAAGACGAGGTCGCCGAAACCACTGGCCGCGGCGAGGAGGGCGAGGCGGGTATCGGCCAGAAGTGAGACCCCCGCATCCACGGTCAGAGTACCCGCTTCGACAGGATCTTCGAGCTGGGTCTCGCGGCCGGTTTCAAAGATCCATTCACGCGCGATGTTGATGCTGTCCGCGATCACTTGACTGATGGTGAAATCGCTCGGCGTCGAAATCGTCAGGCTTCGCACGTTGAACTGCGTGGTCCCCCCGTTACCGAGTGCCTGCGTTCCGTCACCCAGGACGACTGTGTCGAGAAGGGTGTCGCCTCCCATCTCCGCAAGACCAAGGCCGCCGTTCAGGACGACGTAGCTTTGTCCGTTGTCATTGTCTTCGTCGACGAAGGCCGTGGTGTCATTCAGGCCCGCCGCCGTTCTGACGGAGAGGGTCCCGTCCGAGGATTCGAGCGTCGTGCGCATGCCATCTGCGCCGATGGAGCTACCGCCAAAGGCCCCGACGAAGTCGATTTCGCTCGTTCCGCTTGGCGCGCCATTCGAGACTGTCAGGCTCGCGTCTTGCCGAATCGAAATTTCGTCGGGCCGGAGGATATCCGAGGCGGCGCTGCGCAGCTGCAGGCCGGCGTAGTCGCCCTGGGCCAGTCGTTCGATGCCGAAATCAGTGGGAGCGCCGGGGGTGCCCAGATCAGCGGCGAGCAGGCCAGTGGTCTCCGTCGTGCGGTCGCCGACGGCGATTTCGATCAGGTCCGCATTCAGCCGGACACCGTTCGAGGCAGCGCCGCTTGTTCCGCCAAAGACGAGACGCGTTTCGCCATTTGGGCGCTCGAAGCCGAGCGTGGCGTCATTGTTCAGATCAAGCGGCACGGCTGCGGCCGTGATACGAACGACTTCGCCCGTGACCTGCGTGTTCTGATTGAAGGTGATCTGTCGGCTGCCGGAAAACTGCGCCTCGCCGACGGAGGCAATATTCGGAACTGTTTGTGTCGAACCGTCGGCGAGCGTGAAGAGGGTCGCGCTCTCTGGGTCGTTGGCGCTGGAATTGCCGGCGAGAGTGATGCTCACCGCATTGGCTCCGGCTGCTTCGCCAATCGTCAGGTCGCGCGTGCCGATCAGGAGGCCGGCCGTGTCGAGGTTGGTCGCGCCGTTCGTGCCGATCAGGACTTCGCCGTTGCCGTATCGGCCGTCGGCGTCGCTCACCGCGGAGGCGTCGCGGGCCGTGATTCGAATCAGCCCGTTTTCGTCTGCGTCGCTTGACTGCGTATTGAAGTCGCCATCCAGCTGGATGGAGTGGGCCGCCGAGTTGCCGATCACGAGGGCACCGCCCTCCGTGTTGATATCGCCGTTGACCACGATGGCTCCGCCCTCGCCGCGGCTTGGATCGACATACTGCACATCGAAGGAGCCGGCGTCGTTGTCGACGTCTCGTCCGTTGGCAGCGATCGAGACGCGGCCGCCTCGAGATTCGATATCGCCGCGGACGTCGACGTTCCCAACGAAGGTGGAAGAAGCG
This sequence comes from Myxococcota bacterium, assembly GCA_041690055.1. Classification (GTDB taxonomy): domain Bacteria; phylum Myxococcota_A; class UBA9160; order UBA9160; family UBA4427; genus UBA4427. The sequence goes on along the minus strand of JBDNFB010000086.1, from coordinate 101,102 downwards.
TTGTCTTCGACGGTTCCACTTTGGAGGATGATATCGCCGCCGCCGGATTGCAAAGTGCTCGCAGCGTCGATCGTGACGAGGCCCGTGACGACTTGCAGAGGATCGTCGCCGCTCTGGCGAAGGCCGACATTAATCGAGCTTGCGGTCAGGATGATGCTTCCGCCGTCGCGGTTTTCGTTGGCCTCGTCGAAGTCGCGCGTGTCGATTTGGCCGGCGATTTCGATGCGTGGATCGAGGGGGTCTGCTGCGCCCATGCCGGAGACGGAGTCTGTGATCTCGGGATCGTCCGCTGCGCGCTCGAGGTTCGTGGGGGCGAGGTTCGCGTTGAGGGTGCCTGAGCGCATGCGGACGCTGCCGCCGTCGGTGTCGATGGTTTGGCCGGCGGCGAGCACGACCGAAATGCCGGAGGCTTGGACTGAGCCCCCGCCGGTCGTGAGATCCGCGTTGATCAGGACGTCGCCTGATATGAGATCCGGCGCGAAGTTACGATCCGAAATATCCTGCGCCGCATCGTTCGCGATGAGTTCGATACTGAGCGCGAGGTTCGAGCGACCGCCGCCGGTCACCACTTCGATCGCGTTGTTGATCAGGATGTCGCCCGCGGCAAGAAGGGTCAGCACGGCGGTCGTGCCTTCGCGGACGTCTGCACTGCTGATCGAGATGGCTTCTTCGAGAATGATGTCGCCCGCGGTCGGGTCGGTGTTCAGGTCATCGCCGAAGACCTGGGTCGAGACCGTGACGTCGACGCCGATGCCGAGGGCGCGCTCGATCAGTGCGGCGGAAATGAAATTCTCGTCGCCCACGATGGTCGGGTCGGGCGCAACGGTCCGGAGGATACCGTCGAAGCCGGTGCTGTCGAAGTTAGGCGCGATGATGGCTTCGAGGGCGGCGCTGAGGTTTCCGCAGGCCGGACCATTTGCAGGGCAGGGCGCGGGTTCGGCGCCGATCCGAATATTGTAGGGGTCGATCAGCCAGCTTCCGGCATCGCCTGAGTTGGCGGCGAGGTCGGGGGTCTGCAAAATGGCAAAGTGGAGGAGGCCTGAGGTCTCGATGAAGCCGCCGTCGCCGCCTTTTTTGCCGCCGCGTGCTGCGAGTGTGCCGTCGATGGAGGTGAGGTCTTCCGAAAAGACGATCACGCGGCCGCCGTCGCCTTTTCTTGTGGCATTGGCGCTTACGGAACTGTCTTCGTCGATGATCACGCTGCGTGCGCGCTGGAGAACGCCTCTGCCTTGCTGTTCGCCGCCGATCTGAATCGTGCCGCCGCCGCGCTTGCCCGAGGCACTGATGTCGGCGTCGACGAGCGCAATGATCGAGCCCGTGACGTTGATTTCGCCGCCCTCGCCTCGCTTGCCCTCGCCGTTGGCGTCAATGCGCCCGGAGAGTTGAACGCGTCCCTTCTCGCCGCCTTCGAGATCAATCCTTTTGGCAGCGATGCTCGCGTTGCGCTCTCCGCTTCCTGTGCCCTGGCGGATACCAAAGCCCAGAGGGTCGGAGGCGGCGAGGCGAACGTGGCCGAGGCCGGCGTCGATCGTGCCGTGGTTCTCGATGGCGTACTCGGGATCGTCACCTCCGTCGCCCGCGGTGCTCGTCTTAGAATGGGGCAATCGGATCAAGACTGGATTGTCGAATTGGCTGACGTAGATCGCGTCCGCGCCCACGACGAGCAAAGTGCCGTCCTGGACTTCGATATCGCCCTGGTTCACAACGCGCCCTGCAAGCAGCGCGGCGTTCTGTGCTTCGATCCGACCGTTATTCGTGATCGTGCCGTTTCGGAGAAGCCCGAAGAAATCTTTCTGCCCGAGGAAATCCTCGGTCAGCGAATCCCAGTTCGCGATCGACGCCTGCTCGGCGCCAAGCAGGAAGACGGTGCCCTGACCCGACACGAGGCTTCCGTCGTTGGTCACGTTCTGGCCGAGGAGGACGATATTGCCGTCGGCGTTCACGAGGCCTCGGTTCATGATATCGCCGGTGAGCTGGAGGTCGAAACGCTCGCCGTTCATGAAGTTTTGAGCGGAGGTGTTGCCACTGATGGCGACGAGGCCGGCTACGTCGATGACGGCCGTGCCGTTGATGTAGAGGCCCGCGTTATTCGCGAAGCCCACGATGCCGTTGCTGCTGGTGCGGCCGTTTAGAGCGATGGGGCTCAGGGATTCCGAGATGTTGAGGACCTGAGCGCCGCCTTCGGTCTCGGTGAAATTGAACTCCAGATGATTGTTCGCAGGCTGCTGAAGATCTTCCCAATGAATCGTCGCGCGGTCGGTATCGATCGTGAAGATCGTCTGACCCGCCTGGGCATTGTCGAGGCTGATATTGCTTTGGTCGAACCTCGTATTATTCGCGTCCTCGAATTCATCGCCGGCCATCGCAGGCAGCGAGTTCATTGTCGCCAACGCAAAAATAAGTATGCGCGCAACGGCGCGGTCGAGCCGCGTCGTCCTTCGAGAGCGCATCTCTTGATCGATCGTCATCGCAAATCCTCTGGCCAGGGCCGTCCCTAAAAGGTCCGGAGCCTATGCCGCGAACGCCCAAATTAGGGCGAGTGGGGCTAGTACAGAATACTGAAGAGCAGGTGAACTTCGCTGGTTCCGGCCTTGGTCTGTGGCGCGCCGTTAACCTTGTCGTTCGTGTCTCGGAGAGGCGTTGCCCAATCGAGGCGTGCCCGGAAATTGGATCGAACCTGAAGCTCCGCGCCGACGCCCGCGCTGATCAGAGTCTGGTTCGCTTCGACCGAGTTCACGCGGGAATTGCCGAAGACGTCTGTATCGTTGGAGGCCTTGTTGCGAATCGCGCGGCCGATGTCGAGAAAGGTGCGAAACGTCAGGTCCCAATCGGGGCGTCCGTAGACCTGTTGCGGTGCTGCGCGGAAAGTTCCGATGAGCGGAATGTTCAGTGGCTGTCGCGCAACGGGGAGGGCGCGCGGCAGATGGAAGCGGTATTCGAGCGACCCAATCAGCACCGTATCGCCGACGGCGAAGGACTGATTGAAGCCGCGCACGCTATAGAGGCCGCCCACGGCTTGGCTCGCCTGCGGCACGAGGCGGTAGTCGAACGCGTACTGCCCGCGGAAGCTAAACGCGAGTTCATGGGCAAGGGTCGAAGAAAGCTCCGTCGACGGGTCTCGCCATTTGGAGGGCGCGAGCAGCGGCTCGAGGAAAGCCGAGTAGCCGAGATTGAAATCCAGGATCGCGTATTCGCCGTCTGTTTCGGCGCGGCCCAGGGTCCCGCGCGCGCCTGAATCGGCGTCCATAATCCCGCCCTGAATCGAAACGTCCATGGCGAGGGTCGAGAGCTGGTTGATCCGTTCAGCATGAATACCTGCGGCCGGATTCGCGATCAGGACCTCGGCTTTTCTGCCTTCCCTTAGTTCATTGACTACCTCGAGCTGGCGAAGCCGCACGCCGCTCCAGATGTCCACGAAGAAATCGCGATGCTGAAAGATTTCATAGATGAATTTGCCGCCGTACTGAAGGTTGTCGCTCGTGACGCGGTCGTTACTCAGGAGGTTGAAGGTTGAGGAGCGATCGGACTCGGCGCGATTCCAGCCGAAATCGACCTCCCATCGCAGACGGTCGACACCCCACCACGGGATCTTCTCCCGTGGCAGCCATTCGAGCCATTCGGGATCGCCCGCGCGTCGTTTCATCCATCCCGGTCGGTCTGCGCCGAAGAAGGGCGCTTGATAGCTAACGCTTATGCCGTTCACGTCGTTGCCGCCGGCGTTCAAATACTCGATCGAGAGGGTGTCGTCGCGATTCGTGAGTTGTCGATGCGTCGCACCGACCCGAGTTTGCCACGGGCTCGTTCGCTTCGTACCGGTATTCGTGGTCTGGGCGTAGACGAACCAGGGCTTGGATTCGAGGACGCGATAATCGAGAACGGCTTCACCCGGCTCGATCGACGGGGATAGCGCGGCTTCGACACGGCGGCCGGGATAGCGGTTCAAGCGGTAGAGGTAGTCCTCGAGGCTTCGTCGATTGAGTAGGTCGGTGGCGTCGTCGCCGCCGACGCCGATCGGTTGAAGAGGTGAATCTCTGCGGACCGAAGCGTGGAGATCATTGTCGATCTTCCAATCGCCCTTCACGCGATTGCCGACCGCGACTGTGCGGACCTCACTGACTCGGCCGAGGGTCACAACGATGCCGAGATTCGATCGTTCTGCGGGACGAAGGTCGCGCTCGGTTTCTAGGTCGATATCACGTGAAGCGGGTCGCACGTCGACGCCGTAGAGCCCCGTTTGATGAAGTCGAGAAACGAGCACGCGCAGCACGCGGGCGAGACCGCTCGCGTCGAGCTGAACGACGGAACTCGTCGGGCCACCCACTGAAAGCATTTCGGTCGGTGCTCCCGGTAGAGGAGCCACCCAGCCTGTCTCGGTTCGAGTGAGTTCGACGCTTACGGGCACGAGCGTCGAGAGTGCGGGCTGGTCCGGATGGTCCTGCGCGTATTCGAGCTCGAGCGCGCCGACCGCATAGGTGCTGGGTCCGTCGTCCTTGGGGAGGAGTAGGACTTGAGCGCGCGCAGGCGCTCCGAAAGCCATTAGGAATCCAACCGTGGCGGTCAGAACTAAAGCTCCGGCTCGGAACGAACGCGTTAAGGGCAAGGCGGGGCGCAGCCTGGGCATCGTCGCAATTACTCGTCGTCGCAAAATGAGTGGGTCTTTCCGAGGGGTGCGGGACGAGTTGCGCCCTCGGAGAGCATTCGAACGAGACCCAATGTTGGCTCTGCTTCGGTCGCGATCAGCGAGCCGAGCGGCCCCTCGCCAGGACGGCCTGTCCAGGGAGAGAGCTGGCGAGGACAGAGGAGGGGAAAGCGGAGCGGGAATGGGGCCTGTTCGCTGGTTCTTTGGAAGAATTGGAAGAAAATGGAATTCCGCGACCACCGGTCGACCCATGCGGGCGCGGGATCTCGGATTCGGGCCAGACGATAGCGACATCCTTGCGTCAACTCTGCCTACGAAAGCGAAAAAACGCTGTGGAATTGCGGCTTTGATGCCTTTGACCTGTCGTTCAGCCGAGTCTGACGGCCGTCAGCGGTTTCGGTTCCCGAAGGTGCTTGGAATTTGAAGAACGGAGAAATTCCAGGCATCCGTGTTGATTTTGATATTGCCGACCGACCGGTCGGTCGATATGGTTTTGAGCATGCCGAAAGATGCCTTTCTAGAGACGGCCCGAACTACTCCACCGCGCGAGCCGGAAAGCCGGAACAAAATCCTCGAAATTGCCGAATCGCTGTTCGCGGTGGGCGGCTACTCGGCCGTGGGCATGCGTCAGCTCGCTGCGTCGGTCGGATTGAGCAAATCGGCGCTCTTTCATCACTTTCCGACCAAGAGCGAGCTCTACGCGGACGTGCTGGACCGGGTGCTTGAACGACTCGAACACGCTCTCGGCGAAGACGAAGAGGGCGATCCCGGAGCGCGTCTTGATCGATGGATCGCATCCGTGGTCGGCACGCTGGCCGAGGATGCGCCCGCGGCACGCCTCTTGATGCGAGCGCTGGTCGACGAAGAACCCTTTCCCGCTTTCGTGCTCGAAGCGACCGAACGGGAACTGATGGCTTTCGAAGCAAGGCTTGTCCGCATCATCGAACGCTTTCGCGCTCTGCTCGAAGAGGGCATCACGCGGGGCATCTTTCGACCCGTCGCCATCGGGGATGCGATCCAGACCGTGATCGGCGCAATTCTTTTCCATTTCGCGTCGGGCGATTTGGGCGAAGCGCTGGTGGGCGAACCGATTTTCTCAGGCTCCGCCGTCACGCGTCGTCGACAGGAAGTGACCGAGTTTATTCGGCGCGGACTTTTGGCTTAGGTCTCTTGACTAATAACTGTAATTGTCTTTCGGAATTTTCATTTACCCCAAGGAGTACATAGAATGGATCGAATTCTCTCTGATCAGCGCCGGTTTTTGGGCGATTTTGAAGTGGTCGATTTTCCGGACGAGCACGAGGTCGAAGGACTTCGCCAGCAGCTCAATGTCGATGTTCCTGTCGATTTGCATTGGACCTGGGCCTACAAGAGTGAAATGGAGGATATGCGCCGCCTCTACGAGAAGGGCAAGCATGGCCAGTGGGACGCGCAGACCGAACTCGATTGGTCGATCGACGTGACTCGCGACGAATGGCTCCTCGACCCCGAAGCGTCGATGCTCGCGACGGCCTGTCGGATGATGGGGAAGGACGAGGCGACCCAAAAGGCGGCCATGTTTGACGAGGTCGGATATCTGATTTCGCAGCTCCTGCACGGCGAGCAGGCGGCGCTTCAGCTCTGTGGTCAGCTTACGAATGTGTGTACGGAAATGGATCAGAAATTCTATGCGGCGAGCCAGACGATCGATGAGGCGCGGCATATTGAAGTGTTCGCGAAGTTTCTATTTGAGAAGACCGGCACGATCTATCCGATAGCGGGCGGGATCAAGACCCTGCTCGAGATCCTTCTCCAAGCCGAAGGCATGCAGAAGAAAGTGCTCGGGATGCAGACGCTCTTCGAGGGCATCGCTGTGGGCATCATGGATACGATGCGGAAGGAGAGCGTGAATCCGCTGCTCTCGACGATGTTGCATAGGGTGGAGCAGGACGAAGCGCGCCACGCGGCGTTCGGCGTGCTGAGCATGCGCCGCATCGTTCGCGACTCCTCGACCGAGGAAATGGAAGAGATGGAAGATTGGGCGTTCGGCATTCTCGAGACGCTTAACGCGAACCAGCAGCTTGAGATGCTTCGCCTTATCGGGCCCAAATACGGAATCGATCCGGAGGCGTTCGTGGCGATGATGACGACGCTGCCGAATTTTGCGGAGCTGAATAGCCCTCCCTACATGCATACGGTGGTGCCGAACCTGCGCAACCTCGGTTTGATTACCGATCGCACCGAGGATCAATGGCGCCGCGTCGGCATGATCTACGACAATGCATGAGTAATTTTCGCGTGACGAGCGTTCGCTTCGCGAGGGCCGCGGATGCGGCGCTACTGGTTCAGTAGGCGTTCGCGTCGGGCGCTTGCTTCGTCTCGGGAGCGGCTGACCGACGCGCCTGCACGCTGTGCGGTGGAGACTTTCGGCCTAACCTCTGAGTCTTCGTCTGAACTCGAGGCGAAACTCTTGAAGATCCCGCCGAAGGCTGCCTTAGGCCCTTGCTCGAAGACTTCAGCGGAGATCCACAGGCCAACGACAATGATGAATGCGGTGGCGACCTTGGCCATGGGGCGAACTCCTTTGGATTCCCGCGGAAAGCCGGAGTCTCTTCCCGTCTCATCGTCGGGCGACGAAATAGATTGAGTAACTGCCGCGCGCTTGCACATTCGCGCCGACGGAAGGGCAGCGGGAGCGCGCGTTAGGGGGGCGTCAAGCGGGCACAAAAAGGGGCATCAAAGGGGCATCAAAAGGGGCATCAAAAGGGGCATCAAAAGGGGCCGAAGGCTACGCGTAGTGGGCGAGAGCGGTCTTGAGAGAGGCGCGGACCTCTTCGCGAAGCGAGACGGGCTCGAGCACTTCGGCGCCGCCGCCAAAGGAGAGCACCCAGTTCGCGAGTTCCTGGCTCCCACCCGCCTCCATGCGGAGTTCAAGGCCACCGTCGGGCAAGGGCGTAATGGATTGGCTGGCATGCCATTCGCGTTCGCTCACGTAGGAGGCCCACTCGGAGGTGAAGCGGATCCGAATTGGGACGGCGGGTTCGGCCACGACGCCGAAGCTGGATGCGGTGTATGCGTCGAAATCAAAATCGGCGGGAATTTCGAATTCGTCTGCGGTCTTTTCGATGGCCTGGATACGGTCGACGGCGAAGGTGCGGATCTCGCCCGAGCGGTGATCCTGCCCGATCACGTAGAGCGCGCCGCCGTGATACCAAACTTTGTAGGGGTCGATCCGGCGACTGGATTCTTCGCCTGTCCGTGCGGTGCGGTAGCGCATCAGAAGCGAGCGGAATTCGAGCACGCCTTCGTTCAGCGTGCGGATCGTGTCGCGGAATGCGGCGTACCGCTTATGCGGGCCGGGGAGGACGCGGAAGCCGTCGCCGAGACGCTCGAGGTAGGCTTGGAGTTCAGGGCCGAGGCCTGCGCGAATTTTCACGAGAGCGGCGCGGATTGAATCGTGGAAGACCGTGCCCTCGAGGGTCTTCAGCAGATCTTCACTGAACGCGAGAGCGAGGAGTTCGTCGGGCGTAAAAGGGATCTGGCCAAGCTGGAAGCTATCGAGAAAGCGGTAGTAGGCTTTGCCGTCGCGCTTTTCGCTTGTGACGGGGAAGCCGGCGTACATGAGCGCATCGAGGTCACGGTAGACGGTGCGGCGAACGCAGCCGAGTTCGTCCGCAAGTTCGTCGAGGCCCGCACCGACGCGACTGCGCGCTAGACGCTGCATCAAGAGCCATTGTCGTGCCAGCTGGTCACCGCGCATGAAGTCTGAACGTACCGGTTTGCGGCTGAAGGGGCGAGCGAACGGTTCTATTCGTCCGAGAAGAAGGCGGCGATCTCGTCCTGGCGCGCTTCGGCGTCTTTGTGACCGATCTCGATTAGACGGCGCGCGTAGGTGGAGTCAAAGAGCAGGTAGGATACGAGGTCTGCTTCTTTGGTGTTCGAGCCCGCGCCCGTCGCACGCCGAAGCATGCCGAGAAAGGCGCCGAAATCGAGGTCTGGATCGTCGCGGACGACATCTGCCGCAACGCGGCCGAGATCTTCCGATGGGCGAATGACCAAGTTTTCGATCGTCTTGAGTGGCCGGCCGCCCTTGGGGTCGAGCCCATCATTGAGTCGCTCCAAGAAGTCCTCGCCGAAGGACCCGCGGCCGGTTTCGATGATGCGGTTGATGAATTCGAGTCGCGACACGTCGGCTTCGATGGGCGAGAGCATGAGCGCGTTCAGAACCTTGCCAAATAGGTACATGGGGTTGCCGAACTCGGCGGTGCGTTCTTGGGCGATGGTTTCGCTGACGTTTCCGCCGGTTTCGCTCGTGAGGCCGATGACCAGGATCTTGTCCGCTCCGAGGCGAACGGCGGGAGCGAGGGGTGTGTTCAGTCGGAGGCCACCGTCGACGTAGTAGCGCGAACCCACCCGAACCGAAGGGAAGAGCAGGGGGATCGCGGCGGAAGCGAGGGCATGAAGGGGGGAGAGTCGGATGCGCTGCATGCGGACGTTGGTGACGTTGGCCCAGGGCGGAAGCTCGGGGCGATGGCTATCGCAGAAGACGACAGCGCGGCCGGTGGCGATCTGGGTGGCGGCGACGCAGACGGTATCGATGCGGCCGCTGCGAATGTTTCGGCGGATGCCGCGCCAGGGGATGGACTGAAGCACGAGTCGCTCAAGCGGTTCGGTGTCGAGGAGGCCGTAGAGGCGGTCGGGGCGCTGACCATCGCGCAGGAGCTTGGCTACGTGCTTTACGCCGGCCATTCGTCTTGGCAGCTTCAGGAAATCGCGTGTCGTGAAATTGAAGATCTCGTTGACACGCATATTGTCCCAGATCTCGACCAGACGTTCTCCGCGCCGATCCTCGTCCGCCGTCGCGGCGAGGAAGCAGGAGTGGATTGCGCCGACGGAGGTGCCGCAGACAATCTCGAAATCCGGCTCGATGCCCGTCCGTTTGGGCAGCTCATCGAGGATGAAGCGCAGGACGCCCGCCTCATACGCGCCCCGAGCTCCGCCACCAGACAGGACGATCGCACGCTTGGGCTTGCCTTTGCGGAGCGCCATCCAGTCGGTGCTCTCGTCTCGCGTGATCAGCCGCGAATTAGCCTGCCCCGAACTAACGCGCCCCGAGCGAGGGGATTCTGGATTGCCGGCGGACATATTTCTCGCGATCTGGGCTGGCTAGGTTCTAGCCAGATTTTAGCCAGGTTATTGGCTGACGCGCTCCGAGTACTCACGCGTGCGCGTATCGACTCGAAGGATGTCGCCTTCCTTGATGAAGAGCGGAACGTTGATCGTGGCGCCACATTCGAGTGTCGCCGGCTTGAGTGCACCGGAACTCGTATCGCCCTTCACGCCCGGATCGGACTGCGTGACTTTGGCTTCGACATAGTTCGGCAGCTGGACGTTGACCGGGTCGCCCTTCCAAAACAGCACGCCCACCTCCATGTTTTCCATCATGAAGTCGATTTGGTCACCGAGAACTTTGGGCGAGATCGGAATCTGTTCGAAGGTCTTCTGGTCCATGAAGACGAGGTTGTCGCCATCGTGGTAGAGGTACTGCATCGTGTTTTCTTCGATGTCCGCCTCTTCCGCTTTTTCGCCGGATCGGAACGTGCGGTCGATGGTGCGACCATTCAGCAGGTTCTTGATCTTGGTGCGCACGAAGGCGCCACCCTTGCCCGGCTTCACGTGTTGGAAGTAGGTGATCGTGTAGGGTTGGCCATCAAGCTCAAGCTTCAGGCCGTTTCGGAATTGCGAGGTGTCGGTGGTGCCCATGGATGAGGTCTACCCTGGTATGGAACCGGTCTATGGGCGGGGTTTGGCCCCCGCTTTTCCGATCCCTTTTCGGTTCGTCTGATAGCTTTCGCTGGAATTCGCAGACGGCCCCTGCGCATCGTTTCGTGGCCGTTCTGGACGGCCGCCGAGGATAGCGGAGGGGGCCTCACTCGCTAGAAAACCCTTCTAGGTGACAGTTCGGCAGCGCGGAGGCTCAAATTGAGCCGCTTCCAGCCTCTCGCACGTCCTTTGCGCATCACCGAGGCCGGCGCCGCGAATCGCCGAAGCGCGGGAAGGAAAAGCTCGAGTGAAACGTGCGGAGCGGGCGCCATGCCCTTCGCTATTCGCCCTATGCTCCGGCCGCTTTCGCCGGCACCCGGCCCAAGGAATGAGAGACGAAGCGTGCCCGAGAATGAACAGGGCCCAGATGCGAAGCTGGGCGTGACGCAGGACGGGATCTGGTCGCTCGCCTGGCCGACGATGGCTGCGATGGGCGCCGGCACCGTCGTGCGCTTCACGGATTTCGCGATGGTGGGTTCGCTCGGGCCCGAGGCGCTGGCGGGCGTCGGGTTGGGCGGTCAGTTTTATTGGCTGCTTGAGTCGGTGGTCGCTGTCGCACCCGGCGGCTTGGCGGCGATTTTGGCTCGAGCGGTGGGAGCGGGCGACGGAACGGCCGCAGATGCCAGCCTTCGCCAAGCGCAGATCCTCGGAACGTTCCTGGCGCTTGCGAGTTCGCTGCTCCTGCTTCCCTTCACCACGCAGGCGATCTCGATCTACGGCGTCGAAGAGGGCGTGGTTGCCCTCGGCGCGGATTATCTCTGGTGGCGAATCTGGGGAACGGTCCCGCTCTCTGTTGTGATGGTTTTTGGTGCGGCGCTTCGTGCGGCGGGAGATGTGAAGACGCCGCTTTGGATCATGCTCTTCGCGTCCTTGGGCAACGTCTTCTTTAACTGGGTTTTGATCTACGGGAATCTTGGTTTTCCGGCGCTCGGTGTGGTCGGGGCCGCGATTGCTTCGAATCTTGCTCTGCTCATGATGTTGGTTGCTTCCCTCTGGCTTTGGGGCACGGATCGTCTGGTGCTGAAGCCGAGCGGCGCTGGTTGGCGGCCCGACCCGGCCTTGTTCCGGCGATTGATTCGGATTGGGACGCCGGCAGGGGTCGAGAGCGGCTTCTTTCAGGTCGGCCTTCTCCTATTCCAGCGCATCATGAGTCCCTTCGGAACGAACGTGATCGCGGCCTACAATATTGGCGCGACCGTGCTCTCCTTTTCGTTTATTCCCGGCATCGGTTTTTCGATGGCGGCTGCGACGTTAGTGGGGCAATGTCTTGGCGCGGAGGAGCCCGACCGCGCGCGCCAGGTGGGCTGGCGTTCGACGCTTTTCGCGGTCGTCGCCATGAGTGTTTTGGGCGTCGTGCTCGTGTTGGGTGCTACGCCTCTGGCCCAGCTCTTTACGCAAGATCCCGAAGTCATAGAGCTGACCCGCGTCGTGATTTTGATCCTCGCGATCGCACATCCGTTCATGGCGGTCGAGTTCGCTTTGGGCGGAGCGCTGCGGGGCGCGGGGGATACGCTCTTCCCGATGCTGACGGTGTTTGCGGGCTTGATGGTCGTTCGCTTGGGCGTCGCGGGGATGCTTGTGAAGTACTTCGATGCCTCGATCACGATGGTCTGGTCCGTCCTGATCTTGGACTATGCCTTGAAGACGTTTCTCTTTGTTGGCCGATTTCGCGGCGGCTCCTGGCAGCGCCGCCAGGTCTGAACCCGATCTCAGCCCGATCTGAACCGAGACTTGGGGCATTCGCGGTCGCCCCTCGTAGTCCCTAATCTGAGTAAGCGCTCACAGCCCAAGGCCGACTCGGGCCCTGTCCGGCGGGCTTCTCGCGGGTGTCACTCACGAACTTCTTACCGGCCTCCACCGACTTCCACTGACCCCCTTCCATCGACCTCTCACGCACCATTCGGAGTATCTCATGTCTCTCGATCCTCAGCGTACTCCCGTTCTTGTTGGCATCGGTCAGTCGATCGAGCGCGAAGAAATTGTGACAGCCGTGGAGTTGGCGAGCCGAGCGGCAAGGGCGGCGTTCGTCGATGCGCCCGGACTGGAGTCACGGATCCAGCGCCTCTCGGTCGTGGCCGTTTCTTTCTCCCGCGTGAGCAAGACGCCGGCCTCAGAAGTTGCGGCTTCGCTCGGGCTTTCGGATCGGGCATGCGAGGTTTCAACGCCGGGCGGCAACACGCCCCAATGGTTGATGAATCGCGCCTGTGAAGAAATCGTGCAGGGGAAGCTTGAGACGACGCTGATTGTGGGGGCGGAAGCGACGCGTTCCATGAAGCTGGCGGAGCCCGGCGCGGATTTCTTGACGGCCGCTCAGGACGGAATGGACAGCGACGATGCGCAGGGCGATCCCGTCGTCGGCGCCTCGCTTCGCGGCATGGTTGTAAAACCAGAGTTTCAGGCCGGCCTCGCTCGTCCCTCCGACGTCTATCCGCTCTTCGAAAGCGCTTTGGCGGCCCAGTCCGGAGCGACGCAGGAAGCTTGGCGCACACGCCTGGGTGAACTGCTCAGTCGAGCGAGCCAAGTCGCGGCAACTAATCCGCTGGCATGGTTTCCCGAAGCGCTGTCCCCTGAAGCAATCGCGACGGCGTCTCCGGACAACCGCATCACGGCGGAGCCCTATACCAAGCGCATGAACAGCTTCGCGAACGTGGATATGGGCAGCGCGCTTCTTGTCACAACCCTCGCCATCGCCCAAGAACTCGGCCTGGCCGACCAATGCGTCTTTCCCTGGGCCGGTGCTTCTAATGCGGACGTGACGCCCGCCGCCCGCCCAGAACTCGCGGGCTCGCCGGCCATCCGCGCGGCCGCCGCCGCGACCTTTGCTGCGGCCGGCCTCGGCCTCGACGATATGGATTTCATCGATCTCTACTCCTGCTTTCCGATCGCGGTCGAAATCGGTGCAGCGGAGATCGGTCTCGCCATCGACGATCCCCGAGGCCTCACGCTGACCGGCGGCATGTCGTTCTTCGGCGGCCCCGGCAATAACTACACGAGCCACGGGATCGCGCATGCCGCGCTTCGTCTGCGGGAGGGCGGACGATTCGCCTACGCCACGGGCAATGGAGGACTGCTCTCAAAACATTCGATCGGCATCTATGGCAGCGCGCCTCCGGAGAACGGTTTCATTCGCGCCGATACGAGCGCCGAACAGGAGCAGATCAACGCCGCGGGCATCGCACTCGTGACCGAGGTCGAGAGCGAAGCGGAAGTGTCGGCGGGGACGGTGGTCTACGGCCGAGATGGAAAGCCGGTCGCCGCTCCGATCGTGGCGACACTCCTCGATGGTCGGCGGGTCGCAGCGAAGGCCGACGATGCACTCCTTCCGGACCTGGCAGGCCAGAGCCTCGTAGGCGAGCGCGTGCGGCTCTCCGGATCTTCGCCGCCGTCCTATTCGCGCTAGTTCTTCCTGCTCGTTGGGCCGAGCGGTACCGCTTGTCTCTGCCCGCTTCGAACGATGCGGTTCTGGAGAGGATGCGCGTTCTTGGGAAAGGGCGTCGCGCGGGCGTCGCGGCGGAGTTAGCGCGGCTGCTGAATGCGGTGGCGTTCGACGAACGCTCGGCGGAGCGTGTCGATCGCATCGCCGGCTTCGGGCTCCACCTCAAGAAAAGCAATGCCCGTGACATTGGTTTCCGGGCTCTCGTCTCCAGAGCTCCAGGCCACGCGAGCGGGTAGGCAAATCTCTTCCTCGTTCACGTTGAAGAAGATCTCACCGCGTGCATCGATATCGCCGAGCATCCCGCCGAAGAGGCACGCTCCGCCGAGTCCGATGTCTCGAATGGAAGTTTCGATTTTCTGTCCGCCCACTTCGAACCGCGCGCCCACCTGGGTCGGTATCCGCAGGTGGTAGCGAAGCTCAAAAGGGTCGTGGTCGTAGAGCATGCTCGACAGAACGAATCGGAGCGATTCGTCCGGCGGGTTGTCCCAGAGGTGCCAGCGGACGCCATGAAAAGCGAGGGCGGCGATGACCCGTTTTGCTGGGCGGTTGCCGACCGGAATCAGGGTGGAAGTCTCGACACCAAGCATGCGAGCCATATCTGTGATTCGGCCGAGTTCGATTTCTGTGGAGAAGAGGACGGCCAAAATCTTACCTTGGACATCTCGTGCGAGGAGCTGGGCCTCGTCGAGGTCGCTCGCATAGTGAACGCCGAACTGACGACCCATTAGGTCGAGCGAGAGCTGCTGGAGGGCGCCATCCGGCGCGTCCACAACGAGTATGCGGCGATCGATTTCCACGATGATTCGCTATCGGCTTCCGGCAGGGCGACCCTGAGCCTCCTCGCCTCGAAAACTAGGTGTGGAGTTCCTGCAATCGCTTTCGCATCAGGTGCATATGGGGCTTTCTGCCGATCCTCGATCGCTGAAGCACCCTACGGAACGAAAACGGGCCCGCAGCCGAAGCTGCGGACCCGTTATTCATCTTGTCGTCTCAGCCCCCGCGGCGCAGGCCGCGTTAAGGAATCAGCCCTTGGCTGCGGTGACTGCTGCCGTGAGCGCCGGGACAATGTCGAAGAGATCGGCAACGATGCCGACATCTGCAACTTCGAAGATCGGAGCGTCGGGATCCTTGTTGATCGCGACGATGAAGTTCGAGGCCTTCATTCCCACGAGATGCTGGATCGCGCCCGAGATACCGGCAGCGATGTACAGCTTCGGAGCGACAACCTGACCAGAAGAACCGACCTGGTACGGGTGGTCGAGCCAGCCGGCATCTACAACGGGTCGCGAGGCGCCCATCGCACCACCGAGTGCATCGGCGAGCGGCTGAATCACTTCCGGGAACTTCTCCGGAGCGCCGACACCGCGTCCACCTGAGACGATCACGTCCGCCTTCGTGAGATCGACACCCGTCGACTCGGCGATCTTGATCTCGACAAACTTGACTCCGGCAGAGGTATCTGAAGAAAGTGCCTCCGTGCCGCCTTCGCTCGAACCCTCGAAGGCAGAGACCGCACCCGGCTGAACCGTGGCGACCGTCTGGCCCTTCGACGAGATCTCGGCGCCGAGCTTGCCATTGAAGATGCGGCGCACGAACTTGAATCCGCCTTCGCCATTTTCGGCTTTGAAAATGTCGGAGACGAATGCCGCGTCGAGCCCGGCGGCGACACGCGGAGCGACATCCCAACCGGTCGGCGTATTCGAGATCAGGATCAATTCCGCGCCGGTCGCTGCCGCTGCGGCCTTGATGGCCTTGCTCCAAATTTCCACATTGTAATTAGCGGCAGCGGCGTCATCGACGACATGCGTCTTGCCGGCACCCTTGCTTGCGAATTCAGATGCGAGTTCCCCCACGCCCGAGCCGATCACGAGGCCATTGACTTCATGACCACCGGCTTCCGCCAAACCGCGCGCGACAGCAACGAGCTCGTAGCTCGCTTCGCGAATCGCGCCTTTCTGCGTTTCCGCAACGACGAGGATAGTACCCATCGTTTCTCCTTTTCTGGCTGCTCTTCCGAGCGGCGTTAGAGCAGTCCGAGTTCCTTGATCTTGGTCACGAGCTGGCTGACGATTTCGTCCGTGGATCCTTCGAGGATCTCCGCGCTATCGCCCTTGATCGGGATATAGATCTTGTCGGTCGACGTCTTGTTATGCGCCGCTCCAACGGAATCGGCGAGTCCGAGATCAGCCAACGTCTTCACATCGACCGGCTTCTTCTTCGCCTGCATGATCCCCTTGAGCGAGGCGTACCGGACCTGGTTTGCACCAGTCTGGATGGCCATCAGGCACGGGATCGGCAGTTCAACCACTTCGTAGGCGCCACCTTCGAGTTCGCGCTCGACCTTGATCGACGAGGCGCTTACCTCAGTCGCCGTGACACCCGTCGCGGACGGGATGCCCACGAGTTCGGCGATCATCGGCGGAACCGCCGATGCATTGCCATCGTCGGACATCAGGCCTGTCATAATGACGTCTGCGCCTTCTTCCTTTGCGATGGCCGCCAGGATCTTGGCGGTGCCCAGGGCATCGGCCGCGTCAGCAGCGTCGTCCTTGACGTGGATGGCTCGATCCGCGCCCATGCCGAGCGCAGTGCGCAGGGCCTGAGTGACACGATCGGGACCGATAGACACCACAACGACTTCTGCATCGCCAGCGTCTTTAAGGCGCAGGGCCTCTTCGACGGCGTAGGTGTCATAACTATTGATTTCAAACTTGATGTTATCTTCCTGGATCCAGGTTCCATCAGCGTTCACGTCGAGACGTGCGTCTTGATGAGGGACCTGCTTCAGGCACACCATGACCTTCATGGGGGGCGAGCCTCCGAGTCTTATGCGGGAATTGCAATAAACCCCGACACGGTCGCACCGGGATTTCGAATGCCCGGACCTTACCGCCCGGAAGGTCCGATTTCAACGTGAGCGGGCCCTGACTGCGGGCCCCTATCTAGGTGAGAGGTCGGCAAGAGGTCGGCAAGAGGTCGGTCAGCGTTCGATCGGAAGCGATCGGAAGCGCCCACCGGCGCCCACCGATGCCCCGTCGGTGCCCGGATACGGTCACTGACCCATGAAGGAAAGAAACATTTCGACGGAGGCGGCGCGGAGGTAGGGGTTCGTGCGCTTTTGATCTCCCATCGCGTCGTGCCCCTCTGGGGAGTAGAGGTGCCCCGGATAGAGCGTCGTGTCGTCCGGCAGCCGCTTCAGCGTTTCGAGGCTCTCGTACATGGCACTCGGGTCGCTTCCAGGAAGATCCACTCGGCCACAGCCGTTCAGGAAAAGCGTGTCGCCGGAGACCAGATGTCCGGCGCAGTCATGCTCTTCGATGAGGAAGCATTGGCTTCCTGGTGTGTGCCCGGGAGTGTGGAGGCAGCGGATGCCGACGCCGCCGACCGAAACGACATCGCCGCCCTCGTGCTGGACGAGGTCGCTGTCGGAAACTCCCGTGACTTTGATCAGACCCTCCGCCTCATGTTTATTGACGTGGATTGGCATGGGCTGAATTTCGAGGAGCTTTGCGAGACCCTCGATGGAATGGCCCATGATCTTGCCGCCCACATGGTCCTGGTGATAATGGGTGACCAAAGCGCCCACGACCTCGATTTCGTCCGTTGCAGCCTTGTCGAGGAGCCCTTGGACGTTCCATGCGGGATCGACGACGTAGGCCTTGCGTTCGCTGCGGCTGCCTATGAGATAAGCAAGGTTCGCCATTTCCCCGACGCTTTCCTGCGCGAAGTAGAGGTCACTTGATTGGGCCATACGTGCGTTCCTTGGCTTTGTCTAACCTGTGTTAGGCGATGCGGCGAGCAATCCACCGGGAGAGAACATTATAGACCTCCGCGTGGACCTCTTCCTGGGTTCGGCTGGATTTCTTCGCCACGCCGAAAGCCGAATCGGCTTCATTCACATCATAGAGCTCGAAAGGAGCGCCCACCCGCCGGAGCGCGCTGCGCAGCGCCGTCGGGTCGCAGCGCCGATCGCGGGTGCCTTGAAGGAAGAGGGTGGGGGCAGTGACGCGAAACAGCACATCGGCATCGCTTTCCGCGGGTTTGCCTCGGGTATGCAGGGGGAACCCGAGCAGGAAGAGCCCGTCCGCGTGCAAACGATCCGCCATCAGACTCGCCGCCACGCGCGCGCCGAGGCCCACGCCGCCCACGAACAAACGCATAGGCCGCGCCGTCGGGTCTCGGCTGAGCAGGCTCAAGGCGGCGCGAAAGGCCCTCTCGAGCTGGGCGGGGGAATCAGAGGTGGCCCGCTTTCCCGTTTCGGCGAACGCAAAATTGAAGCGCAGCGTCATCAGGTTATTCTCCGTCAGCTTCTGCGCGATCTGTTCGAGAAACGGATCCTCGTAATTGCTGGTCGCGTCATGGGCGAGCAAAACCGCAATGCGTTCCCCGGTGGGCCACCATTCGGGAGTTCCCAGGACGCCGTGAAGTTCTCCGCGCCCATGAATCGGTTCGGTCAGCGGGATTTGGACTTCCTCAAACTGGGGCGATTGCTCCATGAGACGGTGTTCTTTCTGGGAGTCCCGGGATTTCTGGCGCGGCCGGGGAGATACGGGGGAGAGATACGGGAGAGACAGAGACCGAACTTGAGGCGGACGAGAGACGGACACGAAGCGAACAGGAGACGGATAAGGCCCCCCCGAGAGGCACTCTACTTAATGACGGTTCAAGCGGCTTGGCGAGGAGTCTGTAAGTCTCTGTTTATAAGGGGGAATTTATTTTTCGACGCATAGTCCGCAGTCGCTCTGGCGATGCGACGTGCATAATAGGGCGGCCTTTTCGATCAAACGCGGTGTCTGTGTCATGGTCTGGCTCGTCGGCTGCCGCTCCCCGCGGCGGCGTGGGAGGAAAGCGTTGCAGGAAGGCATTTCAGACAGGACATCACGTGCAGGACCCGGCCAGAGAACTATTCGTGGGGCTGGCCAGGGCTACTGCGTCCACCGGAGCGGCCGGAACCAGCGGAGCGGCTTATCTGCCGTCTGGGCGGGGGGTGCTTTGTTCGCCTCGCTTATGTCATTGAGCTTGGGATGTGCGGCGCCGACGCTGAGCGGCCAGCGGACGATGGCGACCGTAACCTCTTATGCCGAAGCGCTGGAGCAACCCGGCGCGCCGCGACGTGTCCTCCTGATTACCGTCGCGGGTCTCGAAGCCGCTGATTTCCTGAATGCCTGGGGCGGCGTCGCCGCGCCGGGAGAAGCCGTGCGAATGCCGAACCTTGCGAGGCTGGCGCGCGAGGGCGCGGTGGGGATCCACGCGCGACCGCCCACGCCGGGCGCTGCCTATACGTCCCACGCGACGATCGCGACGGGAAAAGGGCCGAACGGGCACGGCATTCTTGCGGACTCCATGATGGACGAGAGCGGTACGCGGACGCAGCCTTTTTGGGATAACCGACTTCTTCGGGGCAGCGCGATCTGGGATGCGGCCGTTGGGCGCGGCGTGGTTTCGCTCGGCTGGCCGACGACGACTGGTGCGCGCATCGAGCTCGCTGTGCCCGATATCGAGGGCGATTCCCCGGGTTCCGACTGGCGCGAAGCAATTCGACGTTTCACGACGCCTATGCTGATGCAGTTCATCGAGGGCATCGCGCGAGAAGCCTCCGAAGATGCTCAGCGCCCACCCGGCGCCTGGCCGACACCCGCGGAAAAAGATGCCGCGTATGCGGACCTTGCCTGCGAATTGATTCGATCGGATCGTGACGCAGCGCTCTGGTTGATGCGCCTTTCGCAGTCCGCGGCCGCGCAGGAAATGGGCGGCGAGGGGAGTCTCGCCGAGAGCACTGCCCTGGCTGGAGTCGATCTTGAGATCGGCCGCGTTGTCGCGTGCCTCGAGGAAACGGGCAAGCTCGCGGAGACCGCAATTTTTGTGGTCGGCGATGTGGCGTATCGGGCGGTGCATACGCGGGTCGATCCGAATGTGGCCCTCGTACGCGAAGGGTTGATTGGGCGTGATCCCCGCTCATCGACCGGCGCGCGGAGTTGGCTGGCCATGGCGCGGTCGCAGGGTCGTTCGGCGTATGTCTATGCGCGCGATGCAGCCAATGCAGTGGCAGCGCGTGGCGTGCTCGAAACCGAGGCGGAGCGCACGCGCGCCTTCAAGGTCGTTTCAGCGAAGGCGCTCGCCGCAGTCGGCGGCGATCCTCAAGCTTGGTTCGGACTCACGGCCATGCCGGGATTCGAAATCGGAAATCGGCTGGTGGGGCCGCTGCTCAGTCCGAGCGTGGTGCGCGCGTCGCCGGGCGGCTTTGGTCTGGATCCCGTCGGAGGCGATGACGCCGTGGGCTTCCTCGCATGGGGGCGCGGTGTTCGTACACACGTTCGGCTACCTGTTCTCGATCTGCGAGACATCGCGCCGACGATTGGTTCGCTGCTCGGGCTTCGTTTGGACGGCGACGTCGAAGGGAAATCAATCCTTGGGCTGCTCCGTGCGGCAGTGCCCGCCCCCCCGCCCGGCCCCAAGCGCATCGGCGGCGGCAACCAGACGGGTGATCCGGAACGTGCTCTGCGTGATCTCGGCGGGGGGCGTTCGCTGGGAGGGGAACGATGAGTGAGCGTGCCGTGACGATCGAACTCAATCCGAAGGAGCAGCGACTCTACGACCGATTGCGCGAGCGCATCACGCCGACCGCACGCGGAAATCGGACGGGTTTTCGAGATCTGCTCCTGCTTCTGCCGGACCTCACGATTCTGCTCGTGCGCCTGCTTCAGGATTCGCGCGTCCCGTTTTTTCAGAAGGGCATTGCCGTTGTAGGAGTGGCGTACGTGCTCTCTCCCATCGACGTGCTGCCCGCGCTCATCGTGGGTCCGATCGGCTTGCTCGACGATCTCTTTATCGTGGCCGCGTGTCTCTCTCAGCTGCTGAACCATGTCCATCCGGACATTGTCCGCGGGCATTGGTCGGGGCAAGGTGACGCGCTCGACGCCATTCAGGAAGTGACGAGCTGGTTTGAGCGTGAATTGCGTATGCGCGTGAGCGATCTCGAAAAATTCTTGAGACGTTAGGTCGCGGCCGCCAATGTCTCCGCCCTCGCCCTCGCCCTCGCCCTCGCCTTGATTATTGACTCTGCCTCGGCCAGTGCCACGCGAAAACTCTTCAGCGAAGCCGGCGGCCTTGCATGAGCTTGTTAGTCATCCCTAGTTTGAGTCGCTTCCAATCGCGTGCGAGCGCAGTCGGGCGCGATCTTCTTTGGGGATGCGGCGGACGCGTCCTTGAAGGTTGACCGAGGCATGCTCGGTCCGACCGGTCGCAAGCACGGTTTCGCCGCAGACGATGACGTAGGCCATCGCCAGCGAAGCGCCCTTGATCCACTCCAGCCAAGTGATCACGTCGATCGTGTCATCAAATTTCGCACTCTGGCGATAGTCGAGCTGCGCGTGGGTCACAGCGAAATGAAGCCCCATCTCCATGTAATCCGAATAGGCTCGGTCGTGGGTTTCGAGCCAAGCGACCCGCGCATTCTCGCAGAAGCGCAGATAGTTGGAATGGTGGACGATGCCCATTCCGTCCGTCTCGAAAAAACCAATACGATGCCGATAGGCCACGATGACGGCGTTTTCAGGGATCCACTTCCGAACGTTTTCGGGATGACCGTTTCGATCTTCAGCGTTCATAGGATCGTCGCGCCTAGAAATTGTCTTTGAGTTCGCGGATGCGGCCGAGCTCAGTGGCGTCGGATGCCCGCATGAACGGGTTCGTGGCTTTCTCAGCGCCGATCGTCGAGGGGATCGTCATCTCGATCGCGGTGGCGTCATGCCAGTCCTCCGCCGCGCGCGCTCGCATTGCCTTGACCTGTTGGTAGCGATCGATGAGCTCGGGATTGTCGGGGTCGATTGTGAGCGCAAATTTGAGATTGCCTTCGGTGTATTCGTGGCCACAGTAGACGAGGGTATCGTTCGGCAAAGCCGCGAGCTTCACGCAAAGCGCGTCGTACATCATTTTTGCGTCACCCTCGAAGAGTCGTCCGCATCCTCCGGCGAAGAGCATGTCGCCGGTGAAAACTGCACGCGCCTCTTCGAAGTAGTAGGCGAGATGGCCCGTGGTATGGGAAGGGATGAAGAGCACTCGGGCCTTCTGGTTTCCCACTTGGATCTCGTCGCCTTCGTCGACTCCGTGCGTCATGCCTGGCATGCGTTCGGCATCGGATACATGCCCGTACACCGGCGCGCCATAACGCTCGGCGAGCGCGGGGTTCGCCATCGAATGGTCCATATGGTGGTGGGTGGAGAGGACGAACTTCACGTCGGCGCCTGTGGCGTCGACGCGCGTGATCACAGGCGCGTCTTCGGGGGCATCGATAATCGCCGCCGCCTTCGTCTCATCGCAGATCGCGAGGTAGGTGTAGTTGTCGCCGAAAGTCGGAATGCGTTCGATTTGAAGTCCCATGTACCTGAAGCTAGCAAAGCCCGTGTCAGGGTCTCTGCCTTGCTCGGGCGGGTGCGCTGGATGGGGTTTGCGAACGTCGGGACGGTCTAGAGGAGATCTAAAGAAGGTCTAAAGGAGATCTAAAGGAGGGTCTTAGAGGAGGTCTAGTTGGACCGTGCGTTCGTCGGGGGGCTCGTCGGCTTCGGCGGGGACGTTGGTGGGCAGGGCCACGTTTGCGCCGGCGCCTACGTTCGTGCGCGCGGCGGCAGGCTTCGAGATTGCGGCGGCCGTTTTTTTGGCGGCGGCGTCCTGTGGCCAAAGGGGGCAGATGCTCTTGTATTCGCACCAGGGGCAGAGGGAGATCTTCTTTGCCTTGAAATCGGTCGCGGTCTGGATCTCGTCGATGCGTCCGATGGTTTGCTCGCGCAGGGTTTGAAGTTGCTCGGGGGTTCGAGTCGAGACGCGGGTCACGTTTTTAGCGACGAAATGCCAGACGAGTCGGAACGGCGTGTCTTCGCCGAATTGTTTGGAGAGTCCGATCTGGTAAAGCGCGAGCTGGCGTTCCTGATCGATGATGCGCTGTGCTGGGACGCGGGCGCTGGTCTTGTAGTCGTGGACTTCGATCGTGCCGTCGCGGGCGCGGGCGATACGATCGATGATGCCCTGCATTTGGTACTCGCCGGCATCGTCGAGGGTGAAGAGAACGCGCTTTTCGATGCCCAGGGTTTCGCTCTCATCAAAGGGATAGTGGCGCATGTAGTAGTTGCGGAGGCAAGATTCGCCGAGGCTCCGGTAGAAGGAGAGAGGCGTGCCTTCACGGATGATGCGGACGCGCTCGGCGTCGTAGGTCTCTTCCCAAAGCTGGTGGTAGCGAGCGACGACTTTCTCGACGCCCGGAATCTTTCCATCGCCGACGAAAATGTAGAGGCGTTCGAGAATCTCGTGAACGCGTTTGCCAACGAAGGCCTCTATGCCCTCGGTCTCGCTCGGGATCTTCTGGATATAACGAAACTCGAACTGCTTGGGACAATTCTCGAAGCTCGAGAGGCGCGAATGGCTGTAGATCGTGCCCAATGCGAATTCTCCCGACCGATTCGTCTCAGAGTGTTGGCGTTTGAGTCGTGCTCCGCGGTCGCGGGGTCGTCTCGTCGCAAAGATAGGGGGTCCGGAGGGGGCTTGCTGGCAGATTGCCCTCAGTCTGCCGGTTGGGGCAGGGCGGAGGGGGCGATCGGTCAGGCAATGAGACGTGGACCGTAGAATGCGCCTGCTCGGGCGCCGCCGGCTGGTGGCGCTCTCGCTTCGGAGAGCGTGATCCCGCGTTCACGTTCGCGCTTTCCACGGGCGCGAAGACCCGGCGACCTTTGCCGGGCGCATTCTTCGGTCCACGTGTCAGACAAAGTGTAACGCGGCACGATGTGGGGCATCCTATGCCGACGCGCGCCGGATTGATGGATCTACAAGATCTAAGGAGGCCGAAGGTGGCTAGCTCTGCGATGCCCAGGACCATGCGGACCGCTGATGGAAAGCGGTCGAATACGAGCGAATCTTTTGTATGCCCGCCCGATGTGCTGGAAGCGGCCGTCGAGGGACTCGCGGGATGCGAAGAGACCGTTCTGTCTGAGACCGTCTGCGGTGGAATTCTGGAACCCAACGAGGTGATCGTTTGGCTCGACCGCGCGACACGCTTGCTGCGCTTCCGCGTCGATCCCGCCGAGCTCCGCTCGGAGGTACCCGTCCTGGCCGAAGGGCTTTACGATCTCCTCCTGCAGGTGGAAATTCCGGAGGAGACAACGGCCGCCGAATTGACGACAGGCTTCGTCAAGCGCCTCGTCGATCTGCGACAAATGATTTCGCTCGATGTCGAAGCGGCGTACGCTGGCGACCCGGCCGCGAAGGGCTACGACGAGATCGTGGTGGCCTATCCCTCGATCCTCGCGCTCGCGATTCATCGCATTGCGCACGAACTCTACGATTGCGGCGTATCCCTGCTTCCGCGCGTGATGAGCGAATACGCCCATGACCGTACGGGCATCGATATCCATCCGGGCGCCCAGATCGGGAAACGATTCTTTATCGATCACGGCACGGGCATTGTCATCGGAGAGACCGCGATCATCGGAGATCGCGTGCGGATCTATCAAGGCGTCACGATCGGCGCCGCATCGATCCGGGACGCGGCCGCCCTGCGCGGCAAGAAGCGCCATCCGACGCTCCAGGACGACGTCACGGTCTACGCGGGCTCGACGATTCTTGGCGGCGAGACCGTCATCGGTGAAGGCAGCGTCATAGGCGGCAATGTCTGGCTCACGCATAGCATTCCTGCCGGTTCCCGCGTGATGGCCGAAGCGCCCAAGCAGAGCTTCAAGGGCCCGGGCGGCGTCGGACCCCTCTCGGATTCGGACCAGCTAGAGTGGAATCTATGAGGGTATCTATAAAAGCGGTCGCAAAGACGAATTTAGTCGGGCTCCTCATGTTCATCCCGCTTTGCCTCGTGCTCAGCGCAGGCGGGGCATTCTCCGAAGACTGGGGCTACGACCTCGGCGGCGAATTGATGAGCCCCTTCTGCCCCGGACGGACGCTCTCTTCTTGTCCGAGCCCTCAGGCGGCAGAGCTGGTGCAGTGGATCGTGACGCAAGAAGCGGCTGGTGCGACCAAAGAGGAAGTGCTCGAGATCCTGATTGAAAAGTGGGGCGAAGAGATCCTCGGCGCCCCGCCGGCGAAGGGCATTACGCTCTGGGCCTACATTTTTCCGATTCTGGGCTTCGTGCTCTTGGGAGGGGTTGCGTTCGGCGTGCTGCGTAATATTTCAGGGGGTGGCTCCACAGCGGAGGCCGTTGCGGCAGTCCCTGCGACTCCTGTCGCGCCTGGAGCCGAAGGGCGCGCGTCTGCAGCGCACGTCCAGACTGATGCCGAGCTCGCCGCGATCGTCGACGCGGAGATCGCGCGTCGGGCCTAGGCGCCTTTTGCTTTCGGAGGCGCGTCCGCCTGCTGGACACAGCCGCTTTTTGAGCGCAGCCGTCCTCTGAGCGCCGCCGCTTTCTGGCCGCCGCCGCTATACTGAAGGCGTGAAGATTTATACGCGCCGCGGCGACGCGGGACAGACGGACCTCTTTGGTGGCGAGCGAGTGGGCAAGGACGCGGAGCGCGTGGCTGCTTACGGAGACGTCGATGAATTGAACGCGACGGTCGGGCAGGCTGCGGCGGCGGGTTCTGACCCGAAGCTCGCGGAGGCACTGCAAACGATTCAGAGCGCGCTCTTTGATCTAGGCGCGTCTCTTGCGACACCTTCCGCCGCGCATCGGAAGAAGGCCGGTGTGGGTGGCGTGGACTCTGCGGCGATCGATGCATTGGAAACGCTGATCGATGAGCTCGAGGAAACGCTTTCGCCGCTCGCAACTTTCATTCTGCCGGGCGGTACGTCTGCTGCTGCTGCCTTCCACGTGGCGAGGACAGTATGTCGACGCGCGGAGCGTGCGGTGGTGCATCTCGCGGGATCGCCTGACGAGTCCGTGGAGGAGAGTTCTCTTCGCTATCTGAACCGGCTATCCGATCTGCTCTTCGTGATTGCGCGGCATGAGAACGCGCGGCAAGGCGTAGCCGACGTGGCTTGGGTCAACCGCAGCGCGAAATAGCGGTACGTTTCGCTCATTCTGACCGATATAGCGAACCGGACGATCGAGCTCGCGGCGCAGCAATGTGCCGATGAAGAAGCCGAAGGTGAACGCAATCAGCACGGCCCAGGCGACGGTGCGCATAATGCGACCGAACGTGGAGATAGGCCCGGAAGCGACCCTCTTCGTCTCGCCGGCGGTCGTCGACGCGCTATCCCTTGCCACGGAAGAGGGCCTCTTCGATGATCCGTCCGAGGTTTGCGATGATGCGTTCGGTCGAGTCTTTCGAATGCTGCGCGACATATGCCTCGATCTCGATGTCTCCTCTGAGCTGCGCGAGGCCGAAGCGTCCGTAGCGCGTGCCTAACGTGTGCTCGACGCGGGCAAGGCGTCCCGCCGCACGGCGGACCGCACCCTGTCCTGAAGACTTGAGATACGCCTGATGCGCGTCGATCGCTTCGATCAGCGCGTCGACCTGAGTCCCGTCCTGCGCCGAGCCGCAAAGCACCGGAGGTTCATAGTCGGGGTCGCGGCGACTGCCGAGGTCGAGGCCGGCACGCAGTTCGGCGGCGGTGCGCGGAGCGATGTCGCCAAGGTCGGCCTTGTTCACGAAGAACACGTCGGGCCATTCGAGGATGCCTGCCTTCATGAACTGGATCAGGTCGCCCGCGGCGGGCTGGGCTACGAAGACGAGGGTATCAACAAGGTCGCTGACTTCGGACTCAGATTGGCCGACGCCGACGGTTTCGACGAAGACGGCGCTGAACGCAGCGATCATGACGTCGAGGCTTGGGCCAGTGGCTTCGGCGAGGCCGCCTAACTGATTTCGAGCGGCCATCGAGCGGAGGAAGACGCCGGCGTCTCGTGCGGAGGAGCTGAGCCGCATGCGGTCGCCTAGAAGAGCGCCGCCTGTGCGTTGACTGGAAGGGTCTACGGCCAGGATTCCGACGGATCGCTCGCGGGCGCGCAGCCCCGACACGATGGCGTCGAGCAAGGTCGACTTCCCCGCGCCCGGTGCACCGGTCACGCCGATCTGCATACCCTGTCCGCGGCCCTCGAGCGAGTCGAGGAGTGTGAGCGCTTGCGCGCGTACCTCGGGCCGTTGGTTGTCGACGAGGTTCAGCGCCGCGGAGACCGCTGCGCGGTCGCCTGCAAGAATCTGTTCGGCAAGCGCCTCTAGGTCGATTGGGTCAACGCTCGGCTTCTGGCCCTTGTTCGCATTAGTTGCGTCATCCACGTCACCCGCGTCATCTACGTTAGGCATATTGGTCGTCTTAGGCATGAGGCATTAGCCGGCGTTAGACTCCGCGACGACATCGACGATCTCGTCCATGATGCGCGTGAGGTTGAAGTCTTTCGGTGTGTAGATGCGCTTCACCCCTGCTTCCCTGAGCTTTGCGGCATCGTCGTCGGGGATGATGCCGCCGATGATGACTGGGATGTCTCCGAGACCCGCCTCGCGAAGCTGATTTACGACATCCACGACGAGGACACCGTGCGAACCTGAGAGAATCGAGAGGCCGATCACGTGGACGCCTTCGTCGCGGGCGGACTGCACAATCTCTTCCGGCGTGAGGCGGATGCCGTCGTAGACGACTTCCATCCCTACGTCCCGCGCCTTGACCGCGATTTGCTCGGCGCCATTACTATGTCCGTCGAGACCCGGCTTGCCGACGAGAATTTTGAGGCGTCGTCCGAGCTCTTCTGAGATTTCGTTCACGCGCTTGCGCACCAATTTGGCATCCTCAGTCGCTGCGGCCATCGGCGTCGCACCGACACCGGTCGGCGCGCGGTATTCGCCGAAAATTTCGCGGAGTACTGCGGTCCATTCTCCGGTTGTGACGCCGGCCTTCGCAGCAGCGATCGAAGCGGGCATGATATTGTCGCCGTTCTTGATCGCGTCTTCGATGCCTCGCAGGGCATTCTTGGCTTCGTCCGTGTTGCGCTTTTTGCGGAAGGCCTCGAGCGATTGGATCTGCTCGCGCTCGGCTGATTCATCAACCTTGAGAATCGAACCCGAGCCTTCTTCGACGAGCGGTGACTCGACCGTCTCGCGGTAGGCGTTGACGCCGACCACCGTCATCTCGCCGGACTCGATCGCGCGGAGCCGCGTCGTATGGCTTTCGACCAGCTTCTGCTTCATGTACGCATTCTCGACAGCAGCGACCGCACCGCCCATCGCGAGCACGCGGTCGAGTTCCTCGCGCGCTTCCTCGACGAGTTCCTTGGTGCGGCCTTCGACTACATGCGAACCGTCAAAAAGGTCGCCGTACTCAAGCAGATCGGTCTCAAATGCCATGATCTGCTGCGTGCGCAGCGAGAGCTGCTGGTCCCACGGCCGCGGAAGGCCCAGGGCCTCGTTCCAGGCCGGAAGCTGAAGGGAGCGCGCGCGTGCGTTCTTTGAGAGCGTCACGCCGAGGGCCTCAAGCGCGATGCGGATAATGTTGTTTTCGGGCTGCGCCTCGGTCAGGCCAAGGCTGTTCACCTGCACGCCGTAGCGGAAGCGGAGCATCTTCTCGTCGGTCACGCCGTAGCGTTCCTGGCCGATTTCCTTCCAGAGATGCGTCATCGCGCGGCACTTGCACATTTCTTCCACGAAGCGGATGCCCGCGTTCAGGAAGAAGGAAATGCGGCCGAACACGCGAGACAATGTGTCTTCGTCGATGCCGAGCGCGCGCACCTGATCGAGGATTGCAATCGCGTTGGCCATCGCGAAAGCGATTTCCTGCACCGGCGTCGCACCCGCTTCCTGCAAGTGATAGGAGCAGATATTCATCGGGTTCCAGTTGGGAACCTGATCGACGGTATAGGAGACAATCTCGCTCGTGAGACGCATCGATGCCTCAGGAGGGAACACGAACGTGCCGCGCGAAAGGTATTCCTTGATGATGTCGTTCTGGGTCGTGCCGCGGAGCTTGTCCTGGCTCGTGCCTTGTCGCTCGGCCGTCGCGATATAGAGCGAGAGGAGCCATGCCGCAGTGGCGTTGATCGTCATCGACGTGTTCATGCGCTCGAGGGGGATCTCCTCGAAGAGGCGCTGCATATCATCGATATGGGAGATCGGGACGCCGACCTTGCCGACTTCGCCGCGCGCGAGCGGATGGTCCGAGTCGTATCCGGTCTGGGTCGGAAGATCGAAGGCGACGGAGAGCCCCGTTTGTCCCTTGGCGAGATTGCTTCGGTAGAGCGCGTTGCTCGCCGACGCGGACGAGTGGCCGGAGTAGGTTCGGAAGAGCCAGGGTCGATCGCGCTTGGAGGCAGGCCCCGCGGCGGAGGGGGCAGACGGGGAGGGTTTGGAAGACAAGTTCAGGCTCCGTGCCATCCATACCGGACGGCGCATGGGTCATTAGGGTCTGCATATGGTCTAAGTGCTTGTAAAGACTAACGAAAGTCGTTTTTCGGAGCAAGCGACGGAGAAGGGTATGCTCCGACCATGGGTCAGGACCTGAACGAGTTTTTCTTTCGCTTGTCACCCGAGCGCGTATTGCAGGCGGTGGCGGCGGCCGGCTTAGAGCCGTCGGGGCATTGTTTTGCACTGAATGCGCTGGAGAACCGCGTCTACGACGTGCGGCTTGAGGATGGGCGGCATGTTGTGGCGAAATTCTATCGCCCGGGTCGATGGGCGCGTGAAACGATTCTCGATGAACATCGCCTACTTGCTGCGCTGGCCGAAGCCGAGATTCCGGTCTGTTCGCCGATCCGGTTTGAAACGCCCACGACGGGGCCCGGCGGCGATACGCTGCATGAAATCGAGGATATCCACTACGCGATCTGGCCGCGCACGGGCGGGCGGTCGCCGGATGAACTGGCCGATGATCAAATCGAGATGCTCGGGCGACTGCTCGCGCGCATCCATACGATTGCGGCGGATCTCGGGGCGCCGCATCGGCGGCATCTCGATCCAGAGAATGGTCCAATCGCAGCGCTCGATTTACTGGAGGGCGAGGACTGGTTGCCGCCGACCTGCGCAGGACGCTACGCGCGCGCGGTCGAGTCGTTGGTCGAGGTGTACCGCGAACGGAGTCGTGGTCTCGAAGTGCAGCCGATTCACGGCGATTGTCATGCCGGTAATCTACTGCGCGGGAAGGAGGGCTGGTTCTTTCTTGATTTCGACGACATGGTGATCGGCCCGCCCGTGCAGGACGTTTGGATGCTGCTGCCCGGTCGAGACGCGGAAGCAGATCGTCAAAGGCGGCTGCTCGTCGAGGCCTACCGACAGTTCCGTCCCTTCGACGAGCGGGCTTTCGATCTGATTGAGCCACTCCGCGGATTCCGTTTCGTCTTTTACGCGGGCTGGATCGCGCGGCGTTGGGAGGATCCAGCGTTCCCTGATGCATTTCCCCATTTTGACACCGAAGAGTATTGGGAGACGGAAACCCGCGACCTCGAAGAGCTGGTCGAACGCATCGAACGCGGCGACGACCGCCTCACGCCTACGGAGCGCGAAGAAGTCCGCGCCCAGTCCGGCGAGGAAGATCTTACGAACAAGGATTTTTTCTGGGATCTCTAGATCTGTTCTTTTAGATCTGCGCTTTTGGAATGCGCTTCGTACGGCCTTCGATGAGGACAATGCGGTCTCTAAGGTAGGCATAGTTGAGCGGGCGGAAAACAAGCTCGCCGCTTTCGCCGAACCCGGCCAGATCTTCGAAGAGAAGGCTGCGTCCTGGATTCATCAGCCAGGATTCTGACGGCCGTGCACCGCCGACTTCGAGGTTATGCGCGTATTCATCGCCCTTGCTGCCGCCGAAGAGACCGACGCCGGGAGAGCCTTCGGCGACGAGGCCTAACGCGTGGCCGGTTTCGTGGGCCATGATGCTTCCGAGGGCATCGCCGAGAACCCGGACTGCGCGGGCGATTTGGGCTGCTCGTGAGCGAGGGGCGCTGCCGTCCAGGTTTGCTTCGCGCGGGCTTCCTGCTTGCTTTGATGCGAGCGCGAGTGCTGATGCGTCTTCGGGATCGGCTCCGATCGGGCGGCCGCCTTTCGAAGCATCGAAGGGTTTGAGGATGTCTTGGTAGAGCGGGGAGTCGCGATAGGTGGCGAGCGCCGACGGGAAGAGGCCGGCGGGCGGGTCGATGCTGCATTCCTTCGATGACTTGCTTTTATTGTCGCGGTCGAACGCAACTTGCCCGACGGACTCGGGATGTGATGGGTCTATGCCGCCGACACATATTTGGGTCGTGTAGGGGTTCGGGGTGGGGATCACGTCGGGATTGATTTCGAAGCGGACTGTGACGATGTCGCGGTCACGGCCGGTTCGGTTGGGATCGTGACCGGGGTTATAGGCGCGGAGGACGCGCTGTAGCGAGTGTGCCGCGATGGCATCGGCGAGGGCCGTCGCAGTTTCGTCGCTTGTCGCGGACGGCGAAATGAAACCGAGTCGCTCCAGGTCCTCGATGAAATCGGCGCGCTCGTTGCCGTTATGGTCGACGCTGAAATCGAAGAAGACCCATTGCCGCGCACCCACAGGCGGGCCGCTATTCCAGGGGCGCAGCCGCACGCGCACCCAATCCTCGGCTCGCCCGTCTGGATTGCCCTCCTTGTCAGCAAGAAGCAGACGGATTGCGATGAGTCCTTCCTGGAGGCCAAGGTCTTTCGGAATCGTGTAAGTCGCAAAGCCGTCGCGCACATCCATGCGATCTTGGATCTGAAGCGTTAGCCCCGTGCGTTCTTCACGAAGTTCGACGATCAAATTTTCAGGCATCGTCGTCTCGCCGGTCTCCTCGGAGGGCGGCAGTAAAACCTGCAGGGTCCAGCCATAGCCGGGCAGCAGAACGTCGCGCGCCCTGCGAGCCTCGACGCCGTTCACGCGAATGGCAATTTCGTCACCCAGGCGCCGCACCGGTTGGAGCGAGGCGAGGAAGAGAAGCAGTCCGCCGATGACAAGGCCGAGCGCAATGGCGACGGCCGGGCGGGCGAAAAATGCCTGGGGCGAATTAGCCGCCTGGGGCGAATTAGCCGCCTGGGGCGAATTAGCCGCCTGGGGCGAATTAGCCGCCTGGGGCGAATTAAAAGAAGGCTCTTCGGGAGAGCTCATGGGGACGGATTCTCCGAGGGCCGGTCAAGCCGGCGGGCTAGATGAAATTCAAGTTGGGGCACGGGGCTATCGCTGCTGAGTATGTCGGTTCGCCAAGGGCCGGTTCGCAGTCGTGCCGTGCGCGGCCTCCCCTGCAAGATCATATCTTCCCGCTCGATCGTAGAGAATCTCGCGCCGCGGACCTCGAGTGAAACCGTCGGTACGGGGCGCCCTGTGCCGTCGAGGGGGCTGCGTTGCCGCGTGTAGAGACAATCCTGTGCGGCCAGTCCAATCTGGCCCCCCGCGGCTTCGAGCAAGACAAAGAAGGGAGCGCTCCCTGAGATCTCGGCCCTTCCAAAAGGGCCGGAACTGAGAGCGGGATCGGGCTCGCCTTTTTCAAGGAGAGAGTCCGGTGGAGAGCCAGCGGGAGGGTCAGGGCGACTGTCAGGTCGAATGAGTCGACTGAGATCGCGTCCATGGGGCGAATGTAGGGTGTCCAGGCGCGTGTCTGCAGTGGGGCTCGGGATTGCAGCGGCGGCACGAAGGGTCGGGTTGATATCGTAGAGACTGGCGAGCGTCCGACTGACGGGCGGGACATCTTGGACCGAGGGCGCATCGACTGCGGGCGGGCGCCAGATCAGCGGGACCCGATGAGAGCGCCAGCCGATCTGCTCAAAGGTCCCGGCCGAATCCCGGGCAGCGGCGCGGGCGGGCGCGGGCGCGGGCGCGCGCGGAGGAGAGGAAGAACCAGAGCCAGAGAGCGGAACGGCGCCCGATTCCTTGTCGGCCGCCCCTTCGCCGCGAAGCCCGACAAAAATGATCCCGGGACCCGTGGCGCCCTTCTTAAGCGGCTCTGCGAGTCTAGAAACGAGCCGGTCCAGTTGAACTTGCCCTGCGTCCCGGTCGAGATGAATCCACAAGAAGCGCGGGCTGGGCGTGCGCTCGAACCAGTCACGCACCTGCGCATCGAGGTCCGCGAGCTCGGTGCCGGAGACGAGTCGCAAGCGGGCTGGTGACGCGAAGCGATCGTCGTAGTACGCGAAGCCCTGATCGAGCCGTCGACTCCGGTTGACACGCGGGCTGGCTACGAAGGCGGCGGTCGCGTAGCCGGCCTGGCTGAGTTCTTCTGCGATCGTCACGTTCGGATCACGCAAGAAACTCTGGCCATCATCGGTCACGCCGTGCAGTTCCGGAGGCAGGCCGGTCAGCACACTCGCAGCCGCAGCCGCTTCCCCCGCTCCACTGGCTGCGGTCCAAGCGAAGAGCGTGCCTCCTTCGGCGAGCGCGCAGACTGCATCGCCCGGATCTATCTCTCCCTCGAAGCAGGGAAGGCGGTCCGTCGCAAACCGGTCCACCGTGATCAGGACAAGGTCCGGTCGCGCGGGCCCCTCGCCGCCACAGGCGGATCCCAATGCGACGCAGGCCAAGAGCGCGAGTAAGCGGGGTCGCGAGAAGAGAGAGGCTCGGGGCACGCGGGGCCGCAAAATGAGTAAGACGCATCTCGAACGGAGGCAAGTTGCGACTGAGGATTGAGCCATGTTGCAGGGCATAGCGAAAAAGACGTGCGATGTTCTCGTCATGCTCAATTCGTTTCATAGCGTCGTGATCGAGACCCCGGATCTAGAACTGGGAATTCGTGAGTACAAGCAGCTGCTGGGTGGCCCCTCGCCCCGAATCGAGGTGAATGCCGCCCGTCAGACACGCAGTGCTCTG
The DNA here is from genome assembly GCA_041690055.1 of Myxococcota bacterium. Taxonomy (GTDB): domain Bacteria; phylum Myxococcota_A; class UBA9160; order UBA9160; family UBA4427; genus UBA4427. The sequence continues at coordinate 67,529 of JBDNFB010000086.1, read as the reverse complement.
TTCCCGCTGCAGAACATGCGGCTCGAGCTGCGCTCTCCTGACGCGCCCGCGTCTGCGTCTGGCTCAGAGCAGGTAGAGCCGCGCCTGGCAGCCCTTCGTTTGGCTGGGCCGGAGTCGGCAGCGATCGATCGGGGGCTTGGCGAGCGCGGTGTGGCGACTGCTTCGACCCGGCATGAGCGAGGCGATCGCCTTGAAACTGTGGCGGGAGTACCGATCGCGGGATCCGACCCGCGCTCCTATCGCTCTCTCGCGATCGACCTCGCCGTGAGTCGGGGGCTTGGCGTTGAGCTGATCAGCGAAGAAGATCCTGCCTGGGCACCTCTTGTCGAGGAGGACGGCGCTGACCCTGCCGCAATCCGGGCGCTCGATCACGTCGTGGTTTACAGCGGAGCGCCCGATTCGACGCGGCGCTTCTACGAAGAAGATCTCGGAATTCGGCTCGCCCTCGATCGGACTTTCGAAGAGCGGGGCGTCCGGCTGCTCTTCTTTAGGCTTGGCGGCGCGACGATCGAAATTGGGGGGCGTCTGAACGTCGAGGTGAGAGACGGCAGCGTGGATCGCTTCGGCGGCCTCGCTTGGAAAGTGCGTGAGATTGATGCGATCGCCGCCAGGTTGGCCGAAGCAGGCGTGAACGTCTCCGAGGTCCGGCCTGGACACAAGGCGGGAACACGCGTTTGTACGGTGCGAGATCAGACGCAGGGTGTCCCGACGCTGCTGATCGAACCGGTCAAGCCGGGCGGCGCAGACTAGAGTCCAGAGACCCGAAATCGAGCCGATCGGCCCGTGGGGCACCCAGGGGAGGGAAGGGCTTGAATCCGGGCTCTATCTGCTTAAATTTCCGCCCTACGAGCGTGCCCGCTGGCGCTCACTCACTCGCTTCTCAAAGGGTCCGGACCCCTGCCGGCCGGAACCCATAGGAGAACCCGCCATGAACAATGATCTTCCCGAGAACCTCGAAGAAGCCATTCTCGATCTCAAGCGCGAAAAGGGCGCCGTCATCTTGGCGCATTATTACCAGGAGTCCGAGGTCCAGGACCTGGCGGATGTGGTGGGCGACTCGCTGGCCCTCGCGCGCGCCGCGCAAGATATCGATTGCGAACGCATCGTCTTCTGCGGCGTTCATTTTATGGCGGAGACGGCCGCGATTTTGAATCCCGGTATCCCGGTCATCGTGCCGGATATGGATGCGGGCTGTTCCCTCGCCGACGGCTGTCCGCCCGAGGAATTCAAGGCCTTCATCGCCGATCATCCTGGCGCCAAGGTGCTCACCTATATCAACGCCTCCGCAGGGGTGAAAGCGATGAGTGATCTGATCTGCACTTCGTCGAACGCCGTGAAGATGGTCGAGCAATTCGAAGGGGAAAAGCTGATCTTCGCCCCCGATCGACATCTCGCGCGCTGGGTCGGCAAGCAGACTGGCCGCGACGATCTGATCGTTTGGCAGGGCGCGTGCATCGTGCATGAACTCTTCAGCGCCAAGGGCCTCGCCAAACTCAAGATGAAGCATCCCGACGCGGAAGTGCTTGCGCATCCCGAATGCGATCAAGCAGTGCTCGATCAGGCCGACTTCATTGCCAGCACAACCGGGATTATCAATCGCGCAGTGGAAACTGCCGATCGTCCGTCGATCATCGCGACGGAAGACGGTGTCTTTCATTCGATTCTGCAGCAAGCGCCTAATAAGGTGCTGTATCAGGCGCCGGGGATGGATGAGAGCTGTGCCTGCAATCAATGCCCCTATATGCGGCTGAATACGCTCGAGAAGCTCTATCTCTGCTTGCGGGATGAAGGGCCCATTGTGACCGTGCCCGAGGAACTGGCGAAGCAGGCTCTGCTTCCGATCGAGAAGATGCTTGAGCTCTCCTGATCAGCATCGCGAACGGGCGCGTTAGTCGCCTACGCCGAGCCGTTAAGCGCCTGCGGCTCTCGAAGAAGCGCCCGCGGCTCTCGAAAAAGCGCCCGCGGCTCTCGAAATAGAAGCGCCCGCGGCTCTCGCGAAATGAAAAGGCCCGCGAGCGCGAGGCCGCCGGCTGCGAGCATTGCGAGGAGGCCCGGTTCCGGGACTTGGACGAAGGGGGCGGCTGTGATCGTCTGTATATCGCCGGGATCGCCGCCGGCGCCCGTTGCGTCGATGTATTCGCCGCCGGCGATTACGAGGTAGCCCGACGTGCCCGAGACGGAGAACGTGAGCACGTCTTCATTGGACAAGAACTCCCCGCCGAGATCGTCGCCCGCGGTGGCGACCAGAACCTTGCCTGGGACAAAGGGCAGCGGCGAATAGAGACAGCTTGCCGCCTGACAGCCGAAGCCGGCCGCTTCGATCGTGAGGTTGCCGGTCGCCGAGATCGTCAGCTCGCTGAAGCCATAGAAACCGCCTCCCTCCGCCGACTGGGGGCGGACTCTCAAATCGATGGGAACATCGATTGCGGGGGCGGGCAGGAACTCGATCTGCCCGGGACTCACGCTCGTTTCATGAAATTGCAGGCTGCCCGCGGAGCACGGCGAGGCGCCCGCGATAACGAGCGCGGCGGCTAAGCCGAGAGAGCCCCTAAAACCAAGGGAACCCAGAAAGCTAAGGGAACTCCTAAAGCCAATGGAGCCCCTAAGGCCAAAGGAGCCCCTGAAGCGCAGTGGGTGCTTGAGGCTCTTGCGCCGAACGCGCTGCATTTTTTGATTAGGGCAGCGCATTGGGACAGTTTTGACCGAAGTTGGGGTTCACGAAGCCTGCCGCGGCCTGCCGGATATACGAAGCGTCCGTTCCGTTACAGATGCCCTCCCCTGTGACGTCGCAGTTGTTGGGGACGAGGAATAGCGGCGCCGCGAGTCCGAGTGCATAGCGTTTGATGAAGGCGGCGTCGGTGTCGTTGACTTGGCCTTCGCCGGTGACGTCTCCGCATTGGCAGGCATTGCCTATGCCATCGGCCGTTATGTCGAATCCGAGGCTGCCACTATCGAGCTGATCGGGATTGACGACGAAGGGACAATTATCGAACTCGTTGAGGATGCCGTCGGCATCGGTGTCCTCCGGTGCGAGGGTAATGATTGTGCTGATCCAGCTGATTCGATCCGAGACGCGCGTCGCGATGGCGACGCCGGGAACGTTGATCGGGTTCTCTTGGATGAAGACCTCGATGCCTGGATTGCCGACCCAGAGGCCGCCGATATCGAAGATGGCTGCTTCAAAGAGGTTGCCGTCCGGAGCACCGTTATTGTCGAGCTGAAATGGACCGGTGACAGAAAGTGAGATCCCCGCGAGCCTCGAGATGCCGAGCGCGTCTCTGATGAACCAGCCGCCGCCTGAGTCGCCTGTGGTAAGGCCCGCTTCCTCTGCGAGCCCGTTGCTCTCGAAGCGCGAGTAGATAAGAGAGCCGCCGAGCGTACCCGTGACAAGATTTCGTCCCCAGCTGACGGCCCCGTCGGGTGGGGACGGGATCCAGCCCTTCAGCTCGCTTTGGACGAACACCTGAAGAGCCGGCGCTCCCCCGCGGCCGAAGATGGTGGCGGATTTCCCCGCCTCGTCCGTCGAGCCAAAGAGCAGGGTCCATTCGTTGAAAGTCCCGGCGATCTCGACGATTCGGAGATCGGAAGCTGGGTCGTTATGCCATTGAAGGATCGAGTAGGTGCCGAGGTTTGGGCCCGTCGTGAAGGTGATTGTGTCGCTTGCGGAGATGCCGACGTGCTGCGCCGTGAGGAAGTGATTCTGATCGATCGGCGTGCCGAGGAAGTTTCGGAATCGTCCTTGGAGCTCGTAGGCATTCACTTCTGTGTTGGAGAGAGCGCCTGTGGTCGTGAGGCGGAATGAGAAGGGTCCGCCATCCGTGGCGATAACCGCGGACGATGGGGGGGCGCCGAAGAGCAAAGTCAGAGCCAGGCTGGTAACGAGCGAAGCCGCCTTCGCCCCAAACGAGGGGCGGCGGAACGAGTAGGATCCCCGGTACGCGCTCCGAGCCTGGCCGCGCGCGGATCGATTTTTCGTACTGCGGTTTGGCATACGAAGTCTCAAGTTTCGCTTACGAGAAGTCCATCCTATTAGGCTGACTGACTTTTTGGAAGTCCCAAAATGAAAAACGCAGGGTGGGGGCCGCCGCTTGGCCCACACCCTGCGCATTTTTTTCCGCTCTCGAATGTGCAGCTTGCGAATGAATCGCTGTCCGGGGATTCGGAGTTGCCTATCCGTGCGTCCGTGCGTGCGTGCGTGATGGGTGATCCGTGATCGGCGTTACTGACGTCGTTCGCGCTGCGCTGCGAGTGCCGCGAGGCCACCCATCAGGAGCAGAGCCGTTGTCGGCTCCGGAACCGGGTTGCCGCCGTTGATCGTCAGGGAGACGAAGTCCGCATCTCGCTTTCGGATCTGCGCCTGGCCACCTGCGCCAGAGTGGAAGACCTGAAGCGTATTGTCGAGGCTGATTGAGAGGCGCGTGGCTTCGCCCGTGCCTCCGGCGTCTGCGATGATCTGTGCGATATCGATCGAACCACTGGTGCCGATGATCACGCCGCTATCGATGCCGAATCCGAAGACGGAGACGTTGTTGGACGGCGAGAAGAGGACGGATACGGTCGCGTTAAGGCCGTTGACGCTGACGCCGTTCACTTCCGTGATGTCGATGAAGAGATTCGCCGTGACCGTGGCCGAAGCAAATCCCGCCGCGTCGAAGGATTGCAGCGTGTAGTCGAGACCCTCGTTGATCTGAATCTCGTTGATCTGCTGGCCGCCCACCGCCTGAATGTCCATCGTGAGGATATCCGAGGTGGTCGACCCGGTGGGGCACTGCGAGCACTGGGCTTCGAAGTTTGTCGGCGTGAAGTCGATGCTGTTGAGGCTGACGGAAGGGGCACCGTAGAGACCGTTTACATCCGCCACGTTAAGGTAAGAGACCGTGCCGGTCGGGTCCATTAAGTCGCCGTAGAGCGCCGCGTTGGCCGCCCCAGCGAATCCGAGGACCATCATGAACGTGATCGCGAGGGTCGTCTTGAAGGTGATTGAGACTTGATTGGTCAGGCGGATCATGGCGTTGTTTCCTTTGCCGCACATACTTCAGGTACGGGTGCTCAACTTATTCAGCTCAGCGTATGAAATGGTGTCCAGCTTCTTGAGCGTGTCTTGATCCGAGAGAAGTCGCTTCTCTCGGAATCAGGCCATGCGGCGTCGGTCGCCGGCAAATGCCAAGCCGGCAAGTCCGAGACCCATCAGAATCGCCGTTCCTGGCTCAGGAACCACAGTGATGGCAAGTCCGTCGATGTCCTTCTTCTCGATGCGCGCGGAGGCGCCCGATTCGGCGTATGCGGTCAGCGTGTTGCTCAAGCTGATCTCAACTAGGGTCGCATTCCCGAAGAGGCCCGCGGCCGCGATCATCGCGTCAATGTCCAGCTTCAGGAAGCCGTTCCAAAGATGCGTTCCCGCTCCTGCGCCGTTAGTCGTGTAATTCCCACCGGCGGTGAAGACCATCTGCGTGTTCAGGTTCAGGTTGTTGATCGAGGCGCCATTGAGCTCGAGCACATCGATGAAGACGTCCGCGGAAACCGTGGTCGCCGCGAAGGCGTCCAGGAAACTGGCCAGAGTCGTGTCCCCTGCCTCTCGGAGAATGACTTCACCGATGAAATCCTGGCTGCTCGCCTGAATTTGGAGGGTCAGCGTATCCGACACGGTATGCGGCGTCGGAGGGCAGCCGGGGCTGAGAGAGCAATCGGCTTCGAAGGAAGCCGTTGGGGCTAAAGTCGAGGCTGTTGACGCTGACGGTGGGGGCCCCGTAGAGGCCGTTGAGGTCGCCCACGTTCAAGAACGAGACGAAGTTCGGTCCGTCATTGAAGTTGCCGTAGAAGGCAGCGCCTGCCGTTTGTGCTGAGAGAGCGAGTCCGATGACGGCGAGCGCACTAACGCCGCAGGCCACCTTAGAAAAAGGCCGAATCATTCCGATATTCCCCTTACAGGTTTTACGTACACCCCGTTCGAGAGCTTGCTGTCGAGCCGCCTTCCCAGACCAGCTCACCAGTTCGATTCCCTACCAGTATCTCTTCTATTCTCTTTTCTATTATCGTCTCTCCCTGCGGACGCAGGGTAAAAGGATAAAAGAAGGGAGGAGCTACCAGCGCGATGTACCGACTAATTTCATTCCTATTCTTCCTCTTCCCTCTCCGTATTGAGTTTCAAGGCAGCAGCCTCTGGGACTCAAGGTCTGAATGAAGGTTGAAAAACTATCCTCAGGGGCCTGGAGCCTCGTTCGCTTACTTCATTCAGCGCTACGAGAGCCTCCAGCAGTCCCAGAAAGCTCTTAAAGGCTTCGTCCATTTCGACGAACGGATGCCAAGCCCGCGAGGCCGAGGCCCATCAGAAGCGCAGTGCCCGGCTTGGGAATGACCGTGATGGCGAGGCCATCGATGTCCTTCTTCTCGATGCGAGCCGATGCTCCGCTCGCTGCGAAAGCAACCAGCGTGTTATTGATGTTCAGCTGAACGCGCGTTGCTTGGCCGTTGCCGCCGTAGTCCGCGATGACCTGGTCGAGATCGATGAGGAGAGAGCCGGTCCAGATATGGGTGCCAGTGCCTTCGTCGGTGGTCTCAAACTCGCCGTTGTTCGTGAACACCATCTGAGCCTGCGCGTTGATATTGTTGACGGAGAGGCCGTTGATCTCGAAGATGTCGATGAAGACCGTGGCCGTCACTGTCGTGGCGGCAAAGGCGTCAAGAAAGCTCACGAGCGTCGTGTCGCCGGCTTCCTGAAGAAGAATATCGTCGATGAACGAACCGCTATGAGCCTGGATGGTGATGGTCAGCGTGTCGTCCACGAGCGTCGGGTTCGGCGGGCATCCCGGGTCCATCGAACAATCCGCTTCGAAGGTGTTCGGGCTGAAGTCGAGGGAATCCCCGCTCACTGTCGGCGCGCCGTAGAGTCCATTCTGGTCCTGGACGTCTTCAAAGGTCACGGTCGAACCGACGAAATCACCGTAGAGGCCTGCGTTCGCGGCAGAAGTAAGAAGACCGAAAGCGGCGAGAGCGAGAAAACCGGTGAGGAAACTACGTGTGAACAATCGCATTGTGCGAATCCTTCCCAAGATCCTTGGCGCATCGTCAGGCGCCCCGTGTGGACGGCCCTGATGCAACGAAAATAACCCTATCATGACGGATCCTGAAAAGAGCTAAGAAAAATCGATTTCCTCAACAATTTCTTGGATTTGCGATGTTCCCCGCGTCCCGCCTGCGGGGGTTTCCGATACGCATGAAAGCGTTGATGATGGGCCACTAAATCGGGTCAAATGGGCCTCGAGAATGGACCGGTCGGACACGGCTCTAAGGAATTCGTGTTTAAATAGACCCGATTTGGTCGAGCTGGCAAATTTACGACGGATAAGCGAGCTGCGGAGTTGGGTCATGGCGAAATCGCCACAGTGGAGCGACTCGCAGCAGGCCGACGATCGCTTCGGATCTGGCGCTCGTCGGTTTTCGGCGGGCGCGCGCGGGCTCCTCTAGCGGCTCTTGAGTCGCTTGGGCGCGGCTGCCCCCGCGGCTGGACCTTCGGGGCGACCTGCCTCGGGGCTCTCCCCGTTGGCTGCGCGACCTTCGCGACCTCCGCGACCATAGACATCATCAAAGCGCACGATGTCATCTTCACCGAGATAGGAACCTGACTGGACCTCGATCAGCGTGAGGTCGATCTCGCCCGGGTTCTCGAGTCGATGCGTGACACCGAGTGGAATGAAGGTCGACTCGTTTTCACCGAGAAGGATCTGCTCGTCGCCTTTGGTCACCAGCGCGGTGCCTTGAACGACAACCCAATGCTCTGCCCGGTGGTGATGCATCTGGAGGGAAATCTTCTCGCCGGGACTCACGACGATCTGCTTCACCTGGAAGCGGTCCCCGTCGGCGACGCTCTCGTAGCTGCCCCAAGGCCGGTAGACCCGCGCATGCCATTCGGCTTCGGGGCGCTCGGCTTGGTCGAGTTGGGCCACGATTTCTCGGACATCCTGAACGCGCTCGCGCGTCGAGACCAGGATCGCATCTTGGGTTTCGACGATGACGAGGTCGCGAATTCCCACGCCGCTGACGAGGCGCTTTTCGGCACGGACATAACATCTCTCCGCGTCATGCAGGACGACATCGCCCGAAGTCACATTGCCCTTCTCGTCGGAAGCGGCGATCTCCCAGAGCGCGCTCCACGAGCCCACGTCGCTCCAGCCGAGGCCGCGAGGCGTGACGACTGCCGCGTGCTTGGTTAACTCCATTATGGCGTGATCGATCGAAATTGATGGCGAGAGGGCGAATGCGGCCTCTTCAAGGCGGATGAACGTCAGGTCGCGCGAGGCCTGAGCGACTGCTTTTCGGCTGCATTCGAGGAGCTCGGGTTGTAGTCGCTCCATTTCCTCAAGGAGCTTGCGGACGGGAAAAACAAACATCCCGCTATTCCAAGCGTATTCGCCCGAGTCGACGAAGCCGCGCGCTCGCTCCTCGTCTGGCTTTTCAACGAACTCGGCGACGCTGAACGCGCCGGGGACATGAGCGAGTTCCGCGCCGCGACGGATATAGCCGAAACCCGTTTCGGGATGCTCGGGTTCGATGCCGAAGGTGGTGAGATGGCCGTCCTGGGCCGCGGCGGTTGCGCGGTCGATCGATTCCTGGAAGGCCGCCGCATCCTGAATGACATGGTCCGAGGGAAGCACGAGCATGATCCCGTCGGGATCCCGCTCGGCGATCATGAGCGCCGCGGCAGCGATGGCCGGCGCGGTATTGCGTGCAACGGGTTCAAGCGCGATGGCCAGCGGCTTGACGCCCATGGCGCGGAGCTGCTCGGCGATGATGAAGCGATGGGCGTCGTTGCAGAGAATCAGCGGAGCGTTGAAGCGCTTCTTCCCGTCCGCCGACTCTCCGTCAAAGACCCGCATCACGGTTTCCTGGAGCAGCGTGTTCTCGCCGACAAGCGGCAGCAGCTGCTTCGGATAGGCGCGGCGCGAGAGCGGCCATAGGCGCGTTCCCGAGCCCCCGGAGAGGATCACCGGAAAGATCGGTGGAGTGGCTTTGGACGGCATGCTGGCTTCCTTATCGAGTCGAATCGAGGCGGGGCAAGTCGAAGGGAGAGAGTGGAGGCCGCTGCGGCGCGGCTGCGAGGCGGAATCTACACGAGTCCCGGGCGGCGACAAGGCGCCGTACGCGACACCTTCCGCGCCCCGAAAGGGACTCCTGAGATCGTCACTCAGGTCGTGAGGCCACGCGCTCGCAGGCGGAGTAGGAGCGGGAGGGCGACCGCGGCGCAGAGAATCTCCGCCGCACCGGCCACGCCGAACGCGGCCTGGTAGCCGACGGCGGCTCCGTGGCTGGCTCGGACCGCCTCGGAAACAAGGCCGCCCGTCAGGGGGCCGAGGACGAAACCGAGACTGCCTGCGGTGTTAAAGGCTCCTAGTGCAGTACTGCGGATCTCGGGTGGCGTGAGGTCGGTCGTCATGAGCATGGACGGCACGAACATGACTGCCGCGAATAGCCCGATCACGGCCATGCCGAATGGAATCATCTCCGTCGTCCAGAACCCGAGGCTCGCCGTCAGCAGGCCGTAGCCGAGGCTGCCGCCGCAGAGGAGTGCCGTCTTCGAGACGCGGTCGGCCAAGATCCCAAAGGGGAAGGAGAGTAGGGCGAAGGGCAGCATGAAGGCCGAAATCCAGAGCCCGATCTGGGGCGGGGTGGCGCCGTGCTGTCCCGACGCGAAAAGGGAGAAGGTCGTCGTATAAAAACCGACCGTAAACCGATCGGCGAAGGCGAAGATCAGAGGGGCGATGACCGCGCGATGGGCGCGAATGGTTGCGAGGATCTCGGGAAGTTTGGGGCGGCGTTCGCTGCCCTTGGGGTCGGGGAGGGTCAGCGCGGCAAGGCCGGCTGCAGCAATCAGTAGAGCTGCCCCCGCAAAGAGCGGCCGCAAGACGTCGACCCGCCCAAGCGCGCCGCCGATCGGCGCCCCGAGCGCGACGCCAAGCATCATTCCCGCACCGGTGATGCCCATGGTCACGCCGCGGCCCGTTTGCCCGCCGAGGCTCGAGGCGACCGAGAGCAGGAGCGAGAGCGCGAAGATATGCGCGCCGCCTTCGAAAAACCGAATCCCGAGGAAGACGGGGAAGGGGAGGTTCGCGGTCATGGCGATGAAGCACGCTGCGTCTACGAGGAGTGCGCTCAGGATCAAGGGGCGGCGGCGGCCGAGTCGGTCCGCAAGTGCGCCCGCGAAGGGGGCGGCGATCGCCGCCCCGACCATATTGACGGACATGAAGAGCGAAGTGAGCAGCTCCGAGACTTGAAAACGCTCGCCGACAAATTCACGCAGGATCGGCACGGGCAGCGTGACCGGGGCCATGATCGAAACCGCGAGCAGGCCCACGAAAGCGAGGTCTCGCTTCGAGACCGGGTGCTCGTGACTCGCCGCGGCCGTATTCTTAGCCCCATCCCCATCCCCATCCCCAGGGATAGTTTCTGCCAAAGGCGCTTCGTCCAACGTACCACCGTTCAAAACTAACGTGCCTGCGTTGGGCGATAGAGCGCCGCGGGCCCCATGCCTTTAACGGAATGCGGCCGGTAGGGCGCCTCTAGCCGCTTGATCTCCTCGGTGCTCAGCTCGACGTCAATGGCCGCAATCGCGTCCTCGAGATGCGAGAGCTTGGTCGCGCCAATGATGGGTGCGGTGACGAAGGGCTTCGAAAGCATCCAAGCGAGGGCGATCTGCGCCGGCGGAAGTTCGCGTTCGGCCGCGACGGCCTGAACCGCTTCGACGACATCCCAATCAGAATCCTCGTTGTAGAGGTAGTCCGTGAGGCCGTCCGTCTCTTGTCGCTTCGACCCCGATTTCTCTCGCAGCGCCTTGCGAGAACCGGCGAGGAGTCCCCGAGCGAGCGGCGACCACGGGATCACCGCGATTTCCGCGGTCTCGCAGAGCGGCATCATTTCCCGTTCCTCCTCTCGGTAGAGCAGGTTGTAGTGATTCTGCATAGTGGCGAAGCGCTCGAGACCTTCCTTCGCCGAAATGCCGAGGGCGGTTGCGATCTCCCAGGCGTAGGAGGAACTCGCGCCGATATGCCGAACCTTGCCGGCGCGGACGAGATCGTCGAGAGCGCGGAGGGTTTCTTCGATCGGTGTGTGTGGGTCGAGACGATGGAGTTGGTAGAGATCGATGGCCTCGACGCCGAGTCGCTTCAGACTGGCTTCGCAGGCCTGCTGGATATGTTTTCGGGAGAGTCCGCCCATATTAGGGCGGTCATTGGGCGGGAAGAAAACCTTGGTGGCGACCACGCACTCGTCGAGGTTTCCCATTTCGCGCAGAAGCTTTCCGACGACTTCTTCAGAAACGCCGAGGGAATACATATCCGACGTATCGAAGAAATTGATGCCAGCTTCGAGGGCGCGCTTGATGAAGGGGCGGGATTGGTGCTCGTCAAGCACCCAGGGCCGCCAATCCGGTGTCCCGTAACTCATGCAGCCAAGGCAGAGTCGCGAGACTCGCATTCCTGTCGCGCCCAAGATCGTCGTCTGCATGTCGTTCCCCCGTTGGATAGATCGTCTGGAGTGGCCCGGAAAACGTGCGACTCCATATCGCCGATTCTACAACGCCTGCGCCGACCGCATCCTCGATCCGAGGCCCCAAAAACGAAAAGGCCCATCCGCGCGAAGCGGATGGGCGTTGTCTTTCAGGACTGCTCAAAGTGCGTATCAGAGTGTCTGCCAGAGTGCTTACCAGAGCGCCTACCGGAGTGCCGACCAGAGTGCCGACCAGAGTGCCGCCCAGAGCGGCTAGAAGCCGTACGCCTTCTGCAATTCAGGGTCACCCTCGGAGAGCATTCGCGCCAGCTCGACCATCACGTGACATTGCTTCACAGTCGCATCGTCCTGCATTTTGCCGTCGATCATGACCGCTCCCGTGCCGTCGCCCATCTCGTCGATGACCTTCTTGGCCCAGAGGACTTCGTGGACCGGGGGAGAGAAGACCTTCTTGGCAATATCGATCTGAACCGGGTGGAGGCTCCAGGTTCCGACGCAGCCCATCAGGAAGGCGTTTCGGAATTGATCCTCACAGGCCAAGACGTCCTTGATATCGCCGAAGGGCCCGTAGTAGGGCAGGATGCCGTTTGCGTTACAGGCGTCGACCATGCGGGCCATCGTGTAGTGCCAGAGATCCTGCTGCGCGGTGGGCCGGTGTGCCTCTGGATTGTCCGGGTCGGGATCCGTGCGTACGATATATCCCGGATGCCCACCGCCGACGCGGGTCGTCTTCATACGTCGGCTGGCCGCAAGATCAGCGGGTCCAAGAGAAAGACCCTGCATGCGGGGGCTGGCGGCGCAGATTTCTTCCACGTTCGTGACGCCCAGTGCGGTCTCAAGCAGCGCGTGCACCATGATCGGCTTCTTGATCCCAGCGCGGGCTTCGAGCTGCGCCAGGAGGCGATCGATGTAGTGGATATCCCAAGGGCCTTCGACCTTGGGAACCATGATCACGTCGAGCTGGTCGCCGATTTCGGTGACCAGCGTCGTCAGATCGTCGAGACACCACGGCGAATCAAGGCTGTTGATCCGCGTCCAAAGCTGGCAATTGCCGAAGTCGACGGTCTTGCCAATCTTTACGAGGCCTTCGCGGGCGGCGATCTTATTGTCCGCTGCGATCGCGTCCTCGAGGTTGCCAAGGAGGACATCGCATTTCTTCGCCATGTCCGGAACCTTCGAGGCCATCCTCTCATTGCTCGGGTCGAAAAAATGGATCATGCGCGAGGGCTTGAACGGAATCTCGCGAAGAGGCGTAGGTGCCCCAAGGGCCATGGGCTGAAAAAAGTCTTTTGCGCTTCGCATTTTTGGGGAGTCCTTTATTCGTAGAGCTTAATGATTTTGATCTTGCCCTTGGGTGCGGCTTCAAGGCAGAGATTGCACAGCACGCACTCGTCGAGATTGCTCTCGTCGATGCGGACACCGCTTGCTTCGGCGACAAAGATCGAGACCGGGCAGATCTCTTCTAGTTTTTTCGCGAGCTCGGGGTCTTTGGCGATCTTATCGTCCACTTGGACGTCGATGAATTCTCCGGGCATTTTCAGCTCCTTCTTTTCTTCGCGCTTTCGCGCGTCCGTACAAATAAGGCGCGAATGAAGCGCAATTGAGGCGCGGCGGATTCGACTAGCGCTTGCGGCGCGCGAGAGATTTGCGGATCAGCGCCGGGATCTCTTCGATCCGTTCCGCGACCATGATGCCCGCTTCTTCCATGCGCTTGATCTTCTCCGCCGTGGTGTCTTCCTTGCCTTCGACGATCGTGCCGGCATGGCCAAAGCGCATGCCCTTCATCTCGTCCATGAAGCGACCGGCCATGAAGGCGACGATCGGAAGGCGCGATTCGTGCTCCGCGACCCATTCCGCGAGTTCTGCTTCCATTCGGCCACCGGGCTCGGAATAGATCGCGATCGCGTGGGTCTTGGGATCGGCTTCGAAAAACGGCATCAGCTCCGCGTAGGTCGTGCCGACAATGGCGTCGCCACCGATCGAAACACACGTCGACTGGCCGAGGCCTGCCGCCGTGAGTGTCGAAGCGATTTCCGTCGTCATGCCGCCGGATCGCGACATCACGCCGATATTACCCTTGGTGTAGGCCTGGCGCGTATTCGCCGCTGGGCCGCCGACGCCTCCCATCTTGCACTCTTCCGGTGAGATGATGCCGAGGCAGTTCGGTCCGATGATGCGCGCGCCGCGGAGCTCTGCGAGCTCCACCGCCTGCGCGACCTGCTTGCGCGGAATATTCTCCGTCACAACAACGATCAGTTTGATGCCGTTCTCGAGCGCCTCAATCATCGCGTCCTGGGTGAACTTCGGCGGGACCGAAATGATCGAGCCTTCGATCGAGCCACCGTTTGCAGCGACCGCATCGCGCACGGAGTCGAAGACCGGAACGCCGTAGACGTCGCGGCCTGCGCGGCCGGGCGTCACACCGCCGACGATCTTGGCCCCGTAGTCGAGGTTTTCACGGGTGAGGTTGATGGCTTCACGGCCGGTGATTCCCTGAATGATGAATCGCGTCTTCTTGGTCAGTAGGATCGACATGTCTTTTTATACCCCTCTAACCCTGCAGCTTTGCGACGGCGCGGCCGGCCGCGTCGTACATCGAGACACTGCGATCGCAGTAGTCAACACCGTATTTCTCGAGGATCTTGAATCCTTCCTCTTCCCAGGCTCCGGGAATTCGGAAGATCGCGATCGTCTCCGCCGGATCCTTGCCCGCTTCGAGGCAGCCCTTGATCACGCCGCGGGCGACGATGTCGACGCGGGTATTCGAGACCACGTTCATCATCACGGCGATTTTCTCAACGCCCGGCTTCGAAAGGATCAGCTTTGTGAGCTCTTTGGTCTTGCTCATCGAGGGATTGCCGCCGATCTCGCAATAATTGGCGGGCTTGCCGCCGTGATTGCGAACCGCGTCAAAGAGCGTGAGAGAGCCGCCTCCCGCACCGATCACGAGGCCGAGGTTGCCGTCGAATTCGACGACATTGCCGGCCACACCGCGATGATCGGCGGAATTCACGCGGGCCCCAGCCAACTCGAATTCCGTCGGCGGTCGTGCCTGACGCGTCTCTTCATCGCCGATGCCGAGCTCGTCGAGGAGCGCCTTATGTTCGCCCCGCGCCTCCGCCTCCATGTCGATATGACCGTCGAGCACGACGAAGCGGCCATCCTCGAGCTTCGCGAGGGGGTTGATCTCGGCGAGGGTGAGATCGTATTTGAGGAAGATCTTCATCAGGTTAAAGACGATGGGCGCGAGCTTGTTGAGGTCCGAGCCGCTGACCCCCGTCGCGCCGACTGCTTCCTTCGCGATCCGTGGGGTAAGAGGCAGGATCGAGGAAAAATGGGTCTTCGAAACGTGCTCGGGATGGGTCTCGGCGACTTCTTCGATGTCGATGCCGCCCATATCGCTGAAAACGCAGACCGGCTTCTTCGCGCGGCCGTCCCAGGTGATCGCAACGAAATATTCTTGGGCGATTGGAGCCTTTTCCTCGATCAGAATAGAGCGGCATTTTTGGCCGTTCACCTCGACCGGGAAGATCGCGTCGGTCGCTTCAGCTGCCTCGTCCGCGGTGTCGGCGAATTTCACTGCGCCGGCCTTCATGCGGCCGCCAGAAAGAACCTGGCTCTTCAGGACGGCAGGGGATCCACCGAGTTCTGCGAACGCTTCGCGGGCTTCCTGGGCGTTGTTGACGACCTTGCTCTTACCGAGGGGCAGACCGTGCCGCTGGAAGAGGGCTTTGGCTTCGTACTCGTAGAATCGCATACGGAGGGGCTCCGATTGGCTGATGGGGCGAATGAGGAAAAGACACTGAGAACGACCAAGCAAAGGATGCTCAGCGAATCGGCTTCTGGGATGCAGCAGGGTACTGGGTGCGGTCCAAGTGGGGTTTTAGGTTCGGGCAGAGTTCCAGCAGAGTTCCAACTGAGTTCCAGCAAAGATCCAAAAAAGGAGCCTTCGCTCAGGTCAGAATCGGACGACCGCACCGGCCCGCAGGCGCGCTTACTGTATTGATTTTCCCGTTTCGCAGCAAGAATGGCCGATATGACTGGCATTCCGGTGCAGCAGACAGGCAGCTTCGTGGCTGAGGCGCTCAATGTGTTTCCCACCCTCAACCCCCGTTTCTGGCACTCCGATAGAGAACGAGTTCTTGGGAGGCGCAGATGGATCAGAAACTCAATGTCTTGTTGGTGGACGATAGTCGCACGGTGCTCGCTCAGCTGGAGCGGATCGTGTCTGAAATTGACGATGTCGCTGTCGTGGGGCTTGCTCGCAACGGGGCTGCGGCGATTCGGGAGGCGGGCGAATCGAAGCCCGATTTGATCCTGATGGATGTAGTCATGCCTGGGCTCGATGGCCTGTCGGCGCTCCGCACGATTAAGTCACTTCATCCCGATATCGAAGTCGCCATGGTTTCTTCGATCAGCGGCGACGCCCGCAAGGCGGAAGAGGCGTTTAAGCTCGGAGCCTGCCAGGTCATCGGTAAGCCCTTCGACACGGAGATCATCGAGTCGCTCATCGAAACGGTCCGAGCGAATCTGAGCGGTGTCGCGAACAGCGAAGCCGGCGCGCGAGGGCAAGGCAAATGAGCGTCAAGTTTTTTGGGCAATTCCTGATCGATCAGGGCGAACTGGATGCGAGCCATATACGTGAAGCGCTCGGGCTTATGGAAGCGGAAAATATTTCGTTAGGCGGTTGGGCCATCAGGCAGGGGTTCATGCAGCAGGTGGATGTGGCGAAGGTCAATGCGGAGCAGCGACGTAACGACTCGCAGTTTGGCGACCTTGCCGTTTCGATGGAGCTCCTCACTTCGGATCAGCTCGTGGATGTCCTGCAGCGACAGCGCGAGAAGCGGCTTCCGATTGGTGAGGCGCTCGTTCGGCTTGGGCATTTGGCGGCGGATCGGCTGGGTGTCTTACTCGATGCATACAAGACGGATCAAGCTCAGTACGATGTCGGCGAAGTCGAGTTGCCGGATGGACTCGCGAGTCGTCGCGTGACACGTTATGTAATCGACCTGCTCCCTCGCTTCATGCTCCGCGTTGCGAAACTTCAAGTGAAGGTGGGTGAGGTTCGGCCTTTCACAAAGGCGCCGGAGTATGCACAGGTGCGGGTCTCCGTGCCGATTAAGGACACGCGAGGTCTCGACGTCACGCTGATCTGCGATTCTGCCTTTGCGGAAGCCTTGGCGAGCGCCGCGAGCGGTTTGACGATTGCGGACCTGGATCCTGAAATGGTTGCGGACGGCGTCGGTGAGTTCCTGAATGTGCTCGCGGGCAACGCCGCCAGCGCGGTTGCGAAAGAGGGATATCCGGTTGAGCTTGGTCCCCCCGATTACGAAGCAGAACTCTGCGATGGCTGGGTCTTCGAGCTCGCCGTAGGCGAGGGGCAGGCGGCCTTGGTACTCAGCACGTTCTGAGGCGCCGTGTTACTCTGCTCGCATGAGCAAAGAGACTTCGACCGGCCCCAAGAGCGGAAAAGTGGCTGACCACGCATCCGAGCTGCAAAGGCTTGCCGAAGGCGGCCATGTCGGTACGAAGCCTGTGCAGGCAGCGACCGTTATTCTGTTGCGGGACAGCGCGGATGGTCTTGAGACGCTGATGTTGCGGCGCAATTCGAAGATTGCGTTCGGTGGGATGTGGGTCTTCCCGGGTGGTCGGCTCGATCCCGAGGACTGGAAGGGCATCGCCGAGGACGACGATCTCGCTGCCTCTCGAGTTGCAGCCGAGCGTGAAGCGATGGAAGAGTGCGGCCTCGTCGCAGAGTCCTCGGGCATGGTGCCGTTCTCCCATTGGACGCCGCCGCCGATCACGCCGAAGCGGTTTCTGACCTGGTTTTTTGTGGCGCGCGCCAGTGATGGCGAAGTCAAAATTGACCACGGCGAAATTCATGAATCGTCCTGGATGAGCCCGAGGGAAGCACTGCGCCGCCGTGACGCGATCGAGATCGAATTGGCGCCGCCGACATTCGTGTCCCTCACGGAGCTGACTCAGTATTCGACGGTCGACGAAGTACTCACGACCGTGGCGACGCGAGAAAACGAGCGATTCGAAACGCGCATCGGTGTCACGGCACAAGGGCCCGTCGCTATGTGGTTCGGCGACGCGGGGTACCCGGAAACGGATCCGGCCGTGTCGGGGGATCGGCATCGTCTGACGATGGTGCGCGGCGGAGTCTGGGCCTACGACCGCACGCGCTAGCGGAGTTTCTTGACGTTCTTCTCGATGTAGTCCTCGACATAGTTCTCAACGACGGTGCCCTTAAAGAAGTCGGGGCGCCCGCCCGCGAGAAGCCCGATCGCGTTGTCGCAGGTAAATGCGCGAAAGTCGTCCATGTCGATATGGCCGTCCTCGATCAGCTCCCACGCTTCCGGCAAGACACCTCGGAAATCAGGAACATCCCAGTGGCCGATATCGCTTGCGAATACCGCGTTGAGTCGGGCCTTCATGGGAATCTTGTCGCGGTCGAAGGCGATCGCGTTCATAGGATCATCCGCCTCGCATCCGAAGAAGAAGCGCTGCTCGAAGAGATCGCGGATGTCTTCCTTGGAGTCGATTCCGCATTCGCGGAACTCGTCGATCGTGCTTGGTTCTTCATCGGGATCGCAGAGCATGAAGAGCGCGTCGTCCAGGCGGTCGAGGTTTTCTCTCACGGATTTCGGGGCATGCTCGCGAAAGAGTTCGCCTAGCAAGTTCTGGTCGAGTGCCTTCGGATCGTAGTGGCCGATTGCTTCTCGATTTCGCTTTTCGTAGTGACCGAGAATGTCCGCGAAGAGGTTGGCAGCCCAGGCGACGCCCCCTTCGAGGAAGCCGAAGCGCAATTTGGGAAAACGCTGTGCCACGCCGCCAAAAAAGACGGAGCGGCAGGCCGCTTCGCCGGCCTGGGCGAAATTCCCAATATGGTTGTAGACATAATTCGTGCGGGACATGCGTGAGCCCCAGCCCATGCCGCTGGAATGGAAGGTGGGCGCCACTCCGAGTTCTTCGCATCGCTTCCAAACGGGATCATAATCGTATTCGCTGTCGTGGCAGAGCGTGTCGAGCCATTTCGCCCCGCGCACCTCTTCAGCGCCCGGCACGTTGCGCTGGATGACGCCCGAGAGCATCGTGGCCTTGAGGCCTAGCTCGCCGACCGCATAGTTGAGCTCGGCAATCGCTTCTTCCGGCGTGAACATCGGAATCGCCGCGACGGGCTCAAGACGATCGCGAAACTCGCCGTAGCACTCCGCGTAGTAGCGGTTAAAGGCGCGCGCCATTGCTTGCCGAAGCTCTGCGTCGGGCAGTGCCGTCACCGTCAAGCCATACGTTGGAAAAAGCAGAGCGTAGTCGAGCCCAAGCTCATCCATTCGTTCGTACATGAGCTTGGGCATCATGGCCGTCGCGCGGTCGAGGGTGTTGGCGGTCGGCACGCCCCACCAAGAGAAGCGCGTCATTCCCAGCCCGCGTTTCGCTTCCAGCGGGACCTGGCGACCTAACACGCTTCCGTTCTGCATTATGTCGAATCGCTTCGCGATGTCCTCGCCCGCAATCTCGACCAGGAAATCTCGGATGAGCGGGGTGTACTCTATCAGGTGGCCATCACCGTCGATCACGGGATGATCGAGCTGCTTCTTGATCGCCTGAACTTCGTCGCTGGGCAAAAACTGCATGGGGTCTCCGATCGATGAGGGCGGGATGGCGGGGAGCGCGGGAGGTGCGGGAGGTGCGGGAGGTGCGGGAGGCGGGGGAGGCGCGAGGAGTGCCGCCCGCCTTGAAACTAGCTTTTGGGCGGCGCTCCGTTTTCACCGGGCCAGCGCGCACCACCGATCGTATCCGCGAAGGGCCAAAACTTGTCCGGGTCGATGGCGTCGCCGAGCGTGATGCGGCGGTCGAGAAAGGTTGGCGTCCAGAGATGCGCCGAGACTTGTTCGCGTAGCGGGAGAAGCGTCGCGATCGGATCCCATTTGCTCTCGCGCAGCACGAGCTCGCCTTCGACCTTTTCCATATGGGCCGTGCCGAAGCGGCTGTACACGTTCACGAAATGCGGACCAAAATCGTATTTGCCGGGCGTGAGGTCCACATCGCGCATGTACTTCACCCAGTACTCGCGCTGATCCGCGTCGGGCAGAGGGGCCTGCGCGCCGACCACGCGCCCCGTGAACTCGGCGAAGGTGTGTCCGTAATGAATCGTCCGCGCTTCGACGATATCTCCATTCCGCCAGTACTGCGTATCTGCGTGAAACTTCGGCTGGCCCCAGCGTTCCTGGCTCGGGAAGATCACCGTCTCCTGGTTGATCCCGATTCCCATCGTGTACTCGCCGGCCTGCCCCTTGTAATTGGCCGCGACATTGATGGCGATCCCGTATTCCGGCGCGTCCTGAATCGGCACATTGTAGAACGTGATCAAAACGAGCGAAGAGTCGTCCGGTTCAAGTCCCGGCGGCAGAAGCGATGCAATCCGATCCTTATCCGTTCGGTAGGAAACTTTCAGCATCGGCCAGTTAGCCAACTCTCCGGGATTCGAAGCCGGCCCATCCGAATCCACAATCGGATTCCCATACGCCCCCGCCAACATCCGGTTCATCGTCGTCGATCCATCACCACTCATCCCGCACCCCTTTTCTATACGTTCATGCATCTTCCCCAAAAGCATAGACACACGCGCCGCTCGCCGCCGCCGCTCGCAAACGCGAAACGCCCCCCTCTCAGAGAGAGGAGGGCGTTCTCTTTCTTCCCGGATCGCTCAGGTGGTAGCGGTCAAGGTGCGTGGTGCAGGTTCTGGCGAAATAAAGCGCAGCCGAAGGCGAGCCGTTCGCCTGAACCTGCGCCGCGTGCCGAAGCCCGCGGCGACAAAGTACTCACGCCCCGTAGTGAGACCGCCTCTTCACAACAATTTGACGATCCAGCTCAAAAATCTGAACCTTCTTCCAACCGTCCGGCGCGTCTTCGCTCGTTTCGCCTTCGGCCTTCACGAACTTGTGTCCGAAGAGCCGCATGGACACGATGCCCAGATCATCTCGCCCGGGCATATCCGACTTTTCCAGGATCTCCGTCGCGGCGAAGACCGTGTCGCCCGCCTGGAGCGGAGCCGTGTGCTTACCTGTGGTGTAGATGAGGTCGCCGAGCGCGTTGTCGCCGACGTCAGGGCAAGAGAGTCCGAGACAGAGCGTGAACGGGATGCCACCAAAAACGATCAACTCCCCCCCGACATACTGCTTTGGATTCAGATCGATCATGTACTGGTTGCAATGCACCTGACTCGTATTGTCGAGGATCGCGGTCATGGAGATATGCTCGTCCGTGACGGTACGACCGCGGGAATGCTCGATGCGCGTGCCGGGTTCGAGGTCTTCGAAGTAGCTATCCGCGCTCGAGAGATGCGCCATCTCGCCGAGCTTCGCGCCGGCGTCATAAGCCGGGATCCAGAGCGGGCAATCGATCTCGTCCGCGTCGATTGCGAAGTTCTCGACGATGATATCCTCATCGCCCTTGTAGACCTGCACCTTGCGCTGCCAGGTCGCGACGATTGCTTCCGTCGCGTCGCCGATATTCTTGCGTGCGGTCGACTGCACATGCACGATGCCGAGGTTGGGGCGGCTCGAAGAGAGCCGCAGGCCGAGCACCTTCGTTTCGACCTCGATGGTGTCGCCGATGTAGACCGGGGCGCCAAATTTCATGTCGATGTATTCGAGGTTCGCGCGCGCATTTTCGGAGACGTCTTCGACGGTCTGGCTGAACGCGACGAGCATGACGACGCCGGGCGGACAGACGAGGCCTTCGAAGCCGTACGCTCGGGCGTAGCGAGCATTTTTCGCGAAGGGATGCGTGGTCATCGCGAACTCAGTGAAGGTCGTGAAGAGGCCTTCCGTGATCGTCTTGCCGCCCTTATGGCGGAAAACCTGGCCCGGCTTGAAGTCTTCCAGGAAGTTGCCGCTCTTCTTGCGGATGATTCGTTTGTCGTTTCCTGCGTCGCTCATTGGGATTCTCCTCGGAGGGGCGCGCATTCTACTGAGCGGGCCGCGGCGTTGCCAGCGACTCTCGGTTCCCTAGTACCCGTGCGCAAGTTCACGCGTGGGATGCTGCGGTAGGCTGGCAGAAAGGCTGCAGGATTTCCGAAAAGGATCGCGAGGCAGGGCCCGTCTTGGGTCGATTCGCCGATCGATTTCGAGCGTTTTGGGCTGCAGACTCAGGAGGAAATATGGGGAACGAGGCTTCCACGGCAATGCCAACTGGGCCAACTGGGCAGACAGATCAAAGAGAGGTCGAGCTGGGACGCTTTCACTGGCCGGTCAGCGCATCGGCCGCGGCCTCCGTGCCGGGTATTGTCCTGATCCACGACGTTTTCGGCCTTTCCCAACACAGTCGTGCGTTGGCCGCTGACCTGTCGAGTGAAGGATTCGGTGTCCTCGAAATCGATCTTTATCGCGCGAGGGGTTCGGTCCAATTTGAAGATCCTGGCGCGCAGATTCGCTCCCTGTCGGATCCCAAGATCCTCTCAGATCTGGAAGCCGCAGCAGATTGGCTGCGCGCGGAGCCCTTATGTGCAGAACGCAAGGCCGGCGTGATGGGCGTGTGTATGGGAGGGACGTATTCGATCCTCGCAGCCTGCCTTTCTGATCGATTCTCGGCGGCCGCGCCTTTCTACGGGATCTTGTCCTACGAAAAGGGAATGCTCTTTGCCGAAGAGGGGCGGGATCTCGTCAAGAAACCCCATTCACCGATCGAAGCAGCGGGTCGACTGCGGACGCCGATGCTCGCCTCATTCGGCGCTGAAGATGCCTTCGTGCCCAACGAGGACGTTGAGGCATTGCGGAACGCACTTGCTTCCGGAAGTACGTTTTTCGAATTGGACTGTTATGCGGGAGCGGGGCACGCGTTCTTGAATCGCACGCGACCCGGCGCGTACAGCGAGGAGGCATCCAGACGCGCATGGACGCGCGTGATCCCCTTCCTACGCGAGCGACTCGCCTGAAGGTGCGGTCGGCGAGGTCGGCGAGGTCGGTGAGGGCGGTGAGGGCGGTGAGGGCGGTGAGGGCGGTGAGGGCGGTGAGGGCGGTGAGGGCGTAGGCGAAGAGGTCATGGCTGTGGGCGCGGGCGCCGTTGCAGGCGCTGCTATGGGCGCGGGTGCAGGAGTGGGTACAGGCGAAGAAGGCGTGGGCGAAGAAGGCGTGGACGAAGAAGGCTGAGAAAGAGAGAGCAAGCTTTTGGTTTGGGACGGCTGAGATTCGACCAGCGATTCGACTTTCGCATTGGGCCGCGCCACCACAAGGGCAAGCGTTCGATTGCTGCTGCGGATAAAGCGCGTCGCGGAGACCTCAAGCCGAATGCGTCGACCCTCCCGGTCCTGCATCGCCGCGTCGAAAGTATGACTGTCCTGGCCTTCTGCGATGGTGTTGAGCGAGGTCCACCACGGCCCTTGTGCGTCGACCGGAACGAAGGCATTGAACTCAAGCCCGATCAGAGCGTCTCGGGCGACGCCCAGCGCTGCACCCGCTGCGGGATTCGCGTCGAGGAGCTCGCCGGAGTCCACATCGATCGCGAAAAAGAGATCCGAGATGCGGTCGATTGCGGCCGAGATCGCGCGTCGGCTGGCACGCGGACGGCCACTGCTCTTGCGCTTGGTGCCCGTCGTTCGGATCGCGAGGCGAAAAGCATCGAGAAGAGGAGCCAGCGCCCTTGCGACGGCGCTCGCGTCGGGGCCAGCCAACTCGCAGGCGGCCTCCGCCCAGGCTGTGAGGAGAGCCATTACCCGCCGCTCGTTGGGACGCAGTCCATCAAGAACGGGGCGCGGGGTTTCTCCGCGCATCAGCGCATTGGAAACAAAGGTGCGGAAGCGACGCAGCGTTTCTGCTTCGGGGCCTGAGGCGGCGGGCGCCGCTGCGCCGAGCCGCGTCTGCATGACGCGTTCGATCTCAAGACGCTGCGCCATCAGCCAGTTTGCGAGGTCTCGATTGACTTGTCCGCTCATCGAATCTGCCACGCCGAGAAACTAGCAGGCCACATTCGATGCCCCCGCGATTGGGTCGAAATCCTCGCATCACTTACGAGGAAATTTTCTCTGCCGTCAGTTTTCCCCTTCGGGGCATTCGTGAAGTCGTGGTACAAATGCCTCAATTGTGTTGTCGGGTGATCCGAAAACCTTGTAATGAGCGCGAAGATCTCTGCGAAGCGAAAGATCATTTACGATGCCCCGAACGAATCCCTCGGTCCGCGGACCGACGTAATCCTGGCTCGACTGGGCTACCCGCTGGTGTCGGCCGAGGATTTCGAGGCCGCGCGACAGAGCGAGCCCGATTTGCGAGCGGATCTCTTGCTGATCGACGAGCGCCGCCTCGATGCCGCGGCGCGCTTCGAAGATGCCGCGGGTGTGGCCCCGTCGATCATCCTGCTGACCGGCCAATACGGCGTGAAGAGTACAGACGCCCGGGTGATTGCTGGGATCAAGCGCCCGGCGGGCCTGCACGATCTCTACTGCTTGATCCAGCAGATCTTTGAGGACACGCCCCGCTCGACGCCGCGGGTTCAGACCCAGCTGCGAGCGCGCTGTGCACGGCGCGATCAGCTCTGGGATAGTCGAGTGCTCTCGCTCTCCGAAAATGGTTGCCTGATCCGGTCCGCGGAATCAGTCCCGCTCGGTCAGATCATCCAAATCGATCTCGACCTGCCGGGCGCAGGCCCTCTCTCGCTCGAAGCGGAAGCCGCCTACCAGCTCTTGCCCGATATCGGTCTCGTTTTCAGCGCACTCGCGCCCGACCAGCGCGCCGCCCTTGAGAAGTTCGTTACTAACTCGATCCTGGCGGCCTAATAAGAAAACGGCCCGGGCACTTTGCGTGCGCCGGGCCGAGCATTCCGATCAGTTTTGATCTGGGCCTAAGGCATCGCAAAGCAGCCTAAGATATCGGGGCCCCTACGCCTGACTCATCCCGTGTTTTGGTAGATGTCGTTCACGTGTTTTGGTAAAGGTCGTTCACGTGTTCTGGTAAATGTCCATCACGCTGTGCAGCAGCTCGATGGCTTCGGCCTTCGGGCGCTGGAACGCGTTGCGGCCCATAATGCTACCGAATCCGCCGCCCTCGGCTATGCCGCGGACCTCCTCGAGAACGCCGTCGGTGCCCTTCGAGGCGCCACCGGAGAAGATCACGATGCGGCGGCCATTAAAGGTGCTCTGTACGACGTGTTCGATGCGCTGGGCGAGGGTGCCGATGGGGATGCCCTCGTCTTCGTAGACTTTGCGCGCGGCGTCCTGCTCGATCATGTCGGTCGGCGGCTTCACCTTGACGATATGGGCGCCGAGCTGGGCAGCGACCTGAGCAGCGTAGGCGATCACGTCGATCGCGGTCTCGCCCTCGGTCGAAAGGCTTGAGCCGCGGGGGTAGCTCCAGAGCACAACAGCAAGGCCTGCGGCCTTGGCGTCTTCCGCGATCTCGCGGAACTCCGTGTACATCTCGTTACGCTCGGCCGAGCCGGGATAGATCGTGAAGCCGACGGCGGCACAGCCGAGCCGGAGTGCATCATCGACGGAAGCCGTCACAGCGGGCTTGGGGTCAGATCCCGAGAGCAAGCTCTCACTATTATTGAGCTTCAGGATCGTCGGGATCTTCCCTGCGAACTCGCGCGCTCCGGCCTCGAGGAAGCCGAGGGGCGCCGCGTAAGCGTTGCAGCCGGCGTCGATGGCCAGCTGAAAGTGATAACGGGGGTCGTAGCCAGGTGCGTTCTTCGCGAAGGAGCGGGCCGGGCCATGCTCGAAGCCCTGGTCCACGGGCAGGATCACGAATTTGCCGGTTCCGGCCAATCGTCCCGTTTCCATCATCCAGCGCAGGTTCCTGAGAACGCCGGGACTGTCTGCTCCGTACCAACTCAAGATCTCGTCGACGCGATTCGCCATGCTTTTTTCTCCTCATCGCACGCCCAGAGGGCTGTGGGGCGCGCAGAATAGCGGTCTCGTCCCCGGGGTTCGAGCATCTATGCTCGGAATCCGTGCGGCCTCCCAGTGGAGGCCTTGAAGGGGACCGTTTGTGAGTGCCATATCGGCACGGTTGGGGACGCGTCGGCTTGAATTTGCTTCGACTTGACCGCGGGTCGAACGACTCGTTTCTCATGGGTTGCGGGTCTTTGGAAGCGAGCCCTTGCGAGGCGCACTGGGGATGGGTAATCACGGAGCCAGGGACTGCGTTTGCGCGGGGCTCTTGCCCATCGCACGCTGTCCATTTGCGCGGCCTGCGGGCGGCCTGCCGAGTTCAAGCCGCATCACACCCGCAGATCCCGCCCGGCGTTCCTTTTGGACCGTTTCGCCGTCGCATTTTAACTTCGGAGTTCGCTCTGACCCCTAGTACGCCCCAAGAGGCTGGACCGTGCCCGTAGAACGCAGCCCAGACGAGATTCGACGCGAGATCGAGCGCCGGCGGACTTTTGCGATCATCTCGCATCCAGACGCGGGGAAGACGACTCTGACGGAGAAGCTGCTTCTCTACGGCGGGGCCGTGCGTGAGGCGGGGGCCGTGCGCGCGCAGAAGGCGACGCGCCACGCGACGAGCGATTGGCTGGAGCTTGAGAAGCAGCGCGGCATCTCAGTCTCGAGTTCTGTTCTGCACTTCGAGTTCGCTGGCCATTGGGTGAATATTCTGGATACGCCCGGTCACCGCGACTTCAGCGAGGACACCTATCGGACGCTGATGGCGGCGGATAGCGCGGTGATGCTGATCGATGCCGCACGCGGCGTCGAGGATCAGACGCGCAAGCTCTGCGAAGTGTGTCGACTGCGCAAAATTCCGATCTTCACCTTCGTGAATAAGATGGATCGACATGGGCGCGATCCCCTCGACATTATGTCAGAGATCGAAGACGTGCTCGGGATGGATGTCGTCCCCGCGAATTGGCCGGTGGGCGCAGGGAGCGATTTTAAGGGCATCTATGACTTATTAGGTCGCCGTTTAGTGAGTTTTTCTGGCGGCGACCATGGGACGCATCGCGTCGACGAAGTGATTCTGGACGGCGAACCCGACGATCCGGCGATCATGGAAGCGATGGGGACTTTCGCGCGGGATGTACAGGATGGTCTTGAGCTGCTCGATGGCGCGGGCGCGGCGCTTGATCCGGAGCTCATCTCGAGGGGATCCCAAACGCCGATGTTCTTCGGCAGCGCGCTGACCAATTTTGGTGTGCGGCCTTTTCTCGAGAGCTACCTCGAAATGGCCCCGGGGCCCGTCGCGCGACAAAGCGAGGGCGAGATCATCGAGCCCACGGAACATCCCTTTTCGGGCTTTGTCTTCAAGATTCAGGCGAATATGGACCCAGACCATCGGGACCGCATCGCCTTTGTACGGATCTGCTCGGGGCAGTTCGTGAAGGGCACTTCCACTTTGCATGTGCGCACGGGCAAGCAGCTTCGCCTCACGAATTCCACGCTGCTCATGGGCAAGGATCGCGAGGAGGTCGAGGAGGCTTTCGCGGGTGATGTCGTCGGACTCTATGACCCGGGGATCTTCCGCATTGGCGATACGCTCTCGAATGAACCGGGTATCGCCTACGCCGGCATTCCAATTTTCGCACCCGAGTCTTATATGCGCGTTGAAGTCGCCGGCGTGCAAAAGCGCAAGGCCCTCGAGAAAGGCATCGAACAACTTGTGCACGAAGGCGTCGTTCAGCTCTTCCGCGATCCGAATGGTGGCTCCGCCAGCTGGATTTTGGGCGCGATGGGACCTTTGCAATTCGATGTGATGCAACATCGGCTGAAGTCAGAGTACGGCGTCGACCTGACGCTCTCGCCTCTGCCTTATACCCTCGCGCGTTGGCCTCAGGCCGGCTTTGATCCCGAAGATTTTCGCTATTCGGAGCGGATTCGCGTCGTCCTCGACCGCGATGACCGCTGGGCTTTGCTCGCGCAAAGCTCCTGGGATTTCGACCGCGTTACGGAACGAAACGAGTCACTCGAGCTTTCCGAGACGCCCGACCCGTCGCTCTTCGAGAGCGCAAATGCGACTCTTTATAAGAGCTGAGGGCTCTTTATGAAGAGCTGGCCGCCACCCGTCTGGGCTGAAGGCTCTCCATAAGAGCGCTGAAGGCCTAGGCCTCTGCTCAATGAGGGCGGCTTCGAGGTCTTCGAGGGCGAAGGGTTTTTCGAGGAAGCTGTTGATGCCAACGCGCGCGGTTTCGGCTTCAAGGCTTGCCCTCGGGAAGCCCGTCATGAGCAGGATCCGGAGTTCCGGCGAGTCGCTTCGAAGGGTCTCGCCCACCTGAATCCCGCGCATCTCGCAGCGCAGCATCCAGTCCGCGAGTAAGAAGTCCGGCGAGAAGGTTCGGGCGATTTCAATCGCTTCACGACCGGTCTCCGCGGCGCGCACTTCAAAGCCGCGACGGCGCAAGAAACTGCCCAGATACGCTCTATAGGTCGGCTCGTCGTCGTCGATCAAGACGCGGGTCAGCGCCTCGCCGGCAACCGAACTAAAAGAGCGTAGGTCAGCTCTTCTTTGTGTGGCGCCAGGGATGTCCGTTGCGAATTCCGCAGTGCGGGTTCGTTACCACGCATTTCCAGTCGCGGATCGGCCGCCGATGACGCGGCAGGCCGGGGCCTAGGGGAGAATCGGGCGGATGTGGAGGGAGGCGGGTCCAAAATGGGTCTCGAAAGGGGCTCTAGGCGGATTTCAGCTACGTCTGGGCTGGGTTTCGCTCAAGGCGTTCGAGCACAGCGCGAACGATCATCGGCCAAGCGATCGTGGCATCGGCGTGGACCTCGACATGCCGACCGCCTTCGCCTTCAGGCACGAATTTTCCCCAAGACACGCCCTCGCTATAGCTACAGCCAGATAAGCCGCCCCAATGTTCGGGTTCCGGACAGATCCGGACGGCGTAGCGATAGCGCCGGACCGGGTCGTCGGTGCCCAGGCGGTCCGCTGAGATTTCAAGGTAGGGCGCGACCTGTTGTGCCCAGTTGCGGGGCACGCCGCCGCCGATGGTGAAGATCCCCAGAGTTTCGTGCTGTCGCACTTGGTCGGCAAAATGGTCGAGGTCGAGGAAGGGGTTGAAGCCGAAGGGAGTCTTGCCCGCCGCTTCGAGTTTCTTGTTGTGGATCGAGAAGTCCAGCCCC
Organism: Myxococcota bacterium; assembly: GCA_041690055.1. GTDB lineage: Bacteria > Myxococcota_A > UBA9160 > UBA9160 > UBA4427 > UBA4427. Next base: position 38,977 of record JBDNFB010000086.1, on the reverse strand, counting down.
AGTTCGGAGTCGGTAAAAGCAGGCACGTAGATGGGCACCTGCTTTTGGACAGCGCTTCGCAGGATCGCGCGGCCGACGTCGTTTCGGTCGAGCATTTTGCCCACCGCCTCAAGTATCGCGTGACTGGAGAGGGTGGTTCCAGGCTCGAGATCCGAGAGCACGCGATCGAGCAGGGCATAGGCGTCGTCGAGATTCTTCTCGAGTTCGATCGTGTCGTAGACCCGGTTGTACCCCTTCTTGAAGAGCTCCTCGTCTTTCATGCGCTGGCGATGCTTGAAATGGAGCATTCCGGCCCCTTCGACGAAGCCGTGCGTCATCAAAGCGCCCGTCGCCACGACCGCCTGCACCCAACCCCGGTCGATCATTTCGCAGAGAACGAGTCCCTGCTTCGCAATCGTCATCGCGCCAGAGATTGTGACCACGCGAAAGCAATTCTCGTCGCGCACCATGGCTTCAAGCGCGTCGGCCGCTTCGCCAAGCCGTCGCCCGCCGAACGCCGTGTTCGCCATCGCCGAAACGAGCGCGTCGACGGAGTCGAGCTGGCCGATATCGAGAGGGACGAGCGGTTCGAGGCCGTCATCATGCCCGGAGCCAAATTTATTCGCGTTGCGTTTTTGCGTCATGGTCGAGTCTCTTTTATGCGGGGTGGCTATTTTTTTTTGGGGGGGCGGTGACAGTGATTCCTGAAAGAGTGATTCCTGAGAAAACGTTAGGCGCCGGGGATAAGGTCGACGACGAGTTCAGAGGGTTCCTGAACGGGCGCCGAGCAAAGCGTGCCGTGACAGAGGTAGGCCGTCGCCTTGCCGTCGATTGCTATGCGGCCGCGGATCCAGTCCGGGGCGATGCCGGCCGGCACTTCTGCATTCTCTGCGCAGACCAGGATTGCGTCCTCCGGTCGCAGCACGCGGCGGGCGCGTTCGGCGAGTCGATGCGTATCGTCGGCGGAAGGATCGCCGATGATCACCGCGAAAGACATGCCGCGGAGACGAAGCGCAACGGCGCGCAGAAGCGTGGGGAACGCATGTGGCGCGTTCTCGATCAGCGCGGATTGCTCGTCGAGTGCCTGGGTCACGAAGGCATCCAGGTCGCCGCGGTGGCCGAGGGCGGCGAGGCGTGTGAGGCCCAAGAGCGCAAGGCCGCTCGCGTCTGGGGTCGCGCCGTCGTGGTCTGAGCGAGGCCGATGGACCAGAGAGGCCGCGCCCGGCGCGTCTTCGGCCGTGAGGTAGAGCGCGCCGGTTTCGCGGTCGGCGAAGCGCTGGATGAGTGTCTCGGCAATGTGGAGAGCCGCTTCGAGGTAGCGGTCGCCGGCGCCCGCGCGATGCAGATCGAGGTAAGCGCCGAGCATCGCTGCATGATCGTCGAGGAATGCCGGGACATGCGCCCGCCCGCCGTCGAAGACCCGGTAGAGATGTCCGTCGACCGTCATCTTGTTGAGTACGAAATCCGCTGCACGCTTTGCCTCGTCTAGCAAAGCGGTATCGCCCACAACCGACGCTGCACGTGCGAGGCCCGAGATGACGTAGCCGTTCCAGGCGGCGACATGCTTCGGATCAGTCGCGGGTGCGATGCGCTCATTCCGAGCGGCAAGCAGCCTTGCGCGCGCATCTGCAAAATCACTCCGCTTCGACCGCGCTTCGTCGACAAGCTGGGTCGTGCCGTTCTCGAAATTGCCGGCGAGGCGAACTCCATAGGTCGTGCAAAAAGGGTCGGCGTCATCGCCGAGGTGTGCAGCGATCTCAAGCGGTGTCCAGACGAAAAATTTGCCTTCCTCGCCTTCGCTATCCGCGTCCTGGCTGGCATAGAAAGCGCCGCCTTCGCCCTGCATCTCGCGCTTGAGGTAATCGGCGGTTTCAATGATCGGCCAAAGCAGATCGGTTCCGTCATGGGCGCGCCGGGCAAGCTCCGCGTAGAACGAGATCAGCTGCCCCTGGTCGTAGAGCATCTTTTCGAAATGCGGAATCGTCCAGTTGACGTCGGTGCAGTAGCGATGGAAGCCGCCGCCGATCTGGTCAAAGAGCCCGCGGCGTGACATCTCTCGACCGGTCAAGGCAAGGAACCGTGCGATTTCCGAGGACGTGTCGTGTTCGAAAAAATCGAGCGAGGCGGTGAGGAATTCTAGATTGGGGGGCGTCGGGAATTTCGGTGCGCGACCAAATCCGCCGTGGGCGAGGTCAGCGGATTTCATGATCGCCTGGGCGGCCTGCTGGATCTTTGCGGCGCCCAAAGTTTCTCCGGCGGCGCCTGCCTGCTCGGGTCGATCAGAGAGTGCGGCGACAATCTGCGCTGAGTTTTCTTCGATTTCGTCGCGCTGTTCGCGCCAGGCCTGCGAAAGAGCCTGAAGGATATCGGGGAAGCTCGGCATCTCGCCGCGCGGCTCGGGCGGGAAATAGGTACCGACAAAGAAGGGCCGACCGTCGGGCGTGCAAATCGCATTCAAGGGCCAGCCGCCGCGCCCGTTCAGTTTGAGCGCCGTGCTCATGTAGATCTGGTCGATATCGGGGCGTTCCTCGCGATCGACTTTGATATTGATGAACGATTCGTTCATCATTGCGGCGATCTCCGGGTTTTCGAAGCATTCCCGTTCCATCACGTGGCACCAATGGCAGGCGCTGTAGCCGATCGAAATCAGGATCGGCCGGTCCTCTGCCTTAGCCCTCGCCAGCGCCTCATCGCCCCAGGGATACCAGTCCACGGGGTTGGTCTGATGCTGCCGAAGATAGGCGCTGGTTTGCTGACCAAGTCGGTTGGTGGCGGATGGGGTCTTGGCTTTGTCGGTGGATGTAGAGCTCATGATTCGGCCGGGAGCGTAGCCGGCTCTGCTGGATCGCGAGCAGGATTTTCTATGATCTCACGGAGAGTGGGGCGGTGGTGGAGTGCGAGTGGGGCGCACCGGGCTGCGGCATTCCTGCTTCCCAGCGCCTAGGCTCTGCGCCATGAGCATTGTGCATCTCGATACCGGCAACAATGGCAGTGGAAACGGGGGCAGCGGAGGCTCGGATGCTTCGCTCGTCGAAGCGCTTCGACTCCGCGCGGCGGACGCGCTTGAGCATGCCTACGGCTTTCTGGAAGCCCACGAAGATGAATGGGCGTTGTTGCGGGCGCAGGTACTTTGCGGCGGAAGGCCGCCGAGTGATCTGAGCGATCGTTTGGCCGCAACGCAGCAGTCTGATGGGCATATACCGGTCGGAACCCTTCTTTCGGGCGGCGGGCTGGGATTTCCGGCTACTGACGTGGCGGCGCTTTCGGAAGCGGAGCGAGGCATTCTGGGCTGCGTCGAAGCGCTTTGGATCGCGGGGGACTCGAAAATTCTGCACGCGCCCTGGGTCGAGCCGGCGGTGCGCTTTCTTGAGTCACAACAGGCAGATGACGGTGCGTTTCGGGTGCCGAGTCTGCCCATCGTTGGGGTCGAGGGGGCTGCGGCACAGGCCGAGATTTTCTGGACGGGTATGGCGGCGGGAATCCTGGGTCGCACGCCGGTGTCTCGGCTCGTGAATTTGGACGCGGCGGGTGAGTTTCTCGCCGAGCGCTTCGATCCCGAGATGGTCGAGCATGACGGCTATCCCGCGCTGATTGGCTACGCGCATTTCTTTACGAACGTGGCCCATGATTTGGCGGACGAAGCGCTGCAATGGTGCGGTCGTGCGCTGGAGAAGGGCTTTCGGAGCCGGCAGATGGAAGCGGTCGCCGCGGTGCGCGTCTTGTTGACCTGCGATGCGCAGGCCATGCCCGGCGCAACTTTTGATGTGACGGAGCTGCTTGAGCGCTTGCTCGAGGAGCAGGCGGGCGACGGTGGCTTCGCGGAACTCTGTCTCGACGGACCCGCCGCGCGCACGACGCAAACCGTGGACGCCATGATGGGCATCGTTCGGCTCTGCTCGGCGCTCGACGACGCCTAGCCCTCTTTTAGGTTTGCGGCGCCCGGCCCGGCGGACTTTGAGGACCGAGCCCTCGGTTGCCTAGCCCTTCAGCGCACTGAAGAAAGCGTCGATGCGCTTGGCGTTGGCGCCCATATCGCTGCGACCGTCGCGGGATTTGGAGAGCATATCAATGCGCGCGCCGCTTCCGTCGGGCTGGATGCGGACGGTGATATCTTCAACGAAGCGGAAGAGCGAGGACACGTCCTGCGCATCGAAGCGGCCGCGGGCGGGATCCCGGGCGACGATCTCCCATCCCATCGATTCTGCGCTCGCGACGGCCTTCGCGAAAGCCTCCGCTGGGGAGGTTGAGAGGTGAAGCGGCGCCAGGTCGGGGTAGCCCTCTCGCACGATCGGCTTGAACTCGGCGGGGTAGCTCATGTCACGCCCGGCATCGCGCCCAGAAGAATCCGAGACGACGGAGGCTTCGGCGAAGCTCGGTGGGTCCTCGAGATCGGTAGAGATATCGTTGATTGGCGGGGCGCTGCCGCCGGTCAAGCCCGCCGCGAGGACGATGATCAGCAGGCCCAGGCCCATGGCGAGTCCGATCAGAGCGCGGTTGCGGCCGATGACATCGCGCCCGCCGCGGGAGAGGAAAAGACCGACTAGACTGAGCACCACGCTGAACAGGCCTCCGAGGAGGGCGCCGGCGAGGAAGGTCTGGAAGCCCGCCATCGGTGACACGATGCCGAAATGGCCAAAGGCCAAGCCAACCAGGGCGAGCGCGCCCGCGATGAGGGAAATAATCGGTGCCGCTGATGCCATGGGGAGCTCCTGTCTCTCTTTCGGATTCGTGTTTGCCGGTTCGGCGTCGCGCGATTTCGCGGGCGGCTGAATCGGGACGAGCATATCACGCACGGGCGCTGAGTCCGCGCCAGATGGCCCGGGCTTTGATGGGCGTACTTTCGGCATTGCTCGCTGCGTGGGGAATCGGGTGTAGTGAGATTGGCGGAGAGGCGGAAGGCGAGGCTTCTGGTCGAGAGTCTTCGTTCCGCTCGACGCCCGCCGATGGAGCGATCTCCGTTCCGGTCGGGATCTGGCCCGAGATCGAGTTCGAGAGCGAGGCGGCAGCGGCAGCGGCAACGGATCCGACCCTGCGCTGCAACGCGCAAAACTACGGGCCGAAGACCTTTCGTGAGACTCCCCGCCGATTGGTCGTTCAGCCCTCGGTGCGCTTGCCGGACGGAACGACCTGCGAGCTGGCTTGGATGCTGGACGGAACGCGGCAGTCTTTTGCGTTTGAGACCTGGTCGGGGGACGGGAGTGAGGGCGCAGCCGTCCGTGTGATCTATCGGAAGCTCGATCCCGACGAAATCGCACCGATTCCGGATGATTTCTGGACACGCCGCGATGCATCGAGTCCGACGGGACTTCGACTCGACTTACCCGTCGCCGTGCGCCGAGACGTCCGCGAAGTGATCTCCGGCTTGCGAACGGAACTTGCGCAGCTTGATGGCTGGAGTCCTGTAGCGCCGATCGTTCTGGCGCTGAGTGGCGAAGTTGATCCGGCGACGCTGCCTCGAACTGCAGAGGAGTCGATGGATCCCGTCGCCACCCTGGCCCTCGTTGATATCGAACCCGCCAGTCCCGAGTACGGCCAACGCTGGCCTTTTGAGACGGTTCTGCGCCGCGATCAAGCGCCTGTGGGGCTCGACGAACATGCGCTTTGGGTTTTGCCAGCGCGGCCTCTTCGGCCCGGCGGACGTTATGCGCTGCTTATGCGGCGCGGAGTGAGTGAGCCCGGCGGGCGGGCGATGATCGCGCCTTTGTTATTGCGGCCGATTTTGAAGCGGCGACCGCTTTCTAATTTGGGGGTGCGGGAGAGCCTGGCTGCGCGACTCGGCCCGGCGCTCACCGTGGCCGAGTCGCAACTCGCGATCCCGTGGACTCGGGACGATCTTGTTTTCGCACTGACCTTTACGGTCGGGACGCTTGAAGGCATCGGTCGGGATCCAAAAGCGCTCCGCGAAGCCGTCGAAGCACTCTCCGGAACGCGCTTGATCGTCGACCGAGTCGAGCCGGAGCCGGATCCCGAACGTCCGCTGGTGGCGGTCGTTTCGGGACGTTTCAAAGTGCCGCGTTGGCGGGAGGATGGGCAAGCGGGTCTGCGCCGAGATGCGACAGGCCGTCCGCTCGCTTTGGGGCATCGCTTCGTCGACTTCCGGCTCGCTCTCCCTTGGCGCGCCGACCGGTCGCCGGCTCCGGTTTTGATCTATCAACATGGCAATCCCGGAAGCGCAGAGAGCGAAATTGGTGCACCGCTTCAGGACCCCTTTCTCGAAGCGGGTTTCGCTGTGATCGGGTTTACGGATCTTTGGAACCGTCCGGGGGGGGGAGCTGGACGCCTCCGATCGCCGCACGGCGATCACCTCGCAAGTGTTGGCATTGACGGAGTCGGTTCGCGAGAGTGCGACTGTGCCGGATGATTGGATCGTGACGTTAGGCGAACAGCTCGCTTTGGTTGCGGCGCTTCGGGAGCGGGCATCGATCGATGTACTTCCGCTTGGGTTGCCCGATGGGGCGCCAGACCTTGATGAGGAAGCACCTCTGGTTTACGAGGGCATTAGTCAGGGCGCGATTCACGGGCAGGCGCTGCTCAGCTACGCGCCAGAGATTCGTGCGGCGTCGCTCGTCGCTGGGGGCGCGCGTTTAGTGGAGCTGCCCCTGCATCAAGCGGCAGACACGATGGTTGCCGCACTGCCGTTCTTGTTTGGTGACTTCTCGCCGATGGATCTTTGGGTCACGATGTCGCTCTTTCAGGCGGCGATCGATCGGCAGGATGGGCATCTGCATGCGCTCCACGGACAAAATGAGCGTCTTGGAAACGTGACGTCTCCGAACCTGGCCGAGTTGGCGCCACTCGGCCCACCTCGGCAGGGCCCCAGCGTCTTGCTCACGGCTGGACTTTCAGACGGCTACGTGCCGAATCGCGTGACCCGGTCGCTTGCGTGGGTGCTCGGACCCTTGCCCTGGATTGGAGGAATGCCGGGGAACGGGGTGGGACTCCCGATCGCGACGGCGCCTCTGCGCGGGAATCTCGCCGACGGCGCGACGGGCGCCTATATCGAGCTCGTCCCGAGCGGCTTAGCTAGGCCGGCGGCTCCGGGTTGTCGGCCCGAGTCGCTGCCGATTCCGCTCGAGATGCTTCAGGAAGGGCATTTCTGCGCCCAATTAGCAGAGGAGAGCATCCGACGACGCGTTACCTTCCTGCGTTCAGCAATCGACGAGGCACCGCCTCTCGTGATCGATCCCTTCGCCGGGGACGTTTCTCGCTAAACACAAAAGAAAGAGGGCAATACGGTGTCTGAGTGGGTACGACTCGAAAAGCAAGGTGAGGTTGCAGTTGTGACCTTCGATCGCCCGGATGCGCTGAACGCGCTGAACCGTGAAGTGATCGAACAGTTCGGCTCCGTGCTCGATCGCATCGAAGCGGATTCGACCTGCCGCGCGGTCGTGGTGACCGGCGCCGGGCGAGCCTTCGTGGCGGGTGCGGATATTGCGGAAATGAAGAATCTCACGCCGCTTGAAGCCGAGGCCTTCTCAATTTTTGCGCACACGATCTTCGGGCGTCTTGAGGACCTTCCCCTCGTGACGATCGCCGCGGTGAATGGCTTTGCGCTCGGCGGTGGCTGCGAACTCGCGATGTGCTGCGACTGGATCTACGCCTCGACGAAAGCCAAGATCGGCCAGCCTGAAACGAAGCTCGGCCTGATTCCCGGCTTTGGTGGGACAAGTCGCCTGGTGCGGCGAGTGGGGCTCGCTTGGGCGAAGGAACTCGTCCTCGTCGCGGAGCCGATTGGGGCGGACGAATGCGCGCGCATCGGACTTGTGAACCGGGTCTTCGAGCCCGACGAGCTCTTGCCGGCTGCGATCGCGGCGGCGACAGCAGTCGCCGAACGCGGTCCGGTAGCGACTCGCCTCGCCAAGCAAGTCATGCAGCAGGGGCAGGACGCCGACGTCCGGACCGCCCATGCGCTTGAGCAGGGCGCATTTGGTTTGGTCTTTGCCTCAGACGATCGCATCGAAGGCACGACCGCCTTCGTCGAGAAGCGCGATCCGAACTTCTCAGGCAAATAGGTAGAGGGGCAAGTAGGCGACTCGCCCGCCTGCCGCCTGCCCGCAACTACAACTACGAGCCGCGCCCGTCGGCTACGCGGGGAGCTCCACGTAGGGTAGGGCGGCCGCCGTCCTATCGATGGCGTCTTGCGCTTCAAGCAGCACGCGCGTCGCGTCCCAGGTGCCCTCCATGAGCTGCTGGCGGACCCCTTCGGGCACGCCCGCGGTCATCGATCCGGCGCGCGACGTGATCGTGCGCGCATTCAGATCGATGGCGATGTTCCCCGCCGGGTCGAGTTCGACGGTATCCATCAGCTTGGTCAAATCTTCATCGCCCAGCGTCACACAGGGCAAGCCCAGGCTCGTGCAGTTGCCGAAGAAAATTTCGGCAAACGATCCGCCGATGAAGGCCTTGAAGCCAAAGCGCATCAGCGCCTGAGGTGCATGCTCTCGCGAAGAGCCGCATCCGAAGTTCTGGCCGACCACCAGAATTTCAGCGCCCGAATAGCGCTCTTCGTCAAGTGGATGCTTCCCTTTGGCGGCCTTGCGGGCGTCTTCGAAAGCGTGGCGGCCCATATCGTCGAAGGTCACGACCTTCATGAAGCGCGCGGGGATGATGCGATCGGTATCGATATCGTCGCCGCGGACAACGCAGCCCGAGCCTTCTACCGATTCAATGCGGACGAGAACGTCTTCGTTCTTGCTCATTTTTTATTCCTCTTCTTCTCTCTTCTTTTTTTATCGCACGTTTCGGACGTCAACGACTTCGCCGGCGATCGCCGCGGCAGCGACCATGGCGGGCGACATCAGCAGGGTGCGACCCGAAGGCGAACCCTGTCGGCCCTTGAAGTTACGGTTGCTCGAGGAGGCGCAAACTTCGCGACCCTCCAGCTTGTCGGGGTTCATCGCCAGGCACATGGAACAGCCCGGCTCGCGCCACTGAAATCCCGCTGCGCGGAAAATTTCGTGAAGGCCCTCGGCCTCCGCGGCTTGCTGAACATCCATCGAGCCTGGTACGACAAGCGCGCGAACGCCGTCCTTCACCTTGCCCGTCTTGGCGATCTTCGCGGCTTCGCGGAGATCCGAGAGTCGACCGTTCGTACAAGAGCCGATGAAAGCCACGTCGATCGGCGTGCCTGCGATCGATGCCCCCGCTACGAAGCCCATGTACTCAAGCGCTTCTTCTACGCCGGCGCGTTCGTCATCGGGCACGGCATTCAGCGTCGGGATCGATTCACACACACCGATGTTATGTCCGGGGTGGATGCCCCAGGTCACGGAAGGTTCCATCGAAGTGCCGTCGAGGGTCACGATATCGTCGTACTGACAGCCCGCATCGCTCGCCATCGAACGCCAGCCCTCGGCCTTCCTTGCGAAATCCGCGTCATCCGGCGTGTAGCGTCGACCGCGCAGATACTCGACCGTCGTCTCGTCGGGATTCACATAGCCACAGCGCGCGCCGCCTTCGATCGACATATTGCAGACGGTCATGCGCTCTTCCATCGACATCGCATCGATGACGGGTCCCGCGTATTCGTAGGCGTATCCGACACCACCGTTCACGCCGAGCTTGCGGATGATCGCGAGGATTACATCTTTGGCGTACACGCCTGACTGAAGTTCGCCCGTGACTTCGATGCGTCGGACCTTGAGCGGCGCGATGGCCATGCTCTGGGTGGCGAGCAGGTCGCGGACTTGACTCGTGCCGATTCCGAAGGCGATCGCACCAAAGGCGCCGTGGGTGGAAGTATGCGAGTCACCGCAGGCGATGGTCATGCCGGGTTGGGTCAGTCCGAGTTCCGGGCCGATGACATGGACGATGCCCTGAGCGCCGGTTTCGGGGCCGAAAAACTGGATGCCGTATTCACGACAATTCTGTTCGAGCTCGCTCATCATCGCTTCGGCGAGATCGTCCTTTAGAGGCCGCGACTGGTCATCCGTCGGGATGATATGGTCGACCGTTGCGAAGGTCCGGTGGGGATAGCGCACGGGCAGCTCAAGCTCGCGGATCATCGCGAAGGCCTGGGGACTCGTGACCTCGTGGATCAGGTGGGTGCCGATGAAGAGCTGGGTCTGGCCCGAGGGCAATTCTCGGACGCGATGGGCGTCCCAGACCTTTTGAAAGAGACTCTTGGGCTGATCGGTCATGTTTTTCGTCCTTGCGCGGCGGGGCGCGCGACTGGGTTGGGTCGATTCGGGTGACTGCCGTTCGAGGGCCAGTTCTCGGTCGGTTCTCGGTCGGTTCTCGGTCGGTTTTAGCCGGGCGGCGCTCTCGCGCGGTCTCTTGACGGACTCTGCGGCTGCGACCGACTCGGGAGCTCAACCCCGACCGCGCAACATGAGGCGGCGGGGCGGGATTCCCGCTGCGAGATGGATAGCACGACCCGCCGGGTCCTCTACCCTCCCGCCCGCGTAGGTTATCCCTGCCTTGGCCTGCGCGAGGGACCCGGCGGGGACGAGGAGAAAAAGCTTCGATGGAGTTGATGCATACGGCACATGTTCCGGCCGGTTCCGGGCCCTTTCCGACGATTTTGGCCCTGCACGGTTTCGGCGCCAGCGCGCATGACCTGCTGGGGATTGCTCCGCTGGTCCAAAATGTGGTGGCCGGTGAGGAGGTTCTTTTTCTCTCTCCGCAGGGCCCGATCGTGCTCGAACCGGCCCCGGGGCAGCGCTCCTACGCCTGGTTCCCGCTCACCGAGTCACGGGATGTGGATCCGGCCGCCCTGGTCGGCGCCCGCGGCGTGCTCGAGGGCTTTCTCGAAGACGCGATGCAGACCTATCCCATCGATCCCGAACGCCTTGTGATCATGGGTTTCAGTCAGGGCGGCGTGATGGCCTACGACCTGGCGCTCGGCCGCCCGGAGCGATTCAAGGCGCTGGTTGCGCTTTCGAGCTGGCTGCCGGAAGCCGTGCTGCAGGGATTGCAGGAGAACGAGGCCCGCGCGGCACTGAATACGCTGCTGATTCACGGAACATCGGATCCCATGATTGACATCGATAATGCGAAGCAGGCTCGGGCACATCTCGCCGGAATGGGAATCGAAGCGGCTTGGGGTGAGTACGAAATGGGGCACGAGATCAATCAAACCGCACTGCGCGATCTGCTCGGATGGCTTGCGCAGGGACCTTTCGCGCCGGCAGGGGCGTCGGCCCCGTCTGGGGCGTCTGGGGTATCGGCGCCGGAGGCGTAGATCCTCGCGGTCTGGTTGCGGTAGACTGCAGACTGCGTCGGGGTGTAGCTCAGCTTGGCAGAGCGCGAACTTTGGGAGTTCGAAGTCGGGGGTTCAAATCCCTCCACCCCGACCACGGATTCGCCGCAGGCCAAGGTCGGGTCTCTTCTCAGAACTGCGAACGCGTTAGTTCCACGTCGGCGCGTCCCCAGGCTTGCTCGAAGCCGTGCTGCGCCCAGTCCGCTCGCGCTGTTTCACCGCGTGCTCGCAGGCTCTCAGCGAGTCCGAAGAGCGACCAACCGTTTTTGGGATACTGCTTCAAGTCCTGTTGATAGACGGCCTCTGCTTCGACCGGTCGGCCGAGATCGAGGAGTAAAGCGCCGAGTGCCTGCCGCGGCGGCGCATACCATGGCGGCGGCTCCATGTAGGGCAAAACGTCATGGAGCATCGTTGCCCGTTCAAGCTGCGCGACGGCTTCGGCGTTTTGGCCGCTGGCCCGAGCAAGCTCCGCATCCAGATGTGCAGTGGCGATTCGGAGAAGCGCCTGTGCCGAAGAGGTTCCGCCCGCCAGGATCAGCTCCGCCGATCGCGGATCTTCCGCCGCCTGGGACAGCGCGTTTCGCGAGGCGCGCGCCGACCCGTTCGCCCCTTTGCGCCCCTGCGCCAACCCCTGTGCGTAGTTCCAAACGCCTGTGAGATAGACGTGTTCCTCTGCCGGCTTCGGCTCGCCCAGAATCGCGTCCCACATCCCGAAACGAATCATCGTAAAGACCGGTGTGGCGACGAACTCCTGGAGAATCGGAACATCACCGAGTCCGGGCGTAGTTACGGAGGCCAGCTTGCGCGCGGTCATGAGCGCGAGTTCGCGTTGCCCTTCGGTCGAGGCGGCGGCCCATAGAAAATAGACGTTATGCGGATAGTAGGCGGCCTGATAAAAGGCGCCGGCACGGCACCAGGCGAAGAAGCGCTCATCGGCTTCAGAAGCACGCTGATTGATCTCGGCGGCGTCTTGGTAGCGACCAATGCGCCAGTAGATATGCGAAGGCATATGAACGAGATGGCCGGCATCGGGTGCGAGGGCGCCGAGGCGATCGGCTGCGCTTTCGGCCTTCTCCGGGAAATACTCTTCGACCGCGTGGATATAGTAATGGTTCGCGCCGACGTGCTCGGGTGATCGCGCAAGTACGGTCTCAAGCGTCTCCACGAGCTCTTCCGTGTATTCGCGCGGTTCCTGCTCGGCAGTCCAGTATGCCCAGGGGTAGAGGTCCATCAGGGACTCAGAAAAAAGAATCGCGGCATCGTCATCTTTTGGGTCTGCCTGAAGGAGTGCCCGCATCGCGTCGGCGTAGGCCAGATCCAGCGCGGCGCGATCTTCCACTTCCGGCGACTGAGCCGGGTCCGCATAGCGCTTCGCGAGCGCCCGGGCGTAGGCTTGTTCTCGAGGGTTGCCGGTCTTCGTCGTGAGCTCGAGGGCCTTGCGAGATGCGCGGAAAGCCTCGGCGGCCGCTTCGGGCCCCATGGGACGATTGATATTCGGTCCGAGCGCGAGCGCGATCCCCCAATGGCAAAGGCCGCAAGTGGGATCGAGGCGGAGCGCTTCGTTGAAGGATTCAATCGCCGCTTCGTGGCTGAAGCCGAATACCAGAATCAAGCCCTGGTCGAAATAGCGCTGGGCAAGAGGCGACTTCGTTTCGATGGGATGTGTCTGCTCTCCAAGGCCTTCGAGGAGGCGAGGAGGCTTTGCCTCGATCGCTTCAGGCGTCTCGACGCTGCGCGGAATGCAGGAAGTGAGGGTGATGAGAGCGAGGGCAAGAACGAGTGCGGGGGTGTGGGCGGGGATAATTCGGGAGCGGCTTTGAATCGGCATCGATCGTCTCCTTGAGTCGTTCACGCGGCGACCCTGAAGGTGGGTCGCGCGAGGAAGGTGCAAGCGGAGAGCATAGTCTGGCAGCCGCAATCGGGTTAGTTCGATCTTAGACGAGCGCTCTTAGACGAGATAGCCGCCCGAGACCTTGATCTGGGTCCCTGTGAGGTACTCCGCCTGAGGGCTCGTCAGGAAGAGGACGGCGTTGGTGATATCTGCGTAGGTCCCAAAACGACCGGCGGGTATGCGGTCTAGAGGGGGTTTAGTCGGCGAGTCTTCGAGGGTGCCCGGCGAGACGGCATTGACAGTGATGCCGTGCTCGGCCTCTGCGGCGGCAAGCGTCTTCGTCAGCTGAAAGGTCGCGCGTTTGCCAATTTTGTAGGCCGTGGCGAAGGGGACAGGATTCGAAGCGTCGGCATCGGCATCAAGAATGTTGATCACGCGCCCGAAACCCGCCGCGCGCATGGCGGGCAGAACGGCTTGGCTCGCGTGCAGCGTCGCGAAGAGCGTGCCATCGATACAGCTGCGCCAATCTTCGGGCGTCAGCTCCTCGAAAGACTTCCAGACGATCGTGCCGACGTTATTCACCAGGATATCGAGAGAGCCCAGCGATTCGCGCGCGGCGCCAAAAGCCCTTTCGACCGCCAGCGCATCTGTCAGATCGACCTGCACGATTTCCGCGCGCCGACCGAGCGCGCGGACGGCGTCGGCCACTTCCTCCGCTTGCGGGCGGCTCGACAGACAATGCACTGCGACGTCAGCGCCGGCTTCTGCCAGCGCAAGGGCAAGCGCCCGCCCCAGGCGCTGGGACGCGCCCGTGACGAGTGCGACGCGGCCAGTGAGGTCGACCTTCGGTGGATCGATCGGATGGTTTCGGCCTTCGGGTGGCGTCACGGCGCGGCCTCGCCTTGAACGGGGGGAGTGAGAAGTCGGACGATCATCTCCGGCGTATGCGTGCGGATATAGTCGGCGCGCGCGTGCACGATCGCCGAAGCCATCATGATGCGTGCGAGACGTTCGGGCTTGCGTGCCGCATACAGAAAAATGGGTGCGCCAAGGGACCGGATCTGATCGAGGTGCCAGACGATCTCGAGCTGTTGATGGATCTTCTGATGATCGTCCGTGGTCGGATGGATGATGCCGAGGTTGGGATCGATGGCGAGCTTTTTGATGCCGGCGGCGCGGGCAGCTTCAAGTTTGGGCCCGAGATGGTCGAGCACGGCTTGCGTGCCGACTTCGGCGGCAGGGGCGGAGCGCATGACGTAGGCATTTTCGTAGGGCATGAACGTCATGAAGAGCGCGGCGTCGTGTTTAGCGACGGCATCGAGCATGAACTGCGGCAGCGGGCCGCCGGTGTAATTAATCGCGTCAGCGCCGGCTTTGAGGGCGAAGCATCCTGTCTCAGCGCTCCAGGTATCGACGGAGACGCGCGGGACGCTCGCCGGGGAGGCGGCAGATAGGGCCGAAGAGGCGTCTGCGGACTTGCCAAGCATTTGGAGGGCGTGGCGGAGCCGGCGCTGCTCCTCAGTATCGTCGATCATGGGGGCGTCCGGCGTGATCGAGCGCCCGCCGAGATCGATCCAAGTCGCACCCGAGGCGACCAGATACGCGCCCCGCGACCGAATTTCGTCGTCGCCCGTGGCAATCGATTCCTCGACCAGGGATTCAGGGGAGGCGTTCAGGACGCCGAGGATTTCAGGGGCATAGGTGCCGGTCATCTTAAAGGGAGCTTCCGTTTTGCCTGCCCACAGGTCAAGCCTCCCCAGGCGACTTATACTCGCCGCTCACCCCTTCTGGAATGCTTGGGAGACACGAAGTCATGGCGAAGGAACGCTGGGCCATTCATCTGCACAAGGAGTATTTCAAATTCTCCTGTGCGCATTTCCTGATCTTTCCGGACGGCTCGAAGGAGCGGATCCACGGCCATAATTATCACGTGGACGCCGAAATCGAAGGGCAGCTGACGGATAAGGGCATTGTCATCGATTTTATCCAGGTGAAACCCGTGATCCGCGAGCTCTGCGATTGGCTCGACGAGCATTGGATCCTGCCCGGTGAGCATCCGGAGCTCGTGATCAAGCCGCGAGACGATGGGCATACCGAAGTGTCCTACCGCGAGTTCCATTATTTGGCGCCGACGGAAGAAACGATCGTGCTGCCGATCAATAATACGTCGGCGGAGAATTTCGCGACCTGGATCGGACGCGAACTCGTGAAGCGGATCGGTGAGCGCTTTGGAAAGACGCAGATCGAGAAGCTGCGTCTCAGCGTTTCGGAGACTTCCGGGCAATGGGGCGTCTATCACTACTCGGACAAGGAGTCGGACCGGGCGGACTAACTCCGGAGTCCCACGACCGCGACGCGCCCGCCTGATCGATTTGCGCGTCTCGCGAGAGCGAAATGAAAAGGGGCGCAGCACTTGAATGTGCTCCGCCCCTTCATTTTTTGCCCCGTGACTTTGCGCCTTGTTACGGGTTCTACGCCTTCGGCTTTCGGAACGGGTTCGGGTACATCACCGTGTCCTTGAAGGCCGTGTTCATTTCGGCGAAAGCGTCATCGAGATCCCAGACGCCGGGCGTCGTGACTTCGCGCTCGATGGCCGGTTCATTGAAGAGGCCGATTCGACCGTTGCCGCATTGAATGATGCGGCCATTCATCCAGTTGCTCTCTTCGCTAGCGAGCCAGACGACGGGCGGGACGACATTCTTGGTCGAGATCTTCTCGTTCGATGCGCTGTAGTCCATGACCGTGGACTTGCCTTCGAGGCTGGCCGTCATGCGCGTGTAGGCGACGGGGGCGATGCAGTTGCTCGTCACGCCGTAGCCGTTGAGCGCGGTGGCGCAGCTATTGGAAAGGCCGACCATGCCCATCTTGGCGGCGGCGTAGTTCGGCTGCGCCGGAGCGCCCCAAAGGCCCGAGCCTGAGATGAAGTGGATCAATCGGTATTCGCCGCCGCGATTTTCGCGCCAATGTACGGAGGCGTGACGGGAGGTGTTGAAGCTACCCTTGAGGTGGACGGCGAGGACGGCATCCCATTGCTTCTCTTCCATCTTGAAGATCATGCTGTCGCGGATGATGCCGGCGACGTTCACGACGATATCGAGCTTGCCGAATTCGCGAATGGCCTGGCCGATGAGGTCCTCAGTGGCGTCAAAATCGGTGATATCGCAATTGTTCGCCGAGGCTTTGCCACCGGCCGAGATGATCTCCTGCGTGACCTCTTCGGCGGGGGTGCCGTCGTTCTCGCTGCCGTCCATGCTCGCGCCCAGATCGTTCACGACGACCGAAGCACCTTCAGCGGCGAAAGTGCGCGCGACCTCGGCTCCGATGCCGCGTCCCGCTCCAGTAATGACGGCTACGCGTCCATCTAGCTTGCCCATATTTTTCTCCTTATTGAATCCAGTTCCGGTTTAGCGGACGGGATTTTAACGGTTTCGGCTGGGAGCGCTGCTCTGAGCCCTCAGCTTGAGAGAGCCCTCAGCCTGAGTCAGCCCTGAGTCAGCCCGCGTCCGGCCGACGGTCGATCAGCAGCGACGCCTGGACCTGCGCGATGGGCCCCAGCTCATCGAAAATCGTGGCCGAGCTCTGCCCGATGCCATCTTCTGCCCGTAGGGTCGCGCCCCGAATCCCGATCCATTCCGTCCGCGGTTCTCGCAGGATATGCATCGTGAGATCGGGGTTGATCGAGGTGTAGCGGTCGTAGTCCATGACATTGCCGGTTCCGCTTGCGAAGTCGACCAGGCTGGCCAGGCGAACCGTGGGGGTTGGGGCTTCTCCTTCGACGAGACGACACAGCAAGCGCGTCCACACATACGAATTCTCGCCGCTCGCGGCAGGCGGACGCACATGAATATCGACCGCTCGAATGAATCCGGGCATATGCGGCACGTTTTTCGAAAAGGACATCGGCGGTTGATCGACGGGCGGTGGCCCAAACTCGGGATCCATCTGCGAATCCGTCTTCAAATTGGCCAGCGAAGTGTCACGTCGAACGCGGAGCCCAGTCGCGCGGGCGACCTGGGTCTCGCCGTCGAAGAGGTTCGCTTCGACCCCCTGGATTCGGCGGCCGGCGCGGACCGTACGTGTCTCCATTCGCAAAGGCGTGAGCGGCACGCCGCGAAACATCTCGACCGTGATCCGCGCGAGTCGCATGGGGCCCGGCGCTTCGATTTCATCGAGCGCGCGCGTGAGGAGTCCGGATACGGGCCCGCCATGCTGATGGGCTGCGTTCCAAGGGCCGCTCGCCAGAGGCGAAGGATGGATCGTGGCGCCGCCGTCCGCGAGGCGGAAAATGCCGTCTTCGGGTTCGGCCTTCTCGGGCGGCGTGATTTCGCTTTGGGCTTCCGTCATGGGGACCAGAACGTAGACCGAAATCGGTCCTAATGGGGAGGCTGATTTGATGAGTTAGACTGGGCGAACCAAAGTGGAGAGTGGAATTGAGTGAGATTGTGCACGGGCTTCTGAAGCTCCAGCAAGAGGACGGCTGGCTCGACCCCGCGCGCCTCGAGGCGCTGGCGGCAGAGCTGCAGCTTCCGCTGCATCGACTCGAGAGTGTTTCCACTTTCTATACGCATTTTCGCCGGCAACCACCTGAAGGGATTCAGGTCGATGTGTGCCGCGATCTGTCTTGTCAGCTCGCGGGTGGGCAGGCGGCGTGCGCGCGGTTGCGCGATTGGGCTGCCGAATCCGGCGAAGTCACGATCCATGAGGTGTCTTGCCTTGGGCGCTGCGATCAGGCGCCGGCGGCAGCGCTCGGGGATCGCATCCTGGCGGCCGATGATCTCGGCGCTGTCATTGAGGCTGTGGCGGAGGGCGCGCATGCCCCGCTTGAGCGTCCGGTCGGCAGTTGGCCCGATGCGGATCCCTATGCACCCGCGTCCGGCCCATCTCCTAAGTCGGATTATCGAATTTTACGCGGAGTCCTTGCTGCGGGCTCGCGTGAAGCGCCCATTGAGGCAATCGAGGCTGCGGGTCTGCGCGGCATGGGCGGTGCCGGGTTTCCCACAGCGCGAAAATGGTCTCTGGTCGCGGCGGAAACCGCCTCCCCCAAGCACGTCGTCTGCAATGCGGACGAAAGCGAGCCCGGCACGTTCAAGGACCGCGAGATTCTGCACGATCTCCCCCATCTCGTGATCGAGGGCATGATCATCGCCGCCTACTGCGTCGGCGCGGAACGAGGAACCGTTTTTATACGACACGAATACGAAGCGGAGCGCTGCCGGCTCGCGACTGCGATCGAGGAGGCGCGCGCCGCCGGTGCGTTAGGCGACGGAATCTTCGGCAGCGAGTTCTCCTTCGACATCGAAATCTTCGTCTCGCCGGGCGGCTATATCCTCGGCGAAGAGACGGCTCTTCTTGAATGCATGGAGGGGCGTCGCGGCGAGCCACGCAATAAGCCGCCGTTTCCGGGGAATGTGGGACTGCACGGGATGCCGACGCTGATCAATAACGTGGAGACGCTCATGCACGCGGCGGGGATCGTGCATCACGGCGCGGATTGGTGGCATGAACTCGGACGCGAGGGATTCTCGGGGCACAAATTCATCTCCGTGAGCGGGGACGTCGCCGATCCTGGAGTTTCGCTCTTTGCTGTGGGGACGCCGATTCGTGAGGTCTTGGCCGCGCAGGGCGGGATGGCGAAATCGGCCGCGCTGATGGCCGTTGCGCCGGGCGGTGCGTCGAGCAATTTTATGGGGCCGGAGGCGCTCGATGTTGCGCTCGATTTCGATGCGATCGCGCAGGCCGGGAGCATGCTTGGATCCGGCGCCGCCGTCTTCATTGCGGAGGGGCATGATCTTCTTGATGTGGCGCTCTCTGTGACGCGTTTCTTTCGGAACGAGTCGTGTGGGAAATGCGTGCCCTGCCGTGTGGGCTCAGAAAAGGCCGTTGCACTGGTCGAGAAGGCGGGCGGCGTGGCGGATGCAGAGGAGGCTTTGCTGCGTTCGCTGAACGAGACGATGGCGCAAACGAGTATCTGCGGTTTGGGGCAGGTGGCACTCGGCCCCTTGCTCTCGGTTCTTTCGCGCTTCCCGGATCAGATCCGTCGTCCGAAGGGAGACTGATTTGCTCGTCGAGGCCAGTCTATGTCAATAACGTCGATAGAGGCGATAACGGGCGCGCCGGCGAAGATCGACCGTGCGGGCATCGTGTTATGTGGCGGCCTTTCTTCGCGAATGGGCCGCGCTAAAGCGCTCCTGCCCTGGTTTGACGGGCGCGTGATGATTCAGCACGTCGCGGAGATGCTTGGGTCCGTCGTGGACGAGGTGATCGTCGTGCGTTCGGCGGAATTGGAATTGCCTGCGCTTCCAGTGGGCGTGAAGGTTGTCGTGGATCGCGAGTCTGCGCGTGGTCCGCTCGCGGGCATTCGGGACGGACTCGCCGCGACCGAGGCGGTCTCTGCATTCGTGACGAGCACGGACGCGCCTTTCCTCACAGAGGCCTACGTGAACGCGCTCTTTGAATTTGCGGGCGATGAAGCCTGCGCTCCGATTGAAGACGGTTTCGTACAAGTCCTCTCGGCGATTTATCCGGGCTCGGCGAACGCAGAGGCCCAGGCGCTTTTGGATGCAGACAAGGGAAGGCCGCGCGCGCTTTTGGAGTCGCTGTCTTATCGCCCGTTCGAGGGGAAGATAAGCGAAGCGGGGCGGCAGGCCTGGGACGGGTTCAATACGCCGGAGGCCTATCTGGCCATCGTGCGCGACGTGGATCCCGGGGCGTCGGCGGTCGTTGAGTGGGAAGACTCGGGGACTGTTGCGCGGGTGACGGTGCCGGTGGGGACGTTGGGTGAAGTTCTCGCGGCCGGATTCAAGGCACTGGCCAAGGCGGATCTGCCATGGCGTGCCGGAGAGCACGTGGCCGAAGGCTTTAGGGTTCGCGTGGGAGAAGCGGCGAGCGAGGGCGATATGCGTTCGCTCGCGATTCCGGTGGGGCCCGATGAAACGGTGACGATTGCGGCTGTGACTGGAACTGAGACCGAAACCGATTGTGTGGACAACGCGGGCTCCGCAGAGAGATAATTTGATGAAGCTCACGATTGACGGACAAGAGATTGAGGCGAATGCGGATCAGACGATCTTTGAAGCCGCGCGAGATGCGGGCATCGAGATCCCCGTATTATGTCATAGCGCCGGGCTCGATCCGGTCGGCGTGTGCCGTGTGTGCGTCGTGGATGTCGGCGAGCGAGTGAAGGCGGCCGCCTGCGTTCGGAAATGCCAGCCCGGCATGGAAGTGAAAACGCAGACAGCTGAACTCGAGGGGCATCGCGCGATGCTCACAGAACTTTTGATGAGCGACCAACCGGGGACGCCCGAGACGGATCTTCGGGAAGTCACGCAAGGGAATAACGAGCTTCTCACCCTGGCTCGACGATACAACGCTCTTTCCTCGAGGTTCCCAGCGGCGAACGGCCGCGTGCAGGATGACAGTTCGAAAGTGATCGCGGTGGATCATCAGGCCTGCATTCTCTGTGATCGCTGCGTCCGGGCCTGCAACGATGTGCAGAACAATGACGTCATGGGGCGGAGCGGAAAGGGATACGGCGCGAAAATCGCTTTCGATCTGGACGCGCCGATGGGCATGAGTAGCTGCGTCTCCTGCGGTGAATGTGCGGCGGCATGCCCGACAGGTGCCTTGGTCGATAAGGCGATTGCTTCGCCTTTGCGGCCACGGGAGGAACTCGAAGCGGTTGATAGCGTCTGTCCTTATTGTGGTGTGGGCTGCGCGCTGACGTTTCAGGTCGACCGCGCCGCGAATCAGATTGTATTTGCGGAGGGGCGCGGCTCCTCGGTGACTGAGCCGGGCGAGCCGCCGAATTCGGGCAACCAAGGCCGGCTATGCGTGAAGGGGCGGTATGGCTGGGATTATTCGTCTCATCCGCAGCGGCTCACGAAGCCCCTGATCCGGCGGGAAGCGGCCTATCCGAAGGGACCTCTTTCTGCGGACGTCGTCGGCGATTCGGCGGCGGGTGGCCGAAAAGACAAAGACGCTCAAGGCGCCGAGGTGAAGCGCCGGGGCAAGGGCAAAGGCAAGGGGCGCCGGCCGGGTGGCATCGTTGACTATGCCGAAGTGCTCCCTGCATTCCGCGAGGCGACCTGGGACGAGGCTCTCGATCTCGTCGCGAGCAAGCTCTCGGCGATTCGTGATGAGGATGGCGGGGACGCGCTGGCCGGTTTCGGGAGTGCTAAATGCTCGAATGAAGAGGCCTATCTCTTTCAGAAGATGATCCGCACCGCGTTCGGAACGAATAACGTCGATCACTGCACCCGCCTTTGTCACGCCTCAAGCGTGGCGGCTCTCCTGGAATCGATCGGGAGCGGCGCCGTCACGACTACCTACGGCGATATCGAAAACGCCGACGCGGCGCTTCTGGCCGGGACGAATACGACGTCGAATCATCCCGTGGCGGCGACCTTTTTCAAGCAAGCGCGCAAGAACGGCACAAAGCTGATCGTGATCGATCCAAGGCGCGAAATCATCGCGGATCACGCCGACTATTATTGCCGGGTCAAGCCGGGCACCGATGTCGCTTTTTATAACTCGATGATGCAGGTGATCATTGAGGAGGGCCTTGTTGACGAGGAGTTCGTCGCCGAGCGCACGGAAAACTTTGAGGCGCTGCGCACAGTAGTTGCCGAGTACCCGCCTGAGCGGGCTTCAAAGATCTGCGGCGTGCCGCCCGAGCTGATTCGAGAGGTCGCCCGGGTATTCGGGAAGGCGAAGAACGCGATCCTGTTCTGGGGGATGGGCATCTCGCAGCATGTCTACGGAACGAATAACGCGCGATGCTTGATTTCCTTAGCTTTGTTGACCGGGAATGTGGGGAAGCCGGGCTCGGGGCTGCATCCGCTGCGCGGGCAGAATAATGTGCAGGGCGCCAGCGATGCCGGTCTGATTCCGATGGTCTATCCCGACTATCAACCGGTCGGTGACCCAGAGGTGCGAGCGAAATTTGAAGCCGCTTGGGGGCGCACGCTCTCGCCGGATCCGGGACTGACCGTCGTCGAGATTACGCGGGCAGCACTCGAAGGGCAGATCCGGGGGATGTATGTCCTTGGCGAAAATCCCTTTATGTCTGATCCTAACGTGAACAAAGTGCGCAAGGCGCTGTCGAAACTGGATTTCCTTGTCGTGCAGGACATCTTCCTAACTGAAACCGCTGAGTTTGCGGATGTAATTTTGCCCGCGAGTTCCTATCTCGAAAAAGACGGGACGTATACGAATACGGATCGACGGGTTCAGCGTGGTCGAAAGACGCTCGATCTGCCCGGCGACGCGCGGCTTGATTGGGAGATCGTTCAAGACGTCTCGACCCGGATGGGGTATCCGATGAACTACGCGTCGACGGAAGAGATCTTCGAAGAGTTCGCGGGCCTGACATCAAGCTACGCGACGCTTCGGCACGATAATCTCGGCCCCTTCGGCAAGCTTTGGCCGAATCCGGATCCCGATCACGACGAAGGGCCGAAGGTGCTCTTTGACGATTCGTTTCCGACGGCCAACGGAAAGGCCAAGCTCGTCCCGGCGGAATGGGAAGCGTCGCCGGAACTTCCGGACGAGGAGTACCCGCTCGTGCTGAATACGGGGCGATTGCTTGAGCATTGGCATACGGGCGCGATGACGCGACGGGCCAGCGTGCTGGATGCCATCGCTCCTGAGGCATTCGTCTCGATGCATCCAGAAGATGCCGCGGATCTGGGTATCGCTGAGGGCGACTGGGTCGAAGTGGAGAGCCGCCGAGGGCGGATTCAATTGGCGGCGACACTGACGGCACGCGAATCCCGGGGCGCGGTTTTCGTTCCTTTCCATTTTCGCGAAGCGGCAGCGAACCTTCTGACCATCGACGAACTGGATCCCGACGGCAAGATCCCCGAGTTCAAGTTCTGCGCTGTACGCGTGACGCGGCTAGAATGATGACGAGAAGAATGATGAGAGGAGTCATGCTCGGGATAATGTCTGCATGTTATGCGCGTTCGGCCGATCGCGCCGTCACCTTCGCCCAGTAGATGTCGAGGTCCGCGCGCAGGCCCGGGGCGAGGAAGTACAGCCCGATCAAGTTGGCGAAAGCCATCGCGAAAATCATGGCGTCCGAGAAGTCGAGAATCGCGGCGAGCGTCGTTGAACAGCCGACGATTGCGAAGCCGCAGTAGAGCAAGTTAAACGTGACGCGCACGCCGCGCGAGGGACCGAAGAGATAGACGCAGCCCTCGAGTCCGTAGTACGACCACGAGATCAAGGTCGAATACGCGAAGAGGAAGACGACGACCGATAGAACCTGCGGGAACCAGGAAACGACGCGCGAGAAGGCTTCGGAGGTCAGCTCGACACCCGAGACGGCGCCGGTGCCGAGTTCGCTAGCGTCGAGTCCGGTCGTGATCACGAGGGCGGTGATCGAACAGACGATGACCGTGTCGATAAAAGGCTCGAGCATTGCGACGAAGCCCTGGGTGAGGGGCTCGCTGGTCTTTACTGCGGCATGGGCGATCGAGGAGGAGCCGATGCCTGCTTCGTTGGAGAACGCGGCACGGCGGAAGCCGAGAACGATGACGCCTAACGCGCCGCCCGTGGCGCCTTGCGGCGAGAAGGCTTCCGTAACGATGCGGCCGATGGCGTCCGGAACCTCGGCGAAGTTCGCACCGATCACAAAGAGACCCGTGAGGATATAGAGGGCGGCCATGGCGGGGACGAGTTTCTCAGTAACTCGGGCGATGGCTTTGATTCCGCCGAGAATGACGGCGGCGACGGTGACGGCGAGAAAACTGCCGAAGACCCAACCCTGGCCGGAGGCAAAGCTCTCCTTGGCACCGGTCGCAGTGACGAATTGGACGAAGGCCTGGTTGGCCTGGAACATGCCGACACCGATCGCGCCGAAGAGCACGCAAATGCCGTAGTAAATGGCGAGCCCGCGACCGAGCTTCGGCCATCCTTGTTCGGCGAGGCCGCTTTCCAGGAAGTACATGGGGCCGCCGGATACGGACCCGTCGGGATTCTCGCGGCGGTATTTCACACCGAGGGTGCATTCGGCAAATTTGGAGGCCATGCCGAGAAAGCCCGCGACTATGAGCCAGAACGCAGCGCCCGCCCCGCCGACGGAAACCGCGACGGCAACGTGCGCGATATTGCCGACCCCGACCGTGCCCGATACGGCAGTGGTCAGCGCTTGGAAATGCGAAACGTCGCCGGGATCATCTTCTTTGTCTTCGAGGCCGCGGACGATGCGCAGGGCGTGCCGGAATCCACGGATATTGATTCCGCCGAGATAGACCGAGAAGAAGGTGGCTCCCGCGATCAGCCATACGACAATGAGTGGGACCTTCACGTCGCCGACCTGAACTGAATAGAAGACGAGGTCGACGGCGAAGGTTGCGATGGGCGCGAAGGCCTGGTCAATCATTTGGTCGATGCCTGGACTCGCGGCGGCCACCGTATCGGTACTCAGGATCCTTCTCCCTCGGGTGTCTCGGCAGTGACGAAGTCGATTTCTGGAAGCGACGTTCGCTTCGGACTCATCGTTCGTACCGAGACCTGCTTTCGCATGTTAGCCTGACAGTTCGATTCAGCGAATTTCAAACGGAGAAGCGCCCATGTCTTTTCACACCCTCGGTGAAGTTTTGCGTGGCCGCGCGGCTGAACACCCAGATCGCCCTGCGATGCGTGCAGGCGACCGGACCTGGACGTATCAGAGCCTTCATACCGAATCCTCCCGCGTCGCCCAGGCGATGCTGTCTGAAGGCGTCGGAGGGCAGGATCGCGTTGCGGTTCTGGACCGGAACGTGCCCGAGTACTTCACGTTCCTTTTCGGGGCAACGATGATCGACGCGGTCACCCTTGCGGTGAACTGGCGACTCGCGGCTCCGGAAATGGAATACATCCTGAATCATTCCCAGGCCCGCGTACTTCTTATTGGCGAGGAATTTCTCGGACATCTCGCCCTTATGAAGCTCGAGACCGTGAGTAAGGTCGTCGTGATCCGGAGCGGCTCTGATACTACTTCCGATGACGATTCATATCGGAAAGCTGTCGCCGAGTTGTCGGAGACGTATTCGTGTACGGAATACGCGGAGTGGACGGAGGGGCGAGAATCTACAGACCCGGCCATCGTCTGCGATCCCGAAAACACCTGCTATCAGCTTTATACCTCCGGTACGACGGGGCTTCCGAAGGGCGTTGAACTGACTCATTCGAATCTGCTCACCGGCGTCGCCACGGGTGCAAGCGAATGGGGGATCGACCCGACAAGCGTCATCATGGTCGCAATGCCGCTCTTTCATATTGCCGGAAGCGGCTGGGCGCTGTCCGGCTTTCACGAAGGAGCGGAGGCCGTGTTGGTCCGGGAGATGGATCCAAGCGAAGTGCTCCGACTGATCGAGACGCATAAGGTGACGAACACGCTCTTCGTGCCCGCGGTGCTTCAGGTCCTGAGTTCGATTCCCGGTGTGGAAAAAACCGATTTCAGCTCCATGCGTTCGATCATCTACGGGGCTTCGCCGATTTCCGAAGAGGTGTTGGTGCGGTCGATGAAAGTATTTGGATGTGGGTTCGTGCAGGTCTACGGCCTTACGGAGACGACGGGTGCGATTACGGCGATGCCCGAGGAAGACCATGATCCGGGAGGGCCGAAGGCGCATCTCCTGCGCGCGGCGGGGCGCCCTGCGGGCGACGTGAAGCTTCGCATCGTAGACAACGAAGAGGGGCGCGACTGCGATGAGGGCGAGGTCGGCGAGATCTGGTGCCAGAGTGGGCAGAACATGAAGGGGTATTGGCGCAATCCTGACGCGACGGCGGAGGCTTTCCCGGAAGGGCGCGACGCGAAAGGGCTCGGTTGGTTTCGCACTGGCGACGCCGGCTATATGAAAGACGGCTACCTCTATATTCATGACCGCGTGAAAGACATGATCCTTTCGGGTGGGGAAAATATCTATCCCGCCGAGATCGAGAACGTGTTGATGGCGCATGCGGGCGTGGCTGATGCGGCAGTAATTGGCGTGCCTTCAGAAAAATGGGGCGAGGCCGTCAAGGCGGTCGTGGTCGATGCGCCGGGGGCGTCAGCGACAGACGAAGAACTCTCCGCCTATTGTCGCGAACGACTCGCGGGTTACAAATGCCCGACTTCCATTGACCGCGTGGAGGCGCTTCCGCGGAATCCGTCAGGGAAGATTCTCAAGACCGAGTTGCGAGAACCCTACTGGGCAGGCAAGGGTCGGCGAGTCAACTAACGGCCGTCCCATTACCACCCAAACTAATACAACTACGGCGGCCCGCGTCTCCGTCTTGAAATCCGCCTGCGCTCGCTCGACTCAACGTCTCTCACCGCAAGGAATTGTCTATGCCCCGCACTGGATCAGTACGCCTCCTCTTGGTCCCGCTCGCACTTGTGCTGGGGGTGAGCTTGGGCTGTTCGAGCCTGTCCGGTGGAGGCCGATCCGCTGCGGAGGCGGCCGGGTTTACGCCTGCGTCGAAGTCGGCGACCGGGGCAACGAAAGCCGTGAATTCGCGCTTTGCGCGAATGCTGCCCTTTGATGATGACCGCGACTTTGAACTGGCGAACCGCGGGCTTTTGGCAAGCGAGGAGGCACTGCAGATACCGTCGGACGCGGGGGGTATGGCCTGGGATATGACGAGCTACGGATTTACGCAGGGTGATGCTCCCGCGACCGTGAATCCGAGCCTCTGGCGACAGGCCAAGCTGAACGCGATCCACGGTCTCTTTGAAGTCGCCGAGGGGATCTATCAAGTTCGCGGATACGACCTCGCGAATATCAGCTTCATTCGCGGGGAGACGGGCTGGATCGTTCTGGATCCGCTGATCACGATGGAGGCGGCGCGGGCGGCGCTTGCTCTCGTGAATCGCGAGTTGGGTGAGCGGCCTGTGACGGCGGTGATCTACTCGCATAGTCACGTCGATCATTTCGGCGGCGTGCGGGCTTTGATCAGTGATGAAGATGTGGCGGCGGGCCGCGCACGGATCGTAGCGCCCGAAGGCTTCATGCATCACGCGATCAGCGAGAACGTGGTTGCTGGAAACGTTATGACGCGACGGGCGGCCTATATGTTTGGCCGCCTTCTGGAGCCCGGTGTTCAAGGGCGGGTCGACGCGGGACTTGGAAAGACGACGTCGATCGGTCGCGTTTCAGTGATGCCGCCGACGGATGTGATTTCGAAAACAGGTACTCGGCTGATGCTCGACGGAGTAGAGATCGTTTTCCAGAATACGCCGAACGCCGAAGCGCCGGCGGAAATGATGTTCTACTTCCCGCATCGAAAGGCTTTCTATGCGGCGGAGGAGGCGAATGCAGTCCTGCATAATCTCTACACCCTTCGCGGGGCTCAAGTGCGCAGCGGGGCGGATTGGGCGAAATGGCTAGACGAGGCGATTGATCTCTTCGGAGACGAAATGGACCTCGTGTTCGGCGGGCATCATTGGCCGCGATGGGGCCGCGAGGAAGGCAAGGCCTACCTCGCGAGTCAGCGCGATCTCTACAAGTACATTCATGACCAGACGCTGCATCTGGCGAACCAGGGACTCACGCCGCTTGAGATTGCGGAGAAGATCAAGCTGCCTGAGGCGATCTCGCAGAAATGGTTCAATCGCGGCTATTACGGCACGGTGAACCACAACTCGAAGGCGACCTATCAGCTCTACTTGGGTTTCTTTGATGGGAATCCGTCGAATCTGAATCCGCATCCGCCGGTTGAGGCGGGGAAGCGGTATGTCGCGTTGGCGGGCGGGCCGGAGGCGCTTCTTGCGAACGCGCGAGAAGCCTACGCGGAAGGCGATTACCGCTGGGTCGCGGAAGTGGTGAAGCATCTTGTCTTTGCGGATCCGGGTCATGAGGAGGGGCGCTGGCTCCTGGCCGATGCCCTTGAGCAGCTCGGCTACCAATCGGAGTCCGGACCTTGGCGCAATTTTTATCTCACGGGCGCAAGGGAACTCCGAGGAGCCGGTCCGGGCCTGGCTGGAACGGTAGCGACGGCAAGCCCGGACATCTTGGCCGGTATGAGCAGTGAGATGATCTTCGATTTGCTTTCCGTCACGCTCGATGGCGAGAAGGCCGCGGATGCCGACATGGCAGTGCATCTCGATTTTGTCGATCGGGGCGAAAGCTGGCTCGTCATCATCGCGGACGGAGTTCTGCGCTCCTATCCCAACCGACGCGCGGATTCTCCGGACGTTGCACTCGAAATCAATCGAGCGGATTTCATGGACGTGTTGAGTGGCAGCGTTTCTCTGCCCGAGCTTCTGCGCGATGGCGACGCGTCGCTCGAGGGCGGACTGCTTGCAATCCGAAAGTTCGGCAGCTTATTCGACCGCGCTGAGCCCGATTTCGAAATCGTCCTGCCTTAGTTTTCGGAAAGTTTTTCGGAAAGGTTTGGGGAAAGTGTAGGGCCAGGTCTAGGCTTAGGCGGGGTGTTCGGGGCTGGGATGTTCGGGCGGCTAGGCCGCAGCGATGCGTTCGCGGATCTTGGCGACGCCGTCGATGGCGGCCTCTGTGGATTCTGCGATGGGCATGATGTTGAAGTGCCGGCAGCCGGCTTGGTGATACGCGATCAGGAAGTCGGCGATCTCGTCGGCCGTACCGAAGGGGCTGTAGCGCTCAAAGTTTTCGAACGGAATCTTGTACATACTCTGCATGGCGACTGCGAGGCGTTCGCGCGCGTGACCGCGATCATTGTCGAGTCCGACCCAAACTTGAAGACCATGATCCCATCCCGAAGACGGGAGAGCGCCTTCGCGTGCGGTTGCCTGATCGTCGACCGCTGCGCAAACTGCAGCGAAGCGCTTCGGTGAACACCAGACGCCTAGCCAGCCATCGCCGTAGAGCGCGGCGCGCCGGATCGCTGCATCCGAGCGGCCACCGATCACGAACGGAACGGGGGGATCGGGCGCGGGGATTATGATTGCATCGTCGAAGTCGAAGAAGTCGTCGTGCTGCGTTGTGGGTTCGCCGCTGAGGAGCCCCCGCAACGCGACCATCGAAGCATTAGTTCGTCGGCCGCGGGTTGCGGGGTCCACGCCGCAGATCTCGACTTCATGCCGGTCTTCACCACCGACGCCCACGCCGAGGATCAAGCGGCCGGGTGCCGACTCGCAAAGCGATGCGATTTGGCGGGCGACGGGAAGCGGGTGGCGCAAGGCCAGGAGGTACACGCCGATTTCGATGCGCAGGTTCGGTTCGAGCGCGGCGATCGTTGCGGCCTGGATGAGCCCGTCCATGCCGAGCCCCGTGAAGAAACTGATATGGTCGGCGACAAAAACATGATCGAGGCCCGCGGCGCTAGCGCGGGATAATAGGTTTCGACGGTGTTCGAGGGGACCCGTGAGCATATTCGAATCGGCGAGGGTGCCGACGCGAAGGGCGGGTTGCCTGGCGAGCGGCGTCATCGTTACAGCATCGCCGTATCGGTTTCGAGCCCGAGCAGAAGCCGTCCCGTGAGCTCATAGGTGCCTGGGCCCACCATCATGTGCTGCGTCGCGACATGCACGTCTCGGAAGATGCGCTGGAGCGGCGAGCGTCTGTATACCGAAGTGCCGCCACCGAGGTGGTACATGCGGTCGACGGCTTCCGCGGACGCGTGCGTCGCATGCGTCGTGGCGAGGCGGATATCGCGTCGATGCTCGGTTGAAATCTGGCCGTCCCGGAGAGCGGCTTCCCAGGCGTCATCGATCGCCTCGTAGAAGAACGCACGGGCCGATCGAAGTGTCGCTTCTGCACGGGCCACTTCGGTTTGGGCGCCGGCGCGGGCCGCGAGGGGGCGTGCGCTGCCCGAGGGCGTTTTGCCTCCGGCGACCTCGATCAATTCGTCGATCGCGGCGCGCGCCAAACCTAATGCGACCGCGGCTATGCCCATGCCGAGCAAGCCGAATTGCGGAAAGGCATAGAGCGGCCGGGGCAGCGGGCCGTCCACACCGATTCCGACGGCGTGGGATTCGGGGACGAAAATGTCGCGAATCGCGTAGTCCGTGCTTCCCGTGCCTGCGAGGCCCGAGACGTACCAGGTGTCCAGGAACTCGACGTCTGCTGCGGGCACGATCATCATGCGCGACCGCGGCGTGCCATTGCGCATGAGCTCGGGTTGGCCGTCGCGAATGACCTGGCAGCCGGCGAGGATCCAGTCGGCGTTCTGCGTGCCGGAACCCCATTGCCATTCGCCACTGACCTGGAATCCGCCTTCGACGGCGACCGCTTTGCCGCGCGGTGCGAAGACGCCACAGATCAAGGTCTCGGGCGATGCAAAGATGGATCGCGCGGTTTCTTCGGGGAGCAGGGCGAGGACGGTGCCGGAAGTGGCCGCGATGAACGAGCACCAGGCCGCTGCGCCATCCGCTTGGGCAAGGGTCTCGACCGTTCGAGTGAAGTCACGGGGTGTCGCCTCAAGTCCGCCGTAGACTTCGGGGACGAGCATGCGGTAGAAGCCCGCCGCAGCAAATCGCTTGGAGAGTTCCGCGGGTAGCTTCCGTGCTTCTTCGAATTCGGGTGAACGCTTGCGAAGCTCGTCTTGAAAACCCTGCGCGTGCGCAAGCAGACTTGTCCCCGGACCTCCTTGTTGCGTCGCACTTGTCATCACGATTCCCCATCGGCCAGACCCAGGCGGTTGGCGATATTGTTCTTCTGCATATGAGATGAGCCGCCAACGATGGGCATGCCGAGCAGATCGCGGACGTGGCGTTCCATATCGTGTCCGTCGGCAAGCCCGTAGGATCCGAGAATGCGCTGACACACGAGTGCGATCTCGACGGCGGTGGTCGCTACGAAGAGTTTCGCCATCGAGGTCTCGACCGAGCAGGGCTGGTCGGTCTGCGCGAGCCATGACGCGCGGTAGAGCATGAGGCGGCACGCTTCGAGCTTCGTGCGGACGTCTGCGAGTTCGTGTCGGATCGCCTGGTGGGCACTGATCGGTTTGCCGAATTGCTTGCGCTGCTGAGCGTATTCCCAGGCCTCCTCGACGGCGGCTTGCGCGATGCCGAAGGCGACGGCCGTGATCTCAATCTTCTCGACATCGAGCGCCTTGCTAGCCAGGAGACGCCAGCCCCGGTTCCAGCCCTCCGGGCCACCCACTATATTTGAACTCGGAATCTCGACGTCTTCGAAGATCACGTCGCTCGACAGCGTGTAGCGCAGGTTGGCATGTTCGATTGGATGGACGCTTACGCCTGCGGCCGACGGAGGCACGAGGACGAAGGAGAGGTTCTTATAACGCTCGGTCTCCGGGCCGCTGCGCACGAGGCAATAGATATAGTCGACCCAGTCTGCCCCCGTGCACCAGCGCTTGAAGCCATTGATGCGGACGGTCTCGCCGTCTTCAGAAAGCTCTGCTGTGGTCGTGACGCTGGCCAGGTCGCCGCCGACGTCGGGCTCCGAGAGTCCGTATGCGAAAAGCAGATCTCCGTTCGCGAGCCGGGGCAGGTACTCGCGCTTTTGCTCCTCGGAGCCGTTTTCCGAGATATTCATCCCGCCGTAGAAGGCGCAGTGAATGAAAGGACCTGCGAGGAACGCGCCGCCTCGGCAAAGTTCTTCGATGACCGCGACGGCCGCGACGAGGTCGCGTCCCTGACCGCCGTATTCTTCATCGATCGTGAGACCACATACGCCGAGGTCCGCGAGCTTGCGGAAGAGCTCCGGCGGGAAGCGATGTTCCTTGTCGAGCTGGCGGCGAAGCCCCGGCGGCATTTCCTCGGCGACGAAGCGGCGCAGGGTCTCCCGCAGCTGGCGAATATGGTCGGGCTCTTCGGTGAAGTACATGTTTTCTTTCTCGCCTAACGTAAATCGTCTCTGTTCCAGGCCACGCCCCAGGTATCCTGAAAGGCCATTTTCTCGGGGGGGCGGCGTGAAATCGGACCGTGTCCACCGCGGATGGGATATCCGATGGGGACGGCCGCGGCCGTCCCCCACGGTGCCGGGATGTCGAGCAATTCGCGAACCTCGGCTTCGCACTGACACAGTAGCGTTGTCAGCGTGCAGCCGATTCCCTCGGCGCGGCAGGCGAGCATGGCGTTCTGCACGGCGGGATAGATCGATGCACCACCGACGACGGAAATGCGGTCGAGACGTGCGTCCGTAATCGCCATATTCTTCGGGTTGAAGCAAAATACGAGGAGCGCGGGCAGCTCGCCGAAATGCGCGGCAAGGTAATTGCCTGAATCGAACATCTTCTGTGTGGAGTCGCGTACTGCTTGCGGCGCGTCTTCGATGAGCTTTATGTGCGCTTCTGCGTAGCTGTGCCAGCCTGCGGAATAGAGCCTACCGAGGGCTTCGAGCTTCTCTGGGGCCTGAACGACGAGGACGCGCCAGGGTTGGGCGTTTCCGCCCGTCGGTGCCCAGGTGGCCGCTTCGAGAATGCGTCGCAGCACGTCGGCGGAAATCTTGTCTGGTTTGAGCCGCCTAACTGCGCGCAGCGTGCTCATCGCTTCGTAGAGCGGGACTTCCGGCATAGCATCTCTCCAAATTCGGATGGGGTATCCAAACCGACGGAATCGGTCTTCCGGCTAGCGACCTTTGAAATCGGCTTTTCGCTTCTCTTTCAGGGCGGCGAGGGCTTCTTTGTGGTCATCGCTCTGGAACGTCACGATTTCGAGGGCGGTGGAGGTGTCGAAGGCGATATTGAGGGCATCCTTAATGACCTTGTTGACGGCTTGCTTGGTGTACTGCACGGCGAGGGGCGCGCCGGATGCCAAGCGTGATGCGAAGGCGAGGGCAACGCTCGCGAGCTGGTCATCGGGTACGACTTCGTTGACGAGCCCAATGCGTTCCGCTTCGGCCGCGGGTACTGGATCGCCCGTGAGCAGGTAGCGTTTGGCACGGGCAGGTCCGACAGCGAGGGGCCAGATTGCGGCGCCTCCGTCCCCGGCGACGATGCCGACGCTGACGTGCGGATCAGCGATTGTGGCGGATTCGGCCATGAAGATGACATCGCAGAGCAGGGCGATGGAAGCGCCGAGTCCGACGGCCGGACCGTTGATCGCAGCGACAATCGGAATCGGAACATCCAGTAAATCCCAGATCATTTGCTTCGCATCGCGGCGCAGATGCTCGAGGCGGGAGAGATTGTTGAGGGTTGGAAACCAATCGAAATCACCTCCCGCGCTGAACGCGGGGCCGTTCCCAGTGAGGACGACGGCGCGTGCTTCGTCTTCTCTCTTCAGGTCGGCGAAAAGGTGGGTGAGTTCACTGTGGAGTAGGTGATCTACGGCGTTGAGTCGGCTACTGGGATGATCGATCGTGACACATAAAACCTGCCCAAGGCGTTCAAAATGGAGGGTCTCGTATTGGCCAGAATCGATCGATCCGGGGGGCATCGGACGCATGAATGGGGTCGCCTCCTGTGTGGTCGCCGAACGGAGTTTTAGCCGTCGGCGTCCGAAGCGCGGTTATCTTAGCCCGGACGTGGGACGGAGGGCCCCGTTCGGCGGAGTCTGCTGAACCGAATGGACTGACTTGCAGTCGCAGAGCACGCGTATGCTGCGGGGCCACCATTTCGATCCGTTCATTCGGGAGCGAGCGGGATCGGGTAACCTTAGTCGCTTAACCGAGGGGATAGCGGATGCAAGATTCAACGCGACGACAACATGGATTCCGTGCCGGTTTGCTCGTGCCGGTTCTCATTGTTTGCTTGACGGGGATCTTCTCTGTGCCGTCGGATGCAAATGCAGAAGCTGCCAACGTCGACGGAGATTGGATTGCGAAATCGCTGGACGCGACAGTGCTTCGCCCGCTGGGCGCTATTCGACTCGCTGCGGGTTCCCTGGTCTACCTGCCGGTTACGTTCTTTAATGCACTGGGGCAGTCGTCCGTTGCGACCCTGAATGCGGTGGGGCTGGCTTCCGACCCGAATTGGGGAATCTTCGCTGAGACGCTGGATCTTTTTGTCCTCGATCCGTCACGCTTCCTTTTTACGAGACCGCTCGGCGAAGACATCTACGGCGATAATTGATTGCGAGGGATGCGCCCCGGACCTCCGCCTGTGCTCGGGTCGGATTGCGGCCGGACGCGCCTTGGTGTTACGCAGGCCGCTCAGGAAGATGGCTGAAGAGTTGTCTGCGCACCTCCGGGTTGCGAAGCCGCCAGATCGCGCCATCAACGAAGTAATGATGAATGCCCACGCAGCTCGTGAGAGCCACAAGGATCATTCGAATAGTTCCGGTCGAATACCAACCTTGGCCTAGCGCATGCGTCGCCAGCGGTGGTCCGTGCAAAATAACGGCACCGACGAGAACGAGTCCAATGTACACCGCGCCCGCTCTGATTTTTTTTTGAGCGCTCGTGCGAGGAGCCTGTGCCGCGTATCGATTGACTTCGATGCGCAGAGGGAAGGCCAGGTACTGGAGTGCATGCGCGAGCTGCACGAAGAAAAACCCACCCGGTACAAAATACCAGAATGGATACCAGACGTAGAGGGCTGCCCAAGGGAGCACGACGCGTAGAGGTAGGCGACCGCTCCTGGCCCGCGCCGAATAGAAGGCCCACGCGCCGAGTCCGATCGTCAGCCCGATTATGACGAGAACGAGTTGCGTGACCATCGTGAAACCGGACACGTAGGTCTTGGGGTCGATCCATGCACTGGGTGGAAAGCGGCCGGTCAGCGCGAAAAGTACATGGAGGGTGAGGAGCGCGCGGGGGCCGGCGCGAAGTAGGAAGCGTTCTCTGGGAGTGTATTGGAGCCCGGCCATGTGGCTGAAAGACGCGACCATGCCCCAGGTCTGACCTGCGTAGTGCCAAGCCAGGTAGATCGAATTCGCGAGGATGAGCCAGTGGAGAATCGGGCCAGGCTGATCCACCGAGGCACATAATACGATCACGCTTACGAGCATCAGGGGCACGAAGATCGTGGCCCATTGATGCGCCGCGATTTGCTCGCGAGAGACGTAGAGAACGCGATAGGACGCCATGAAATGCGGGGTGTTGATCAGAATCGTTAGTGCGATCCAATCGCCGGCTTGAAAGGACGAAGCGCCGCCAAAGGCCAATTCGTAGACCAGCAGCGAAACCATCGCGACGAGCGAGAATCCGCCAGACAGGAACCCGTCCCAGAACGGGGTTGTGATTGCCGCGCTCGGATCTTGGGTAGCGGGCGCGGTGGGTGATTTGTTGGATTCAGCCATTTCGCTCGGCTACCCCGCTTGGTCGGTCGCGCTCACAATATCGTGATGGCCCGAGACTGACGACGATACCGCCAACCGCCGCCGGGTTGAGAAGCAGCCCGCGGAAAATTGGGCCCGAGACAAAAAAACAGGGCGGCGCTCCCGAAGGAATTCGCCGCCCTGAATTCTGTACACCCTGAATGCCTTATCTCAACTTTCTACTACTTAAGACAAGACCGTTCAGCTGCGATTCCGCCTTAGCGGTTGCGTCGCCGAATCGCGCCCAGACCGATCAGGCCGGATGCGCCGAACGCCAGCATCGACAGCGTTCCCGGTTCCGGAACCGGGGCAATGTCGAGGGTGAGGATCGCGAGACCACCGAAACCGAAGTCCGGCAGCCCGGTGAGGTTCGCGGCGAACGGGCCGGTTCCTGTCTTCAGGATCGATGCCGACCAGGGCGTGACCAACTGAAGCTTGCGGGTCGTACCGAAGTTGGTGTTCGTGGACGTTGAGTTGGCAGCGAAGTCCGCTGCCGTCCAGTCATGTCCCGTCGCGGCACGGACCGTCGTGTAGTTACCCGACATATCCGTGTGCTCAACCATACCCGTCGTCCACTTGTGGAAGATGCCTTCAAAGTCGCCCATCGTGGTGAGAGGAAGGAAGGTGGAGGGCCCGACCTGGATCTGCTGGGTGATACCCTGCGACCAGCCCAGGTTCGCCGTCAGTGGAATCGTTGAAGCCGCACCCATCGGACCGGGCGTGCGGACGACCCAGGTATACTCGTTCCCAGCCTGGTAACCCGTCGGGTTCGGACCTGTCTTCAGGCCCGTACCGTATCCGGAAGGACCCGTCGGAAGAAACGCGTTCGCGTAGTCCTGGACACCGAAGGTTGAAAGAGGACCGGGAGGCGTCTGTCCGTTCGTGTTGACCAAGTTGACGCCGAGCTGGACGTCGCCATTGCCATTCACGGGGACGCCGCCGCCGAAGGCTGCGGGACCGTTCGTCAAGCGAACCTGACCACCGTTGGTGCCGTAGAACGTCTGGTTGTACGTTCCGGGCACATCGATGCCACCACCGGCGGAGAGTGTTCCGCCCGGGGCGCCTGTCGCCAGGGTGCCGGCCGCGTTGTACGCGTTGCCAGGCCAAATCTGATCGCCAAACTGAACGCGACTTCGCAATGCGTTGTTAGCGAGCCACGGCGGGAACTGAACGATACAGGTCGAATCGAGTACCGGAGCCTGACCGCCGCCTGACTGCGCGACCCAGTCGACGGGCGCATAGCCAGCAAACATCAGCGAGCGCGGGACTGAGCCCGTTCCCTGATCGACGAATCCGCCGACCGGAAGAGTTGCGATCGTGGCCGGAATAAACGGGTTCGCATTGGCGCATGCCGGAACACCATTATTGGCAAGGTCGGCCGGAGGGGTGCTACCCGTCAGCGTCTGGTTATTCGGATCGCCAAAGCCTAACTGCAGGGTCCCCTGGTACAAGCGGAGGTCCTGAGCGATTGCAGGCGCAGCGAAACAAACTGCGAGAGACACGACGGCAAGCTTGCCGAGTGCTCGGGTTAACTTCATTGATTGCACTTTGCATTCTCCTTCGCGACACATTGGGTCGCTCGTGGTGGGGCATCGAGTAGTCCGCCCCGGAGGCGTTCCTGAAATTCTTTCAAGACCGCCGTTTTCTTCATCCCTGATTTTAAGAACTAGAGTGACCAGCGGTGGTCCTGGAATCTGCTTTCGCATCCGAGAGAAAACCCGTAGGGTCACCCAACTTCTACTGACCAAAATCATTCTATTCCCAGGGCGAGGCAAATGTCTACTGAAAACTGGTGGTTGAGGGGCGATCCGTATGACGGCCAGTCATCAGAATCGGGCCCGAACGACTTCATGCTAGGGCCTCTGAAGCTGCCTCGTCATTGCTCGTCCGTTGCCCTAGTACTGCTCACGCTCTCGCTGGTGCAGGTGTTGGGTTGTTCGGGGGATCCGTCCGCTTCCGATGATTCCCCGGGGACGCTTCCCGATTACGCGTTGCCGGCGGATTGGGGAGAAGAGCAGGAGGCGAGTCTGCTTCGTGAGGCGGCGGAGAGTCTCCGTCAGGGACGCGCCCAGGAAGTCGTAGATTCGCTCCAGAAGATGGTTTCGCAGCGCGAAGTCGATCCTCAGGTCAGCCTGCTGTATGGCCAAGCGCTATTTCAAGTGGGAAATACCGCGCTGGCGGTTTGGCCGCTGGCCCGGGCGGCTGAGGGGGCGGCGGCTGATTCGGATGCGGCGTTCCTTTACGCAAGGGCGCTTTTGACGGGCGGCGACCCGGTGACCTCGATTGAGGAACTCAATCGGCTGATCGAGCAAGCTCCAAAGGACCTTCGACTGATCCGGCTTCGCTCGCGCGCCTATCAGCGTTCCCTCGATTATGAAAGTGCGCTCGTTGATCTTGATACGATCATCGAAATGATGCCGAAGGAGATCGCTGCCGTTGAAGCGCGCATCACGGTCTTGATCGAAATGGATGATGTGGACAGAGCGCGAACCGCCGTCGGAGAGCTGGCCGAACTTGTCGACCGGTTGAATTTGTCCAGACCCGAACGGGGTGGTTACTGCGCTTCTGCAGCGCTCTTCGAAGCTCATAATGATCAGCGCGCGCGCGCGCGGAAGATGTTCGAGGCATGTCTGGCGGAGTTTCCCGACGAGCCCACTGTATTGTTTCCCTGGGCACTCTTTCTGGATGAAAGCGGCGCTCCCGGAGAATCGATCGCAGTGCTCGAAGATTCGATGACCCGCAACGCGGACAAGGGATCTGGCCTTCATCTCGCACTCGCAAATCGATACGCGAAGGCAGGACGTCGCGAAGACACAGCGCGCATCTTGAACGCGGCCGCTGAACAGTTCGATGATCCGGGAATACTCTTCTTGTTGGCCGATCATCGCATCGATTGGGGCGATCTCGAAGGTGCGCAGGAAATCGCGGATCGGGCGATTGAGAAACGTTTCGGTCACGCACCGGACTCTCCTGAATTCTCCTGGGCCGCGCTGCCCGCCGAGGGTCGTTTCGGGTTCGGTGATCTCTTGATCCGGACCGGTCAGGAGGCCGAGGCCGAGAAGCTGATTGCGAGCTTCGATTCCGAGCGTGAAGGGGAGGAGGTCTATCCCCTCCTACTCCGTGCCCGGCTTCGGTTAGAGCAGGATCAGCCCGCGGAGGCGCTCGAGCTCTTCGAAGAGTCCTTTCGGTATTGGCCCTCGAATGTCGGCGCGCGATATCTGGCTGGACGTGCATCAATGGAGCTGGGCGAGTTCGACCAAGGTCTTTCGTTCTACCGGGACGCGTTTCGTGCGGCGCCAACGGGGTCCGATGCGGGTCTCGTGCTTGGCCGTCTGCATGCTGCCGAAGGTCATTTGGTCGCTGCGGCTGAAACCGTATCGACGTTGCTCGGGCAGAATGGCGATGACCCGAAAGCTTTGCTCTTCTTTTCGAAAGTGGCTTCACGGATCGGTGCATTCGACAGCGCGAAAGCGACGCTTGAAGACCTCGCGCGATTTAGAGATTACGTGGGGTTAGCCTATCGCGAGGCAAGCGTTTCGATTGCCGAGCGCGAGGGCATTCCGGCGGCGATTGCGTACCTCGAAGAGACTGCCAACTTCTCCGATCCGATTCAGTACGAAGCCTTCTCTCAATGGGCTCGTTTTCAGCACGATACGGGG
This sequence comes from Myxococcota bacterium, assembly GCA_041690055.1. GTDB lineage: Bacteria > Myxococcota_A > UBA9160 > UBA9160 > UBA4427 > UBA4427. Next base: position 203 of record JBDNFB010000086.1, on the reverse strand, counting down.
CGCGGCGACTCTGCGCTTGCGCGAATCGAAGAGCGGCTCGCGAAATCGGAACCCTCGGCTCAATTCAAATTGGTTCTGGCTCGTATGCGTCAGGTTGCGGGCGCGTCCGAAGAAGCTGTGGCCGCCTATCAGGAAGCTGTGGAACTCGATCCCCTTTTCGTGAATGCCTGGGTCGAGTTGGGCACGTCTCGATTTGGTCAGGG
>JBDNFB010000085.1:0-6330 GCA_041690055.1 Myxococcota bacterium | reverse complement strand
TTCGGCCGGATCCCGACGCGAGCGATCGAGCGGTGCTCGCCGCATCGCGCGAGGTATGCGATTTAGGAGAGAATCCGTAGCAGAGACGCGGACTTCGGCGTTTGCTTGGGGCGAAGAGGCGCAATTAACTGTCCACGTCTCATGCAAAGAGGCAGGCCTTGTTCGAGTCAAAAAAGGCTCGTCCGGTAGATCCTGTTCTAAACTCGGCGTCGATTCCAATGAGCGGACTAGCGCTTGAGACGGCGATCGCGGCTTACGTAGAGCGCGACAAGGCGTGCGAGGAAGATGGTCAGGTAGAGCTGACCGATAATCGCCTGGGTGACCGCGCACATCTGCGCAAAATCGCTACTCGGGGCGATGTCTCCGTAGCCGAGCGTCGTCATCGTGACAAAACTGAAATAGAGCATCGATGTGGCGTGCGCGCTGGGCATCGCTCCGCTGATCTGAATCACCTTGTCGCCGGCTATGAAAGAGCCCGGGGCCAAGTCGATCATCAGGATATAGGCCACCGCGAAGCAGAGTCCGACAAGCAGGTAGATGCAGATGCCGCCGACGATCGTGTCCTCAGAGACCTTCTCTTCTTGAAGCAGGCTGTTTAACATCAACAACGTCGTAAAGCTGAGCAGTCCCAACCCGATCAGTTGTGAAACCCTTCGGATCACATCGGATTCAGCGAATTCCGCATAGCTGATCCCGGAAATCGAGAACAGCGCAGCGATCGCGGTGATCACGTAGATCGAGCGCTGACGGCTGTTGACGAAGATCGTCGCGACAAGGACCAGCGTCAGCAGCGCTGGAAAACCGGTCCGACCCCCTGTCGCCATCTGGAGGATCGGTAAGGCGACGAGCAGGATGATCAGCGAGGCCAGAAGAAAGCTGTGGCGCCCAAGGGCTCCTCGGCCCTTGTCGCGCTTTGCCAAGATCGATAGGAAATTACTCGCGCTCTTCGCCTTCATTGATCGCCCCCTCTGCTCTAACGACCGCGTCGATATTCCGCGACGATCGGCTCCAGCTCAGAAGGCGATGCGCCGTGCAGAATCACACCATCGCAGCCGAGGTCGAGCTGATTTCGAACAGCCGCTACGCATTGCTGCGGACTTCCGGTGGCTGAGTAGGAGAGCCATTCTTCTGGAATGAGTTCGGCGATCTGTTCCAGCTGCTCGCGCGTGGCGTGCACATCTATTCCGCCTCGAAACGTGGAGACGATTTCGTTCGCTCGAAAGCGTTCGAGCAGGTCGCGATCCCAGCCATTCGTATCAACGAGCAGGTCGCCGTAGCCTTGGAGATAGGTTGCCAGGCGCCCCACAGACTTCATGAGTCGTTTATCTTCCGGGATATGGTCCCCGATCGTTGCGAAGCAGGACCAAACCTTCACGTCGTCTGGGTTCCGGCCCGCTTTCTCCGCAGCCTCCTTGACCGTGCGAACGCAGCGGGCGGTCGTTTCGTCGGAAAAGTAGGTATGCAAAACAACCTCATCGAAGCATCGCCCACCAAGAGCCAAAGAGTTCGGGCCGAAGGCAACGAGCAGGAAGGGCACTTCGTCCGCGACATCGGGGCCGAGCTGGAGATAGGGGAACGCGCCGACTGGGCCGTCGTGACCGATTACAGCCTCGCCCGCGAGCAGCCGTTTCGTTAGGCCGACAAAATCCTCCAGCTGGGCCGTCGTGATTGTGCCGATGCCATATGCTTTTTGCATGGCGACAATGCCGCGGCCGATCCCGAACACGAAGCGGCCGCCCGTTAGGCCATGCATAGTGAGGGCGTAGCCGGCGCTCACGATTGGATGGCGGGTATTGTGGTTGGTTGCGGCGGTGGCGATTCTGATCTTCTCGGTCACGGCGCCAGCGGCACCGCTCAAGGTGCAGATTTCTTTTTGGTTGTAGCGCTCGGACAAGAAGGCCGTGCCGAGGCCCATCGCCTCAGCCTGTTGCACTTCAGCGATGAGGTCGCGAGGGGACTCCGGTTGTCCTGCGAGGGCGTAGAAGCCGAGTTCGGGATTTGTTTCGGGCATGAAAAGTTTCTCTCCTGTTGAAGCGCAGAGTCTAAGGCCGATCTCGGAGGTGCGCAGGGTAGGCAGTCTCCCGGCAGAGCCGCTTTCGGAGGGTGCGAATGGTTCAGGACTGACGCGTAGGATCCGACACTAAGGAGATGGCAGGCAATTACTCAGCCAGATCAAAAAACAGCAAAGAATGGGCCCGGGGCATCGGCGTCGTCGCTCTAATGGGCCTGTTCTGCCTCGCGCCCTTGGCGGTTGAAGCGCAGTCCGCTGCGAAGCGGTCGGGCGACTTCGGTAATCCGCGGCCCAACGAGCATGCGCCGACGTGCGACCCCGACGCGCCGTTCCTCATCCTCGCTGCAACGTAAGGTCGAGTCCGAGAAGAAGTCGAGAGCGTCAGGGGCGAAGCGCGGGGGAGATTCCTTCTCTGAGACCTCCCGGAACGTTGCGGCGTCAAGTCGAAGCGCCGGATCTGACGACGGGGAAGATGAACCCGACTGGCTGGCCAGGAACGCCTCGGATGCGGATTCGGGCGACGATGAGGCGATCCAAGAGATCGGTCATCCGCCGCCGGCGGAAAATTTTGGTACCCGGACGTTGGGCAAAGCCTGCATGTACGGTGTTCGCGGAGAGGTGATCTTCCGGCCTGCTGGAACGCGCTGCCGAGGCGATGGCCCAACGGCCCCGAAGCCGTCGGCCCAACGCAAGTCGCGAGAGGCAAAGAAGCGGCCAGCGGCGCAAAAGGCGCAAGAGGTGCGCAGCCAAGCCCGGCCCGCATCGGATTCGCCCTCAGCTAGCCGCAGCAGGGGTAGCTGCATCGTCGGAGGCGATGGGCGCGTGCTCTACGCCCCGCCTGGAGTCGATTGCCGGCGCTAGTCGAATTCTGCCTTGGCTTGTTGCCAGTGACGGTCGGCTAGAGGTCTGCATTCACCCCTCAGGAGCCTGAGGAGTGCAATGTCGCGCGAACGCGTCCCCGATCTAGAAGCAATCCTGCAGAAGGAAGCCGAGGCGCCGATCCCTCTGCCCCGTGCTGATCTGCCGAACCTCGCGATCCGTCGGGTCCGCGGCTGGATCTTGATGACGGACCTGGTTCGCTGGGCCACGTTCGAGGGGCTTTGGGCCTCGCTGAGTCGGAATTCAAGTGATGCGCGAGGCCACGAAGAGCGGCAAGATTCGTGATTGGGGTAAAGAAACGGGGGATTCCGGTGACGACCGAAGGGCTGGAGGATGGAGGTCGCGAGCTCGTCGAGCGATGCCAATCCGAGCTGCCTTACGGTACCGCCGCCTATAACGAGCTGGTCCGGAAATACTCGGGCCGGGTATATGGACGGTCCTACGGGATCCTGCGCTCGACCGCCGACGCCGAGGAGGCGGTTCAGGATGTCTTCCTCGCCGTGTTCCGCACGATCGAGCGCTACCGCTTCGAGCGCCCCTTCATCCATTGGTTGAATACCGTCACCCTGAACGCCTGCCGCATGATCCTGCGAAGGCGAGCCAGCGAAGCGCGTAAACGGCAGGCCGCCCAGGAGAAGGCGCCGCCGGTCGAGCATCCCCAGCCACCGGATGCGGCGCTTCGAGCGCTGGTCCTTGAGCTGCTCGACAGGCTTGATCCCGGAACGCGCATGCCGCTCATGATGCGTTTCATCGAGGGGTATTCCTATCCAGAGATTGCCCTCGAACTCGAACTCTCGGAGTCCGCCGTGAAGATGCGGGTCTCGCGGGGTTCGAAGAAGCTGCGCGAGCTGTATGAGTCAAGAACTGGCGAGTCGCTCGACAAGAACGAAAAAGGAGGCAGCTAAGTCATGTTCGACGAAGATCAACACGACGAAGAGCTCGCCCGCGAACTGCTAGGCATTCTCAGCGAAGATTTCCCCGACCCGCCGGATGAACTCCCGGATCGGACGATTCGAAAAGCCGAAGCTGAACTCACGAGTCGAGACTTGCTCGATCTGACGACCTTCGTCTTCCTCATGAGCTTCTGCGCGCCGATCCTTGATCTGTTTGCCTCTTTCTTTGGGCATGAGCCGGTACGCCGAGAGCGTGTGCGCGGTTCCTCGGCCTCGACTTCTACCTCGACGTCGCCTTCTTCTAATACCTCTAGTTCTAGCGCCTCTGACACTCCTAGTACTCTTAGCGCTCTGAGCGCCAATGACCGTCTCTCTTCGGACGAGACTAATCGGGACAGCCACGATGAATGAACAGTTTGACGTAATCAAGCAGATGCTCATCGACATGATGACTAACGTGACGGCCGGGACGATTGAATACCTGCCCAAGATCGTAGGCGCGCTCTTCGTTCTGCTCTTGGGCTGGATCATCGCAAAGCTCTTGCGCGCGATCCTCGTTCGCTCGGTGAGCGTTTCTCTCGACGGCTTGCTGGAGCGCTCGGGCTTTATGGAAACCCTCGAGAACGCATCGATGTCGGCCCAGCCATCACACATCATTGGGTCGGTCGCCTATTGGCTCGTGATGATCAGCTTTGTGATGGGTGCCGCCGAGATTCTTGGACTCACGGCAATCACCAACGCGATCACGCGGATCTTTGGCTACATCCCGGCTGTGATTTCCGCGGCGCTGATTCTGGCCGCAGGCGTATTTCTGTCGAGGTTCATAGGCAATGTCGTCAGCTCTGCCGCAGCTGCCGCGAATCTTTCTTACGCCAAAGGCCTCGGCGCTGTCGCGCAGACGAGCATTATCGTGATGGTGGTGGTTGTGACCCTGGAGCAGCTCGGCGTCGATACCCAGATCCTGATCACAGTCATCACCGTGACCGTCGCCGCGATCACGGCCGGAATGGGACTCGCTTTCGCCCTCGGCTCTCGGGATATCGTCTCCGCGATCCTTGCCGGGCATTACCTTCGACAGACTTTGCCCGAGGGCGAAGTGGTTGAACTCGAGGGTCGCCGCGGAATCGTGGAGCAGATCGGTCCGATCGCCACGACCTTCCGGGACGGCACGAATAAATGGACCGTCCCGAACCGCCGGCTGATGGACGAGACCTTCAGCCAATAGTCGGGGAACTCGCGGGCGACTGCCCCAGCCACTACACCAGGCACTACACCACCCACTACAGCGAGCTGCCAGTCAGCCAGTGGGCGGCTGTTCACTCTCCTTGGTTTCCTCACCTTCCTCTGCCAGTTTGGGGAGGAAGGGAGCGAGAGCGGGCCAGGCGACGATGACCCAGATCATCAGGGGGAGGGCGTCCGAGACCAGGGACGGCACAAAGGGGAGGTGCGATCCCGGCTGCATGCGCTCGGTCAAGTTGAGCACGAGATGCCCGACGAAGAGCGCGAAGAGGCCGCCGAATAGACCGGTCGCGCGTCGCTTGATCGCTATGCCCGGGGTGACGAGGACGAGTCCGACGAAGGGAATGAAGTTGATGTAGCGATGTCGAAAGGCGCCCACACGCGCATCGCCGAATCCGATTAGATCGTAGATCGGTGGCGCGACGGCGCGCAGAAACTGGCCGTAGGCCTGCCTCCCCCACTCGGTCCAAAACCAGGTGAGTACGATCGTAATCGCGACGAATCCTAAAAGGACGACGGCGAGCAGGCAGGCACGTCGCATCTCAGCTCACCCGCCGCGAGGGCGAGGGCGAGGGCTTGGGTAAGGGCAAGGGCGCAGGCAAGGGCGGATGCGGCACGAAGAAGCGGATCCAGCCGTACAGAACGCTCACGATCATCGCGATCAGCGTCGCCTGCCAGAAATACACATGGAAAAAATCGAAGGCATGATTCCAATGCCGGCCGACCAGAAGCAGGGTCACTATGCGCAGCGCATTGAAGGCGAAGATCGCGAGGCAGCCGAGCGGTACGCCCCAGAGTCGCGCTGACCATGACGCGGGGAATGCGAGGACACAGGCCGAGTAGATCAGCATTTCGAGCAGGCCAACGCATTCGATAATGATGGAAACGGAGAAGCCGGAGTAGGTCACCAGGTTGCCGCGCGTTTTCATATGATCGGAAAAGACGTGCATCAATCCATACACAGTCTTGGCGGTGAACTCTTCGAGCGCGGCGAGAGCGGGGCGGAGCTCGGCATAGAACGCGTTGAACGTTGAGCCGACGACGATCAGATAGACCAGGACCAATATCGGGTACCGAATCTGTGGGTTCTTCCACAGCGCACGCAAACGCTTTCCGGCCGACGGGGACGGAGGCGACGCCTGGGGCGCGGGCGCGGGCGAAGATGCAGGCGAGTTCGGTGTGTCGGGAATCGACATTCGGCGTGATGTCCGGTCCGGTTCGGGTTGCTTGTAGCCTACCGCACCCCCTTCTCGCGGCGCGTTACGCGGGTTGACCGGGGAATGTCCATGAGGCGATACGAAAGGAGAG